>JBCBSF010000109.1:0-15817 GCA_039819325.1 Pseudomonadota bacterium | reverse complement strand
CGCCAACGAGGTGCCGTTGCTGAACTCGCCTGCGCGCTGAGGATGCGCCGTCCAGACGTTCACGCCAGGGGCTGCCAGCGAGATATAGGCACCTTGGTTGGCGGCGCGATAAGGCCGGCGGAAGCGGTCGATGGCGGTGACCGCCAGCGCTTGCGGATAGGCGGCCGGATAGGCTGGCGGTGCGCCGGGGCCGTTGTTGCCGGCAGCCGCCACAGCCAGCACACCACGCGCCTGGGCGCGGACCAAGGCTGCAGCCAGCACACCGTTGGCGGGCCCGGCGAAGCTCATGTTCACCACGTTAACCCTTTGGCCGAGCAGCCAATCCAAGGCTGCGACGATGTCATTGGCGTTGGCGGCGTCGGCACCATTTGCAGAGCTGTAGAAGACCCCAGCGGCGTAGAGCCGCGCGGCTGGCAGCAAACCGGTGATAGCGCCGCTGCGGCTGCCGACCAGCAGTGAGGCGATAGCCGTCCCATGTTCCGTCGGGGCCGTGCTCTGCGCGGCAGGGCCAAAGGACTTGGAGACTACAGTGCCGCCGCGAAAGCCGCTGTCGACCTTGGTGTCGATCATGCCGACCCGCATGCCCTGCCCGCAGCGTCCGCTGGCTGCGTTCCAGCCGACCAGCTGCATGTTGGCAGCGTTGCCCTCCGCCAAGTCATAGACGGCGTTCAAGGTGACCGTCGGGCCAATCTGCCCCTGCAGCTGAATGAGCGCCAACTCTGCCGGTACGCCGCCCGGGGTTCGCAAGCGCACCAAACGCATGCCGAGTTGGCCGTAACTCTCGTCGCTGATCAGGGCAAAGCCGAGACCAAGCGCGGTTACAAGGTCGGAGTCGGCTGGATCCAAGACCAGCACTTCTGCCGGCAGAAAGGCGCTGTCTACGCCGCCATCCCCACCGGCAGCAGCACCGGTTGCAGCTTCACCATCATCGCCATCGTCGCCGTCATCGCCGTCGTCTCCGTCGTCCCCATCATCGCCGCCGTCGTCACCGTCATCACCGCCGTCGTCGCCATCGCCGTCACCATCGCCGTCGCCATCGCCGTCACCGTCTCCGTCACCATCTCCGTCGCCGTCTCCGTCTCCGTCGCCATCTCCGTCACCGTCCCCATCTCCGTCGCCGTCACCATCGCCGTCACCATCTCCATCGCCGTCGCCGTCTCCGTCACCATCGCCGTCGCCATCTCCGTCACCATCGCCATCTCCGTCACCATCGCCGTCGCCGGCCGCGCGCTTGGCGCCGAAAGGCAGGCTGTCGTTCAGCAAACCGGGCGTCATGGAAAGCGGCAAGGCGAGCAGCAAGACTGCAACCAAGAGCGGGCGAAAGACGTCTTTGAGAGTTTTGGACAGCATGACAGGCGCATTCCTTGGCAAAACGATGAGCAGGTGCCCCTTCCCTGCCGCTTCGGCGCGACAGGGCGGATGCTAGACAACGGCTCGGCCGGCATATTATTCCGCTGGATCGTCGGGCGCGAGTTTGGCGAGCGCGAGACCAGCGCGATTTGAACAACACACGAGCGAAGTAGTAATTCTTTACGAAACAGAGGAATAATCTGGTGTCTCAGTCGTTGTACCGGTCAAGCAGGCAAGGAGGCGCTCCCTCATGAGTGACGAGGCCAGACGGCAGCTCGTTGCGCTTCTGCCCCGGTTACGCCGCTTCGCCAAGGTCCTGGCGCGCAGCGACGACCAGGCAGACGACCTTCTGCAAGCCGCCTGCGAACGGGCACTCACCCGTTTGGATCAATGGCAGCCGGGCACCCGGCTGGACTCGTGGATGTATCGGATTATGCAAACCGTATGGATCGACTGGGTACGCAAGAACAAGGTGAGAGGCATCCCAGAGCCTATCGAGGATCAACATGACCTCTCCGGCAGCGACGGCCGCCAGGTGGTGGAATCCCAGCTGGAACTCTCTGCGGTACGCGCGGCAATCAAGGAGTTGCCAGACGAGCAGCGCGCCGTCTTGGGCTTGGTCACCATCGATGGCCTCTCTTACAAGGAAGCTGCCGAGGTCCTCTCGCTGCCGATCGGGACGGTGATGAGCCGCCTGTCGCGCGCCCGCATCCGCTTGGGCAAGGTGGTGGCGTCATGAGCAAGATCAGCGACGAGACCCTCCTGGCCTACGCAGACGGCGCCTTGGATCCAGCCGAGGCCGCGGAGGTGCAGCGCCAGCTGGAAGACGATCCAGATGCGCAAGACCGCTTGGCCGCCATCGAACGCGGCGGCCGGCTGGCGCAGGACGCCTTCTCTGATGCCTTGAACGAGCCGGTGCCCGATCATCTGACGGCCCTCTTGCTGGGCGAGGAGAAGGCGGACGAGAAAGCAGCGCCACAAGCCGACGACACCGTCGTGGCTTTCAAGCCTCGGGGCAAGCCCGCCGCCGCGACGCGGCCGACCTGGCAGCTGCCGCTGGCAGCCTCGGTCGCCTTGGTCTTAGGCCTTGGCGGCGGCTTGGCTGGTGGAGGCCTCTTTGAGGGCGATAGCACAGCCGGTACCGGCGGTCTGCTCGCCGCCGGTCCAATTGCGCCGGATAGCCTGCTGCACGATACGTTGCAGACCCGCGCCAGTTACGAGCAGGCGGGCGATGCCGCGACCAACGTCATGCCGCTTCTGACCTTCCAGGATCGCAACGGCCGTTACTGCCGTGAGTATCAGGTGGTCTTCGAGGGCCAGGCCGCAGCCGGCCTAGCCTGCCATCAAAGCGGCGGCTGGATCGCAACGGCCGTGGTGGCCTTCCCCAATGTCGAACCGCAAAGGGGCCAGGACTTCGCCACTGCTAGCGGACCAGCGGCGGATCTGCTGGCCACGGTGATGGCGGCCGAGATAGAAGGCGAGCCCTTGGACGGCGCCGCAGAAGCCGCGGCACTTGCCGCCGACTGGGAGGAATGACAGCTTAGGGGTCCTTCTGTCTGAGGCAAGCTCGAGGACCCCTTAAAGCATGGTCACTGTTCAAACCTTCCAGATGGGTGACTCCGAAGCCCAGATCCTAGCGGCTTTGGAGCAAGACGGCGTCGTCATCATCGAAAAGGCCATCGATCCCGACCTCTGCCAGACCGTGGTGGATGGACTGCGGCCGCATTTCGATCATGACGGCCGCGACACTATGAATGAGTTCAACGGCTTCACCACTCTGCGGATCTCAGCAATCCCCGCACGGGTGCCAGAGAGCGCGCCGCTCTTCACCCATCCACTCACACTCGCCGCCGCCGACCGCTTCCTGCGCCCCAACTGTATGAACTACACGCTGGGTTCGACCACGGCGATCGAGATCTGGCCGGGGGAGAACGCGCAGCTGCTGCACCGCGACGCCCATTGCTATCACTTCGAAATCCCTGGCGTTGAGTTGCAGATCTCCGCGCTTTGGGCCCTCACCGACTTCACGGCCGAGAACGGGCCGACCTGCGTCGTGCCCGGCAGCCACCGCTGGCCGCTGGGCCGTGAGGCAGGTCCGGATGATCCCGTGGCGGAGGCGGTGATGCCGGCAGGCTCGCTGCTGCTCTATCTGGGCAACACCTTTCACGGCGGCGGCGCCAACCGTTCGGACAAGCCGCGGATCGCCCTGGTGAACACGCTCGTATTGGGCTGGCTGCGGCAGGAGGAGAACCTCTTCCTCACCGTCCCCCGCGCGGTGGCGGAGACTCTGCCGCAAGAGCTGCAACATCTCTTGGGCTACCGCAGTCACGGTCTGGTCGGCTGGTACCCGGAGGACCCAACGGCGAAGTCGGAGGACGACATTCCGCCGATCATCAAGCTGGGAGACCCCTGCCCCGACTACCGCTCCTCTTAGGAGGCACTGCGGCCTCGCAGTCCAGAACGCGGAGGCGCGTCTGCCGATCCAGTGCTTGCCTGGACCGGCAGACGCGCCTTTGCGTTGCCATCTGTGGGTTTGGTTTAGCCCGAGTAGCTGATCAGCGAGCGACCGTTGCGGTTGCCGGTCTTGCGGTCGATCTCCTCCCACTTCACGTAGTGGCCGACCTCCGGCGCGTAGTACCAGACCTGGGTCTCGACCAGGCGCTTGCCGCTATTGGAGAAGCGGTTGCACTGCACGCGGTAGGTCTCGAACTCACCGGCCGGAACCATCACCATCTCAGTGTTGGAGACACGGCAGTTGTAGTTGCGGGAGGTCTGATTGGTGCGGGTTCCATCCGCCTCGATCCGGCTGCGGGCGATGCGCATGCGATCGCTCTTGCCCACCTGCAGGGGCCAGAGGCCGGAAGCATCGTTAACGACGGCCCGCTGACGGCTGCCACGCTCCAAGACCGGCTCTACGAAGTTGCGGGTGGTCACCTCCTGGCGGCTCTGCTCGTCGCGCCAGATGACACGCATCCCTTCGATGCCGATCACCTGGTCGCGCTGGCCGTCGTCGAAGGTGAAGGTCTGGCCCGGCTGATAGAAGGGCATGGAGGCTGGCGCCATCACCGGGTCGCCAGGGCTGCTGGAAAGGCTGGCCAGCTGCTGGCCGGCTTCCCGCTCAACGGTGCTGCAGGCAGCCAGTAAGAAGGGTGCCGCCGCAAGTGCGAGTGCGGGTAGTAGCGGACGGCGGGTGGCACGCGGTGCCGCGTTCTGCATCGAAGACATCTCTTGGGTTCTCCTGTCGGGTTCGAAGCAGCGCCCCTCGCCGCTTCAGTGGCAGGACAACGTGAGCTCTTCTGCGTCTATTCCGCCGAGAGGCAAAAAAAACGCGAAACCTCTCGGCACCAGCCCTCTCCCCCGCCCGGCCACCCAGTCCAGGATACTCTCGTTGGGTCGCCGGGCGGGGGAGAGGGCTGGTGCCGGATGGTCACGTAAGTGACCGCTGAAAAAGAGAGACCTCTCGGCGATTGCGCGGGCACTGGCTGATCCTTAGGCTCCCGCCTAGCCTTGGCAGCCCGTCAGGAACCCTCCCGCGCATGACCCTCCACGCCGCTCTCAACCACACCACGCGCTATCGCTATGAGCGTCCCATCACCATGGGTCCGCAGGTGGTCCGCCTGCGCCCGGCACCGCATAGCCGCACCGCCATCATCAGCTACGCGCTGCAGGTCGAGCCGAAGCCGCACTTCCTGAACTGGCAGCAAGATCCGCACGGCAACTACCTGGCCCGCTTGGTCTTTCCGGAGAAGATCGACCACTTCTCCATCGCCGTCGACCTGGTCGCCGACATGGCGGTCTATAACCCCTTCGACTTCTTTCTCGAGCCCGACGCCGAAGAAGCGCCCTTCACCTATGACGATCTGACGGCCCGCGACCTGGAGCCTTATCTGGTGACAGAGGAGCCCGGCCCCTTGCTGAAGGCCTGGCTGGCCGAAGTCTCGCAGGAGCCGCGCAGGACGGTGGATTATCTGGTGGAGCTGAACCAGCGCCTGCAGCAGGACATCGGCTATGTCGTCCGGATGGAGCCTGGTGTGCAGACGCCGGAGGAGACCTTGCAGCTCGCCAAGGGCTCCTGCCGGGACAGCGGCTGGCTTCTGGTGCAGATCCTGCGCCACTTAGGCATCGCCGCGCGCTTCGTCTCCGGCTATCTGATCCAGCTGGCTCCCGACGTGAAGGCGCTCGACGGACCATCTGGAACAGAGGTCGACTTCACCGATCTGCATGCCTGGGCGGAGGCCTACCTGCCCGGCGCCGGCTGGGTCGGCATGGACCCAACCTCCGGTCTGCTGGCCGGCGAAGGCCACATCCCCTTGGCGGCGACCCCGCATCCTGCCTCCGCCGCGCCCATCTCCGGCCTGGTGGAGCCGGCGAAGACCGAGTTCACCTTCGACATGTCCATCACCCGCGTGCTGGAGACGCCGCGGGTGACCAAGCCCTACAGCGAGGAGCAATGGCAGGCCATCGATGCCTGCGGCGCTGCCTTGGACCAGGAGCTGGAGGCCGGGGATGTCCGCCTCACCATCGGCGGCGAGCCCACCTTCAACTCCATCGACGATCCTGAAGGCGAAGAGTGGAACAGCGCTGCCGTCGGCCCGACCAAGCGCGGCCTGGCGCAAGACCTGATCCACCGGCTGCAGCGGCGCTTTGGCGCCAAGGGCCTGCTGCATCATGGGACCGGAAAATGGTACCCGGGCGAGCCCTTGCCGCGCTGGGCCTTCGGTCTCTACTGGCGGCGAGACGGCCAGCCGCTGCTGACCCGGCCGGAGATCATCGCCAAGGAACGCGAAGACTATCGGCCGACCATCGCCCAAGCCCAAAACCTGGCCCAGGGCATCGCGCAACGGCTGGAGGTTTCGCCAGAGGCCGTGCAGCCGGCCTATGAAGACCCAGCGCACCTCTTGGAAACGGAAGAGCGCGAGCCGCTGTCGGACGATGCGCTTGAGGCTGCCTGGCAGGCCCGTCGTCAGCCGCGCGGTCTGGACGAAGCGATCTGCTGGGTGCTGCCGCTGCAGGCCTGGCAGGCGCCAGACAGCCGGGCACCGCGCTGGCGCAGCGAGATCTGGCGCATGCGCAGCGGCCGCCTGCTGCTGATCCCCGGCGATTCGGCTGCCGGCCTGCGTCTGCCGCTCGCCTCGCTGCCGGAGCTCGAAGAAGCCGACTATCCGCACGTTATCCCGCGCGACCCCTTCGACAGCCGTGGGCCACTCCCGACACGCCACCCAAAGCGCCAGCCTTTCGTCCTGCGCGCGGCCGCAGGCTCGGCGCCGCAAGAGACCATGCCACAGCCGGCACCCGGCGCCGGCGTCGACGGTAAGCCGGTGCGCACCGCCATGACGATCGAGCCGCGCGACGGCCGGCTTTGTGTCTTCATGCCCCCGACCGAGCAGCTGGAGGACTACCTGGACCTGCTGGCCAGCGTCGAAGATACCGCAGTGGAGCTGGGGCTGGCGCTCTACATCGAGGGCTATGCGCCGCCGGACGACCCCCGCCTCCAGGTCTTGAAGGTCACCCCCGACCCGGCAGTAATTGAGGTCAACATCCAGCCCGCCAGCTCTTGGCCCGAGATGGTGGCGATCACGCAAGGCCTCTACGAGGACGCCTTCTACAGCCGGCTGGGGACCGAGAAGTTCATGATCGACGGGCGCCACAGCGGCACCGGCGGCGGCAACCACCTGGTGCTAGGCGCGGCCAAGCCGGAGGACAGCCCCTTCCTGCGCCGGCCCGATCTGCTGCAGAGCCTGGTGACCTATTGGCAGCATCACCCAGCACTCTCCTACCTCTTCTCCGGCCTCTTCATCGGCCCGACCAGCCAGGCGCCACGCATCGACGAGGCCCGCAACGATCAGCTCTATGAGCTGGACCTGGCCTTCACCCAAGTGCCCGATCCGGCGATGGGAGAGACCATCGCCCCCTGGCTGGTCGACCGCATCTTCCGCAACCTGCTGATCGACGTCACCGGCAACACGCACCGCACCGAGATCTGCATCGACAAACTCTACTCCCCCGACGGCCCCACTGGCCGGCTCGGCCTGGTGGAGTTCCGCGCCTTCGAGATGCCGCCGCATGCGCGCATGAGCCTGGTGCAGCAGCTCTTGCTCCGCGCCCTGATTGCCCGCTTCTGGAATGAGCCCTATCGGGGCAAGCTGATCCGCTGGGGCACGGCACTGCACGACCGTTTCCTGCTGCCGCACTACGTCTGGCAGGATCTGGGAGACATCATTCAGGACATGAGGGCGGCCGGCTATCCGCTTGAAACGGAATGGTTCGCGCCGCACCGAGAGTTCCGCTTTCCGCGCTTCGGTAGCTTCCGCCACGGCGCGGTGGAGGTGGAGATCCGCCAGGCGCTAGAGCCTTGGCATGTGATGGGCGAAGAAGGCGGTGCCGCCGGCACCGTGCGCTACGTGGACTCATCCTTGGAGCGCTTACAGGTGAAGGTCAGCGGTCTCAGCGGTGATCGTTATCTCATCGCCTGCAACGGGATGCGTGTGCCGCTGCAGTCGACCGCGGTCGCCGGTGAGGCGGTGGCCGGCGTGCGCTTCCGGGCCTGGCAGCCGGCCTCGTCACTCCATCCCACTATTCCGGTGGACGCGCCGCTCACCTTCGATCTCTATGACCGCTGGACCGGCCGGGCCGTAGCGGGCTGTACCTACCATGTCGCGCATCCAGGCGGACTCTCCTACGAGACCTTCCCGATCAACAGCTACGAGGCGGAAAGCCGCCGGCTATCGCGCTTTCAAGCGATCGGCCATACGCCAGGCACTCACGGCGAGCCGCAAGACATCAGCCAGCCGGAGATGCCACATACCCTCGACCTGCGCTGGGCGAAGAAAGGATAAAAGCAGTCTCCCACCCCAGAGCGCTCCCCTCATGCTGAGCCTGTCGAAGGATCTGCCCAAAGAGCGCAAGAGCTTTGGGCAGATCCTTCGACAGGCTCAGGATGAGGTCGGTGCCTTTGGAAGGAGCGGGCGCTCGTCGATCCAGCTAACTCTTCTTCTGCTTCCCGCTGGCCTTGGCCTCGGGAAAGAGCCAAACCGCAACGATCATGAAGGCGGCGAGGCCGACGGCGATCCAGCCGTTGGTCTCCAGCCCCTCGCCGCGCTGGTAGAAGAACATGCCGATGGCGGCGGCGATGCAGCCAAGCGTGATGACGGCTTTCCAGAAGGGAGGCATGGGTTAAGAGTCTCCGACAGTCGTCTAAAGTGAAAACAGCAGCAGGGCGACGGCCAGATAGAGGCCCGACACGGCCAGCAAGGCCGGCGGGCTGTTCACCCGCCCCTGCCAGGTCGCCTGCCACACGACAGGTCCGGCCAAGACCGCCAGCCCGCCCAGGATGATCATGAAGGGCCAGCCAAGGCCCGACCAGGCGAAGGCCAGACCCGCCAGCGGCAGCAGCAGCAAGGCCAGGGTGAAGACGAAGATGGCCAGCAGGCCCTGATTAGACACGAAGGCCGGTGGGCGGCCCGCCAGGGGGAAGTAAGCGCTGATCTCCACCAAGCCGGCCACGGTGGCCAGGAAGGCCAAGACCAAGACCAAAGCCGGGAGTAGTGCGATGTCCATAGGGGGTCCTCGTCGCCTTCCCGCTTGACCCGCCGCAGCCGGGCCCATAAGCATATTACAGATATATCAGATACAAGCCAGCCCCTGTCCAGGGCCTTTTGGAAGGTGCTAAGGATCGGCTGCAAGAAGCAAGAGGAAGGGAGCGACCATGGCTGACGAGACCCGAAAGAAGCGGACCATTACCGAGATCCGTGACTCCAAGACCAGCGGCGAGAAGATGGTCTACACCTCTGTCCCCGACTACACCTCAGCCAGTTGGGCAGAGGCGGCGGGTGTCGATGTCTGCGTGGTCGGCGACAGCTTGGCAATGGTCGCGCACGGTCACAGCAGTACCATCCCAGCCACCATGGAGATGATGGTGATGCACGCCCAAGCGGTCCGCCGCGGCGCGCCCAACACCTTCACCCTCGGCTGTATGCCCTACCAGAGCTACTACGAGCCGGGCATCGCCATCAGCAATGCCGCCCGTTTCATGCAGGAGGCCGGCTGCGATGCGGTGAAGCCTCAAGGTGGCAAGAGCCAGGCGCATATCCTGAAGGCGCTGATCGATTCCGGCATCCCCACCGCCTCCCACATCGGCTTGACGCCGCACACGGTTGCCATGTTCGGTGGTTTCAAGATCCAGGGCCGCACGGCTGAGGCTGCGATGAAGATCCTGGAGGACGCCTTGGCCATCCAAGACGCCGGCTGTTTCATGCTGGAGTTCGAGGCCGTCCCCGCCCCCATCGCCAAGGTGATTTCCGAGCAGCTGGAGATCCCCACCATCGGCATCGGTGCCGGCGCCGGCACGGACGGTCAGATCCTGCTGTCCTACGACCTCTTGGGCGTCTTCACCGACTTCAAGCCAAAGTTCACCAAGCGCTACGCCAACCTGACCGAAGTCGCCGTCGGCGGCCTGAAGCAGTACGTGGCCGAGGTGAAGAACGGCAGCTTCCCTGACGACGACCACAGCTATGGCGTCAATGATGCCGAGTACGAGAAGTTCCTAGGCCTGGTCGAACGTCGTAAGCAGGTTTGAGGTTTTGCGGCGATGAGCAAGCTCATCGCGCGGCACCAGCCCGCACCCCCTCCCGGCCACCCAATAGGATACTGGCGTGGGTGGCCGGGCGGGGGTGCGGGCTGGTGCCGCTGGTCACGCAAGTGACCAACAAGAAAAGGGGACGCGAAAGATGAAACGCTACCTAGGCGAACGCACCGGCACAGGCCCGGAGGTGACCGTCGACGGCCAGCCGATCGACGAGGCCCGCGACAAGCACAGCTACACCAAGAACGAGTTCGAGTGGAGCTATGAAGGCCCCGAGCCGCGCCAGCTGGCCTTCGCCCTGCTGCTCGACCATTTGGGCGATGTCGAGGCCGCCAAGGCCTTGTCGGAAGACTTCATGGTCGAGATCGTGGCCAACTTCGGCAACGACTGGGAGCTCACCAGCGACGACATGGACGAGATCATCGCGGACTTGCGGGCCTAAGCCTCGGCCCGCAGCAGCAGCCGCTGCAGGCTGCGCAGGACCGGCTTTTCGATCAGCTTGCCGTCGACCACCAAGAGGCCGCCGTCGCTGGCCGCAAAGGCGTCCAGCACCCGCTTGGCCTGGGCCACGCTCTCCGCGTCGGGGGTGAAGGCAGCCATGATGGCCGGGATCTGCTTGGGGTGGATCGAGCCCTTGCCGGAGAAGCCCAGCTCCGCCGCTGCTGCTGCCTCTCGCTCCAGGCCGGCCTGGTCTTCCAGATCCAGCCAAGGGACGTCGATCACGTCGAGGCCGGCGGTGGCAGCGGCATGCACGACGCGAGAGCGGGTATAGAGCAGCGCCTGCCAGGTCGGGCGGCAGCGCAGATCCGCGGCCATATCGACCCCGCCGAAGAAGAGTGCCTCGATCCGGCTGCTCGCCCGCGCGATCTCTGAGGCGGCCTCCAGGCCCTCATTGGTCTCGATGATGACATGCAAGCGGGTGTCGAGCCGGTGCTCGTCCAGCAGGTCGGCGAGTGCTGCCACCTCCTCCGGCGCGCGGACCTTGGGCAGCATCACGCCCTCGATCGGATCCTTGGCCTCCAGCAAGGCCATGACGTCGGCCATGCCGTCGGGCGTGCGCAGGCAGTTCATGCGGATGATACGCTCGACGCGCGCCGGTCCCTCCGCACCCGGCAGGGCGCTAAAGGCCTTCGCCCGTGCCTCTGCCTTGTCCTTGGGCGCGATGGCGTCTTCCAGATCGACGCAGACGATGTCGCTGCCGCTGGCCAGGGCCTTGGGAAACATGTCCGGGCGATTGCCGGGCGCGAAGATGAAGCTGCGGCGGGGCCTCAAGGTCTTGGATGAAGCGGTCATGGCGATCCTCCCTCTTTTCTGCTTCCCATCTGGCCGGAGAGCAGGCAGGTCAGCAAGAACGATCCTGCGCAGACTGATGGGATTGGACCATGCTTCGACCGCTGTTGCTTTTTCTGGTTCTTAGCGTTCCGCTCCTGTCGGCTGCCAAGGCAGAGGAGGTCTTTGACCTGACCGGACCGGTGCTGCTCCTCTCCGACGCGCCGCGCCAGCTGCGTGAGGCCTGCCCGGGCCTCGCCGGCGCCGGTGGTGAGTGCCGGATCGAGCAGGTGATTGTCAGGCCCGAAGCAGCCGGCTGGAAGGCCGAGGCGATCCTCAGCCTCACCCAAGCCGACGGCAGCCGGCAGCCCATGACCCTCTCCGCCCGCCTGCATCCTGAGAGCTGCCAGCTGGTGGAGCGGCAGGTGACGCCAGACAATGCCCGGGCACGGCGCCTCTTGACCTTGACCGAGCGACAGCTCGCCAGGGCCCGGCGCGACCGCTCCGGCATGCAGGCCTTTTGTCTCATGGCCCCCGGCCTGATCGAAGGAAGCGCTGTCCCCACCTGCCTTTGCCCCTAGGCGCAGGACAAAGACCGCTTCCCTTGCAGATTTAGCCGTTTACGAGACGGACACCGGCTGGCTATGGGGGCCAGTCTGTTGTTCGCTCCCAGGCAAAGGGCCACGCACGCCATGTATGCCGTCCTGCTTCTCCTCGCGCCCTTGATCCTCTCCTTCGGGGTTTTGCTGGCCGGCTCCTCGGCACAGTTCGTGCTCTTAGGCCTGCGCGCACCGATCGAGGGCATCTCGGTCGGCTGGATGGGGGTGATCTCCGCGGCCTACTTCGCCGGCTTCGGCATCGGCAGCCTCTATTGCCCCAAGCTAGTGAAGGAGATCGGGCATATCCGCACCTTCGCAGCCCTGGCCTCCGTCGCCTCTGGCCTGGCTTTGCTCTTGGCCCTTTGGCCCACGCCCTATGGCTGGCTGATCTTGCGCCTTGTGACCGGCTTCTGCTTCGCCGGCCTTTACACCGTGGTCGAAAGCTGGATGAACGCCCGCTCTCCCAACGAGTACCGCGGGCGCATCCTTTCGATCTATGGCGTCACCATCTTCGGCGGCTTCGCCATCGGACCGCTGATCGCCAATCTGGGCGATCCCGGCGGCCTCATGCTCTTCGCCATCGCGTCGATCCTGATCTCTTTCGCGCTGGTGCCGGTGACCCTCACACGCGCCGGTGCGCCCATGATCAAGCCAGACGAGGAGGAGGATGAGGCCCAGCCGCGCCGCTATGGTTTGGTCCGCCTCTTCCGCGAGACGCCACTGGGGGTGATCGGTTCCTTCTGCGTCGGCGCCCTGCAGGGCTCCTTCACCTCGCTCGCCTCGGTCTATGGCGCCAGCGCAGGTCTGGATGGTGAGCAAACGGCCTTCCTGGTGACCGCCGGTCTCCTTGCCGGCTTGGTAGCGCAGTATCCCTTGGGCTGGCTCTCGGACCGGCTGGACCGGCGCGCCGTCATCGTTGGCGTCACCGTCATCGGCGGCGGTGCCCTGCTGGCGCTCTACGTCACCGTCTTGGCGCACAACCCAACCTATCTGATGATCATGGTGGCCAGCGTGCTGACCGGGGCTGCCATCTTCCCGATCTATGCCTTGATCATCGCCCACACCAACGACTGGCTGCCGGAGAGCAGCCTGGTGCCGGCAGCAGCAGCCCTCCTGCTGATGAACTCCTTCGGCGGCATGTTTGGCAACATCGCCGCCTCGACCAGCATGAACATCTTCGGGCCAGACAGCTTCTTCCTCTTCATGGCTTGCCTGAACCTAGCCTTCGGCCTCTTCGTGCTTGAGCGTATGCGCCGCCGTCCGGCGCCGGAGAGCGAGAACACGGCCTACGACTATACGCCGGCAGCCCTGGGCACGGTACCCTTCGGCGGTGCCTATGAGCCGCCGGAAGCAGAAGAGGAGGCAGAGCCTCAGCCCAGCCAGCCCTGACGGCACATCACGGCGGTGACGATGCGCCAGCCACCGTCATGGTCGTGGCGCAGCACATAGTGCGCATCGATCGTCTCAATGGTGCTGCCGTCCTTGCGCAGTCGGGCGATGTCGCGCACGTCCATCACGGCCACGCCGTCGTTGCAGGTCTTGACCGTGATGGCGCCGTGGGTCGAGCGCCCGAAATCCTCCCTGTTCAGCCGCTCGAACACGGCCTCTAAGAAGCCCAAGGTGGCGTTGGCATCGTGCAGCGCATGGGTCGTTTCGGGCAGGACGAAGCTTGAGGGCTCGGCATAGAAGCCGCTGGTGGCGACCAGGTCTTGCGCATTCCAGGCAGCCAAGTAGGCGTCGAAGAACTCCTCGGCGTCGGCCTGGCTCATCGAGACAGGTTCGCTCTCGTGATGGCTCATGGTGTGGTTCCTCCTATCCTTCGACCAGATCGAAGCGGGCGACCTGGTCCATGGTTCCCTGGATTGCTTTCAAGAGCCGCAGGCGGTTGCTCCGCAGGCCCAGGGTATCGATATTCACAGTCACCTGCGCGAAAAAAGCATCCACCGGGGCACGCAGGCCCGAGAGATCATTGAGCGCGGTGTCGAAGTCCTCGCGGCCCAGGGCTAGACCCAGCACGGGACGGACGGCCTCCAAGGCCATCCAGAGCGCCTGTTCTTCATGCTGCTCGAAGAGATGCTGGTCAGGCGCGCCTTCGATTGCCGCGCCGTCCTTCTTCTCCTCGATCCGCACGATGTTGGCGGCGCGGCGATAGGCGATCAGCAGGTTCTCGCCCGCCTCTCCGCCCAGCCAGGCCTGCAGGGCGCGCACCCGCGCGACCAGGCGGAAGAGGTCGTCCTCGCGGCGGCCTTCCCTGTCCTCCAGCGCGAAGACGGCGGTGATCAGGTCGTGGCGCAGGCCCTCCCCGCGCAGCGCGACTTTCAGCCGGTCGGCGAAGAACTCCAGCAGTGCTTCGGCGGAGAAGTCGGCTCCTAAGGCGCCATAGCCCTTGGCCGTTTGTGCAAAGAGCGCACGCAGCGGCAAGCGCAGCTCGTTCTCCAAGATGAGGCGAATGACGCCCAAGGCAGCCCGGCGCAGCGCGAAGGGGTCCTTGCTGCCGGTCGGCGTCTCGCCGATGGCCCAGAAGCCGACCAGGCTGTCCAGCTTTTCCGCCATGGCCAACACGATGGAGAGCGGTGCCCGCGGACAAGGATCGTCCGGGCCCTTGGGCGCGTAGTGCTCCGCCACCGCGTTGGCCACCGCGGCAGGCGCGCCCTCGGCCTCGGCATAGTAGCGGCCCATGATGCCTTGCAGCTCCGGGAACTCGCCGACCATGCCGGTCACCAGATCGGCCTTGGCCAGACGGGCGGCCAGGCTCACCTCTGCCATCTCCAGCCCGCCGAGGCTCTCGGCAATGTGGAGTGCCATCGCCTCGATGCGGGTGACGCGGTCCTGCAGGCTGCCCAGCTTGGCGTGGAAGACGATGTCGCCCAGCCGCGGCAGGCGATCGGAGAGCGGCGTCTTGCGGTCCTGGTTCCAGAAGAACTCGGCGTCCGAGAGGCGGGCGCGCAGCACCCGCTCGTTACCTTCGGTGACGGCTGCGCGCCGCGCAGTCTCCGTCGGCGCATCGCCCTCGGCAACGACTAGGAATGCTGGCGCCAAGCTGCCGTCCCGGTTTTCCAGCGCGAAGTACTTCTGGTGGCTGCGCATGGCGGTCACCAGGGCCTCCGGCGGTACGCTCAAGAAGCGCTCCTCAAAGCGGCCGAGCAAGACGGTGGGCCATTCGACCAGCCCCACCACCTCGGCCAGCAGGCCAGGATCCTGGCGCAGAACCAGTCCAGCCTCCCGCGCAAGGGCCTCGGCCTGTTCGAGGATCGAGGCCGCACGTTCCTCACGGTCCAGCATCACCCGCCCAGCGGTCAGGGCCTCGCAGTAACTGGCGAAGTCCGACACCTGCAGGTGCCTTCCGCCCTCCAAGCTATGGCCCAGCGTGCTGTCGGTGAAGCCCAGGAAGCCGCCGTCCGCCGCAGGGCTGCCAAGATCCAGCCCGCCCTCCAGGACCTTGCCGTCGAAGAGCGCCAGCACCGCCCGAAGGGGCCGCACCCAGCGGAAGCTGTTCTCTCCCCAGCGCATGGACTTGGGCCAGGGCATGGCGCGCAAGGCCTCGACCAGCAGCTCCGGCAAGACCTCCGCCGTTGCCCGGCCCGGTACCTCTTTGACCGCCACATAGAAGTCGCCCTTGGGGCTCTCCCGCAGCTCCGCTTGGCTGATGTCGGTCAGCCCGGCAGAGCGCAGGAAACCGGCAAGCGCCTTCTCCGGCGCGCCGACCTTGGGGCCCTTGCGCTCTTCCCGGGTGTCTTCCTGGCGGGCCGGCAGGTCCTCTAGCAGCAGGGTCACGCGGCGTGGCGTGGTGAAGGCCCGGCTCTTCCGCGGCTCCAAGCCGGCCTTGGCCAAGTTGGCCAGCAGCAGGCGCTGGAAGTCTTGGCCAGCGGCCTCTTGCATCCGCGCCGGGATCTCTTCAGAGCGCAGTTCGATCAAGAGCTCAGGCATCGGCCGCCTCCTCCACCCAGGCTTCGCAGCAATCCCGACCTGCATCGGTGTCTTGGTGTCCTCGCGCGCGAAGAAACCGGGCGAAAACACC
>JBCBSF010000108.1:0-16030 GCA_039819325.1 Pseudomonadota bacterium | reverse complement strand
GGACGGCGGCAGCGGTGTCGACACGCTGGTTCTGCAGGGCGGTGCGACACTCACCAGCGGCATGACCCTGGTTGGGATTGAGAGCGTCGTTCAGCAGGGCACGAGTGGAACCGATACGCTAACCGTCGCTCCTGGTAGCAACACGCTAGAGGGCCTTAGTGGCAATGATACCCTTGAAAGCGGTAGTGGAGTAGACAGTGCTTTCGGCGGTTCTGGGAACGATGTCTTCGTCGCCAGCGACGCTGATAACCTGGTTGCCGGTGACCTGATCGATGGCGGTGAGGGCACTGACACTCTAATCGTCCGGGCCGGTGTATCGCTGAATGCAGGCGTTGTTCTGACCGGCTTAGAGGTCGTGACCTTCGAGACGAGCAGCGGAAACGATAGTATTACCGGGACCTCAAAGAGTGATGTAGTAAATGGCGTAAGCGGCGATGACGGCTTGTCCGGAGCCAGTGGCCAAGACACCTTGATCGGCAATGGCGGAGCGGACTCACTGGCCGGCAATGCCGGCGATGATTTGCTCTACGGCGGCTCAGGACAGGATACCGCGTTCGGCGGTAGCGGCGCCGACAGGGTCTCAGGCGCGACTGGCGATGACCTAGCTTATGCCGGGTCTGGAAACGATCTGTCTATCGACGGCGGAGACGGTGACGACAGGCTCTATCTGGAGGATGGTGACGATCGTTCCGCGCAAGGCGGCAGCGGCGCGGACACCATCTCTGGCGGTTTGGGCAAGGATAATCGTCTCTCTGGCGGCTCAGGAGCCGATACACTCCTTGGCGCTCAGGACGCCGATGAGCGCCTTTATGGCAACGATGGCGACGACGTTTTGTACGGCGGCGATGGCAATGACATCATTCTCAATGGCCAATCAGGTGCAGACACGCTCTTCGGTGACGAGGGCAGGGACCGTGTCTTCAATGGTGGCGCCGGCGACGACACGCTTTACGGCGGTGATGGCGATGACGTGAGCCTCCGAGGCGATGCTGGAGCAGATCGCATCTTCGGTGGCAGCGGCCGAGATTTTGCCTTCGTCGGTGGGTCTGGAGATGATCGGCTCTACGGCGGTACTGGCAGTGACGCGCAACTCATCGGAGGTAGCGGCAGCGATACCATAGAAGGCGGTCTCGGTGCAGATACTGCATTTGGCGATAGTGGCAACGATGTCTTTGTCATTAGTGGTGTGGAGGCTCTCACGTCCGGTGAGGTCTTGAACGGTGGCAGTGGCACTGACACCCTGCTTCTACGCGCAGGCGCAACCTTGGGCAGCGGCTCCCTCTTGTTCGATATCGACTTGATTGCCTACGGAGCGTCGAGTGGGAACGACACCTTTGTCGGGACCTCCGGCAGCGATACTTTCGCTGCTCTCAGCGGTGACGACACGCTGACCGGTTTGGCCGGTCCAGATACTCTCTCCGGCGACGCCGGTGCTGACACGATCAACGGCAGCAACGGTTGGGACTCAGCCGTTGGAGGCAGCGGTGCTGACCTGCTAACCGGTGATGCCGGCTCTGATGTTCTCGACGGGGGCAGCGGCCAGGATGAGGTCTACGGCGGCAGTGGTGCAGATACGCTGCTGGTGGCTGATGCCGACGCGCTAGAGGCTGGCGACCTGCTGGATGGTGGCAGTGGTAGCGATACGCTGATCCTGGAGGGCGGCGTCACACTGGCGAGCGGTGTGACCTTGGCTGGGATTGAAAGCTTTGTGCTACGGGGCGGCAGCGGCGCCGATACGCTGACCGCCGGCTCCAGTGGTGAGACGACGCTACAAGGCCAGAGTGGCGATGACACCCTTGAGGTCGGTCGTGGCATCGACAGTGCTTTCGGCGGTGCTGGAGCCGACGTCATTGTGGCTAGCGGCGCCGACAACTTGGTTGCCGGTGAGCTGCTGGATGGTGGCGACGGCACCGACACCCTGATCCTCCGGGCCGGTGCCACTGTGGCGACGGGCGCTATCCTGAACAGCATAGAAGTCATCACCTTCGAGGCGTCGAGCGGCAATGACACTATCCCGATAACCTCCGCAGCTAACATCCTCAACGGTCTCAGCGGTGACGACATCCTGGTTGGTGGCAGCGGCACGGACACCTTAGTCGGCGATGACGGGGCAGACTCTTTGATCGGGTCTTTGCAAAGAGATCGTCTCTATGGCGGCTCAGGAATGGATACCGCGTTCGGTGGAACTGGCAAGGACAGGCTCTTTGGTGGATCTGGCGACGACCTGCTCTATGGCGGGTCTGGAGACGATTCTGCTGTGGGCGGAGATGGAGACGATACCCTCTACCTCGAAGACGGCAGAGACGCCCGTGTGCGGGGCGGCAGCGGTGCCGATAGCATCTTCGGCGGGCGCGCTACCGACATAAGTCTCTTTGGTGGTACAGGGCGAGACATACTGTTTGGCGCAGAGGATCGGGATAGGCAGTTCTATGGTGATGATGGCGACGATGTCCTCTATGGTGACGTGGGCAATGATAACTACTTTTACGGACAAGCGGGCGAAGACACCCTTTTTGGTGGGCAAGGTAGGGATTTCCGCTTCTTCGGCGCTGGGGGTGACGACCTCCTCTATGGGGATCGTGACGGCGACAGTTCCTTCCTAGGCGGCACGGGGGCGGATCGAATCTTCGGTGGTTCCGGAAGTGATACCCTCTTAGACGGTGGCTCCGGGGCCGATAGGCTTTACGGCGGTCCTGAAGCAGATACAGCCCTATCCGGTGCAGATGGCGACGACTTTGTCTATGGCGGTGATGGGGATGACCTGTCCCTGTCAGGCGGTAGCGGCAATGACGTTCTTGCCGGTGGCCGCGGTTTCGACAGTGCCTACGGCGGTTCTGGTGATGATGTCTTCCTAGCGAGCGGCGCTGATGACCTGGTTTCTGGTGACCTACTGGACGGCGGCGAGGGAAGGGACACCCTGGTCCTCCGCGCCGGTGCAACGCTGGATGCTGGAGCCACTCTGAACAGCATCGAAGCCGTTATGGTCGAAGGTACGAGCGGCAATGACAGCATCGCCGGAACATCTCGCGGCGACACCGTCAGCGGTTTCAGCGGCGACGACTCGTTGAGCGGTGGTGACGGCTCAGACAGCCTCTTCGGTGATGCTGGAGCTGACGTGCTCAGCGGCGGCAGCGGTCAGGATCAGGCTTACGGCGGCAGTGGCGCGGACACGCTCCTGGTGACTGACGCCGGCGCGCTTGAGACCGGCGATGTCTTGGATGGCGGCAGCGGTGTCGATACGCTGCTGCTGCAGGGCGGTGCCACACTTGCCAGTGGTGCGACCCTGGCTGGGATTGAGAGCGTCGTGCAGCAGGGCGGCAGTGGAGCCGATACGCTGACTGCCGTTTCCGGCGGTGAGACGCTTCAGGGTCAGAGTGGCGACGACCTGCTGACCGGCGGTGAAGGGGCGGACAGCCTATACGGCGATGCTGGCGCCGATATCCTCAACGGTGGCAAGGGCCAAGACCAGGCTTTTGGCGGCAGTGGTGCTGATACGCTGCTGGTGGCCGATGCCGGCGCGCTAGAAGCCGGCGAGGTCTTGGACGGCGGCAGTGGTATCGACACGCTGCTGCTGCAGGGCGGCGCCACACTCGCTGGCGGTGTGACAATCGCTGGTATCGAGAGCGTGGTGCAGCAAGGCGCGAGCGGAGCGGACACACTGACCGCCGGCTCCGGCGGTGAGACGCTGCAGGGTCAGAGCGGCGACGATCTGCTAACCGGCGGTGAGGGTGCTGATACGCTCTCCGGCGGTGCTGGATTTGACATCCTCAATGGCGGCAAGGGCCAGGATCAGGCTTTTGGCGGCAGCGGCGCGGACACGCTGCTTGTAGCAGATGCCGGGGCTTTGGAGACTGGCGAGATCTTGGACGGCGGCAGCGGTATCGACACCCTGATCCTGGCGGGCGGTGCAACACTCGCCAGTGGTGTGACCCTGGCTGGGATTGAGAGCGTGGTGCAGCAGGGCAGCAGCGGCGCCGACACACTAACCGCTGGTTCCAGTGGCGAAACGCTGCAGGGTGAGAGCGGGGATGACACCCTTGAGGTCGGTCGAGGCATCGACAGTGCTTTCGGCGGTGCTGGAGCCGACGTCATTGTGGTTAGCGGCGCCGAAAACCTGGTTGCTGGTGAGCTGCTCGACGGTGGTGACGGCACCGACACTTTGATCATCCAGGCCGGCGCGTCAGGAGTGACGGGCGCTGTTTTGAACAGCATAGAAGTCGTTACCATCGTGGCGACAAGCGGCAATGACAGCATTACAACTAACTCCGCAGCCGAAATCCTCAACGGCCGCAGCGGTGACGACATCCTGATCGGCGGCAGCAGCAAGGACACCCTCGTCGGCGATGACGGGGCAGACTCCTTGATCGGGTCTTTGGAAGGCGATCGTCTCTATGGTGGCTCGGGAATGGATGTCGCTTTCGGCGGCAGTAGCGTTGACAGGGTCTATGGTGGGGCTGGTGACGACCTTATCTACGGGGGATCAGGAAACGACTCCGCTTTGGGCGGAGATGGAGACGACACCCTTTACCTTGAGGACGGTAGAGACGCCCGTGTACGGGGCGGCAGCGGTGCCGATAGTATCTTCGGCGGACTTGGTAACGAACAAAGTCTTTATGGTGGCACAGGTAGTGACACAGTCTTCGGGGCAGGCGGCAACGACAATCGCTTCTTCGGTGACGACGGCGACGATGCTCTCTATGGAGGCGAGAGCAATGACAACAACTTCTATGGCCAAGCCGGAGCCGACACCCTCTTCGGCGGCGATGGTAAGGACGCGCAATTCGATGGTGGAGCGGGAGACGACCACCTCTATGGCGGTACTAACCGCGACAGCTACTTCCTAGGGAGCTCCGGCGCGGACCGGATCTTTGGCGGAGATGACGATGACCTTGCCCTCTTTGGAGGAAGTGGCGATGACACTCTTGACGGCGGCCATGGCGTAGACACGGCCTATGGCGACTCTGGGGCTGATGTCTTCGTAGCCGTTGGCCTCGACAACCTCGTTGCCGGCGACCTTTTGGACGGCGGTAGCGGTGTCGATACGCTGATCCTGCAGGGCGGTGCCACGATCGCCAGCGATGTGACCCTGGTCGGCATAGAAGCTATCATCCAGGAAGGCACCAGCGGTGAGGACCGTCTGGTTGCAGGGTCCGGCCTTGACACGACGCTGCTGGGGCTCAGTGGTGACGATGGACTCTACGGCAGTTCTGGCAATGATCAGGCCGCCTATGGCGGTGCTGGCGACGATTTGATCGTCGGCGGCGATGGTGACGACGAGACGCTAGCAGGTGATGCTGGAGACGACCGCATCTATGGCGGCGACGGCGAAGACAGGTTCCTCTTCGGTGGCGACAACAATGATAGGCTTTACGGCGGCTCGGCAGCGGATTCTTTCCTTGCGGGCGGCCGTGGCCACGATACCATCTTCGGTGGTATCGGTGATGACTACGCCTTCCTCGGCAACACGGGCAACGACAGCCTCTTCGGCGGTGACGGTGATGACAGCCTGCTTGGCGGATCGGCCGGCAACGACCTTGTCTATGGCGGTAGCGGTAACGATCAAGACCTGACCGGCGGCAGCGGCGCGGACCTGGTGAGCGGTGGCAGTGGCCAGGATCAAGCCTTTGGCAACAGCGGCAGCGATACGCTGCTCGCGGCTGGGGTCGGTGAGCTTCAGGCCGGTGACTTGCTGGACGGTGGCATGGGGACCGATACCCTCATTGCCTCCGGCGTGGAGAGCCTGGCGGGCGTGACCCTGGTAAGCGTGGAGCAGGTGTCGATCATAGGCACGAGCGGCGTTGATAGCTTGGTGGGATCCCTGGCGATAGACCGCTTCGACGGTCAAAGCGGTGCCGACCGTCTCTATGGCGGTAGCGGTCGCGACAGTCTCTACGGTGGCTCCGGTGCCGACGTGATCGCGGGCGGCAGTGGCCTGGACCGCATTCGCGCCGGCCTGGGCGACGATGTCATCCTGATCCAAGAGCAGGCAGCGGTGCAGGCCGGCGAGGAACTGGACGGCGGCGCAGGCACGGACACGCTGATTCTCTCAGCCGGTGTCAGTCTGCCCGTAGGCCTTGCCCTGTCGAGCATAGAAGTGGTGGTCCGCCAAAGCAGCAGCGGCAATGAGCAGGTGATTGGCAGCAGTGCCGCCGACAGCATCTTTGGTGCTGCTGGAGATGACAGGCTCTACGGCCTCAGTGGTGACGATAGCCTCTTCGGCGGGACCGGAGCGGATACGCTTTATGGCGCCTCCGGCAGCAACTATCTCTATGGCGATAGTGGCAATGATGTAATAGTCATCTCGACCGCGCCCACAGCTGGCGATGGCGGCAGGATCGAGGGCGGACCGGGTAGTGACACAGTGATCATCGAAGTGGGCGCCAGCCTGCCAGCCGGTATTGTCGTGTCGGGAGTCGAGTCCGTCCTCTATCGCGGCGGTAGCGGCGACGACACCCTGGTCGGCAGCAGCGGTAGCGAGACTCTGTCCGGTGCCAGCGGCAACGATAGCCTGTCGGCTGCGAGCGGCAACGATGTGGTTGCCGGAGACGAGGGGGCCGACGTCCTGGACGGGGGCTCCGGCTCGGATGTGCTGAACGGTGGGTCTGGCGCCGATACGCTTTTGGTCTCGGCGCAAGGTGAGCTGCAGAACGGTGAGACCTTGGATGGTGGCAGCGGTACTGACACTCTGCTCTTGACCAGTGGCGCGACGCTGGTAGCCGGTGTTGAGGTCGCCTCTGTCGAGGTTATCGTGCAGCGTGGCGGCAGTGGCGATGACAGTCTGCAAGGCGGTAGCGGCGCTGAGATCCTAGAGGGCCTGACCGGGTCTGACACGCTGGATGGCGGCAGCGGCGCAGATCTTCTGGTGGCAGGCTATGGCGATGACCTGCTGATGGAGAGCAGTGGTCTCGATAGTCTGGACGGCGGCTCCGGCAGCGACACCTTGGTGATCGGACAGCAGAGCGACGTCAGTAGCGGCGGCAAGCTGGACGGCGGCAGCGGCGTGGATACGCTGGTGCTGCTGAACCAGGCCACTTTGCCGGCGGGCTTGGTGACCAGCGGCATCGAGGTGATCCTCAGCAGCGGTGGCAGCGGCGAGGACCAACTCTATGGCGGTATCGCATCCGACATCATCGAAGGCGCCAGCGGTGCCGACACCCTGATCGGTGCGAGTGGCGACGATAGCCTCTTCGGTGGCGAGGGCGACGACACTCTGCGTGGCGGCACCGGCAGCGATCAGCAGTTCGGTGGTTCTGGCAGCGATACCTTTGTCATCGACGACCAAAGCCAAGTCGTCGATACGGACAGCTTCGATGGCGGCTCAGGTGTCGACACGCTCATCTTGAACGGGGGCGCCGTGCTGCCGGTGGCTGCGTCGGTCATCGGTGTGGAAGAGATCATCTCGCGTGACTTCAACCTCATCGTCGGCAGCTCCAGCGGCGAGTCGCTGGAGGGTAGCGCCTCCGACGACCGGATCTATGGGCGTAACGGTGACGACTTCCTCTACGGGCGTGACGGAAACGACCTGCTGGAGGGTGACCTGGGCGATGATCTGCTGGAAGGCGGTCGTGGCGACGACACAGCCAGCGGCGGTTCGGGCGACGATATCTTCCTTTGGTCGGCGGGTGATGGTCAGGACCAGGTGTCGGGCGGTTCGGGCAGTGATACGCTCTTCGTGAACGGGAGCATCTTCACAGGACTGACGGACAGCTTCGATGCGCAGGCTGAGGGGATCGAAAGCCTGGCGCTGAGCAGCGTCGGGGATGGTCTTGTTGTCCAGGCTTCCGGTGCCAATGATCAGGATTGGGGTTTCTCTTCCCTGCAGGTTGCTGTTGACTCCTTCGCCGTGGAGCTAGGCGCGGGTGACGATCGCGTGGCCGCGTCCGATCTATCGGCTGGTGGTACCTACACTGGCGGATTGGGCGATGATTACCTGATCGGCGGCCTTGCAAAAGATGTGCTGGTTGGCGGCAGCGGCAGCGACACGGTCTTCTTCTCGAGTGAGGGCAGTGATCAGGGCGACCGCGTCGATGGGGGCAGCGGTAGCGACCTTCTCCAGATTGCACTGCAGGCTGAGGAACTCACGGGCGGTGTCTTGGGTACGCGCGTTGCTGCCAGTGCGGTCGACCTGCTGACTGAGCTTGACGCTCTGCGTGGGCATGTCGCCGCCACCCCAGAGACGGAGTTCACGCTGACCGAGATGGGTGATCCCACGCTCACCGATCTGACAGCGGTCAGCCTGGACTCTCTTGCCGTCGGTATCGTCGACGATGGCACCTTCAAGTCGCTGGAGGGCTTCTTCGCCCTCACTGCTCCACAAATCATGGTTGACGGCAGCGGCGACAGCAGCCTGCGCGGAAGCGGTCAGAACGAGCTGCTGATCGGGGCAAGCGGCAGGGATACCATCAATGGTCGCACCGGTATCGACTGGGCCTTTGGTGGCGATGGCGATGACGTCTTGCAGGTCGAAGGAAACCGGGCGCAGTTCGATGTTCTAGACGGTGGCTCTGGTACTGACACTGTGCTGAATGTGGCAGGCAGCCATATCACCTTCGATCTTTTCGCCGCTGACTGGTCGATTGAGCTGCTTGATGCCAACCGCAAGGAGGTGCGGGGCAACAATGGGGACAACAGCCTCGACTTTGCGCAGACCGAGCTTGTCTCCGTTTCTTCGATCAAAGGTGGAAATGGGGATGACGAGATCATCGCATCCAACCTGACGGATACTCCGCGTATCTCTGGTGGGCGTGGTGACGATGTCTTGATCGGTCAAGATCGTGACGATCATCTCTTAGGGTCCGAGGACGACGATGTCCTGATCGGCGCTGCTGGCGATGACCAGATGAATGGCGGCACCGGTATCGATAGCCTCTATGGCGGCGATGGTGATGACACCCTGGACGTGGCTGGCCGGCTGGCGCAGTTCGACCTGCTCTTCGGCGGCAGCGGTGCTGACAGCATCGTCAACGTTGCCGGCAGCCACCTGACCCTGGACGTGCTGTCGAGCGCGCAATCCATCGAGCTGTTGGATGCCAACGGCAAGGAGGTGAAGGGCAACAACGCCGATAACGCACTGGACTTTAGCGGCATCGAGATGGTGGGTGTTGCCTCTGTGAAGGGCGGCTGGGGCAATGACACCATCCAAGCTTCCAGCCGCAGCGGGGCCGAGGGTTTGGCCCAGTTCGGCGGTCATGGCGAGGATCTTATCGCCGGTGGTGCGCTCGCAGATCGCCTCTTCGGTGGCGAGAACAACGATCTGCTGCAGGGCGCGGTGGGCGATGACATCCTCAGGGGCGGAACCGGTCTGGATAGCGTTTATGGAGGCTCAGGCGATGACCGGATTGAGATCAGCGGTCGAATAGCTGAGCGTGACGTCTTGTTCGGTGGCAGCGGCACGGACAGCCTCGTGAACATCGGCGGCAGCCACGTGACCTTGGATATGCTGACGGCTAGCCAGTCCTTTGAGCTGCTAGACGCCAACAATAAGGAGGTGAAGGGCAACAACGCTGACAACGTCCTGGACTTCGATGGGGTCACGCTCTTGCAGGTTGCTTCCGTCAAAGGCGGCGCCGGTGACGATCAGATCACCCTTTCCAGCGGCAGCGGGTCAGCTGGTGTGGCGCACTTCGGCGGGGCTGGTGATGACGTGATCGTCGGCGGCGCAGAGAACGACCGTATCTTCGGTGACGAGAATACTGACCTGCTGCAGGGCGCAGGCGGCGACGACATCCTGAGCGGCGGCACCGGTCTGGACAGTGTCTTTGGTGCGTCAGGCGATGACCGGATTGAGATTGCCGGCCGTCTGGCCGAGTTTGACGCCGTCTTCGGCGGCAGCGGCACCGACAGCCTGGTGAACATCGCCGGCAGCCATGTAACCTTGGATATGCTGACCGCCGGTCAGTCGATCGAGGTGCTGGATGCCAATGCCAAGGAGGTGAAGGGCAACAACGCCGACAACGTCCTTAACTTGGAGGGCATCGAGCTCTTGCGCGTGTCCTCCGTCAAGGGTGCCGGGGGTGACGACCAGATCACTCTGTCCAGCGGCACTGTGTCTGCCGGTTTGGCGCACTTCGGTGGGCTTGGCGATGACATGATAATCGGCGGCGCGCAGAACGATCGCCTCTTCGGTGGCGAGAACCTCGACACTCTTTACGGTGGGGACGGTGATGATCTCTTGAACGGTGGCACTACGCTCGACACTGTCTTTGGCGGTTCCGGTGACGACCGGATTGAGTTTGCGGGCCGTCTGGGTGAGTTCGACGCAGTCTTCGGCGGCAGCGGCACCGACAGCCTGGTGAACATCGCCGGCAGCCACGTCACCATCGATATGCTCTCCGCCGGCCAGTCGATTGAAGGGCTGAATGCTGCGGGCAAGGAGGTTAAAGGCAACAACACCGACAACCGTCTGGACTTTGACGGGATCGAGCTTGTCGCGGTGGCCTCGATCAAGGGCGGCCTTGGCAACGATGAGATCCAAGCCTCCAGTCGCAGCGGGGCGGAAGGTTTGGCGCACTTCGGCGGCGCCGGCGATGACCTGCTTACCGGCGGTAACCTCGGTGAAGGCCTCTTCGGTGGTGAGGGCGCAGATAGCCTGGTTGGAGCAGATGGCGCAGATACTCTGACGGGTGGGACCGGCCTCGATAGCGTTTTCGGCGGATCTGGCGATGACCGGATTGAGGTCTCAGGCCGTCTGGCTGAGTTTGACGGTCTCTTTGGCGGCAGCGGTGCCGATAGCCTGATCAACGTTGCCGGCAGTCACGTGACCCTGGACAGCTTCACCACTGATCTCTCCGTCGAGGTCTTCGATGCCAATGGCAAGGAGGTTCGCGGCAACGGCAGCGACAACATCCTCGACTTTGAGGGCGTTGAACTGCTGGGCCTTGCTTCCGTCAAGGGCGGTCTCGGCGCCGATCAACTCTTCGCATCGGAGCTGACCACTGGGCAGACCCTCTTCGGCGGAGATGGTGAGGACCTGCTTGTCGGCCGTGCCCAGGACGATGTCCTCTTCGGTGGTAAGGGGTTCGACAGCCTTTCCGGTGGCAGTGGTGCGGACTTCCTATGGGGTGGTTCCTCTGCTAACCGCTTGAAAGGTGGCAGTGGAGACGATGTCTTCGCGTTCGATCACGGCTTGTCTGGCACCCAAGGCGAGGTTGTCGACTTCGGCTTAGGCGACGACGTCTTCCGGCTGAACGTCAATGGGGGAGGAACTGGCGCGAGCTACGTTGGGGAGGCTGCTTTCACCGGCGGGGGCATGGCCTCGGCGCGCGTCGAGAATGGCGAACTGCAGGTCGACAGCAGTGGCAATGGGCAAGCCAACTATAGGGTGACCCTCACTAACGGTGTGTCTGCAGCCGCTCTCTCAGCGCAGGACTTCCTGTTTGTGTAAGCGGCGGTCGGAGGCCGCGGTGACGCTTAACTCACAGCGGGGTAGGGTCGACGGTAAGGCCGGCCCTACCCTACCATGCTTGATGGGGCGGCCGTTTCTCAGCTCCGCCGCTCCATCGGAGACTCACCCCTTAAGCGCGGTGTGTGTGGCCAAAGCAGTCAGCGAGGCTCTCGAGACCGCCCAACTGTTCTTGGCCGCTCAGCCAGGCCCGCAATGCACTCAGCCTGTCCGCCCGCTCAGGTCATTGCTGCTTGCAGGCAGCGGGTCGTCACCTTTTGGTCACCGTCGGAGAGCCAGATCCCGGGCAGCTTTCCGGACGGCTCCCGTACAGCATGCGGGCTGACAGCCAAACCCGTTTGTCAAGTGTCAGATTTGACAGTTGACACGCTTTTGGCGCATGGAAAGGATTACAAATATTCTCATTGATACGACCAGATAAGAGTTTATGTCAAACTTCCAAGGTATGCTGAAGCTAGGCGGTGGTAGATGCGAGTAAAGTTTTAGCGTCAGCTGCGGTTTTGCAGTCTACGGGTGGGTAGACTTCCTAGGCGGGCGCTGCAGAGGTTGGCTGAACGTGGGGGGAGTGTGGGGTTTGCTGTTGGCGGCGTTCCTTACGAGCAAGAAACACCACAAGGCGCGTCGTTAGTAGTTAGGCTCTGGGTTTGCACTGAAATCACGAGCATTCTGAGGCGATACGTGCCTCTTCGGCTGCGGTGCAGAAGTCGCTCTTTTTTTTTTGAGAGTGACGATTTCGTGTGTAGTTGTCTCGAGAGAGATTGAGACAGGGGCGTTCGATTGAAGAGGCGACTTTAGGTGCCGGTTTCACGCTCGAGTTCCACAACGATTGTGGACTGATCGTGATTTGATCTGGTGGGAAGGGAGAAAGTCCGATGGCGGTAATCACCGGTACTGACCAGCCTGATAATCTAAGTGGCGGCGACAATGCCGACACGATCTTCGGTGTTGGCGGCGGCGATGTCCTGTCTGGGCAGGGTGGCAACGACACTCTGTTCGGCGGGCTCGGTGGGGACCGCCTTCGGGGCAACGGCAGCAGTGACTTCATCGACGGCGGTAGCGGTGGCGACGGGATCTATGGTGGAACCGGCGATGACTCCTTGTCGGGAGGGTCTGGAAACGATCGTATCTCTGGCGATCGAGGGGATGATACTGGCTTCGGCGGTTTTGGGAACGACCGTCTTTACGGCGGAAGTGGCGAAGATGTGCTCGTCGGCGGTGCTGGCGACGACATATTCTATTCCAGTTCCATCTTTCAAGAGGGCAGCGGGGATGCCTTTCGAGGTGAAGCCGGGAGCGATACCGTCGTCTTCGATACGGGCGCAAACAGAGCTGGCATCTTCCTCTCCGACATCGAGGTCACGCTCATCGCTCAAACGGGGCGCGGCGATCTCGTTCTGATCAATGGCAACTCTGTCGTTTCGGCCAGCGGTACGGAACGAAATGACACTATCGCCAGCCAAGCGGATCTGCAGACGGGGGATGTCTTCGACGGTGGCGCTGGTATCGACACGCTCATATTGGGCGCCGGCGTCAGCGTGCCCGGCGGTGTCACCGTAACCAGCTTCGAGAGCGTCATCTATGGCTAGAGCCCTCTGTCATCAGACCTGAGCAATAGCAAAGTTCGGGAAGGGTGCCTGCTTCGAACGGAGTGACAATCTGAAGTTCGCCAAGCGGGCACCTTTCGCACACTCACCTATGTAACGATCCCAGACAAGACAGGGACGTCGTCAGCGAAGAGAGGTTTAGGATACAATGGCGAGGATCACCGGTACTGACGGTCCTGATTCCCTTAACGGCGGCGGCAATGTCGATACGATCTTCGGCCTTGGCGGCCCTGACATTTTGTCAGGTGACGGTGATAACGACACCCTTTTCGGTGGGTTGCAGGCGGACCGCCTTGTCGGCGATGGCAGCAATGATTTCCTTTACGGTGATAGCGGCAATGACGCTGTCTTTGGTGCTACTGGCGACGACAGGACCTTGGCGGGAGGATCTGGAGACGACGTCGTTAACGGCGGCCCAGGGGATGATACTGGCTTCGGCGGCGATGGCTACGACCAGTTGTTTGGCGGAAGTGGTCGAGATACGCTTACCGGCGGCGCAGGCGACGACACCTTCTTTTCTAACTCCATCTTTCAAGATGGGAACGGGGACACCTTTCGCGGGCAAGCCGGTAGAGATACTGTAATATTTGATACAGGTGCAAATATAGCAGGAATAGTATTTTACGATATTGAAGTTTATGCCATTGCTCAGACGGGTGCAGGTGACAACATTTACGTCGGTGGCGACTCTCTTATTCCTGTCAGTGGCACAGATCTCAATGACAGTATCTTTGGTTCAACCGGCGACAACAGGATTGATGGACTCGATGGTTCGGACCGGATTGTCGGCGCCAGTGGCAACGATACCCTTTTTGGTGGCGGTGGAAACGACACAGCACTCTCTGGGACAAGCGGAGCTGATACCCTCTACGGCGGCAGCGGGAACGACTTCAACCTCTACGGCGACTTTGGGGAAGACACCATCCATGGTGGGTCTGGCAGTGATCGCGTCCTTGGGGGTGGGCCCGGCGACGACAGGGTCGAGGGGGGCAACAACGACGATAGTTTCTTGTATGGTGATGATGGAAATGACCTGATACTTGGCGATGCCGGAATTGATCAAAATCTGTTTGGTGGGTCTGGTTCCGATGGCATCTATGGCGGCGGGAGCGCAGACGGGCCTCTTGAGGGCGGTTCTGGTGAGGACTCGATCTATGGTGGTGAAGGCACCGATAGGATTTTGCTTGGCGGTGCTGGGAATGATACCATCTCCGGAGATGGTTCTAGCGATTTCTCACTGTTTGGCGAGCAAGGCAATGACACGATCTTTGGCGGCGACTCCTCGGACTTGTTGCTCCTTGGCGAGCAGGGCGATGACAGGATCTTTGGCGGAAGCAGTGTAGATGTTAGCTTACTAGGTGGAGAAGGTGCTGATCTGATCTATGGCGGAGAAGGTGCGGACTATGCTCTCAGCGGCGGTACGGGTGATGATACAATCGCGGGCGAGGTCGGCAGTGATAGCAGCATCTTCGGTGACGCCGGTGCGGATGTTATTCTTGGCGGCGAAGGTGATGACGTCTCATTGCTTGGGCAGTCAGGGGAAGACACCCTTTATGGGGGCCTTGGCTCTGACAAGACGCTGCAAGGTGGTGCGGGGCTGGACAGTATCTTCGGCGGCAGCGGTGCGGATGTCCTTTTCGCAGTTCGGGAAGACCTGGTTGCAGGCGATTTCTTAGATGGTGGGAGTGGTGTAGACACTCTGTACTTGCAGAATTTGCGAGACGTATCGACCAATCTCGTTATCACATCAATAGAAGTTTTGTATGCGCCCGGCACGAGCGGCAACGATAGCTTGACTGGCTTCTCCGGTGGGGACCTCATTTCTGGCCGTACCGGCAGAGATACCGTGGTCGGAGACAGCGGTGGTGATCGTCTCTATGGCGGCGTTGGGGATGACACTCTAGTGGGTGGTGTCGGGTTGGATTCCGTCTACGGCGGCAGCGGCGCTGATATCATGTCTGCGTCCAGTCAAAGTGAACTGGTTGCTGGCGAGATCTTCGACGGCGGCAGCGGTGTCGATACCATAGTTGCGCTCAACCTGACGAGCGTGCCCACCGGCCTTGCCTTGACGTCCGTCGAGGTCTTGATCGCCTCTGGGACAAGCGGCGCCGACAGCCTCGCAGGCGGCAGCGGTGATGATCAGCTTCTTGGCCAGAGTGGCGATGATGGTCTCTACGGATCAAGCGGCGATGACAGCCTCCTTGGGGCGGAAGGTGACGATAGCCTCTTTGGTGGCTCAGGCCGTGATCTCGTCTATGGCGGTAGCGGTGCGGACATCCTCTCGGTGGCGAGCCAAGGTGAGTTGGTGGCGGGCGAGACTTACGACGGCGGCAGCGGCGTCGATACCTTGGTCCTGCGCGACGCGGCGAGCCTGCCGGTCGGCGTGGTTTTGAGCTCTATCGAGGTCATTGTTCGCTACGGCACCAGCGGTGCCGACAGCTTCGTAGGTACAAGCGGCAAGGATATCCTATCTGGCTTGAGCGGCGCCGATCGCCTCTATGGGGTAACCGGCGATGACAGCCTCACCGGAGGCGCCGGCCTAGACACGGTAAGCGGCGGCAGCGGCGCGGATGTGATGGTGGTCGCCAGCCAGGGTGATCTCGTGGCTGGTGAGACCTACGACGGCGGCAGCGGCGTCGACACCTTGATCTTGAGCGATGGGGCGACCTTGCCGGCTGGCGTTGTCACGAGTTCGATCGAAGTCGTGGCGCAGGCTGGCACCAGCGGTGCGGATAGCCTGGTCGGCACCAGTGGTGATGATCAGCTCTTAGGTTTGAGTGGCGATGACAGCCTCTATGGACTGAGCGGTGCGGACAGTCTCGACGGTGGCGCGGGTGACGACAGCCTGACCGGGGGCTACGGTCAGGATGCGGTCTCCGGCGGCAGTGGTGCCGATGTTCTCTTCGTTGCCAGCCAAGGCGAGCTGGTCGCTGGCGAGATTCTCGACGGCGGCAGCGGCACTGACACTGTGATCTTGGAGCAGGGGGCCACGCTTCCAGCGGGCGTCACGGTCACTGGGATCGAG
>JBCBSF010000107.1:0-16344 GCA_039819325.1 Pseudomonadota bacterium | reverse complement strand
TCATCTGGACTGCTGACCCCGACAAAATCATCGCCGCTGTAAAACGTGGGCACCAAACGTTAGATTCGATCCACTAGCCCTTCGTTTTTCGCTCCAACTTGTAAATCTAAAAGGTCGAAGAACGCGCTCTCAGCGCCCGTTGCGGCTCGCTGTGCTCTCAGCGAATCAAGCTTCTCCGGAGAACTCGCTATATCTCTCCAGTTATCAAAGTAAGCTACGTAGGCAATGACCCAAACGTAGAACTTTTCCCACCGCTCATCTTCTGATTGAATCAAACCAAGCCCACGGGCCACTGCTTGATAGAATGAAATCGTATTGACAATTCTCTTTATCTGCCTAGGATTACTTGGGAACAGGCCTGCATATTTAATAATCGTGTGCTGTATGAAGATCTCATCGCGCGCACCGTCAACAAGAGACTGCGCTTCTGCCCAGTTCTCTTCATTTGAACGGAGAGTATCGGGTTCTAGTATCTCCTCGGCACTTGAATTGACTTCAATGTCATCAACGCCAGCGCCAACATCTCTGTCGCCGTTGGCTGTTTCAGCGTTACCTGGGCTGTCCCCACTTACCGAAGGCTGGCCAGTAGCAAGAGGCACTTCACTCGCAGCAACATGCGATGCGGTAATGCTCTGCAGAAGGGATTCTTGTTGTTTTTGCGTTGGAGACGGCAGCGTTAGCGACATCTGCAGAGCCTTCTCAACAAACTTTTGACCTAATCTATCGATGTTTTCCGTATCTTCCGCGTCAGTCATGGCAGCAAACTGAACGTCAAAGCATCGCTCAATCCATGCGCGATCCCCCAGCAACACCACGAACATGTAATGCGATCTTAGCAAGGTTTGCAACCCTTGAACTAAATCAACCACAAATTCTGCCTGACAACGATCTAAATCATCGATGACAAGCAATATTGGTGTATCTTCTTCATCAAGTGTTTTTCTGAAATGCTGCCGAAAACGCTCCAGCGGATCATCTTTACCTAGTGAATAGTTTTCTTCTTTTGCAGCACGGCCGGGATGCAAACTGTTACCGACATTAATCACCACACTTCTAATACTTGCGACAATTGGTAAGCCTAAAAGACCAAGCAAACCAAGCACCCCAACCGCATCGCCAGAGCTAAAGCCACCGCCATTTTTACCTGCATCTCCAGATCCATAAATAATGAGAGCTGTTAAACAGGCTGTAAGCCATGCTAATAGGGCAAGTGCATTTGACCAAGTCCAGAACTGCCAAATGCGTTGCGACAGCCAGAAAGACCAAGATCGATAGATTCCTCCCTGGCGTTCTCTACGTTGCCTGAGGCTATTCAAGATGTAGCCGAATAGTACCCACCAAACCGGTTTCACATGCTGATGGCGCCATGCGTTGAAAGTCACTATGGTCCACGGCTGCCTTTGTTCTTCAGATTTATCTCCTGATTGAGTCCGGTCAGGATTGGATAGCACATGAATCAAGAAGTTAGCGAAGGTGCTTTTCCCGCCACCCCAAGGCGAATCAACCAAGATCGTGAAGGGGGCCACACTCTCCTTTTTTTTGGAGGCTGCGTCAGCCACCTTCGAATCGCCGAAGACTGTCTGCATGCGAGAAGCCAATATTTTCGCCATTGGATAGCGTTGTAGACGGTCTTGTTCCCTCACTTCCGCTGGATGATCTGGCACGAGGAGCAGGTTCAATCCACCAACTGACCAGATCGCGTTCAGCGCGCTGAGCGCTTCGGCTGTAGAGAGATCACCACTTGGCGTATCACCCGATTGTAGCAATTCTCTGCGCTTTTGACGCGACATGTAGCTGCTAAATGCTGCCAAATCTGTACTCTCTTCCACGTAGCGCTGCAGGTTGGACTGCGCGACCGCCCGCCCTTTATCCGCATAGTGCATTGAGAAAGGGGTCGGAGTAGTAACAAACCTCTCTACGTACTGGCGAATGTATTCTCTATTTTTTCTTTGAACGATATGAATAGCGCCATTCGTTTTAACAAGCACTTCACCCGTTTTTGCTTGCATTTCTGGAACGCTAATCGGATTGTCTTCAAAGAGGTTCGTTATCAAAATCGGAATACGCTGAACAAAGCCCTGAGCGTCCTGGTACTCTTCAGTATCTAACAGGAATGGCTCCCGAGACGAGACCACAACCCCAAGCCCCTTAATCTGTGGACTCTGTTTGCTGCCCGTGATGTAGAAGGCAGCAATGTCACCGGGCTGCATTGTTCGCATGTAAGCATCTGTGCCATTCCGCCATCCAACAACGTCTCCAACCTTGCTCCCATGAAAGTAGTTAGCGCCAACATCGCCTGTGCGGCCAACAAACACAAACACTGGTGTTGATGTACGGCTTTCACCTTCAGACTTTCCGGATGCCATAGTTTCCATCTGATGCTCTCATACAGTTAGGAAGTCGAAAGATCGGGGACCGGAAGGATCATCTCTGATGACCCTCTTCTTGCGCACCTGGCAACTCGTTAGTCTATGCCACCGCTCATAGGCGATCAGTGCAGGGTCTTTGAGTAGGGTTATTCTTGCACAACCACACTCAAAAGCCACATCAAACTATGTTAAATCGACAAAATGGTCGCCGCCGCGTTCTAGAGCTTCCGCAGCAGATAGCTGTCCATGATCCAGCCATGGCGGGCGCGCGCTTCGGCCCGGGTGGCGACGATCCGGGGGCCAGCCTCGGCCAGGGGGCCGGCGTCCAGAACCTCTTCGGGCATGCCGAGAAAGCCGCCCCACCAGATGTGCAGGCCCTGGGGCGAGAGGCGCTGAAAGCTGCACTCCCCGTCCAGCATCACCACGAGCGTTTCGGCGCCCTCGGGCCAGCCATGGTCGCGCAGGCGGCGGCCAGTGGTCACCGTCACGGCGCCATTCACCGTGTTGAAGGGAATGCAGTGGGCCGCCGTCAGCGCCTGCAGCGAGGTGATTCCCGGGACCACACGCAAACGCGGCTTCGGATCGAGCCGATCGGCAATGCGCAAGGTCGAGTCATAGAGGCTCGGATCGCCCCAGACGAGCAGCGCGACGGGTCCTTTCGGCTGTGCAGACTGCAGTGTGTCAGACCAAATCTCGGCGATGGCATCGTGCCAGCGCGCCACCCGCTCGGCATAGGGGAGGGCCGGATCGCGCAGGGGCATATCGAACGCGGCGACCGGCGCGCTGCTGCCGCTGTCTGCTAGGATCTGGTGGCGTAGCTCGGCCAGATCGGTTTTGTCCGGGCCTTTGCGTGGAACCATGACCAGCGCGGCCTCACGCAGGGCAGCCTGCGCCTGCAGAGAGACATGCGCCGGATTGCCGGTGCCGATACCGATTAGCCAGAGCTCAATCATCCGCCAGCGATCCATAGAAGATCAGCGCCGGCTTGTCTCCGACCCCCTCCTGCAGTTCAGCGGCCAGTGCGGCGACGCTGCTGCGTCGATAGCTAGCCTCCGGCGTGCCGACAGCTTCTGCCAAGAGGGCGGGCGTCTTGGGATCGAGGCCGCGCGCGATCACCGCCTCGGCGAGTGCCGGGAAGGTCCGCTTGCCCATAAAGACGACGGTGCAAGCATGGGGATCGGCCAAGGAGTCGAGGGCGAGATCGGTGGGCAACTTCCCAGAGACATCGTGGCCGGTGACGAACTGCACCCGCCGCGCCGTCAGCCGGCGGGTGAGTGGGATGCCCGCCGCCGCGGCAGCTGCCAGCGGTGAGGCAACACCGGGGACGATCTCATAGGCCACACCGGCCTCCCTGAGCGCGACCAGTTCTTCCTCGAGCCGTCCGAAGAGGCCAGCGTCGCCAGACTTCAGCCGAACCACGCGCCCGCCACCCAGTGCATAGTCCACCAGCAAGCGACTGACGTGATGCTGCCGCGGCGACGGCCGCCCGGCGCGCTTGCCTACACCCACCAGATCGGCGCCGGCGCGGGCATAGGAGAGGATTGGCCCGGCAGAGAGATCATCATAGAGGATCGCATCGGCGCGCTTCAGCCGGTCCACGGCCTTCAGGGTCAAGAGCTCCGGGTCGCCCGGGCCGGAGCCGACGAAGCTGACGAAGCCGCTCATCCCTCTTCGCCTGCGATCAGGTGGAAGAAGGTGCCGCTCACCGGACCACGGCGCGAGCCGGTCTCCGGCACCGGGTTGCCGTCGGCATCGGCCACCGCTGCCAAGGGAGCATCCGGCTGGTCGAGGATGGTCGAGTAGTGGAACTCATGCCCGCGCAAGGCAGCGCCGGCCGGCAGGCCCAGAATCGGTGCGTGCAGTGCTGCGCGCCGGTAGCCGAGGTGGAGCTTTCGGCGCTCGTAGGACGTCACCAGGCCAAGCAGCCCGGCCATCTGGTGGTGCACGCCCTCTTTATCGACCAGGCCGGCGCCCAGCACCATGTAGCCACCGCACTCGCCATGCAGCGGCTTTGTCTCAGCGTGGCTGCGCAAGCCCGCCATGAAGCGGCTGTTGGCAGCCAAACGGCCAGCATTCAGCTCAGGATAGCCGCCGGGCAGCCAGACCAGGTCGGCGGTCGCATCCGGCGCCTCATCGGCCAAGGGGGAGAAGGGCAGGATCTCCGCCCCCGCCGCGCGCCAGCCTTTCAGCAGGTGCGGATAGGTGAAGGAGAAGGCGGCGTCCTGCGCCAGCGCGATGCGCTGCGCCGGTGGTCGCGGCAGGCTGCCTGCCTGACCGGGCATCCGACCCACGGCCGCAGCGCGTATGGCATCGAGATCGACATGGGCGCGCAGGAAGGTTGCGTAGCCGGCAATGGCGGCCTCCAGATCGGGATGCTCCACCGCCTGCACCAAACCCAAGTGCCGCTCCGGCAGCTTGAGGTCACCGCGCCGCGGCATGGCGCCGAGGACGCGCAGGCCGGCGCGCTCCATGCCCAAAGCCGTCAAGCGTTCGTGCCGGGGGCTTGCCACACGGTTCAGGATCACACCGGCAAAGGGCAGGTCGCTGTCATACTGCGCGAAGCCCAAGGCCGTCGCCGCCGCCGACTGCGCCTGACCGCTGACATCCAGCACCAGTACCACCGGCCAGCCCATGGCCTTGGCCGTCTCGGCGCTGGAGCCGAACCCCTGTCGACCGCGTGTCGCCACCCCATCGTAGAGCCCCATCGAGCCCTCCGCCACACAGATGTCGGCGCCTTGGGCTTGGCTTGCGATGGCGGCAAAGAGGCTCTCCCCCATCGCCCAGCTATCCAGGTTGAAGGAGGCACGTCCCGTCGCTGCGCGGTGAAAGGCCGGATCGATGTAGTCGGGCCCGGACTTGAAGGGCTGGACCGTGAGTCCGTCTTCGGCCAGGGCACGCAGCAGGCCCAGAATCACCGTCGTCTTGCCGGTGCCCGACGCCGGGGCCGAGACCAAGAGGCCGGGCGGAAAGCTCACGTCAGTCATCGCCTTCACTCCAGTGGGCCCAGCGGCTCTCGGCCGTCCGCGGGCGGTAGCGGCGGTCGTAGTCAGGCGCGTAGAGCCGGCTTTCAGTGAAGTCCGCCTGGCCAAGCGCCTGGCCGACAAGGATCAGCGCTGTGCGCTCGATACCCTCTGGCAGGGCTTCTACGATGCTGGCAAGCCTCGCCCGGACGATCCGCTCATCCGGCCAGCTGGCCCGCCAGACGACGGCGACCGGACAGTCCGGGCCATAGTGCGGGAGCAGATCGGCGACGACACTGGCCAGGTTCTGGATCGAGAGATGAATGGCCAAGGTCGCGCCCGTGGCGCCAAAGGCCGCCAAGCTCTCGCCCGCAGGCATGGCCGAGGCGCGGCCCGGCGTTCGGGTCAAGACTAGCGATTGGGCCACGCCCGGCAGGGTCAGCTCGACGCCCAATGCTGCAGCAGAGGCGGCGAAGGAGGGCACGCCGGGCGTCACCGTGTAGGGGATCGCCAGAGCGTCGAGCCGGCGCAGCTGCTCGCCTATCGCTGACCAGACCGAAAGGTCGCCGGAGTGCAGCCGTGCGACATCCTGCCCTGCTGCATGGGCCGCCGTGATCTCCGCCATAATGGCACCCAGGTCCAGGGGTGCCGTGTTGACGATCCTTGCCTCAGGCGGGCAATGCGCCAAGACCGCTTCCGGCACGAGGGAGCCTGCGTAGAGGCAGACCGGACAGCGCGCGATCAGATCGCGGCCGCGGAGGGTCAGGAGATCCGGTGCACCGGGTCCGGCGCCGATGAAGTGCACGGTCATGACTTCTGGCCCTTCGCCAGCGCGCAGGTGGCCAGTCCGTCGCGGGAGACTACGCGCGGGCCAAGCAGCCGCGCCCCCTGCCCTGCCGCGGCCAGAGCGGCGGCTTCGGCAAGGCTGCCGGTGCCGCGCGCGGTGAGCGATGCCTGCGAGCGTGTGATCGTCTCTTGTCGGGCGAGGCTGTCCGCATCAACCGCATGAACCGGCAGAGAAATCGTTTCTGCAAAGCGGCAGAAAGCGGCCGAGCGTGCCTTATCGCTCGCGGTCGCCAGCGCGGCGACAGTCCCGGCGGCACCGGTCTGCTGCAACGCATCGGACAGGCTTTCGACCGTCGCGGCCCTGCGGAAGCCGAAGCCTGCGACGATCATAAGGTCACCTGCCACTGCACGACGGGATAGGCCGCTTTCCAGCCGCGCTTGGCCCCCAGGGGGTTAGCTTCGGACAGCGCGACCCGCAGCAGCGATCCGCCCAAGCGCGCCGACCAGGCGGAGATCAGCGCTTCGGATTCCAAGGTCACAGCATGCGCGACAAGCCGCGTCCCCGGCGCAAGACGGGTTGAGAGGTCGGTTAGGAGAGCCTCTGAGAGGCCGCCACCGATGAAAACGGCTTGCGGTGGGGCCAGCCCCTCCAGCGCCTCTGGAGCCCTGCCTTCGACGAGGCTTAGGCGGTCGACACCTAGATGCTCGGCATTGGCGCGAATGCGGGCCGCGCGCTCGCTGCGGGCCTCAATGCTGATGGCCTCAGTCGTCGGGTGGGCCAGCAGCCACTCGATGGCGATGGAGCCGGAGCCGCCGCCAATGTCCCAGAGGGTCTCGATAGGACGCGGGGCCAGCGCCGAGAGGGCCAGCGCACGCAGCGGCCGCTTCGTCATCTGACCATCGCTTTCGAAGAAGCCATCGTCGATCCCGGCGGTGCGTGGAAGGGCCGGGCCAGATCCTTCGACCGCGACGGCCACGGCTACGGGATGGGCGAAGGCTTGATCCGGAACGGCTTCGGCCACCGCCTGGGTGATGCGCTCTCTGGGGCCCGCTAGGGCCTCCATGACGGTCAGACGGCTGGCGCCAAAGCCCTCGCTCGTCAGGTAGTCGGCCAGTGCCTGCACCGCAGACCCATCGCGCAGCAACAGGATCGCCTTGATCCCCGGTGCCAGATGCGGCTTCAGCCGCGTCAGCGGGGCAGCATGCAGGCCGAGACAGAGGGTCCCCTCTAGCGGCCAGCCGAGACGGCTGGCCGCGAGCGAAAAGGTCGAGGGGCCGGGCAGCGCCTGCCAGGCGTCTTCAGGAAAGGTTCGGGCGATCACCGCTCCGGCCCCGAACCAAAAGGGATCGCCTGAGGCCAAGACGACGACCCGCTGCCCTTGCAAGTCCTGCAGGATCGGCAGGCCGTCGGCAAAGGGGACTGGCCAGGCGATGGTCTTGGCGGAGAGACCGGGCAGCAAGGCCAGATGCCGGGTCGCGCCTATCACCACCTCGGCCTCGTCTAGCACGCGGCGGCTTGCAGGCGGCAGTCGCTCCAGGCCATCTTCGCCGAGACCGACGATGGTCAGCCAAGCAGCTTTCAACGGAGCCTCAGACACGGTGACCAACCTCTTGATCCTCGCCGGCACGACCGAGGCGACGGCGCTGGCCCGCGCCGTAGCGGAGCGAGGGATCACCGGTACCCTGTCCTTGGCAGGCCGGGTGAAGCGCCCGCTGCGCCAGCCGCTGCCGCAGCGCGTGGGCGGCTTCGGCGGGATCGAGGGACTGGCGCGCTATCTTGTCGACCATCAGATCAGCCACGTGATCGACGCCACCCACCCCTTCGCCGCGCAGATGAGCCACAACGCCGTCGCGGCCTGCGCGCAAGTCGGCGTGCCTTTGATCGCCTTGACCCGGCCCGCGTGGGACGCAGAGCCGGGCGACCGCTGGGAGCGAGTGCCCGACATGGCCGGTGCCGTCACTGCGCTCGACCGGCCGCGGGCGCAGGTCATGCTGGCCGTGGGGCGCATGCACCTGGCTGACTTCGCGCCCAATCCGCAGCATCGCTACCTGCTGCGTCTGGTCGATCCGCCCGAGGGACCGCTGCCGCTTCCCGACGCAGCGGTCGTGGTCGATCGTGGCCCCTTTGACGAGGCCGCCGACCGCAGCCTGATGCAGCAGCACGGCATCGAGCTGGTGGTCTCGAAGAACTCCGGAGGCAGCGGCGCCTACGCCAAGATCGCGGCGGCCAGGTCCTTGCAGATCCCGGTGATCATGATCGACCGCCCGGTACAACCGCCGCGTCCGGAGATCCACAGCACAGCCGCGGTCTTCGACTGGCTCGCTCATAGCGGCACCGAGCGCGGCGTGTAGACGAAGGGCGTACCGTCGCGCGGAATGATCCGGGTGGCCGAGGAGCCGATCAGCACGAGGGTGCGCATATCGGCCATCTCCGGCCTGGCGTCCTCCAGGCGGACGACGCGCAGCGTCTCTTCTGGGGTCGAGACGCTGCGCGCGAAGACCAGCACGCGATCCGGCCTGCAGATCTCGCGCAGGAGCGTCAGGGCATGACCAAAGCCCTCAGGCCGTGCTTTGGAGCGCGGATTGTAGAGCGCGATGGCGAAGTCGGCCTCTAGGGCGAGGCGCAGGCGCTGCTCGATCAAGCGCCAGGGCTTCAGGTTGTCGCTCAAGTTAATCGCACAGAAGTCGTGCCCCAAGGGCGCCCCGACTCGGGCCGCGGCGGCCAGCATGGCGGTGATGCCCGGTAGCACCCGCACGTCGAGGGAGCGCCAGGCCTTGGGCCCCGCCTCAATGGCCTCGAAGATGGCAGAGGCCATGGCGAAGACGCCGGGATCGCCAGAGCTGACGACCACGACCTGTCGCCCCGCCGCCGCCATGTCCAGCGCGTGCTGGGCCCGCTCCAGCTCTTGCCGGTTGTCGGTCTCATGCTTCAGCAGACCGGGGCGTGACGGCACACGGCGGACATAGGGGATGTAGCCGACGACGTCTGTGGCCTCGGCCAGCACCGCCGTTGCCTCTGGCATGACCAAGGCCTCGTCGCCTGGCCCTAGACCGACGACGGCGAGCCAACCGCTCACGGCCGGCGTCCCTGGCCATGGACCAGGACGATAGAGAAGTAGGGTGCGGTCTGCTCGCGGACCTCGGTCAGCGGCAGCACCCGCTCTTCCTCCATGCTGGCGCATTCGACCAGCCAGGCGCGCTCCAACTTGCCCACGGCGTGGAGCGCCGCGCGCAGCTTGGGCAGGTTGCGCCCGACCTTCATCACCACGATGGCCTCGGCCTCGGCCATGCGCCGCGTCAGCTCGGCCTGCGGCAGGGTGCCGGGCAGGACCGTCATGGCATCATCGCCCCAGGTGATGGGAATGCCGGTGGCCGTCCAGGCCGCCGACATACCGGTGATGGCGGGCACGACTTTGACCGGCACCACATCCTTCAGCCGGGTGTAGAGGTGCATGAAGGAACCGTAGAAGAAGGGATCGCCCTCGCAGAGGACCACCACCTCTTCGCCGGCCTGAGCCAGGTCGCGCAGACGACCCGAGACCTCGGCATAGAAGGTTGAGAGGCAATGCGCATAGGCCGGGTCCTCGACCGGGATCTCCGTGGTGACCGGATACTCCATGGCGATTTCCTGGGCATCCACGCGCAGCATCCCCGTGACCAGGGTCCGCGCTCTGCCCGGCCGCCCGGCCTTGCGGAAGAAGGCGACATGGCGCGCCCCGCGGACCAGCCGGTCGGCGCGCACGCTCATCAGCTCCGGATCGCCAGGACCAAGGCCGACGCCCCAGACGGTGCCGACTGCGCCCGTCATTCCGCGCGGCTCGCAATGGCGTTGATGGCCGCGACGGTGATAGCGCTGCCGCCCAGGCGCCCCTCGACGATCACGCAAGGCGCAGGCTGGGCCTCCCACAAGGCGGCCTTGGATTCAGCTGCCCCGACGAAGCCCACCGGACAGCCGATAATCGCGGCCGGGCGGGGGCAGGCTGGATCTTCCAGCATCTCCAGCAGGTGGAAGAGCGCGGTGGGTGCATTGCCGATGGCCACCAGGCTGCCCGCCAGCCAGGGGCGCCACAGCTCCAGCGCCGCGGCTGAGCGGGTGGTGCTGAGGTCGGCGGCCAGCGCCGGCACCTCGGGCTGCTGCAAGGTACAGATCACCCGGTTGTCAGCTGGCAGCCGCTTGCGGGTCACGCCTTCGCTGACCATCCGCGCATCGCAGAGGATCGCAGCACCCGCCTCCAGCGCCGCGCGGGCCGTGGCGACCAGGCCTGGAGAGAAGTGCACATGCTGCTCCAACCCCACCATTCCGGCGGCATGGATCATGCGGACGGCGACCTGCTCCTCATCGGGATCGAAGCGCGCCAGATCGGCCTCGGAGCGGATCGTCGCGAAGCTTTCGGCGTAGATCGCAGCACCATCGGTTTCATAGCGGTAAGGCATAGGGGCTCAGCCGATTGCATCTGCCGCCTGCTGCGGGTCCAGCTGGCGCAAAGCCGGGTCATCCCACGGCGCGCCCTCCCTGACAAGATCGAAGCGTCCCTCGCGTCCTACAAGGGTGAGATCGGCGGCCTGGGGATGCGCACAGCCCTTCAGGCAGCCCGAGACATGCAGGTGCCTCCCCGCCGGCAAGTGCGGTGCCAGACTGCGCGCAAAGGCGCGCGTCTCGACGCTGCCTTGTGGGCACTTCGGGGCACCGGTGCAGGCATGAACGCGCAAAAGCGGATCGTCGTGGTCGGTCAGCAGGGTGTGCCGCCCGGCAAGGCGATGGCTGTCACAGACCCCGGGCAGAAAGACCATACGCCAGGGCGTGATGCGGATCGCGGCCGCACCACTATCGGCCAAGCAGCCCAGATCCGCAGGGGAAAGCCGCCCGAAAGCCGCGGCGGCAAGAAGACCAGCCGGCACAAGGCCCGGTGACGGTTGTTCGGCGGCAGGATTGGGACGTGAGCCTCCCTGTAAACACTCGGGAAGCACGGCACCTTGGGCCAGATGCGGGGCCATGCGGCCGCGCCCGTCCGACCCAATGCCGCCCGAGGCAAGAAACCAGCGTGCCAGAGCAAGGGCCCGGCTGACGGCGTCCTCTGCATCCGACGCCAGCAGCCCCGTCGGGGAGCCGTCCGCCCGAACGATGACATGCGCGCCCGAAGCTTCAATGCGGATATCGCCGCTGACCCCCGCCAGCTGGCGCTGGGCCCCAGCATCCACGACAAAGCCGAACTTGGAGGAAAGCGGCGCGAACTCCAGCGCGCGCAAACCCTCGGCAAGAGCCACAGCGATCTGCGCCTGCAGGCCATGATCCTCAAGGCCGTGGAAAGGATCGACCAGGATGTTCAGCCGGCCCTCGGCTTCACTGTCGGGATCGAGCAGGTCCAGGTCCGCCAAGCCCTCTAGCAAGCGGCCGTGGCTCTCCTCACTGACACCGCGCAGCTGCAGGTTGGCCCGGTTGGTCAGATCCATCTCGCCGTTTCCGAAGGTATCTGCCAACCATGCAAGTCCACGCGCTTGCAGTGGCGTCACCGCGCCGAGCGGTGGCCGCACCCGCACCAGCAAGCCGTCGCCGGAGGCCATGGGCCGATGCGCGCTAGGGCACCAGCCGCGGATGGCAGGCTGGCTCATGCCGGCATCTCCAGCTCTGCCAGGATCGAGTTGCGCCGCGATTGCCAGAGACCCGCCGCGTGCAGCTCGGCAAAGCGTCGGCGCATCGCCTCCAAGGCCTCTGGATTGGCCTCGTCCAAGAAGGCGGTCACCGACTCGTCGCCCAAGGTGGCGTCATAGAACTGATCGAAAAGATGCGGGCCCACCGCGTCGGCCAGCTGCGCGAAGGCCGCCATGTTCTCCAGGGTCGCGGCGATCTCAGCCGCGCCACGGAAGCCATGCCGGCGCATACCGGCGATCCAGCCGGGATGCGCCGCGCGCGCCTGCACCACGCGGGCGATCTCCTCACTCAACGCCCGGGCGCGGGGTCGGGTGGGATCACTGTTGTCGACATGGTAGAGCCGCGCGGTGCCGCCGACGACAGCCTTCGCGGCCGCGAAGCCGGCCTCATGGGTGGCATAGTCCTCCGCCAGCAGCAGGTCGGTCTCTGCCAGGTCCTGCAGGTGCACGAAGGCGTCGGCCCGCGCGACCCGGGCTTTTAGGCCCGCCATGTCCTGGCTCTGCCGTTCGCCGTCCAGCGCCCAGCTCGAGGCTGCCAACCACGTCTCGCCGGCAGCACTGCGGCCCTCGTCGCTGTAGTCGCCAAGCAGGGCGCCTATACCCAGGCCAAAGCTGCCGGGCGCCGGACCATAGACCCGAGCCGCCTCGCGGCCGACATAGGGGTTCCAGTCAGGCGCCTCGTCACGCGCCGCTAGAACCCGCACCGCCTGTTGAAAGAGCGTGGTGAGCGTCGGGAAGACGTCACGGAAGAGGCCGGAGACGCGTAGCGTGACGTCGATGCGCGGGCGGTCCATCTCGGCAATCGGCACCACCTCGATACCCGACACACGCTCCGAGCCTTCATCCCAGACCGGGCGCACGCCCAGCAGGGCCAGCGCCATGGCGATCTCCTCGCCCGCCGTCCGCAAGGTCGCGGAACCCCAGAGGTCGACGATGATGCCACGTGGCCAGTCGCCCTCGTCCTGCAGGTGGCGGCGGACCAGCTCATCAGCCAGCACCACGCCTTGCCGGAAGGCGGCGCGCGTCGGCACAGAGCGCGGGTCGGTGGCGAAGAGGTTGCGGCCCGTCGGCAAGACATCGCTGCGCCCGCGATAGGGAGAGCCCGAAGGTCCCGGCTCAATCCGCTGGCCGGCGATGGCGTCCAGCAGGGCTTGCCGCTCGCTCTCGGCAGCAGCGGCGCCATCGAAGGTCGCGCCCTCCGCGTAGGGCGCGCGGCCCCAGACGTGCAGCCCGTCACCGAACTGGCTTTCCTTCACATCGCAGACGAAGCGGTCGATGCGGGTGATGGCCTCCGCCGGGCAAGACGCGGCCTCGATGCCCAGGTCCTGCTCGACGCCCAGCGCTTGCGCCTCGTCGCGGATGTCGGTCATCAGCCGGTCCCGCCGCTTCGGATCGAGCCCGTCGGCGTTGGAGAACTCATCCAGCAGGGCCTCCAGCCGCGCGAGCCGCTCCGGCCGTCCGGAGGTCTTCAAGGGCGGCGGGATGTGGCCGAGGGTGAGCGCCCCGATCCGCCGTTTCGCCTGCGCCGCCTCACCAGGGTCGTTGACGATGAAGGGATAGATCACCGGCAGACTGCCGATCAGCGCCTCCGGCCAGCAGGCGTTAGAGAGCGCGACCGCCTTGCCAGGCAGCCACTCCAAGGTGCCATGCGCGCCGATGTGGAGGAGAACGTCGGCCTGTTGCTTGACCCAGAGATAGAAGGCGACATAGCCGTGGCGCGGCACGCGGGAGAGGTCGTGATAGTCCGCGTCGCGCCTTGTCGTCTCACCGCGCTCCGGCTGCAATGCGACCAAGGCCGCACCGCGCCGCACGGCCGCGAAGGCGAAGCCCGCGCCGTCGAACGCGGGATCGGTCTCGGGGCTGCCCCAAGCGGCCTGCAGGTCATCACGCAGCGCTTGTGGCAGCTCGCCGAGGGCCGCCAGGTAAGCAGCGAGCGGCCAACGGCTGCGCTCGCATGACAGGGAGTCCTGCAGAAGGGCACCCGCAGCGATGCGATGACCGCTGCCGGCGAGATCGCCGAGGATCGCCTCAGCCGACGCCAGCGCGTCCAGCCCAACGGCATGGGCCATGTTCCAGTCACGGCCCGGATAGGTCGAGAGCAGCAGCGCCACGCGGCGTTCAGGCGGCGGTGTAGCAGACAGACGGTGCCAGGCGGCAACCCGCGCAGCGATAGCGGCAACCCGGTCTGTCTCCGGCGCGTGCTGATAGCGGGCAAACTGCAGGTCGGGATCGCGCGCGCCCGGTTCCTTGAAGGAGGTGACGCCCGCGAAGAGCCGACCATCCACCTCCGGTAAGGCCACATGCATGGCCAGATCGGCCGGCGAGAGGCCGCGTTCGGCCTCCGCCCAGGCCGCACGGGTCGACGTGGCTAACGCCACCTGAAAGACCGGCACGCCGGCTGCGTCCAAGGGTGAGGAGCCAGCCCCGCCGCGCCCGGAGAAGGCGGTGGCATTGACGATGGCGGCCGGCGCCAAGTGGCGCACCTGGCCCGCCAGCCACTCCCGCGCGCCCGGCGCCTTAAGCGAGGGTGCGAAGAGGCCAAGGGTGCGAAAGCCCCGTTCCCGCAGCGCCGCGAAGAGGGCTTCGATCGCTGCCAAATCGGCGGCCACCAGGTAGGAGCGGTAGAAGACGATAAGCGCCAAGGGCGCGCTCGCATCGAAGGTGATGGTCGCCGGGCAGGTCACACCTGCCTCCGGCGTCCAGGCGCCAACCGGCGGCAGGGTCTTGGCCCCAGGGACCGGCCCGGCATAGAGCCCGGCGGCCAGTGCCATCTGCGCCAGTGCTGCCTGGGCCGCAACGGCGCCGCCGCTGTCGCAGAGATGCGAGAGGCGCCGCAGCGTGGACACGGGAATGGTGGAGACCTCATCGAGCCGTGAGTCTGGACGTCCATCGGCCGGTAAGACCGCCAGCGCTATTCCCTTGGCCCGCGCCAGGGCCTCGATCTGCTGCAAGCCGTAGGGCCAGTAAGGCACGCCGCCGATCAGGCGGATCAGGATGCCCTTGGCGCCAGCCAAGGTCTGCTCGAGGTAGGTATCGACGGAGAGCGGATGCTTCAGGGCGACGATGTTCGCCAAGCGGAGCGTCGGCAAACGCCCTGCCGGCCCGCCGCCGCGATGCCAGCCTGCCGCAAAGGCACCCAGGTCGCTGTCGGAGAAGGAGAGGACAACCAGATCCGCGGGCGACTGCCCCAGATCGGTCGGCGTCTCCGTCTCCTCCAGTCCGTGGCTTTCACGAAAGATGACGTGCATCGCGGTGACTCGGCGCTACTCCGCGGCTTGCAAGCCCGGTGCGAGATAGGACTGAATGGCCGCAGCATCGATATCGTCATGCTCGGCGATGACCACAAGGCGCCCCTGCCGGGCCTCGTCCGGCGCCCAGGGCCGGTCGTACTGATGGCGCACACGCCCGCCGACGGCCTGCACCAAGAGCCGCATCGGCTTGCCGGCAACCGCAGCATAGCCTTTGACCCGCAGGATGTTCCGCTGCTCCGCAAGCTCGGTGATTCGGGCCACCAGTTCTGCCGGCTCGGCGACTTCCGCAATGTCGATCACGACGCTGTCGAAGTCCTCGTGCTCGTGATCGTCGAAGCCGTCGTGGTGGCTGGGCCGGGCGTCGATATCGTCTTCCGCCGCTGCTTCCAGCCCCAGAATCACGCGCGGATCGACGGCGCCCTCGGCCACCTCGATGATCGGTAGCGGGCGGGGCGCCGTCTTCGCGATGATATCCTTGGACTTAGCCACACCCTCGGCGCCCGCCAGATCCGGCTTGGTCAGCAGGACGATGTCAGCGCAGGAGATCTGATCTTCGAAGACCTCCGACAGCGGTGTCTCGTGATCGATGCTCTCATCTGCCACGCGCTGGGCATCCACGGCTGCGGGGTTGGAGGCAAAGCGGCCCGCCGCCACGGCCTCGGCATCCGCCAGCGCGATCACGCCATCCACGGTGATCTTCGAGCGGATGTCAGGCCAGTCGAAGGCCTTCAACAGCGGCTTGGGCAACGCCAGACCGCTGGTCTCGATCAGGATCTGCTCGGGGCGTGGATCCAGTGCCATCAAGGCCTCGATCGTCGGGATGAAGTCATCGGCGACGGTGCAGCAAATGCAACCGTTCGCCAGCTCCATGATGTTCTCTTCGGGGCAGTCGGGGAGGGCGCAGCCCTTCAGGATCTCGCCATCGACGCCGACATCGCCGAACTCGTTCACCACGATGGCAAGGCGCTTGCCGCCCGGGTTCTTCAGCAGCTGCGAGATCAAGGTCGTCTTGCCCGACCCAAGAAAGCCGGTGATGACCGTGATGGGGAGTTTCTCAAGGTTTGACATTATGGTCTCTTCTTCAGGTCTGAGAAGGAGGGAGAGTGAGCGGCGGGATGCGCGCGATGCAGTTCTTGCGGAGGTACTCGGGCCGCTCGCGCCAGGGGATCAGGCCGTCCGTGGTCGCAGCGAACTTGAGCGCGCCCTCGCGGAGCGTCTCGGCATGTTCCTTGGGGTCGAGCCGGCCATAGACGTAGGTCCAGCGGCCGGGCCCGCGCAGCGCCACGCTGCAGCCCTGCTTACAGTTCGACAGGCACTCCACCGGCGTGA
>JBCBSF010000106.1:0-16540 GCA_039819325.1 Pseudomonadota bacterium | reverse complement strand
ATCTGGCTCTATGACCGTCCGCCCGACCCCGCCGACCAGATTCCTGCCTGGCAAGTCTTGGCAGGAGACGAAACGATCAGCTCTGCCTTGCAAGGCGCCATCGTTCTGGTTGGCGTCACCGCCGGCGGTCTGGGGGAGCGTCACACCACCCCCCTCTCAGCCCGTCTGCCCGGGGTGGTGCTGCAAGCCCAAGCCATCGAACAGATCTGGTCCGGGGTCTACCTGGATCGTCCGGCCTGGACCGCAGGCGCCGAGGTCTTGGCCGTGGCCTTGGTAGGCTTGCTGGTGCTGCTGCCCTTCGCGGTCCAGCGGGAAGGGGCCCTGCTCTCCGCCCTCTTGGGCTTGATCGCGGTCCTAGGCGGGCTGGCCTTCGCCTGGTGGGCCTTCAGCCAGTGGCGGCTGCTCTTCGATCCGGTCACCCCGGCCTTGGTCGGAGGTCTGGTCTTCCTCTCCGCCGGCCTGGCCCGCTTGGTCGTCAGCGAGCGCCGCCGGAGCGAGGTGCGTCAGGCCTTTGGCCGCTACGTGGCGCCAGAGGTGGTGGCGCGGATTGCCGAGAACCCAAGCGCCACGCGGCTGGCCGGCGAGACCCGGACCTTGAGTGTCCTCTTCTGCGACATCCGCGGCTTTACCGCACTCTCCGAATCACTGCCGCCAGACCAGCTGGCCCGCCTGATCAACCGCTTCCTCACCACCATGAGTGAGGCGGTCCTGGCCGGTCAGGGCACCATCGACAAGTACATCGGCGACTGCATCATGGCCTTTTGGAACGCGCCTATGGCGGTGCAGGGCCATGAGCGCGCAGCCTGCCTGACTATCCTGGAGATGCGACGCCGGCTCAGGCAGCTGAACGGGGACCTGGCGGCGGAGAGTAAAGGCGCAGAGGCGCCGCAGCTGGCCATGGGGATGGGCATCAACAGCGGCGCCTGCAGTGTCGGCAACATGGGATCGGACTTCCGCCTGGCCTACACCGCCATGGGCGACACAGTGAACCTTGCCGCCCGGCTGGAGGGCATGACCCGGATCTACCAGCTGGACTGTCTGATCAGCAGCAGCTTGCGGGCCCAGGTCGCCGCCAGTGCCGAGGGCGATCTAGCCTTCCTGGAGGTCGACCGCATCCAAGTAAAGGGGCGCAGCCAGCCGGAAACGGTCTACGCCCTCCTCGGCGACGCAGCGCTGGCCAGCGGGGACGACTTCAAGGCACTCGAAGCAGCACAGGCGCGTTTTCTTGCCGCCTACCGCAGCCAAGACTGGTCACGCGCCCGCCAGGCTCTGAGCGCGCTCAGCACTGCCGCGGAGGGCTTCACGCTACAAGGCCTCCTATCCCTCTTTGCCGAGCGCCTGGATGCTCTGGAGGCCAAGCCGCCGGCGCCGGACTGGGATGGCGTCTATGTGGCGACGAGCAAGTAGGGCCTAGTCCACGCTGGCAAAGCGGTCGCAGGCGGCCACCAGGCGGCGGCGGGTCCCTGGCTCCATAGCGGAGTGACCGGCATCGGCGACGATCTGCAAGTCGCCGGCTGGCCAGGCCTGCGCCAGCGCGTGGGCGGAGATCATCGGGCAGATCATGTCGTAACGCCCCTGCACGATGACGCCCGGGATGGCAGTGATGCGGTCGGCCTGCGTCAAGAGCTGCGCTTCCTCCATAAAGACGCCATTGATGAAGTAGTGCGCCTCAAGCCGCGCCAGCGCCAGGGCCACCTGATCGCGGGAGAAGGCCTGCAGCGTCTGGGGACTGGGCAGCAGGGTCGAACAGGCAGCCTCATACTGCGCCCAGCAACGGGCGGCGGGCAGGTGGATACTAGGGTCTGGGTCCATCAGCAGGCGGTGGTAGCCGCTGAGGGGATCGTCGCGCTCGGCTTCCGGCAGATAGCCGGTGAAGGTCTCCCAGGCATCGGGGAATACCAGACGCAGCCCCTTCAGCCACCAGTCCAGCTCCACCTGGCGGCCAAGGAAGATACCCCGCAGCACCAGTGCTGACACGCGCTCCGGATGCGCCTCGGCATAGGCAAGCGCCAGGGTCGATCCCCAAGAGCCACCGAAGACCAGCCAGCGCTCCACGCCCGTGAGCCGGCGCAGCGCCTCGATGTCGGCGATCAAGTCTTGGGTCGTATTCTCCCGCGTCTCGCCCAGGGGCTGGGAGCGGCCGGCACCCCTTTGGTCGAAGAGGAGCACCCGATAGCGGTCAGGATCGAAGAAACGGCGGTGATCGGCGGAGGATCCGCCACCGGGTCCGCCATGCAGGAAGACAGCCGGCACCCCTTTGGGGTTTCCGGAGACCTCCCAATAGATGCTGTGCAGGTCGGAGACCTGCAGAAAGCCGCTGTCATAGGCAGCAATCGGCGGATAGAGATCGCGGTCGGGCATCGGGGACTCTGGATTCGGGATTCTGGGATAGGGATACTGAACAGCAGGACGCGGACCTTAGCGGCGAAGCGGCTGGCCCGCTAGAGATGCTGTGCCGCCTTGCCTTCCTGAGCTATGCAGGGGCACTCTGCGGAGTGCTATGCTAGTCTTGCTTGCTCTCATCGCTCTTTTCGTGACCCCACTTGCCCTAGCCGACGAAGGACATGTGACCATAGAGGTGCATGGGGTCGAAGCGATTTCTTTAGCCGACGGAACAAAGCTTCGCCTCGCCGGCCTGGAGGGCCCCTTGCCGGAGCATGAAGGCCTGCAGGCGGCTGGGCAACGCGCGCTGGCGACCTTGCTGGAGGGCGATGCGGTTGCAATGGACGAGGCGCAGGCCTGGACCGACCGGCTGTGCCGCATCAACGCGCAGGCCTTTCGGCAGTCGGACGGGCTCTGGCTACAAGCCTGGCTTTTGCGGCAGGGGCATGCCCGCTTCGACCCCTTCAGCGCCCCGGAGGAGCGTGCCTTGGAACTGCGCGCGATCGAAGCGACAGCGCGGCAGCAGCGTGCGGGGCTTTGGTCGCATCCGGCCTACCAGGTCAAGACGTCAGATCCGGAGGCTCTCCTACCTTGGATCGGTAGCCGTCAGGTCTTCGAAGGAGAGGTTTTTGCCGCCGGGCGTGGCCGCGGCGACCTTTACCTGAACTTCGGGGAGGACCGCGGCAGCGACACCACGGCCCGCATCGGGCGCAGTGACCTAAGGCGTTTCGAAGAGGCAGGCTTCACCGCCGAAAGCCTGCAGGGGGCTCACGTCGAGCTGCGCGGCCGGCTGCAGAGTTGGAATGGACCCTTTCTGGAGCTGCATAGCCCCCTTCAGATCCAGCTCTTGCAGCCGGCCAGCGGCGATTAACCCTCCAGCAGGAGGTCCTGGCTGCTCTCAACCTTCTTGGAGAGCGCGACCCGCAGCTTCTTCAGGGCGCGGCTCTCGAGCTGGCGGACCCGCTCCTTGCTCACGCCCAAGACCTTGCCGAGATCCTCCAAGGTGCGGCCCACATCCATCAGGCGGCGCTGTTCGATGATCACCCGCTCACGCGCGGTCAGCTCGGCCAGGGCCTCTTCCAGCCAGCGGCTGCGGGCAGCGCCGTCGCGGATGCCGATGATCAAGTCTTCCGGCCCCGGGCGGTCGTCGCGCACCAGATCCTGCCGCTCCAGATCGGCATCCTCGCCCACCGTGGCGTTCAAGGACTGGTCTGGACCGCCAATGCGGCCCTCCATGGTCTCCACGTCGCGCTGGCCGACTTTGAGCGACTTGGCGATGTCGGCCCGACCCTCGCTGTCCAAGGGCTTGCCGGTGTTGCGCTCAATCTGGGCGCGCAGGCGGCGCAGGTTGAAGAAGAGGCTCTTCTGCGTCGAGGTCGTGCCGGCGCGCACGATCGACCAGTTGCGCAGGATGTAGTCCTGGATCGACGAGCGGATCCACCAGGATGCATAGGTGGAGAAGCGCACGCCCCGCTCCGGCTCAAAGCGGTTGGCCGCTTGCAGAAGGCCCAGCGCCCCTTCCTGCACCATGTCCGGCAGAGAGAGGCCGTAGGCACGGTAGCGGGAGGCAACGGCAGCAACCAGGCGCATGTGGCTGTCAATCAGGCGATGCAGTGCCCAGTCTTCTTGCCGGTCACGCCAAGCTTTCGCCAGTTCCACCTCTTCTTCGCGTTCCAACAAGGGCGCGGTCATGGCTTTGCGCAAGAAATCGGAGTCTGCGCGGCTGAGGGGGTTCTGCTGCTTGGCTGCTGTCACGGTCCTACCTCCTGTCTAGGGCGTGTCACGAAGGGTCAGTCCAGCTTCGTGCAAATCCCTACGACCGAGGCCGCCGCTTTGGATCACTGCCTTTTTGAATTACTCAAAACTATCAGGCCGAGCTCAGCGCCCAAATGGCCCTGCCGTGATCGACTGGGCAGAAAAATACACATCTTTTCAGCGTTCTAAGCTGAGGGCCTCATGGCACTGTCACGTGATCGTGAAGCCTGCCTTCGGTATCGAAACAGGCGGCGATCAGCGGCCCGCCCTGATCGCTTCCGCCGTCCAGGGTCACCAGTTGTTCGTCCTGTAACAAGCCGGGTGCTGGGCCTTGGCGTGGCTCGGCCAGGCCACGGATGACGGTGCCGAAGGGGCGGAAGTGCTTCACCTCAAGGCCAAAGGCGGGATGGCCCCACCAAAAGCAGTCGTTCTGCTGGTCCAAGCGCCGGGTCGGATCCAAGCCGCAGGAGACGAGCAGCAAGCCATTGTCGTCGCTGTAGGCTGCGCGGCGCAGATTGGCGAAGAGCGCCGCGTGCCCTGGATGGCGCTGCATCACGGCACGCAGCGTTTGCGTCCAGCGGGTCAGCGCGACGGCCCCCTGGCGGGACTCCGCCTCCGCTTGCGCAATTGATCCGCCATAGGCCTCAAGCGTGGCGCCGACCCCATGCGAGATCAGCCATTGCAGCACACCTGGCGGGTCGGCAGCGAACTGAAGCTGCAGCAGCTTTTGCCACATCTCCTCCTGCCGGCCACGCAGCAAGACGATGTCGTCGGGAATGGCATGCGGGACGGCCAGTGCGCGCCGGCGAAAGGCCAAGACCTCGTCCAGCACGCCCAGACAATCCGGGCCATGGCCGATGAGGTTACCCAGATAGACCAGCCGATCGAAGTAGGTCCAGCGTTCCGCCAGGGCCGCGTGCAGCTCTGCCAAACGGCTGGCCTGCCCATGTACCGCACCTACCGCCCAGACACGCCGCGCGCCGCGCAAGACGGCAAGGGTCTTGGCGGCGGAGCGCAGTGGAGAATCAGGGGGCAAGGCGGCCGCGGCCTGCTGCGTGGTGGGTGACTGATCTGTCGCCGGCGCCTCAGTATCTGGTGGCGTCAGGGTAGAGCCCTTTTGGATCGGGGGGCAGACAGGCGGTACGACCGGCCTACACTGCCCCTCTCGGCCACCTCCCGTCGTGGCCTGACAGTACTTCTTGAACGACGCCCGGGCGGGTGCCCCAGGGGTGCCGCAGGAAGCAACACTGCCCCGCGCAGAGCGCGCTCGTTTAAGAAAGAGTGTCAGGCTGCCGCCAAAAAGTCTTCTAGTTTTTGCGCGGCCGTGGCCTCGTCGTCCCCGTCTACAGCAGCGAACTCACGTGCAAGACGGTCCATGGCGGCCTGATACATTTGCCGCTCACTGTAAGACTGCTCAGGCTGATCGCTGCCGCGGTAGAGATCGCGGACGACCTCCGCAATGGAGACAGGATCGCCGGAGTTGATCTTGGCCTCATACTCTTGCGCACGGCGGCTCCACATGGTCCGGCGCACCCGGCTCTTGCCACGCAGAGTCTGCAGCGCGTCATCCAGCACCTTGCGGGTCGAGAGTTTCCGCAGACCTGAATTGTGTGCCTTCTCAACCGGCACCCGCAGGGTCATACGGTCTTTCTCGAACTTAATCGAGATCAAGGTCAAGGTAATGCCAGAGATGTTCTGTGCTTCAATACCAGTGACACGGCCGACGCCATGGGTCGGATAGACCACATAGTCACCCGTGGCATAGTCGGAGGTCTGTTCCCCCTCCTGCTCGTCGCGGGCCTTCGCCTTGCTCTTGCGCTGGGCCTTGGCCGGGCGCTCGTCAGCGGCCTCCGTCTTGGCCTTGCTCTCAGTCTCTGGCGCGGCCGCCGCGGCCTTGTCGAGAGCCTCCGTACGGGCGCTATCAAGCTGAACCACTTCGCTTTCCATCGTGATCACAGATTCCTTACGTTTTCCAGCTCTGCACTCAAGGCAGAGATCAAAGAGGCGTCGATCACTCGCCGGTACCCCGCCAGCAAGCGGTCCGCCATGTAGGCACAGTATGTTGTTGAAAAAGCTAGCGGATCAGGAGCTGACCTCCCGAACCCGCAGCTCTCCGCTGCGCCCCGATATCCCTCCAAAGCGCCTTCCCTGAAGACCTGAGTTGTCCTTGTACCGGGTCTGCTGCCCTGCGGTTCCTATGCAACGCCTTCCCCGTCCCGACAGCTTGCACTCCGCTTAGATCACAGAAAGTGCCATGCAATGCTGAAAAAATCAAGTTTTTGCACCGCGGCAAAGTCCGTCGGTCCGAAGCAACCCTGCTTCACCGCTAGCAAACCACTCTTTGTCCCGCGTGCAGGGTCAGCACGCGCTTACCGCAATTCGTTCCGCTCGCCCTAGCTGCCGGCTCCCGGCTTGGGGCTGAAGAACTTCTCAAACTTGCCGGTCAAGCCGTTGTAGGAATCGGCATCGGCCGGTGCATCGATCTTGCGGGTGATGTTCGGCCAGATCTCCGAGTACTCGCGGTTCATATCCAGCCAGGCCTCAGCGGCCGGATCGGTGTCCGGCAGGATGGCTTCCGGCGGGCACTCCGGTTCGCACACGCCGCAATCGATGCACTCGTCGGGATGGATGACCAGCATGTTCTCGCCCTCGTAGAAGCAATCGACGGGGCAAACTTCGACACAATCGGTGTACTTACAGCGAATACAGGCATCGTTAACGATGTAGGTCATGGTCCGGCGGGTGCTCCTTGGGATCTCTCGGCCTGCCCGGACAATAGGGACGCCAAGGGGCCGCTTCAAGCGACATAGCGCCCTGGGTGGATACCTGTCACGCAGGGCTTAGCGGGTGCTGCCCTCTGGCCCTTCGCCGTCGCTCCTGTCCGTCGCTTCCTCCCGCTTGGCGGCTGCCAGCGCACCAAGGTCCAGCGGCTCCATATCGGCCATGTGGAGGATCCGGCGCGGCAAGGCCATCTCGATCCCTGCGTCAGCAAAGCGCTCGACGATGGCAAAGCGCACGTCATTGGCGACCGAGATAAAGAGCTCATAGATGTCCGGCACGTAGACCCGGATGTCGAAGTCCATGCCGTCGGGCGAGAAGTTCTTGAAGTAGACGTAGGCCGCAGGAAAGCGGAGCACCGGTTTACTGTCGTTGGCACACTCCAAGAGCACATCGTGCACCTTCTTCGGATCGGTGCCGAAGGGGACCCGCACGGCGATGTCCAGGCGCCCGATGCGGTCCTTGTGCGTCCAGTTGACGACGGCGGTGGAGACCAGGTCGGAATTGGGGATCAGGACCGCGCTGCGCTGCCAGGTTTGGATCTCCGTCGCGCGCACTGAGATGCGCTTCACCACGCCTTCGTTCGGACCCACCACCACCCAGTCGCCCACCTTGATCGGCCGCTCGATCAGCAGGATGAGGCCGGCGACGAAGTTGGAGACAATGGCCTGCAGGCCGAAGCCGATGCCGACTGAGAGCGCGCCTGCGATGAGAGCCAGGTTGGTCAGGTCCACACCCAGCACGTTGATGCCGATCAGCATGGCGCCGATCACGCCGACATAGCCGATGCCCGCGCTGACCGACTGCTGCACGCTGCTTTCCGCGCCGATGGCCGTGAAGAAACGTCCGCGCAAGCGCCGCTGGATCAGCCGTGTCAGCGCGAGGATCAGCACGAAGACCAGGATCGCCAGCAGTATGTTGCCGGGTTTGATGGTCACCCCGCCGATGGTGAAGCCCTGCAGCACGGTCGAGACCAGGAACTGCAGCTCGCCTTCCGGAATGCCAGCGGCAGGCAAGATCACCGGCAAAGCCAGCAAGATCAGAAAGACGTCCAGCAGAATGAAGAGCAGCAGCTCGAAGAAGCTGGCCCCGCGTTCGGTCTTATAGAGCAGGCGCCGCCAGTCGCCGCGTTGATTCAGATTTTGAAACAAGAAGACATGCAGGCCGTCGCGCAGCGCGCTGCGCAGCGCCAGCAAGACCGCGCCGACACCCAGCGTGACCAGAAACAGCAGCCCTACATAGTCGGAGAAAGTGATGTAGCCCAAGACCGCGGAGACGACGACAAGCAGCGCGATCAGCAAGCAGATGAGACGCAGATAACGGCCCTGACCCAGCCAGGCGTTGCTGCTCTCGCTGCTCTCGCCCTCGGTCTCACTGCTGGCCGTCGTGTTGGCGTCTTGGGCCAAGAGATCCGAGTCGGAGTACCAGAGCTTCGCCGGCAAGAGCCCGATCAGGATAAAGGCTCCCAAGAGAACCACAGCCGAATAGAGCACCGAGAGCAGGATGGGGTCGGGCTCCAGGTCCAAGGCCAGGATCCGCAAAGCGAGATAGATGCCGAGAAAGATGCTGGCGAGCGTCCAACGCCGGTTCAGCCGCACCACCGAAGGCTCGGCCAGGTTCAGGAGGCGCCAGTTTGGCAGCCCAGGCGTGATCGCCGCACGACCGGCCGCCAGAAGCAGGAAGGTGAGGCAAGCACCTGTGGTGACCGCAACGGCCAAAGGCTGCACCAAGCCTGCCCAGGCATAGCCACTGAAGGCCGTAAGGGCCGCAAAGAGCAGAAAGAGCGTGACCATGAAGGGCACGAAGAAACGCACGGCGGTATCCACCAGGGCCGTCAGCGCGCGATGGCGATAGGGCACTGGCCCGGTCACCGGACCGCGGCGGCGATCCAGCAGCCTTCGGAGCCACCGCGTCGCTGGGATGCCGGCAACTGCCACCACGAGAGCGCCAAGCCCCAGAAGGATCCGACGGAGACGGCGATCATCATCGGCGTCCGCTTCCGGTGTCGCGCGTCGTTCCAGCGTCTGCAGAAAGGACGCGAAAGCAGCGGGAAGACCGGTCCAGGTCGCCTCTGCCAGCAAAGAGGGGCCGCGGCTGAAGAGCTGTTCGGTGAAGACCTCTAGCCTGGCCTGATCCAGCCTGGTCAAGAGCAGGTTGGCCTTGGCCACCACCAGATCCGTGCGCCCTTTCTTGGCGAGGATGGCAGCCTTCTCTGCCTCCAGCTTTTCCCGCTCTTGGCGGATGCTCGCCTCCTCCGGCGGAGCGTCGGCAGCAGGCGCAGGGCCGAGTGCCGTCAGCAAGCCTTCGACCCCTTCCAAGGCTTGCGTTTCCGACTGCGCCTGGGCTTGGGCTGCCTGAATGATGGCGAGCAATTGGGTGCGCTGGCTGGCTTGCGCGCGCGCATCGTTGTTCGAGTCCCGCAGCTGGGTCTCGATCGCCGTCAGCTCCTGATCCCAGGCGGCGATCTGCTCTTCTTCGCTCAGCGTCTGGGCACTCGGGGTACCGGCTGTGAACAGCAGCGCCAGCAGCAAGAGGGATAGCAAAGAAAGCCAACGAGAGAGAGCCATCGGCCCTAGTCTTCCTTACCGGCCAAGGCGCGTCGTTGGCGGCGCTGGCGGGAATCCGGCCGGCCCTCGCCACGCGGCGCCGGGCGCGGCAGGCGGTTCTCGGCCGTCGGCGGCTTCAGGTCTTCGTAGAGCGCTTGAGCAACTGTGGCCGAGCCGCGCCGCTCGGCCAAGGCAGCCACCCGCCAGACCCGGATGTGGTCGCCCTGCGGAAAGGTCAGCACGTCGCCCGGCCGCAGGTTGGCGTGCGCCTTGGTGGTCACCGCCCCGTTCAGTCGGACCTGGCCGGACCCAGCCAGTTTGGTGGCGGCAGAGCGTGTGCGGCAGGCCCGCGCGTGCCACAGCCACTTGTCGAGGCGGAGGCTCGGCTTTGCCGCCGCGTCGCTCATCCCGATTGCCTCATCGCCACCTTCAATCCGCTCAGCAAGGCGAAAGGTGAGTCCTCCCTGGGCTGTGCCTTGCGTGGAGCCTTCTTGGCAGTCGGTGCTGGGCCGCTTCTCCGCGCCTTCCCAGGCCCCCGGCGCCGATAGCTGACCACACCGCCGTTCTCTTCGCGCTGGTAGCCGATGGCACCCAAGATCTGCCCCAAGAGGGCCTCGTCACCTGCCGCCAGCGCCAGCAGCGGAGCGGAGGGTGCAAAGGCACCGCTTTGCCGTGCCAGCTTTGCCGACAAGCCGGCAATCTGCTCCAGGGTTTGGATCGAGACGGCAAGGGCAGAGCGCCGCTTCAGCAGCAGGCGATAGCCGCAAGCGGCATAGGCGCCAGCGCTGTCGCGTTCCGTCAACGCTACGGTTTGGACCGCCTCTGCGGGAGGCTCGAAGGCCTGACCCGGATGGGCCAAACGCCAGAGCTGCAGCAGCAGGCTTTGCGCCCGCGGGTTTAGCAAGGCCGGCAGAAAGAGGCTCTCTTGGCCGAGTTTGACGCCGAGGGCCGCTAGGGCCTTGTTCTCGGCTTTGGTCAAGCGGGAAAGCCCATCGACGCCGCGGCGCGGCAAGCAGCCCAAGGCCTCGACCAGTTGGAAGGCGACGCCACGCGGCTGCGGTGCCAAAGCGCTCTCCCGCAGCCGGAAGAGCGGCGCCAGGCGGCGGTGCAGGAAACCCTGCAGCCAGGCGGAGAGACGGCGACGCAGGCGCTCACGCTGGGCACCGTCGAGGAACTCGCTGGACATCACCTCGACCTCCGGCTGGATGATCAAGGGACCGGCCACAAGCCGCCCGAGGACCGCTCCACGCCAGCTGATCCGGCCGTTCTCCTCCAGCTTGAAGGCGCTGTCCGCATCGCTTTCTACCTGGGCCACCCGGCGCGGCATTTCCTGGGCCAGCGCCTTGCGCACGGCAGAGAGTGCCTGGCGGGCATCAGCGCCGGTGATCTCCGGATCGAGTTTGAAGGAGAAGCCCTTGAGCCGTCCGACGGCGTGGCCTTCCAAGACCACCCGCCCGTCCCGTTTCACCGCGGCCAGCATAGTCTCTCCACCGGCTTGTCGGCGGGCGAAGAGGGCTGCGCGGCGATCGACGAAGCGCTCCGTCAGGCTCTCGTGCAAGGCGTCCGACAGGCGGTCTTCGATACCGCGCGTCTGCTCCTGCCAGGAGGTCGCGTCGCGCAGCCAGTCGGCGCGGTGGGTGATGTAGGTCCAGGTACGCACCTGCGCCAAGCGCTGGGTCAGCGTGTCGATGTCACCGGTGGGCCGGTCGATGCGGCGCAGCTGGCCGGCAACCCAGCCGTCCGGCAGCAGGCCCTCCCCGTCCGAGAGGTGACGGAAGACTTGGGTCAACAGGCTGACATGCTGGCCGGTCATGGTCTTGCTGAAGTCGGGGATCTGGCAGACCTCCCAGAGCAGCGCGACGGCCGCCGGGCTGGTGGCGCGAGCTTGCACCTCTGGATCCTCTGCAAGAATGGAGAGGACGGCTTGATCTTCAGCGCCGCGGACGCGCTGCAAGTCCGGGTCAGGAGGCGCTTGCTTGAGGCTGGCGATCAGGCTGCGCGGCGAGCTGAAGTCGAGCACGCGTGAGCGCCAATAGAGCCGGCGCAGCGACAGGAAGCGATGCTCCTCGACCGCCTCCACCACCTCCGCCGGCACGCCTTCCAGCTCGGCCGTGGTGCCGAAGGTGCCGTCGCGCATGTGCCGCCCGGCGCGTCCGGCGATCTGGCCGACCTCGCTGGGGCTCAGGCGGCGCATGCGGCGGCCGTCGAACTTGGAGAGCCCGGCGAAAGCCACGTGATCTAGTGACAGATTGAGGCCCATGCCGATGGCGTCGGTGGCGACCAGATAGTCGACCTCGCCCGACTCGAAGAGCGCCACCTGGGCGTTGCGCGTCCGGGGGCTGAGCGCGCCTAAGACCACCGCCGTCCCACCACGCTGACGGCGCAGCTGCTCGGCGAGAGCATAGACCTGTCCGGCGGAGAAGGCGACAATGGCAGAGCGTGTCGGCAGGCGCGTCAGCTTGGAATAGCCGGCGTAGCGCAGGGTGGAGTAGCGCTCGCGCGTGATGAACTCCGCCCCCGGCACCAGCTTGCGTAAAAGCGGCCGCACGGTCTCGGCACCCAGCAGGATGGTCTCCGACAGGCCGCGGCTATGCAGCATGCGGTCGGTGAAGATGTGTCCGCGCTCGGGGTCGCCGGCCAACTGGATCTCGTCGACTGCCACGAAATCCACCGGCCGTTCCAGCGGCATGGATTCGACGGTGCAGCAGTAGTAGCGCGCGCCCGGCGGCAGGATCTTCTCCTCGCCGGTCACCAGCGCCACCTGATGGGCGCCCTTCAGCGCGACCAGGCGGTCATAGTTCTCGCGCGCCAGCAGCCGCAGCGGAAAGCCGATAATGCCGCTGGGGTGGCTCACCATGCGCTCGATTGCGTAGTGGGTCTTACCGGTGTTCGTCGGCCCCAAGAGGGCCAAGACCCGGGAGTCGGGATCGCGCGGCATCGTGCGGCTCTCTCCTCCTGCTCATCACCGGGCAGCCTTGCCTCAAGAAAGCAGGGCTTGCGGCTGGAATCGGCTTAGCACATATGCAGCCCTTGAGGCCACAAAAGGCCCAGATCACGCCATCAGCGGACCTAAGACCGCCCCCACTCACAGAGAAAGCAACGCTACGGCCATGACGACGGAGTCGACACGCGAAGATCTGACCTTCACCGCCGAGGTAGGGCGCCTCTTGGAGATCGTCACCCACTCGCTCTACTCCAACCGCGACATCTTCCTGCGCGAGTTGATCGCCAACGCAGCCGACGCCTGCGAACGCCGGCGCTTTGCCGCTATCGCCGAACCCAGCCTAGAGGCAAGCGAAGGCTATGGCGTCGATCTGATCCCAGATGCCGCGGCGGGTACCTTGACCCTGCTAGACAATGGCATCGGCATGAGCCGCGGTGAGCTGCGCGAGAACCTGGGCACCATCGCCGCCAGCGGCACCGGCCGCTTCCTGGACCAATTGAAGGCGCAGCAGAATGCCCCCGACGGCGCCAACCTCTCGCAGATCGGCCAGTTCGGCGTCGGCTTCTATTCCGCCTTCATGGTCGCCGACAGCGTCGCCGTGGAGAGCCGCCGCGCCGGCAGTGACGAGGCCTGGCGCTGGCAGTCCAGCGGGGCTGAGGGCTATGCCATCGAGCCGGCCTCGACCGCGCCGGAGGCTGGTGGCTCCCGCGTGATCCTGACCTTGAAGGAGGACGCCCAGTCCTACCTGGAGCCCGCCACCCTGACCCGCCTGGTCAAGACGCACTGCGAGCACATCGGCGTGCGCATCCGCGTGCTGGACGCCGAGGGCCAGGGCGAAGCGGTGAACGACGCCGCCCCGCTGTGGCGCCGCCCGGCCAATGAGGTGACGGAAGAGCAGTACAAGGCCTTCTACCAGGACAACGCCCACGCCTTCGACGCCCCCTGGCGCAGCCTGCATTGGCGCGCAGAGGGGGCCATCGAGTACACCGGCTTGCTCTTCATCCCCAGCGAGCGGCCGCCCAGTATCTTCCACCCCGACCGCCGCAGCGAGGTGAAGCTCTACGTCAAGCAGGTCTTCATTACCGACGACTGCGAGGCGCTGCTGCCGCCCTACCTGCGTTTCTTGCGTGGTGTCATCGACTGCGAGGACCTGCCGCTCAACGTCTCGCGTGAGCTTCTGCAGGCAAGCCCGGTCCTGGCCAAGATCCGCCAGGGCCTGGTAAAGCGCGTGCTGCGGGAGCTGGACAAGGCGGCCGACAAGGAGGCCGAGGGCTATCTGACCTTTTGGGAGGCCTTTGGGCCGATCCTGAAGGAGGGGCTCTACGAGGATGCAGCCCAGCGCGACCAGCTCTTAAAGCTCGCCCGCTTCCGCTCCAGCACGCAAGAGGGCTGGACCAGCCTTGCCGACTACGTCGCGCGGATGAAGGAGGGGCAGGAGGCGATCTATACGCTGTCTGGCAGCGAGCTGGAACGCCTGCAGAAGAGCCCGCATCTGGAGGGCTTCCGCGCCCGCGGGCTGGAAGTGCTCTACCTCACCGATCCGGTCGACGACTTCTGGACCAACACGGTGATGAGCTATGAGGAAAAACCCTTCCGCTCCGTCACCCGCGGCGAGGCCGATCTGGATAAGGCAGAGGACGGCGAGACGAAGGACGAGGCCGACAGCGCCGAGGAGGCTGCACAGGGGCCGCTCTTAGCGGCCATCCGCCTGGCGTTGGGCGACCAGGTGAAGGAGGTGCGGGTCTCCAAGCGCCTAGCAGAGAGCCCAGCCTGCCTGGTGGCCAGCGAAGGCGATCTCGACCTGAACCTCGAGCGTCTGCTGCGCAGCCACGGGCAGGTGGCAGAGGCCAGTGCGCGCATTCTGGAGATCAACGCCGGCCACCCGCTGCTTCAGGCCATGAGCCGCCAAATCGCCGCGGGCGCGCAAGGCCCTCTGATCGAGGACTCTGCCTGGCTGCTCTTCGACCTGGCCCGCGTATTGGAAGGCGAGAGCGTCAAGGACCCCAGCGCCTTCTCCGAGCGCTTGACCCGAGTGATGGGGCAAGCTGTGGGGTAGGACGCAGCCGGCGCGCCGTCCTGCAGCCTCCGATTGGGGCTAAGAGCGGTGGCAGACAGCGGTAGCCTAGGCCTCTACACTCTCTCCTCAGTGTGTCGGGATTGAGTCAGGACCATGTCTCTGGTCTTGGAATGACCGCCGAAAGGCCCTTCTGCCTCCACAGCGCCTGGCGCGTGCCTGGCCACCTCCTTTTCATCAGACGGCCACAGACGCCAAGACGACAAGGAGACAGGACAATGGCCTACATCACTCACGACTTCTCTCATGCCGACCTGAACGCGCATCGCCAGGCTCAGGACGCAAGGATCAAGGATGGCCGCTCCCTCTTCACCCGCATCGTCGATGCTTACCAGCGGGCACGTGCGCGGCAGCAGCAGCGGGCTTACCTGGCACACAACATCAATGCCGTGTCGAAGGATACCGGGATTGACCCCCGCGTCCTGTCACGAGAGGTCGAGCGGCCCTTCTGGAAGATCTGAAACGGCGTAGCGCCACCAAGCAGCCGACAGGGGACCTGCTGCTTGGCGGCGCTTCTGCTGAGAACCTGAACCCCATAGACGTCAGTAGCCCCACCCTCTACTCTCTCTGGCAGTGCTTACCTGGGTAGCTGAGAGATCCTTGCGATGTCCGAAGTCATCGTCTCAATGACGAAAGAGATGAGCGACTGGGTCGACTCCCAGGTCGCTGACGGCGGCTATCAGAGTCCAGCCGACTACGTCTCGGCACTGATTCGGCGTGATGAAGAGCGGCAACGCGCCGCTATCGCGGAATTGGACGCCTTACTAGATGAAGCCGAAGCGAGCGGTGTGAGCGAGAAAAGTATAGCAGACGTGATTGAGTCGGCACGCCAGGAGGCCAAGACTAAAGGTCTCGTCAGTGGCGCGCGTTGAGTTGAGCGCAGCCGTCGAGCGTGATCTGACTGACATCTATTCCTACAGTTTCCGAGAGTTTGGAGAGGCAAGAGCGGATGCATACCTTGCTTCCATCAACACGAAAGCACTTTTCCTAGCAGAGAACCCGAACCTGGGCCGACCCTATCGCGGCAAGCACAGCAGGGTCCGACGCTACAAGGCAGGCTCTCGTGTACTCTATTACCTCCCGACCCCAGGCGGGATCCGGGTCGCGCGCATCCCCCATGCCAAGATGGATCCGGGCAGGCGCATTGCGTCCTTCGTTGGCTAGTCGGAACGAGCAGCGTCAGCGGCAAAGAGCGGATAGTCTAGCGAGACCCGAGGCAGGTAACGCCTCGCTCCATGGCTGACCATCAAAGAAGCACCCCCATCATGCGCACCAGGGACTGGCTGCGTTTGCTCGCCCTCTCCCTCCTCTGGGGTGGGTCCTTCTTCTTTGGCGAGGTGGCCGTCGCCAGCCTGCCGCCGCTCACTCTGGCGTGGCTGCGGGTCGCGACCGCCGCCTGCGCACTGCTCACCATCGGCCTCATCATCGGTCGGCTGGCCGGGCTCTCCGCTTGGCCCTGGGGCAAGCTCTTGGTCATGGGACTGCTCAACAACGCCCTGCCCTTTTCCTTGATCCTTTGGGGACAGACCGAAATCGACAGTGGGCTTGCGTCCATCTTGAATGCCACCACGCCTTTCTGGGCCATCCTGCTGGCCACATGGCTGTTGCCGGCTGAGGGCCTGACACCGGCGCGGCTGACAGGCTTGCTCTTGGGGCTCGGCGGCGTGGTGCTTCTGATCGGACCCAGCGCGCTCGCCGGCCTCGGCGAGAGCCTTTGGCATCAAGCCGCCGTCCTGGGCGCCGCCTTCTGCTACGGCTGTGCTGGGATCTGGGGGCGGCGCTTGAGCGGCCTCACCGCCTGGCAGGCCGCCAGCGGGCAGCTTGTCTGTTCCAGCCTTCTCTTGCTCCCCGTCGTCCTGGTCAGCGAGCAACCCTGGCTGGTTCCCTTGCCGGACTTGCCGGTGATCACCGCGGTCCTCTGCCTTGGGCTCTTCAGCACAGGGCTCGCCTACCTGCTCTTCTTCCGCATCTTGCGTGATTGCGGCCCGACCAACCTCATGCTGGTGACCATGCTGATTCCGCCCAGTGCTCTGCTTTTGGGCTGGCTCTTCCTTGGCGAAT
>JBCBSF010000105.1:0-16795 GCA_039819325.1 Pseudomonadota bacterium | reverse complement strand
CACCCCCACCGCCGAAGAGCAGGTCATCCTTGTTGTCGACGATGAAGGTGTCGTTGTTGTTGCCGCCGTAGAGTAAATCGGCACCAGAGCCACCGTTCAGACGGTCACGCCCTTGGCCGCCGAAGACACTGTCGGTCCCGGTGCCGCCAGCCAGTTGGTCATTGTCGGCCCCTCCATAGACGCGGTCGTCGCCCTCACCTCCATCGAGGCTCTGGTCGTTGTCCTCGCCGCCATAGAGCCAATCCTCGCCGTCATCGCCGTAGAGCCCAGTATCATCGCCTTCTTCACCAAGGAGGCTGTCTGCGGCGTCCCCGCCAAAGAGCAATAGGTCCTCGCCGAAACCAGCAAGGAGCGTATCTTCGCCGTCGCCGCCGTCGAGGTCGCTGTCACTCCCATCACCGCCGTAGATCCGGTCGATCCCTCCAGCGCCGAAGAGAAAGCTGTCATCGCCGCTGTCACCCGAGAGGCTGTCATCGCCGCTGTTGCCGAAGAGAAATGTGTCATTTCCGCTGCCGCCGGAGAGGGTGTCGTTGCCAGTTCCTCCATAGAACAATGCATCGTCCCCGCGCCCCCCGAACGCTTGATCTTTGCCTGATTCGCCGCGAAGCCGGAAGTCATCGCCATCGTCACCATAGAGTAGGTCGGCGCCCGTGTTGCCAAACAAGCTGGTGTCGGAGCCTGACCCACCGTAGAGCCGATCATCCCCCTCTTCGCCCAAGAGCGTGGCGTCGTCGCCGCTATCGCCGAAGACGAAGTCACTGCCGGTGCCGCCGCGAAGACTGGCATCCGCGCCGGCACCGCCAGAAACAGAGTCATCGCCATCACCGCCAAAGAGGGAGGCGTCGTTCCCGGTGTCTCCAGCAAGACTGTCAGCCCCGTCGCCACCTCTTAGGTTTCTGTCGTTACCACTGCCGCCAAAGACGCTATCGTCACCGGCTCCGCCATCCAGCAGGGTGTCGTTTCCGCCACCGCCGTAGATACTGTCGGCATCTTCCCCACCGACAAGGCTCAGGTCTTTACCGCTATCGCCGAAGAGTGTATCGGCGCCAACACCGCCTACCAGCCGAAAATCATTGCCACTGCCGCCGAAGAGCCTATCGGATCCGGAGTCCCCCCGGAGCAAAGTATCGTTGCCGAGGCTGCCCTGAAGCAGGTCATCTCCGTCTTCGCCAAAGAGACTGGTATCGCTGCCGCCGCCACCATAGATCAGGTCAGCGCCACTTCCGCCCCTCAGAGCTCTGTCGTTGCCAGCGTCGCTAGAGAGCGTATCGGCGCCGGAGTTGCCGCGCAGGTTGACGTCATTGTCGTCACCGCCGAAGACGCTGTCGTCCCCGTCTCCTCCGAAGAGGGCAAAGTCGCCGCCGGCTCCGCCATAGAGCCGGTCTTTGCCTGTACCGCCGAGCAGCGATTGATCGACACCGGTCGCACCGAAGAGACCGTCGTCACCATCGCCCCCGTAGAGCCAGATATCCCCGCCTCCTTCCCCGAGGATTTGATCATTACCGGTACCGCCGAAAAGAACGTTATCGTTGCCGTTTCCGCCGCGGATCGTGTCTTCGCCGTCGTTGCCTTCAAGACTGAAGTCCTGCCCGTCGCCGCCATAGATCACGTCCGGGCCCGAGTTCCCCTGGAAGGAGAAGTCCGCCTCGCCGACGCCGAAGAGGTAGTCCCGGCCCTCGCCGCCGCGCAGGAAGACATCCGTGCCGCTGCCACCGAAAAGCAGGTCGTTTCCTTCGCCGCCCAGTAGGAAGGAATCGCGGCCGCTGTCGGCGATCAGACGGTCGTTGCCATCTCCCCCGGCCAGAGAGATGTCGTTACCGGCGCCGCCGCGGACGGTATCGTTGCCGCTGCCACCACGCAGGGCGCGATCAACACCTGGACCACCGTAGAGCCGGTCGGCGCCAGTGCCCCCGAAGAGAAGGCTGTCCGCCCCGTCATCACCGAAAATCCGGTCGTTGCCCAGCTCCCCACTGAGGGAGAAATCACCGCCGGGGCCGCCGAAGAGGCTATCGAAGCCGTTCCCGCCAAAGAGGCGATCCGCGCCGGCCCCACCATAGAGGCTGTCGCCGCCCGACAGACCGAAGATCCGATCGTCGCCGCTGAGGCCGTAGATGGTATCTGCCTCAGACGTGCCGGTGAGCGCGTTGTTGGCGCCAGAGGTTCCAAATATGATCGTCATTGCCGTTGCCTTTTGCTTCTCTTAGTTGCTTTTTTGGTATCAGCACGTATAGAGACTACCATCCTAAGGGATGAAAGGCATCACGGGAGGAACTGGCGTTCTGCCTCAGCCGTAGATCACCGATTCAATAGAGGTCACCTCTACGCCCCCTGGCAGCGTGACGCCGGCGCCGAGGACAAGTGTGTCCATCCCTGCTCCGCCGTCGAAGGTCTCGCCGGCCTCTAACTCATCCTGGCTGGCGATGGTGACCGTATCATTCCCATTGCCACCAAAGATAGTGTCCATCCCGCTGCCGCCGAAGAGGAAGGCGTCGTCACCGCCGCCGCCCTTGATCACGTCGGCACCGCTGTCGCCGTAGAAGGCGGAATCGCTGCCGCCACCACCGGCCAGCGTGTCGTCGCCCTGTCCGCCGAAGAAGAAGGCATCGTCATCGTGGCGGCCGGTGAGGACATCCGCGCCCGCATCGCCGAAGAGCGAGGAATCGGCGCCACCGTCGCCGGCAACGAAGTCCGCTCCATCGCTGCCGTAAAGGCCGTACTCCAGACCCCCGCCACCGTAGATCCGGTCACTGCCTGACGCACCGAAGAGCCAAGCGTCGCCGCCGCTGCCGCCGAAGAGCGTATCGACGGATTCGCCGCCAAAGAGGCTGCGGTCGTCGCCGTCATCGCCGTAGAGACGGTCGTTACCGAAGCCACCATAGAGACTGTCGCCACCACTGCCGCCGTAGACCCGATCGTTCCGGTTGCCGCCGTCGATCAGGTCGCTGCCGCTGTCGCCCCGCAAGCCCCGGTCATCATCACCGCCGCCGTAGAGGCTGTCGTCGCCGGTGCCACCGTAGAAGCCTGTGTCCGCACCCGAGGCTCCATAAAGACTGTCGGCCCCATCGCCACCATAGATCAAAGAATCGTCGCCCTGACGGCCGGTCAGCAGATCGTCACCGCTGTCGCCACGCAGGTTTGCATCAAAGCCGCTACCGCCGATGACGATGTCCGCACCGGAGCCGCCCCAGAGCGAGAGGTCTTCGCCACTCTTACCGTTCAGGAAGTCGTTGCCAGTCCCGCCAAAGAGCTGGGTGTCCTCGCCAACGCCGCCATAGAGGCTATCTGCGCCCTCACCTCCATAGAGGTTCACATCGTCGCCGCTCTCACCAAAGACCCCATCGTCGCCGCCGCCCCCCCGAACCAGAGCTTCGTCACCCTCGCCGCCGTAGATGCGGTCGTTTCCGGTGTCCCCGTCAAGAATTACGTCATTGCCCTCCCCGCCGAAGAGGATGTCTTGACCGCTCCCCCCGGAGAAGAAGGCGTCACTGCCCTGGTCTCCATAGAGCCTGTCATCACCATCGCCTCCTCTCAGCAGGGAATCACCTTGGCTTCCACCAAAGATGTCATCGTTGCCGGTCCCTCCACGGAGATTCCTGTCGGTTGCCGCGCCGCCGAAGAGACTGTCATCACCGCTTTGCCCAAGGAGGGAGTTATCCGATCCGCTGCCACCGCTGATGCTGTCCGCGCCAGCTGCGCCAAGCAGGCTTGTGTCATTGCCGCTCTCGCCATCAATCGTGTCGTCACCAGCCTCACCACTAAGGACAAGGTCATTCCCGTTGTCACCAAAGAGCCTATCGTTTTCGCTTCCGCCTAAGAGGGAGCTATCGTCACCGTCACCGCCGTAGAGGCTGTCTGCGCCATCGCCTCCAAAGAAGCTCGCATCGTTGCCACTGTCCCCGAAAAACCCATCGTCGCCTGCGCCCCCGCGAAAAACGATGTCGGCATCCTCGCCGCCGTAGATGCGATCATTTCCACCGCCGCCCTCAAGCACGCTATCTCTATCGTCCCCGCCGAAGAGCGTGTCTTGGCCGCTGCCCCCAGAGAAGGAGAAGTCATCGCCCTGCTCTCCATAGAGGCGGTCATCCCCTTGTCCCCCATTGAGAAAGGAGTCGCTGTTGCTGCCACCAGAAACAAAATCGTTACCAGAACCTCCACGCAGAACCCTGTCGTCCCCCACACCTCCAAAGAGACTGTCATCGCCGGATTGCCCAAGGAGGGACACGTCTGCCCCGCTGCCGCCGCTCACGGTGTCTGCACCGGTATCGCCGAACAGAGAAACGTCCTTACCACCGCCGCCTTCAACCGTGTCGGTCCCTGACCCGCCTCTCAGCACCACATCATTGCCAAGGCTCCCCTCGAGGAGGTCATCGCCGGCACCGCCGAAGAGGCTGTAGTCTGCGCCGCCGCCGCCGTAGAGGCTGTCGTCACCAGTCTCGCCCCTAAGGTCTCTATCCTTCCCAGCTTCGCCGTTGAGGATGTCTGCCCCAGAGCCTCCGCGCAGGTTTTGGTCATCCTCGTCGCCACCGAAGACCTGATCGTCTCCCTCGCCACCGAAGATGCTCCGGTCTTCGCCGCTGCCTCCCTCTAGCACATCGTTCCCGCTGTCGCCGAAGAGGCTATCGCTGCCAGAATCCCCCCAGACGCTGATGTCGTCCCCGTCGCCGCCGAAAACCTGATCATCACCCTGGCCACCGAAGAGGCTCCAGTCGTCACCGCTGCCGCCTGCTAGGATATCGTTCCCACTGTCGCCGAAGAGCCTATCTTTGCCGGAATCGCCCCAAACGCTGATGTCATCCCCGTCACCACCAAAGACCTGATCGTCTCCCTCGCCACCGAAGAGGCTCCGATCGTCGCCGCTGCCGCCTTCTAGAGCATCGTTTCCACTGTCACCGAAGAGGGAGTCTTCTCCGGACCCGCCCCTGACGGCGATGTCGTCCCCGCTGCCACCAAAGAGCGTATCGTTGCCTCCCTCGCCTAAGAGGGAGCTATCGTCACCCTCACCGCCGTAGAGGCTGTCTGCGCCATCGCCTCCAAAGAAGCTCGCATCGTTGCCGCTGTCTCCGAGAAGCCCATCGTCGCCTTCGCCCCCGTAAAAGACGCTGTCGGCATCCTCGCCGCCGTAGATAAGGTCGTTTCCAGTGTCACCACCAAGCGCCCTATCACTACCATCCCTGCCGAAGAGCGTATCTTGTCCGCTGCCCCCAGAGAGGGAAATGTCATTACCCTGCTCTCCGTAGAGGCGGTCATCCCCAACATCCCCATACAAAAAGGAATCACTGTTGCTGCCACCAGATACATAGTCATTGCCAGTATCTCCGCTGAGAAACCTGTCGTTCCCCGCACCTCCGAAGAGACTGTCATCACCGGATCGCCCAAAAAGGCTAAAATCTGTCCCGCTCCCACCGTTGAGGCTGTCCGCACCTGTATCGCCGTAAAGGAATACGTCTTTCCCACTGCCCCCTTGAAGCCTATCCGCACCAGATCCCCCGGTTAGCACGACATCATTGCCAAGACCGCCCCCGACAAAGTCATCGCCTGCATCGCCGAAAAGGCTGCTATCGCCGCCACCACCGCCGTAGACAATGTCGTTGCCCGTTTCGCCCCTCAGGCCCGTATCCGAGCCTTCATCGCCGTTGAGGGTATCTGCCCCTGAGCCTCCGCGCAGGTTTCGGTCGCCGTTGTCGCCACCGAAGACCTGATCGTCGCCATCACCGCCGAAAAGGGCAAAGTCACCGCCTGCCCCGCCGTAGACGCTGTCGATGCCGCTATCGCCAAAAAGCGATTGGTCGACACCGCTTCCGCCAAAAACCCCGTCGTCACCGTCGCCGCCAAAGAGCCGCAGGTCGCCGCCAGCTTCGCCTAGAACTTGGTCGTTGCCGGTACCACCGAAGAGATCGGCATCGTTGCCGCTATCGCCTTCAATCCTGTCTTCGCCATCGTTGCCCGCTAGACTGAAGTCATCACCGTCGCCGCCGAAGATTTCGTCGCTGCCTGCCTGCCCCTGAAAAGAGAAGTCCGCTTCGTCGACCCCAAAGAGGAAGTCTCTGCCGTCGCCACCGCGCACAAAGACATCCACACCGCTGCCGCCAAACAGCAGATCAGTCCCCCCGCCACCTAACAGGAAAGAGTCACGTCCGCTGTCTGCGATCAGGCGGTCGTCTCCAGGGCCACCAACTAAAGAGACGTCATTGCCAACACCGCCACGGATGGTGTCGTTGCCGCTACCGCCGAGCAGCGTGCGGTCAACGCCTTGATCGCCATAAACCCGATCACGGCCCGTGCCGCCAGCGAGGAAGCTGTCCGCCCCCGAACCACCGTAAATCCGGTCATCGCCCCGGTCCCCAGCAAGGAAACTATCGGCTCCCGGACCACCAAAGATACTGTCCGCGCCATTCCCGCCATAAAACAGAACATCAGCACCGCTGCCGCCGTAAAGGCTGTCGCCGCCTGACAAACCCGACTGACGGTCGTTGCCGCTCAATCCATAGATGGTGTCGATCTCTGAGGTGCCGGACAGGACGTTGTTGACGCCCGTCGTTCCGAAAACCACGGCCATGAGAGGTACCTTTCGCGTTTCTGTATGGTCTTCCGCGCAACGATGTGCGGACCCTATCGGAACCGCGGCGGCCCTTCCATCACCATGGCGCGAGGGTTACGGCACTGAGCGTCCGTTTTGCAGCCAGGCTGCAGCCTCGGGCGGCAGGCAATCCGTGAGTTTCTCTTGATACAGATCCAGGTCTTCGTCCCGGAAGGCGCCACGCCAGCGGCCGTTCTCGCCTTTGTTGAAGAAATGGCTACCGCCGCCTTTGAAACCGGCTGCGGCCTTGCCCATCAGGGCGTCGCCTTGCGCACGCATGGTCTGGAAGCGGGCCGCCTGCACGAGCTGCGGCCAGAGGGCCTCAAGGACCGTGATCTCCAGAAAGGTTGCGATCCGGCGCATTTCCCGCTCCAGATCGGCCTTCAGGTCGTTGTAGTGCAGCAGCAAAACGTTGGGCCGGTCTCGTTCGTCCCACCAGCTGCGCTCAAAACCGAAGAAGGACATGTAGGGCAGGCCGTCACTGTCCGGAGCCAAGCCCTGGGTCAGCCAGCGATGAAAGCCCTCGGCAGGATCCTCCGGCATGCGCGGATAGGGACGGCCGAGGGCCAGGTCCGCCAGGCCGATGCGATCGCTCGCGTCAAGCACGGCGTCAGCCAGGCCCAGTTCATGGTGGTGGAAGGACAGGAGGGCATCGCGCCCGTCACGCGCAGTATGGATGTAACGGATCTCGCTCCAGAGCGGCAGGCCGTCCAGCGGCAGATGGCTCTTCAGGAAGCGGCGGTGCCGCTGTGCCTCCAGCCGCCCAAGCAGGGCGTCCAAGGGCTCAACTCCACGTTGATCGAACCAGGGCGCAATATCCAGAACCGGGCGCGGTGTCGCGTCTTGGAAGATCAGCAGGCTGACGATGGTCTGCGTCCAGGTCGTCCCGCACTTGGGATAGGTGGAGATGATGATGTCGCCCGCCCGCGGCCGGAAGTGTTCCCAGCGGGCACTGTCCTGGTTCCAGTTTCGGTAGTGCCGCTGTGCCGGTCGAATCAGCATGGGCCTGCTCAGACTCTCTGAACCCAGTCATAGAAACGCGCGCGGATCTCCGGCTCGTCCAGATGGCCCAGGTGGCCGCCGCCAGGGACGACAAGATCGGCCTTCGGCCCGGGCGCTGCCGCGAAGAGCCGCTTGCCGGCAGCCGCCGGGGTCACCGGATCGGACTCACCATGGATCCAAAGCAGCGGCTGGCGCACCGCGCCGATACGCTCCAGGCTGTCCCACTTTTCCTTCAACAGTGGCTCGATCAGCATCCAGGGATAGCGGGCCTTGGCGGAGGAGGCCAAGCGGTCGAAGGGGCCCAGCAGGATCAGCGGTGCGGTATCTCCCGCAGCGGCCAGCGCGATGGCAACCGCACCGCCGAGAGATTCCCCGAAGAGGAGGGTCCGCGCCTCAGGCTGGCGGGCGCGAATGGCTGCAACCGCCGCCGTGGCATCGGCGACGATCCCTGCTTCATCAGGCTTACCGGGGTGACCGCCGTAGCCACGGTAACCGACCAGGGCCAGGCCATAGCCGTCCTCGACCAGGAAGCCGTAGCAGTCCAGGCGGTGGCCGATATGGCCGGCGTTGCCCTGCAGCAGGATGAAGAGCGGCTTCTTGGGATCGGCTGCCGGCCAGAGCCAGGACTGGGTCTCGGTGCCGTCAGTCGCCGTCACCGACAGGATCTTCGGTGGGCGTCCGGCCAGCGGTGCCGGCTCTGCCGTCTGCCGCCCGGCGGCATAGATCAGTTTGCGCTGAAAGAGGTAGAGCGCCAGCGCCAGCAGGGCATAGGCCCCGGCAGCGCCGAGGGCCACCCATCCCAGCCAAGTCCAAGCCTCCACCGTCATGGCACCGGCCTTAGGCGCGATAGTCGGCGCCGTCGCGGTCCAGAATCCGCTTCAGGGCCGCGAAGTGGTCGACGCCGAAATCGTTCATGGTCGCGAACTGCGCGGCCGTCTTGGCGGCGATCGCGTCACTGACGGCGCGGAGCGGCCGGCCGGTCTGCATGGCCTCCACCTGCTGACGGCAGGCGCGCTCCAGATAGTAGAGCCGATCGAAGGCAACCGCTATGCTGGGCCCCGCGACCAGGACACCATGATTGGCCATGAAGAGCACCTGCTTGTCGTCCAAGACCTCCGCCAGCCGCGCGCCCTCCGCCTGGCTGTCGGCCAGGCCCGCGAAGGCGCTGTCATAGGCGATCTGGCCCCAGAAGCGCAGTGCCGTCTGGTGCAGCGGCAGCAAGCGCTGATCCTCCAGCAGGCTCAGCGCCGTGGCATAGGGCATGTGGGTGTGCAAGACGGCGCGGGCCTCTGGACAAGCGCGGTGGATCGGGGCGTGGATGGAAAGCGCGGTGGTTTCCGCCTCCCCCTCGCCGGCCAGAACGGTTCCGCTTTCGTCCAGGAGCAGGATATCGCTCGCCCGCATCTCTGCCCAATGCCGGCCATAGGGGTTGAGGAGGAAGAGGTCATTGCGGCCTGGCAGCGCGAAGCTGAAGTGATTGCAAATGCCCTCGCCCAGGCCATAGCGGTCTGCCAGGCGCAAGGCCGCGGCCAGATCGAGGCGCCCTTGCGCCACGGCCTCTTGGTCGATATCCGAGTTCGTCCTCTCCCGCATAGCGGTCATAACCGCCCTCCCCTCGCTCCAGCTTCAAGGCTCTGTCAGACTTGTCGCGGTCACTGACGTGACTGTCCGGCACCGGCCCGCTCCCCCTCCAGGCCACCCACGGGAGTATCCTTGAATGGGTGGCCGGCCCGTTACGCCCTAGGGGGGAGCGGGCCGGTGCCGGACGATGAGCCTGCTCATCGTGCAAAACAAACGATTTTAACGCCTATCCAGAGCGAAGATGGAGAGCCCATGCCTGACAGTCAAAGCCTGCCACATCTCTCCTTAGCCCCGGCGAAGGCCACGCTGGGCCGCAGCGTCTCCGACCATGGCGCAGCCCAGATCGATATGCTGGCCTTGCGCGCCTATCGCCTGGCCCGGGTGCAGGCTGAGTTGCGGCGCCTGGACGTGGCTGGCGTGCTTCTGGCCGATCCGGTGAACATCCGCTACGCCAGCGGTGTCCGCAACATGCAGAACTGGGCACTGCACTCAACCTACCGCCAAGCCTTCGTGCCGACCGAAGGCAAGGTGGTGGCCTTCGAATACAAGGGCTCCGAACACCTCGCCCGCGACCTCGAGACGGTGGCGGAGGTACGCCCGGCGGTCCCTCTGTTCCGCGCCGGGCAGCGGGGCGATCTGGCCGACCCGCGCATTGCCGCCTGGGCCGCCCAGATCGCTGAGGTATCGCGCGCCGCTGGCGGCAACCGCATTGCCATCGACCGGCATGTCGATCACTTCTCCGCCCAGGCCCTGATTGAGGCCGGCCTCACTCTGGTTCCGGGCGCCAAGGCACTCTCCGCTGCGCAGAGCATCAAGAGCCACGAGGAGGTCCTCTGCCTCGGCAGCGCCATCACCGTGGCCGAGACGGCGGTCTACCGCATGGCCCAAGCCATCGAGCCTGGTCGTAGCGAGATCGAGCTTTGGAGCATACTGGAATCGACCAACGTGACGCTTGGCGGCGAGTCTATGGACACGCGCCTGCTCTCGTCGGGCGGGCGCACCAATCCTTGGTACCAGGAGGCGACCGACCGTCTGCTGCGGCCCGGCGATATCGTCGCCGTCGATACCGATATGATCGGCCCCTTCGGCTATGATGCCGATATCTCCCGCAGCTTTCATTGTGGCCCCGGACGGCCCAGCGGTCAGCAGCAAGATCTCTACCGCTATGCCTGGGAGCAGCTGCACCACAACATGGCCTTGGTGCGTCCCGGTGCCGCGTTTCACGAACTCTCCGCCGCCTCCTACCAGTTGCCGGAGCGCTACCGCGCGCAGGAGATGGCGATGGTCTGGCACGGCGTGGGGCTCTACGGCCAGTGGCCGACCATTGTCGCCAAGCGCTTCTACGATCCGGCCTTCGCCGACCAGGGCATCATCCAGCCGGGCATGACGCTCTGCTGCGAGAGCTACGTCGGTGCCGAGGGCGGCGAAGAGGGCGTGAAGCTGGAGCAGATGCTGCTGGTCACCGAGACCGGGGTCGAGCTGCTTTCCTCCTATCCCTTCGAAGAGGCCCTTTTGGGCCGGGAGTTCTGATCAGCCCATGCGCAACGCCGGCTTTACCGTCATCGAGACCCAGTGGATTCCGCTCAAAGACGGGACCCAGCTCGCCGCTCGCATTTGGATGCCGGAGAGTGCCGAGGCGACCCCGGCACCGGCTATTCTGGAGTACCTGCCCTATCAGCGCCGCGACGGCACCAGCCAGCGCGACGATTCTACCTATCCGACCTTCGCCCAGGCGGGCTATGTCGGCGTGCGCGTCGATCTGCGCGGCAGCGGCGATTCACAAGGCGTCTATGACGACGAGTACTCGCCGCGCGAACTGGCCGACGCCGCGGAGGTCATCGCCTGGATCGCCGATCAGCCCTGGTGCAGCGGCAAGGTCGGCATGATGGGGATCTCCTGGGGCGGCTTCAACAGTCTGCAGGTGGCTGCCCTCAGGCCGCCGGCCTTGAAGGCGATCATCTCGCTCTCCTCCACCGTCGATCGCTACAACGACGACATCCACTACAAGGGAGGGGCGCAGCTCTCGGCGCAGCACTATTGGTCCTGCAACATGCTGAAGAACCTCTCGCGGCCCTTGGACCCGGCCGTGGTGGGCGAGGCCTGGCGGGAGCGTTGGCTGGAGCGGTTAGAGCGGCTGGAGCCGCCGATCCACGGCTGGCTGGCGCATCAGCGCCGCGATGCCTTCTGGCAGCATGGCTCGATCTGCGAGGACTACAGCGCGGTCGAGGCCGCGGTGCTGATCCTCGGCGGTTGGGCCGACGGCTACAAGAACGCACCGCCGGCGGCCGCTGCCCATCTGGCAGCACCTGCCAAGGCGGTAAATGGGCCTTGGATCCACAAGTATCCGCATTTCGCCTACCCCCACCCGCGGATGGACTTCTTAGGCGAGGCTCTTGCCTGGTGGGACCATTGGCTGAAGGGAGAGGCCACAGGCGCCGCAGACCTGCCGACTTATCGTGCCTTCCTGTCTGAGGGCGTGCGCCCCGGCGGCTGGCGCGAGCAGGAGGCTGGGCGCTGGGTGGCCGTGCGCGATTGGACCAACGCGCCGGACTGCCAGACCTACTACCTCGGCACCAACGGCCGCCTGGCGACGCAGCCCGGGATGGACGGGCAGCGGGCGCTGGCCTCGCCGCAGGACTGCGGTCTGGCTGCCGGGGAGTTCTTCACCGTCGCCCCCGATGCGCAGTTGCCCGGCGACCAACGCGGCGACGATGCGGGCTCCCTCTGCTTCGACAGCTTGGTGCTGGAGGAGCCGCTTGACCTCTTGGGCCGGCCACGCGTGACCTTGCGGGTCACGGTCGATAAGCCCTTGGCGACCCTGACCGCGCGGCTCTGCGATCTGCATCCTGACGGCACCTCGCAGCGGGTTTCCTTCGGTGTGCTGAACCTGGCCCATCGCTGTTCGCAGAGCGACCCTAGCCCGATGACACCGGGCCAGCAGACCGAAGTCACCATTACGCTCGACGAATGCGGCTACCGCTTCCGGCCCGGTCATCGCATCCGGATAGCGCTTTCGAGCGCCTACTTCCCGCTGGTCTTGCCACCGCCTGAGGCCGCGACCATCGCCGTCAGCACTGGTGCCGCCGCCCGGCTGGCGCTCCCGCTCCTCGCGCTGGCGGAGGAGATTGAGGTTCCCGAACCCAGTGACCCCGATCCGCTGCCGCCTTATCCGCAGCTAAGCCCGGGGGAGAACCGCCGTTGGGTCGAGCGTGACCTCTCGGCGGAAAGTACCCGCTATCACATCCTGGAAGACACGGGCGAGATCGAGCAGCCGGACAACGGCATGCGCTGGCGCGATGTCCGCGAAGAGACCTGGTCTGTCGGCTGGCAGGACCCGGCCAGCATCGAGGGCCGGATCTTCATGAGCGATGAGCACGCGCGCCGCGACTGGAAAACCCGGACCGAGGTCACGGGCCGTCTGACGACCGATGGCCAGTCTTGGATCATGGAACACAGCCTGAGGGCCTTCCTCGGCGAAGAATTGGTCTTCGAGCGGGAGTGGCAAGAGACCAGGACGCGCGATCTTCTTTAGCACTGGGGCCACCCTTCGGACGTTTGCATGAAGACCTTATCCCTTCAGAGATATCCTCATGCAGAGCCTGTCGAAGCATGTGCCAAGGAGAAGAAAGTGCTTGGGGCACATCCTTCGACAGGCTCAGGATGAGGGTGGGGATTTTGGTTAGACTTGCATGATCAGACTAGTGCGCAACGAAAGTGAATAGTGGATGTTAGAAGACTTCGAGAGCCGGACGGTCACCACCGAAGGGGCCGAGATCTTTTTGAAGACAGGCGGCAGCGGGCCGCCACTCCTTATGCTGCACGGCTACCCGCAGACGCATATCACCTGGCGGCTGGTCGCCCCGCTGCTGGCCGAGCACTTCACCCTAGTGTTGCCCGACCTGCGCGGCTACGGCCAAAGCCGGGGGCCAGCGCCAGATGCAGAGAACCAGCACTACTCAAAGCGCACGATGGCCGCCGACATGGTGACGGTCATGCTGGCGCTGGGGCATGAGCGCTTCCTGCTGGCCGGCCACGACCGCGGCGGGCGTGTCGCCTACCGCCTCTGCCTGGACCATCCGGAGCGCGTGTCAGCCTTTGCCGCCATCGACGTGGCCCCCACCATAGCGGTTTGGGAAGGGATGAACGCCGAGGCCGCGCTGGACGCCTGGCACTGGCCCTTCCTGGCCCAGCCGGCAGCCGTCGCTGAGCCGGTGATCGCCGCCGCGACAGAGGCCGTGATCGGCTCCTTCCTGCGCGGTTGGGCGGGGAAGCCAGACGGCCTGACGCCGGAGGCTATCGCCGCCTACCTAGCGCAGTTCGAGGACCCGGCGGTCATCGCCGGCACCTGCGCCGACTACCGCGCCGGCGCCACCATCGACTGGCGCCACGATGCAGAGGACCGGGCTAAAGGCCGGCGCATCGCCTGCCCGATCCTCGCGCACTGGGGCAGCCTCTATCTCGGCGAGGCAGAGCCGACACCTGTTACGAACTGGAAAGCCTGGGCGGACGAGGTGACTGGCGGTCCCTTCCCCTGCGGCCACTTCCTGCAAGAGGAGCTGCCGGAGGTCTTGGCAGAGGCCTTAATCCCCTTCTTCCTTGCCAATCGGCCCTAACTGCCGCAGCTCTAGCAGCAAGCAACACAGCAGCGAGACGAGCCCATGGATGCCAGCAGCTTTCCCCAGGTCGCTCCGCAAGGCGAAACCCTGCCGGAGGCAGGCACGCTGAAGGAAATCACCCCCGGCCTCTATTGGCTGCGGATGCCGCTGCCCTTTGCGCTGGATCACATCAACCTCTGGGTCATTGATGAGGGCGAGAGCTGGACACTGGTCGATACCGGCCTCAACAGCGAAGAGACGCGCGGGCTCTGGCGTCAGATCTTCGCCGGGCCACTGGCCGGCAAGCCGGTCTCGCGCCTGCTGATCACCCATCACCACCCCGACCACTTCGGGCTCGCCGGCTGGCTGGTGCAAGAGACCGGCTGTCCGGCCTGGATGAGCGAGATCGAATTCTCCTTCGGCTCCTGGCTCTACAACCTACCTGACGAGACCTACACGACGCGGATGCGCGCCTACTATCTGCATCAGGGCTTGCCGCAAGAGACGGCAGTGAAGCTCACCAGCCGCGGCAACCTCTTCCGCGGCCGCTGCGGCGAGCCGCCAGAGACGGCAGAGATGCTGGCACTGGACGCCCAGGTCACCACCGGCGCCTACACCTGGCAGGTGGTGCCGGGCTATGGCCATGTCGCCGGGCACGCCTGCCTCTATGAGCAAGAGAAGGGCATCTTCATCGCCGGCGATCAGCTGCTGCAGACCATCAGCCCCAACGTCTCGGTCCACGCCTGGAATGCCGAGGCCGATCCCTTGACGGCCTTTCTGGAGACCGAGGAGCGCCTAGCCCGCACCCTGGACGATAGCGTGCTGATCCTACCGAGCCATGGCCGCCCCTTCTTCGGCGGGTCCGCCCGGGCCTTGGAGCTGGTCGCCCATCACGTTGAACGCTTGGATCGCGCCGAGGCCGCCTGCCGCGACGCTCCGCTCAGCGCCTATGACGCCATCCCGGCACTCTTCAACCGCAAGCTCGACAACCATCAGCTCTTCTTCGCACTGGGTGAGAGCCTGGCGCACCTGAACCACCTGGCAGAGACGGGGCGCGCGACCAAGATCGACGACGCCGGCGTCTTGCGTTTCAAGGCCCTCTAGACCCATGTCCCTCATCCTGAACCGGCGCGACCTCGACTTCCTGCTCTACGATTTCCTCGAGAGTGATCACCTGCACCACTATCCGCGCTTCGCCGGGCAGGGGCGCGAGACCTACGACCAGATTATCGATCTGGCCTTCACTCTGGCGGAGGCGCAGTTCCAGCCGCACGCCGCTCTGGTGGACGTGGACGAGCCCCGCTTCGACGGCGAGCGGGTCTCTATGCCGGCGGAGGTGAAGCAGGCGCTCGATGCCTACGTCGAGGCCGGCTTCATGGGCGCCGGCTTCGATGAGGAGCTGGGCGGTCTGCAGCTGCCCTGCACCCTTGTCCAGGCCATCGCCGCGCTTTTCTACGCGGCCAACGTCTCGACCGCGACCTATCCGCTGCTGACCATCGGCGCGGCAAATCTGCTGGCGGCCTACGGCGATGAGACCCAGCGGCGACTCTATCTGGAGCCGCTGGTGGCCGGCCGCTACTTCGGCACCATGTGCCTGTCAGAGCCACACGCCGGCTCTTCGCTGGCCGATATCCGCACCAAGGCGGTGCCGCAGGCCGACGGCAGCTACCGTCTCTTCGGCAGCAAGATGTGGATCTCCGGCGGCGAGCATGAGCTCTCTGAGAACATCGTCCACCTGGTCTTGGCCAAGATCGAGGGCGCGCCGCCAGGCGTGAAGGGCATCTCCCTCTTCGCCGTGCCGCGCCTTCTGGTGGCCGGGGACGGCAGCCTGGGCGCGCGCAACGACGTGCGCTTGGCCGGTCTCAACCACAAGATGGGCTGGCGCGGCATCGTCAACACGGTGCTGAACTTCGGCGAAGACGAGGGCGCGATCGGCAGCCTGGTCGGCGAGCCGCATCGCGGTCTGGCCTATATGTTCCACATGATGAACGAGGCCCGCATCGCCTGCGGCGTCGCCGCGGTCGCCTTGTCCTACACCGGCTATCTGCATTCCCTGGATTACGCCAAGACCCGCCGGCAGGGCCGTTTGCCGGGCGAGAAGGATCCCACCACGCCGATGGTACCGCTGACCGAGCATGCCGACGTGAAGCGCATGCTGCTGCAGCAAAAGGCCTATGCCGAGGGCGGGCTGGCCTTGGGTCTCTATTCCGCCAGCCTGGTCGACCTGCAAGATCAAGGGACAGCGGAAGAATCGCTGAAGGCCCGCCGGCTCCTCGACATCCTGACCCCCATCGTCAAGACCTGGCCCGCGGTCTATGGCCTGAAGGCCAACGAGATCGCGATCCAGGTGCTAGGCGGTGCAGGCTACACCCGCGACTATCCGCTAGAGCGCTTCTATCGCGAGAACCGGCTGAACGCGATCCACGAGGGCACCACCGGCATCCAGGCCGGCGACCTGCTAGGCCGCAAGGTGCGGCAGGAGGAAGGGGCCGCCTTCGACGCGCTCTGCGACGCCATCTCCGCCGACCTCGACCCGCTGACCAAGGGCCTATCCGTGGAGACCGAGGATCTGGCCGCCGCCTTGGGCATCTGCCGCCAGGTGACCCATGACCTGGTCGCCGCTGCGGCGCAGGTGGGTGAGGTTCGCTATCTGGCGAACGCTACCCTCTATCTCGACGCCATTGGCCATATCGTCGTGGCCTGGCTCTGGCTGCGTCAGGCTCAGATTGCAAGTCGCCTTTTGGCCGAGGGGCCGGGTGAGGAAGAGACGGCTTTCCTGCAGGGCAAGCTTGCCGCCTGCCGCTACTTCTTCCGCTATGAGCTGCCGGCGGCGCGCACCACCTTGGCCTTGGTCGCCCAGATCGACGACACCTGCGCCTCGCTAGACCCGGCCGTCCTCTAGCCGGAGGCTCGAAGAGTCGGTGAGTTCTGCCTCTCCGTCCCTTCCACCCTCACGACCTCGTCTTGAGCAGCGAGCCGTAGGCGAGCGACCGTCGAAAGGCGGGCCGTTAGCACCGAGCCTGGGGCCCATCTTTCGACG
>JBCBSF010000104.1:0-17771 GCA_039819325.1 Pseudomonadota bacterium | reverse complement strand
GAGATAGCCCTAAAGCCACCCCGGCTCTCTACTTCCGACTACTACCGCGTGGTACGGCACCAATCAGCTGTATCCAAACAGAGCAAAGCTCCAAAACGCCAAGCCAAAAGCCAGAGCAAAACCACCTGTCACCAGATGAAAACCCCAACCAAACCTAACGCCAAGACACTCCAAAACCCCAACAGATACATAACCAATAGCGACAGACCCTCCATCACAAGGAAGAACCACCAACCCACATGACACACAGCCACATGAGCCCGCCGCCCACGCATCCCTTCCACCTACTTTTCATAAAGCCGAGCGGGCTACCGCTCCTCCGCATCGAGGGTCTCGATCAGCGGGGCAAAGACCTTAACAGACACAAACAAACCAGCGCAACCTCGTATCACCGAGGTTCTCTGGCACATCCAACTCTGTGGAAGGTCGTTCACCGACTGGGCGGGTCGCCCCGCCGCGGTGACGAGAGACATAGGGAGGTGGCCTGGCCCTGTCCAGAGAAAAATGAAGGTCGCGTTACGAATCCTGATGCGATCTGGCGATCGCAGCGGCACCGGAGTTTGTCTGTTGCAGCGATGAGCAAGCTCATCGCGCGGCTCCAGCCCTCTCCCCCGCCCGGCCACCCAACGACAGTATGCTTAAATGGGTGGCCGGGCGGGGGAGAGGGCTGGAGCCGCCTCGTCACGAAGTGACGACGCAACAAACGGATGCGGGCTGGAGCTGCGTCACAGCAAAAGAAACCCCTCTACCAGCAGCCGAGATCTCTCAAGGTGGCGGCCAAGTCGGCGGGGATCCCGTCGGCTTGGCCGCCGAGGTCTGGTGGGGCGGCGTCTTCCCGCAGATAGCGCCAGCCTTGGAAAGCCCGTTGCGGGCGGGGAGCGACCGGCACCAAAGGGGGATCGAGCAGCAGCAGGGTCAGCGGGCGGCCGCTCTCATCACGGGCTGGCTCTATGCCGATCAGCCGCTGACGGCAGGCTACCAGGCCCTTGATGACCCAGTAGATGGAGCCGCCGTCCAAGAGCTCCTCGGCACGGCGCGGCTGCTGACGGGTGCCGTGGTAGAGACGCCCCTCTGCGGCCAGACGGCCCTCTTGCCAGGCATGCAAAGACTCGATGTTGTCCGTACCGACCGACAGCTTGATCAGATGAAGTGTCACGGGCCCGGAGACTTCTCCTTCTCGGCCTTGCCCTTCTTCTGCGCGGGCTTGGCCCCGGCCGCGACCAGACCGGCCAGGAGGCGGTAGTCGTCATGGCGCAGGGCGGCCAGTTTCTCGTCCACCGCTTCCTCGGTGCGGCCCAAACGGGTCAGCAACGCAGCGCCGAGGCGCAGACTGCCCTCGACGGCCTCCGGCACCACCACCTGGACGCCTTGCGCTTTGAGCTGATCGGCTTCGGCCACGTCGCGGACACGGGCCAGGATCGGCACCTCCGGCCAGCGCTTCATGCTGGCTTCCACCGTGTGGCGCGCGGCACCGGCACCGTCCAAGGTGACAACGAGGGCACTGGCTTGCTCGATGCCCATCGACTGCAGGATCTCCGACCGGCTGGCGTCGCCGTAATAGACCGGCAGGCCCTGCGCCCGGCAAGTCTGCACCCGGCCAGGGTCCATATCCAGCGCGACGAAGGGCACCCCCTCCTCCGCCAGCAGGCGGGCGACGGTCTGGCCGACCCGGCCATAGCCGGCGATGATCACATGGTCATGCAGCTCTTCGTCGTGGCTGCCAGTGACCGTCTTGCCGTGATCCGGCGGACGGCTGCTGCGCGCGGCCGCCTTGTCGCCCAACCAGAAGCCCAGCGGCGAGAGCGCCATGGTCACCCCCACCACTGCGGCCAAGAGGCTGGCCAGCTGCAGATCCATGACGTTCTGCACCACGGCGGCAGCCAGCAGCACGAAGCCGAACTCGCCGGCTTGCGAGAGCCCGCCGCCACAGCGCAGCGAGATCTCCCAACTCTGCCCGAAGAGCCGGCAGCAGAGGGTTGCGATCACCGCCTTACCGATCAGCAAGGCCGCGGCCAAGCCCAACACCAGCGGGAGCGCCGCAAGGATGACATCGAAGTCCAAGGAGAGGCCGACATAGATGAAGAAGAGCCCCAGCAGCAGGCCCTTGATCGGCCGCAGGTCGGCCTCGACCTGATGGCGGAACTCGCTGCCGGAAAGCACCAGGCCGGCCAAGAAGGCACCCAGCGCCATGGAAAGCCCGGCCAAAGATAGGAGGTAAGCACCGCCCAAGACCGTGGTCAGTGCTAGGCCGGTCAGCACCTCGTGATTGCGCGCGCCGGCCACCAGGCGGTAGAGCGGATGTAGCACCAAACGTCCTAGCGCGAAGGCCAGCAGGATGGCACCGGCCGCCTTGCCCAGGGCCAAGAGGCTATCCAGCACCACGTCGCCCGCCTCGTTCCCCAGCACCGAGACCAGGATCAAGAGCGGCACGATGGCCAGATCCTGCAGCAGCAGGATGGAGAAGGTCACCCGCCCGTGGCGGGCTGCCAACTCACCGGTCTCAGAGAGATGCTGCAGCACAATGGCCGTGGAGGAGAGCGCCAGCACACCGCCCACCACCACAGCCGTGGTGGCGGAGAGACCAAGCACCAAGGAGACCGCCGCGACCACGGCACCGGTCAGCAGGACCTGCAGGCTGCCCAGTCCGAAGACCAGCCGGCGCAGGGCCAAGAGGCGCGCCAGTGAGAGCTCCAGCCCGATGAAGAAGAGCAGGAAGACCACGCCCAGCTCGGCCAGAAAGGTCAGCTCCTTGGGCGCCGCCATGCCCAGCACGTGCGGCCCCAGCACCACGCCGGCCGCCAGATAGCCGACGATGGACCCCAGGCCCAGACGCGGCACCAGGGTCACGATGACCACGGCGGCCACGAGGAAGACCAGGATCTCGGCTAGCTGCTGGTGCTCGTGCATGGTGTCTCCCGTTCAGGCCTCCGCGGGCGGGCTAGGCCGGACGCCAGGCCGGCTGGCGCTTCTCCAGGAAGGCGGCAATGCCCTCCTGCCCCTCCGCGCTGGCCCGGCGTTCGGCAATGCGCCGGGCAGTGTCGGCCATCACGGCAGCATCTAAGGGCCGGTCGATGGCGAAGATAAGATCCTTAGCCGCGCTCAGAGCCTCTGGCCCCGCCTGCAGCAGCTGGCCGAGACAGCTCTCTACGGCGCTGTCGAGCGCCGCTTCCTCCTCCACGAGGGCATGAAGCAGGCCGAGCCGAAAGGCCTCTGCCGCGTCGAAGCGTTCTGCCGTCAGGAAGTAGCGGCGCGCAGCACGCTGGCCGATGGCGCGCAGCACGTAGGGGCTGATCGCGCCGGGCACCAAGCCCAAGCGCACCTCCGACAGCATGAAGCGGGCCGCCGGGGTGCCGATAGCGATATCGCAACAGGCCACCAAACCGACGCCGCCACCATAGGCGGCGCCTTGCACCCGCGCGATGGTGGGTTTGGCGAAGCGGTCGAGCGCGCTCATCAAGGCAGCCAGGCGCTCGGCATCGGCCTGGTTCTCGGCCTGGCTGTAGCCGGCCGTCCGCTTCATCCAGCCAAGATCGGCGCCAGCAGAGAAGGACTTGCCCTCGGCCCCCAGCACCAGGGCCTTGACCCGGCCGTCAGCCTGCAGCCGGGCCAGCGCCTCCGTCATGCGCTGGATCAGGCTGTCGTCGAAGGCGTTGTGCACCTCTGGCCGCGCCAAGGTCAGCCAGGCTACGCCGCGCTCGTCCACCCGCTCATTCAGCATGTTGTCCGCCTTCCGCCTGTCTTAGGGTCATAGAGACCGCAGAAGCGGCGGAGTGACAAGTGCGGATTAGCGCTGCGCCCGCCACCAGCGCTGAAGCGCCGCCGGCCAGCGCCAGGGCGGCTGGTCGACCCACTGGCGATTGCGGTCGAGCAGCCGGACCGCCAAGGCCTGCACCACCGCCAGGCAGATGAAGGTGGAGGCCACCACGTCGCTCAAGTAGTGCGCGCCGCTGGTGAGGCGGCTGAAGGCGATGAGGCCGGCGATGCCAAAGATCAGCAACCGCAAGGCCGGAAAGGCCAGGGCCAAGACTGCCGCCACGGTCATCGCCACCTGCGTATGGCCGGAGGGGAAGGAGTCCATGGGAAAGCCCTCAGCCACCTGGCCCAGGGTGTAGACGCCGTCGGAGAAGAAGAGGTTGGGGCGAGAGCGTCCGGCTAAGGCCTTGATGGCGTGAATGATGGCTCCGGTCACCGCAAGGCTCGCCAGCAGCAGCAGGCAATGGCGCGCTACCCAGCAATACCAGGCCGCGACCTGGGGTGCGGCCGCACGGCGCAGCCAGAAGGTCAAGAGATAGACGATCAGGGCAAGCGCGACCCAGCCTTCGGCCTTACCCAACTCGCCGATGTCATCCAGGGGCTGGCGCAGCAGGGCAAAACCGGATTCGCGCAGATAGATCGCCAGCGGCAGGTCGACGAAGAGGAAAAGGACCGCGACCAAGGTGGTCGCGGCCAGCGCCCAGTAGGCCTTGCGGTGCCGCGCCATCCAGCGATCGAAGGCCGAGGCTCGGCGGTGCAATGCCGCGATTGCCCCTGAAGCCGCTTGGCCGGTGAGCGCGAAGGCCGTAAGCCAGGCGTCGAGCAGCGGCGAGGCTTGCCGGCAGCGCGCCATCCTGGAGGGCAGAGCCGCGCGCCGAGGCTGGCCACGCGCAGGGGCCGCCTCCCCGCGCTCTGGCAGGCTCACGGGGCGCGGCCGTAGAGCGTAATGGTATCGCTTCGGCCCTTGGAGTAGTTGATCCCGGAAAGCTCCGCCTTGGCGACAGGGACGACCCCGAGTTCCTCAAGCCGTTGGCGGAAGGCGGCTTCTTGCCGGCCGGTCACGGCGACCACCGCCTTGGGATCGGCCGCCAAGTAGTCGGCGGTCCGCCCGGCCGAATAGAGGTGGGTGTCACGGTCGGTCAGGAATACCAGGCTGGGTTCGTGATAGCCGGCTGAGGCTAAGGGCGGTGAATCGGGGGAGCGCTGCTCGAAGTAGACGTCGGCCAGCTGCGGGCTTAGCCACAGCGGCTTTAGTTGCGGCACGTAGAGACCCATGCCCCAGGCCATGACGACCGCGGTCATCGGCGCGGACCAGGAGAGCGCCGCCAAAGGACGTCGCCGCCAGGAGAGCCAGGCGGCTCCCCAGGCCGTCGCCAGGACCAGGATAGCCGCCACCACCCCGGGCCCGATAGCATCAGGGACGGAGAGCTGCAGCGGCAACCAGACGATACCGGCAGCCAGGACCGCGCCGCCGAGCAGAGCGATGATCGCCAAGAGCTTGGCGAAGCGGCCGGTCAGCCAGGGCGAGGCTGCGAAGACCGCCCAAGCGACCAGAAGCGCCAGGGCCGGATAGGTCGGCAGCGTGTAGTGCGGCAGCTTGGTCGGCGTCAGCTCGAAGACGATCCAGGAGGGAATGAGCCAAGCCAACAAGAAGGGGAGCGGATGGACCTTGCGGCGCAGTTTCCAGGCCGCCACCAGTGCCGGCAGGGCGAAGAGCGCGCCGGGCCAGAAACCGAGCAAGTGGACACCGACATAGGTTCCAGGCGGCGCGCCGTGCGACTCGACCCCGCTCAAGAGCTTGGGGATGAAGTCCTCATTGGCCGCCCGCATGAGGAAGGTTTGATCTTGCAGCGTGATTGCGATGTACCAGGGTGCCGCGACCAAAAGCATGACCGGCACGCCCATCAAGGGCCGCAGGGGTAAGAGCCAGCGCCAGCTGCGCGTTGCGATGCTGAGTGCTAGGATCGTCAGCACCGCCACCATGGGCGTGATCGGCCCCTTGATCAGAATGCCGAAACCGAGCGCCGCCCAGAAGAGCAGGGCCACTCCCACTCCCGGCTTCTGCTCCTCATCCCTTGCCATCCACAGCTTGGCGAGCGCCAGTTGCAGCGCCACCACGCTGAACAGCAGCATGGCGTCCGTCTTGGCATTCACCGCCTCAACCGACAGCACGATGCAGCTACCCAAGAGGGCGCCGGCCAGCAGGCCTTCGCGCCTGCCGAAGAGCGTCTGCCCAATGGAGAAGGTCAGCACCGCCGCCAGGATCGCCCCGGCCAGCGAGGGGATGCGATAGGCCCAGATCTCCCGCGCTGCCGCATCGCTGGTGATCCAGACAGAGAGCGACTGAAGCCAATGGATGCCGACGGGCTTCTTGTTGCGGGGCTCGTCCTGGAACTGAATGGCGATGAAGTCGCCGCTCTCCAGCATCTGTGCCGTCGCCTGTGCAAAGCGCGACTCATCGCGGTCCAGCGGCGGCATGGCGAAGAGCCCGGGGAGCGAGGCCAGCAGCACCACCAAGACCAAGCAGATCCTGGGCCGGCGCAAAGCCCAGGCCGCCCAAACGCGCAAGCCGGCACGCAGGCCGCTGGGCTCACCCTGCAGCAGTGCTTTTGCTCTGTCGTATGTCTGATCCATCGCCATGCATGCGGCATATAGCAAATGCAGCGGTTGACAACAGGGGCCTTGGACGATTTCCGTGCAGCCGACGGCAGGGGATTTGCCTTAAAGTCACAGGAAGGTGGCTTTAGGGACAGCTCTCGCCCAACGCCATGGCCCGAAAGGCAGAGCCCAGTATGTCCCAGCCAGAGCAGCCCTGGATCAGCCTGGTGATCCCCGCCCTGAACGAGGCGGAGAACATCGCCCCCCTGGTTCAGGAGATCGCCGCCGCCCTGGACAGCGGCCCAAGCTATGAGATCGTCTTCGTCGACGACGGCAGCGATGACGCCACGGCCGCCGAGATCGAGACGCTGATGGCCGACTCGGAGGCACCGGCGGCCGGGCGGGTGCGACTGCTGCGCCACCAGCGGCGGGCCGGGAAGAGCGCCGCCCTCTTAACAGCGGCGGAGGCAGCACGCGGGACCCTGCTGGTCACCATGGACGCCGACCGCCAGAACGACCCCTTGGACGTGCCAGCCCTGCTGGCGGCCTTTGAGGCTGGTGGCGGCTTAGGGACCGTCGGTGTGGTGGCCGGCCAGCGCCGCAAGCGGCGCGATACGGTGGTGAAGCGCCTCTCCTCACGCACGGCCAATGCCGTGCGCAAGTCGATGCTGAGAGACAAGACCCGCGACACCGGCTGCGGTCTGAAGCTCATTCCCCGCGCGGTCTTCTTGAAGTTGCCGCAGTTCGAGGGCATGCACCGCTTCCTGCCGGCCTTGGCCGCGCGCCTGGGCTACACAATCGCGCTGCAAGAGGTGAACGATCGCCTGCGGACTGCCGGCATCAGCAAGTACGGCTTCTGGAACCGGCTGTGGGTCGGTATTGGCGACATGCTAGCAACCTGGTGGCTGATCCGTCGCCACCGCCTGCCGGGCGAGGTGACCGAGGTCGAGGCCCCAGCCGACAAGGGGCAAAGCAGCTAAGGGCGCAAAGCCGCCCCTCCCCCCGCGTCACTTTTTCTGCGGAAACTGGCGGCCTCAGCCGCGTAGTCCTTTAACCAAGCGACGATGAGCCTTGCTCATCGCTCGCGGTCACGAGGGAGTGACCGCAGCCAAGCAGTGTCTGCGCGCTGCCGGCGCAGAGATGACCGCCGCAAGAGAGGAGTCGCAAAGACCCAATGGATGACAGCATCCCCATCATCTGGCTGATAATCGGCTTTACCGGACAGGCGCTCTTCTCCGCGCGCTTCATCATTCAGTGGATCGTTAGCGAGCGGGCGAAGAAGTCCCTGATCCCCACCGCCTTCTGGCTCTTCTCCATCGGCGGCGGCTCGGTCATGCTGATCTATGCGATCTACCGCGAAGATCCGGTCTTCATCTGTGGTCAGGCGGGCGGTTTGCTGATCTACGCCCGAAACCTCTGGTTCATCATCAAAGATGCCAAGAGCAAGGAGGCAGAGCCGCCGCGTACGGTCTAGGTTTTGCCTCGTCACTTCGTGACGAAGCAGCACCGGCCCGCGTCGGTCTTCTTTCGTCGTCACTTCGTGACGAAGCGGCACCGGCCCGCACCCCCACCCGGCCAGCCAACGACAGTATGCTTGAATGGGTGGCCGGGTGGGGGTGCGGGCCGGTGCCGGTGCGATGAGCAAGGCTCATCGCTGCAAAACCACTCCCCTACCAGCCGCCGCGCCTGACCCATTCAGCCATGGTGTCCAGGCGGTCGTTGCCCCAGAAATCCTCACCGTCGACGCGCATGAAGGGCGACCCGAAGACCTTGCCCGCAATACTTGCGTCGATCTCTTGGCGTAGCTTGTCCTTGACGGCCTGATCCTTGAGCGCAGCCTCCACCTCATCAGCGTCCAGGCCGATGCCAGCGGCGATGGCGACCACTGCGGGGGCGCCGGAAATATCCTCGCCACGCTGCCAGGCTGCCTGCATTAGGGCGTGAATGAGGGCCGTGGCCTTGTCGGGGTGGGCATCCTGCGCCCAATAGACCGCGCGGCAGGCAGAGATGGAGGCGAAGGGGAACTTCTCCGGCACGACATAGGGGATGTCGTGCTGGCGTGCGCTCCGGGCCATGTCGTGACGGGAGTAGTCGCCCTTCATCGGCACCTCGGTCAGCGGCGCTGCTCCGGTCGCCTTGAAGGTGGCACCCAGCATCATCGGCTTCCACACGAGCTCCCGGCCCAGGTCTGCAGCGACCGCCTCGATGCGCTGGCTGGTCAGATAGCCATAGGGGCTGGAGAAGTCGAAGTAGAAGTAGATGGGCTCAGCCATCGGCGTTTCGCTCCTGTCCTGAAAAGGCTGGGCGGAGCCTATCGCAAGGCCTGGCTGCGGGAAAGGGAGCGCTGGCGTCAGCCCTCACCCTTGCTGCGATGGCGCCGGCGTGATCCAGCCCGCGACACAGCCCGAGGCATCGCTGATCATGGCGATGCGGCCCACCATCGGTACGTCGAAGGGTGGGCGCAAGACCTGACCACCGGCGGCAGCAACGGCCTCCAGACGCTTGTCGATGTCATCGACCGCGATGTAGGTCATCCACTGTACCGGCGCGTCGGCAGGAAAGCCGCGCTCCTCACTGATCTCCATCAGGCCACCCACCAGGGTCTCGCCGCTCTGGATGATCCAGTAGGTACCCTCTTCCATCGGCATGGCCTGAAAGTCCCAACCCAAGGTCTCGGCATAAAAGCGCTTGGCGGCCTCGACGTCGCGGGTCATCAGCTCGTTCCAGTGGACAGAACCATGCTCAACCATAGCGATCTCTCTTTACGATTTTATGCAGCTCATAGCACAGTAAGGGCGCGCAGAACAACGCCCCCGGCATCACGCAAGAAAAGGGTAATCAAGGAGACTAGCTGAAGAGGCCGTCGCCGCCCTCGGCGCAGTCCAGCAGATCACCGCGTGGCGTACCGGTCAGGCTGGCGCGGTCCAGCAAGATCGTCAGCTGCACCTCTCCATTGCTGAAGGTCACACCAAGATCGCTGGGCACCTGACGCAGCTCATAGCTGGTGCCATCCAGTGTCACCCGCACGATAGGGTTGGCCGCAAAGACGAAGACCTGAAAGGCCTGCCCCTCCGCGCAGGTGTAGGTCACAACATCTTGGCTGGAGTCGCGTTGCTCCTCCTCTTCGCCGCTGCAGGCCGCCAAGACGAGGCCAAGCCCCAGCAGAAGGCCGGGAACAAGGATGCGACGAAGGGGGGATCGGAAGACGGGCACCATGGGGGACCTGTGTGACGCCTGAGGCCGGCTTCGGCAAGGGGCTTACCGCCTGTCCCTCGCCGAAGCCCCTCAGCAGGGCAGGTACCGCCTAACGGACCTGCGGCTGCGTGAAGGAGAAGCTGGCGTTTTTCAGGTGACCGGCGGCAAGAATCTTCGCCACCTTCGGCCCGTTCAGCACGTCGCCTTCCGGGGCTGTTACCTCCAGGCCGCCCTCGGCCTCACCTTGGCAGAAGTCACCGGCGAAAGGGATCTCCAGGACGGTCATGCCATCACCAGAGGCTGAGGGGCTGACATAGTTCACCGTGCCGGCGATGGCCGGGCAGTCGCTGGCTGCGTTCTTCACCTTGATGGAGAACATGGGCTCCCCCTGCATCTGCGCCGTGGCGGTGGTCACACCATCCTCGACCAGCTGCACGGCGATGCCGTCGCGCACCTTGAAGTCATAGTGGCGGACCATGGCCTCGGCGACCGCAGCGGGACCATAGAAGCCACCGAAGACATAGCGTCCGGGTGTGCCGTCTGGTGAGTCATAGCCCTCTACCGAGACATAGAAGTAAGCCGAGCTGTAGGGGGAGAGGCCATAGCCCTGGGCGACGCTGTAGAGATTGATGCCGCCGGCATGCCCCTCGACCGGGGTGATGCCTTCCGGCAGCAGATGGTCGATCGTTCCGGGCTCCCAGGTGACGGCGAAGAGCGTGCTATCCATGCCCTTCATCAGATAGGGGGGCGGCGGCGCCGGCTTGGTCTCGGCAGCGGCGGGCAGGGCCAGGCCCAGCAAGGCCGTTGCCACCAGCAGTCCCCGGGTCAATCCCCGCGTCAGTCCCTTGATCTCCGTCACAAACGTCATGGTAGTGCTCTCCTCTCCTGTGAGTTGCCAGAGGGCTTGAACCGCCCTGCTTGCCGTTCTTTCTAGCACCGGAAGCGGCTGAAAGGCGATGCGCCTTCGACGAAAAAGCCCCAGCAGGAGCGCCAGCCCTCTGCTAGAGCAAAGGCGTGACGTCAGCGCTGAAGAGAGGTGCCCTCCATGACCGACCAGCCCATTATGCGTGGCTTCCCACCGCCGGATGCCCAGCAGGTCACCTTGGCCAACTGGCGCCAAGCCCCCTTCAGCCGCTGGAGCTTTCGCAAGCTGCGCCAGATCCTGCCGACCGAGGCCTTGCCGCCCGCCCCGCACCCAAGGGCACTGCCGGAGGCGCCGCGCGGCCTGGACCACCTGCGCGTCGGCAACGGACAAAGCCTGAGCGAGGTGCTGATCGCTACGCACACCACGGCCTTCCTGGTTCTGCACCGCGGCGCCGTGGCCTTTGAGTGGTACGGCCAGCGCATGTCCGGCGAGCAGCCGCACGTGATCTTCTCCGTCACCAAATCGGTCACCGGAGCACTGACCGGCATCATGGCGGAGAAGGGTTTGCTGGATCCTGAAGGCCCGGTCAGCGCCGTCCTGCCGGAGGTTGCGGGCTCAACCTACGCAGAGGCCAGCATTCGTCATCTCTTGGACATGACGGTCGGCAGCTGTTTCGTCGAGGACTACGCCAACCCGACGGAAGAGTATCTGCGCTACCGCGAGGCCACCGGCTGGAACCCCAGTCGCCAAAGCCTTCCGGCAGGCCTTCCAGTGGACCAGCAGAGCTTCCTGACTGAGCCCCTGGACATGCGCCGCTTCCTCATCAGCATGGCGCCTGGCGGGCCGCCGCACGGTAGCGCCTTTCACTACGTCTCTCCGAACAGCGACTTGTTGGGCTGGGTGCTGGAACGCGCCAGCGGCAAGTCCTTCGCGCAGCTGCTGGCCGAAGAGATCTGGCAGCCGATGGGCGCGACCGGCGAGGCCTACATCGCCGTCGATCGCCTGGGCGCACCGCGCACTGCGGGTGGTCTGACCGTGACCGCCCGCGATCTGGCCCGCTTTGGCGAGTTGATGCGCCGGCGCGGCTGCTTGGAGGGTCGCCAGATCATCCCAGGCCGCTGGGTCGACGACATTCGCTTCGCTGGAGACCGCGCCGCCTGGCAGGCGGGCGAGTTCGCGGCCTTCCTGCCCGAGGGCCACTATCGCAGCCAGTGGTACAAACTGGGCGATCCCTCCGGCTGCTTCTTCGGCCTGGGCATCCATGGCCAGTGGCTCTTCATCGATCCCTTGGCCGAAAGCGTCATCGTTAAGTTTTCCGCCGATCCGGAGGCCAGCAACGAGGCCAACGACAAGGTCCTGCTGCAGGTCTTCGCGCAGATTAGCGCGGCCCTAACCCCCTAGGGGGCGGCAATCCCAAAGGCCTCAGCCCAGGCCAAGCCAGCCTCCGTCTCTCCGCGTGGCCGGTACTCGCAGCCGACCCAACCGGCATAGCCCAGGCTATCCAGGTGCCCCAGCAGGCGGTCGTAGGCGACTTCGCCGCTGTCGGGCTCATGGCGGTCGGGCACGCCGGCGATCTGCACGTGGCCGATCTGGTCCAGGTTGGCCTCCAGCCGCCGGGTCAGGTCGCCCTGCATGATCTGGCAGTGATAGAAGTCCATTTGCAGCGAGATGTTGGGCCGGGCCAAAGCCTCCAGCACGCCGAGCGCATCTTCCTGCAGCGAGAGGTGATAGCCTGGCATATCGCGCAGATTGATCGGCTCGATGGTCAGGTGGATACCGCGCGGCGCGAAGAAATCGGCGGCCATGCCCAGCCGCTCCAGATAGCGCGGGCGCTGCGCCGCCGGCGCCAAACCAGCCATCAGATGCAGCCGGCGGGCCGAGAGTGCTTTGGCGTAGGTGAGCGCCCGCTCCAGCCCCTCGGCAAACTCCGCGTCGCGGCCGGCCAGGGCTGCCAGACCACGCTCCCCACCGGCGAAGTCGCCGGCCGGCAGGTTGAAGAGCGCGACATCGACCCCGGCCGCCTCGCGCGCCGCAGCAACGGCCTCTGGGCTCTCCTCATAAGGGAAGAGGAACTCCACACCCTTGAAGCCGCAGGCCGCCGCGGCGGCAAAGCGCTCCAGGAAGGGGCGATCGGTGAACATCATCGAGAGATTGGCAGCGAGGCGTGGCATGGTGGCTAGAGCCCTCTGTCCTGAAGTCTAGACATACGAAGATGCCACGGGCTGCCTTGGAACGGGAGCGAGCTGGTGCCGCAGGATCAAAGCAGCGGCCCTAGACGCCATAGTACTCCCGGTACCAGTTGACGAAGGCGGGTATGCCTTGGCTGATCGGCACTTGCGGGCGGAAACCGGTCAGGCTGGTTAGCAGCGAGACGTCGGCGAAGGTGCTCTCCACATCGCCGGTCTGCATCGGCAGGTAGGTCCGCTTGGTCGGGCGGCCCAGCACGCGCTCGATCTCCGCCACGAAATCCATCAGGCCGACAGGTGCACCATGGCCGATGTTGACGACGCGAAAAGGCGCGGTCGGGCTGGCGCCCAGCGCGCCTGTTGCCGGCGGCTCGGCCTGCGCCAGTAGGGTCACCGCCCGCACGATGTCGTCGATGTAGGTGAAGTCGCGCGCCATCTTGCCCTGGCCATAGACGTCGATGGCCTTCCCCGCCAGGGTCGCCTTCACGAATTTGAAGAGCGCCATGTCCGGCCGGCCCCAGGGTCCATAGACCGTGAAGAAGCGCAGCATGGTGATCGGCAGGCCCCAGACATGCGCCTGGGCATGGGCCATGGCCTCGTTTGCGACCTTCGTCGCGGCATAGAGCGTTAAAGGCTGCTGCGTCGGCTCGCTTTCCTGAAACGGCAGGCTCTCGTTGCCGCCGTAGACGGAGGAGGTGGAGGCCATCAGCAAATGGCTCACCTTGGCGTGGCGGGCCAGTTCCAGAACATGGAAGCTGCCGACCAGGTTGGCGCCGACATAGGCCTCCGGATGCTCCAGGCTGTAACGCACGCCAGCTTGGGCCGCCAAGTGCACCACCAGGTCCGGCTTCGCGGCCTCGAAGGCTGTCTCTAGCGCGGCGCGGTCTTCCAACATGGCCTCAACGGCCGAAAACCTGTCGAAATTGCCCAGGATGTCGTGCCGGCGCCGTTTCAGACTGACATCGTAGTAGTCGGTCATGCCGTCAAAGCCGGTGACGGTCATACCGGCGTGCAACAGGGACTGGGCCAGATGAAAGCCGATGAATCCGGCCGTCCCGGTAACGAGCACGCGTGTCATAAGGCGGGGTAACTCTCTAGAGCCGCTGCTTTGAAGTGGCTGCAATGAGCCTGTGGCCGCCGGGCTGTCAAGCCCAGCGGCCTAGCGGCGACGTCTCTAAGAACGCGCTCAGTTGAGCTGAAGCAGGCTGACCGCCGCGTCACTGCCGTCCGGCAGAGGCATGCCGTCTTTGGCAGGTGGATTCTCGATCCAAAAGGTCACGAACTCTTGGACAAAGGCGGAGATGTTCACTCTAATCGAGCCTTCGTTGGCAAGGCGTAGGCGCTCCACCCCGAGGAGCGCATCAGAGAAGTCAGCTGTGTACCCGACAACAAGCGTCTTCTTGAAATAGGGCGCACCACCTACGCGCTCCGTCACCTCATAGTCGACGGTGCTGGTAACCCGGACGTCTGCGCCAAAAAGCGGCTGGTCCATCTCAACAAGATTGGCGGTCAGGACGAAAGGCGCACTATCTGGCGCGACTGCCAAGAGGCCGCTGGCCTGCAAGGACTGATCCAAGGCCTGATGGAACTCTGCAGGGCCCACTTCAGAGGTCCACAGCGGGTTGGTTTCCTCCCCGCCCGTCACCGGCCCCAGTTCAAGAGACCCTTGAATAGTGGCGTTGTCCGCAATGCGCGCACTATCGACCGCACCGCTGCTCATCTGCGCCACGCGGGCGGGTTTTGCGCAGGCCGCTAAGCCAACCACACAGGCGACCAAGGCTAGGTAACCGATGACTCTCATGTAGGCTCTTCCCCCTCTTCGCTTTCTATCGGGATGGCTAGTCGACGTTGGCGCCCGGGCCTGGCTGACCCTGATCGCGTTCCGCCGCGCGTGCTGCTGCGGCAGCAGCGATATCGGCTTCGACGGTATCCATAGTCGGCAGGAGCGGGTCGCAACCCTTGGTCTCAGCCAAGCTGGAGAGACGACGATTGCGGGCAATCATGGCCGTCAACTCGGCCTCGTTGGCGCTGCCATCATCCAGCGCCAGCAGCGAGCCAACCCCCATCACTAGAACACCGGCCACGGCGCCCAGATTGTCGCTCTCGCGATTGATATCCTCCTGGCGAATGAAGCCGACGGCATCGAGATTGGCCTGATACTGGCTATTCAATTGAAAGCAGCTGAGCCGCTCGTCGCTTGACTGCGTGACCTGCACCTCATTGGCCGGCCGCCCACAGGCCGCCAGCACGATCAACCCGAGAGCCAGCAGCCCCATCGTCTGCACACGCACCCCCCCAACTCCCGAATTCTGATTCCCTTCAGTCTATGCAAACCTAAAAGAGCAGGATCGTGGAGAACAACACTGCCCCTCACGGTTGCGACAAATGGGGTCTAGAGTGCCCAGTAGATCACGTCGGTCCGCTCGGCGAGTTCCGGTACCGCGCCCTTCACATCGACCAAGATCCCGGCCGGCTTGAGACGCGCGGCCAGCCCCTCAGGACCCAACGCCAGGTAACCACGGTGCGGCACCGCCAGGACCAGGGCGTCCAGATCGGTTAGTGTCTCCAGCGGTGCGGTGGTCGCGCCGAAAACCGCCATCACCTGATCGGCCGGTGCCAAAGGATCGTGCAGCAAGGGTGTGACCGCAAAAGCTACCAGTTCGGCCGCGAGGTCGACGACTTGAGAGTTTCTGAGGTCCGGCACGTCTTCCTTAAAGGTGAGCCCCAGAACCGCAACACGCGCCGTCGCCGGGGTCCGTCCCGCCTGGGCCAGAAGCTGCAAGGTCCGCCTGGCGACATAGGCACCCATGGCGTCGTTGATTCGTCGCCCGGCCAAAATGACCTCCGGCTGATAGCCCGCCTGCACCGCCCGGCTGGTCAAGTAGTAGGGATCGACGCCGATACAGTGCCCGCCGACCAAGCCGGGGCGGAAGCGCAGGAAGTTCCACTTGGTCCCTGCCGCCTCCAGCACCGCCCCGGTCGGGATGTCCAAGCGGTCGAAGATCAGGGAGAGCTCGTTCATCAGCGCGATGTTGAGGTCGCGTTGGGTGTTCTCGATCACCTTGGCGGCCTCGGCCACCTTGATGGACGGCGCCAGATGCAGGCCGACTGGAATGATCGCGCCATAAGCGGTGGCCAGCCGGTCCAAGCTGGCGGCGTCCTCGGCGGCGACGATCTTCGTCACCCGTTCCAGGCTGTGCTCCCGGTCACCGGGATTGATGCGCTCCGGACTGTAGCCGAGATGAAAGTCGCGGCCACGCTTTAGGCCTGAGAGCGCCTCGATCAGCGGCCCGCAGACCTCTTCCGTCGCACCGGGGAAGACGGTCGATTCGACCACAACCAGGCCGCCTGGCTGCAAGACCTGCGCAATGCTGTGGCAGGCGCTGCGCAAAGGCTCGAGATCGGGGCGCTGTTCGCTGTCGACTGGGGTTGGAACACAGACGATGAAGAGGCTGCAGCCCGCCAGGTCCTCGACCTGGTCGCTATAGACCAGGCTGCTGTCTTGCAGGCCTTCGGCTTCGCCGGTCCAGTCTTCACCGCGTTTCAGGGCGGCGATGCGGGCGGCGTCACTATCGAAACCGATGACCCTCTCGGCCTTCCTGGCGAAGGCTAAGGCTACGGGTAGGCCGACATAGCCCAGACCGATGACAGCGATGCTTTCGGAGAGCGGCAGTGACGCAGTCATGCAACAGAGATCCAAGCCAGCCATGGCCGGCCCGCATGGCTTAGCGGCCCACTTGAAGCGGTTACCGGCCGGCGCGGCGTGCTATGACTGCGCGCAGAGGAGACGGACATTCATGGCTCTTTTCGAGATCACGCATTCGACCCGCTACACCTACGCCAATCCGGTTCGTTTTGGCGAGCACCGCGGCCTGCTGCGCCCGCGGGTCAGCCACGATCTGCACCTGCGCCACATGATCTTGCGGGTGGAGCCCAAGGCACAGCTGCGCTGGGTTTCCGACGTCTTCGCCAACTCCGTCGTGCTGATCACCCCGGAAGATGAGGCCGACCACCTCTTCGTGCAAAGCCGCCTGCTCTTGGAGCGCTTCGATGAGGAGCGCTTCTCCGTCGCCCCGCGTGGTGAGGTGCTGGAGACCTATCCCTTTGCCTATGACGACAACCTCCTGCAGGACCTAGGCGGCACCTATCAGCGCCACTATCCGGACAACGACGGCTCGGTCCTGAACTTCGCCCGCCGCTTCATCCGCCCCAACATCGATTCGGCAGAGCTCCTATCGGACATGATGTGCGCCATCCGTGAAGAGATCGCCTACAGCCAGCGCTATGAGGAAGGGACGCAGCATCCGGCCGACACCCTCGCCCAGAAGACCGGCACCTGCCGCGATTTCGCGCTTCTTATGATGGAGGCCGCGCGCGCTCTGGGCTACGCCGCGCGCTTCGTCACTGGCTACCTCTACGACTCAGCCGTCGACAGCGCCGGCACCGGCATCCGCGGTGCGGGAGCCTCGCACGCCTGGGTCCAGATCTACCTGCCGCTGTCTGGCTGGGTCGAGTACGACCCCACCAACGCCATCATCGGCGGCCAAGACCTGATCCGTGTCGCCGTCGCCCGCGATCCCAGTCAAGCGATCCCGCTCTCCGGCAGCTTCCAAGGCACCGGTGGTGACTACCTGGGCATGGAGGTCACTGTGGACGTCCACGCGATCGGGCCGGGGGAGATTGCCTAAAGAGACTTAGTGTTCAGGTGGCAGTTCGCCGGAGAAGAAGGCCGCACCGATCATATTGGTGGCCGTGATCAGCTCGCTCTGCGCCCAGTCGATCGTTTCATCCAACCCGTCCTCCTGCACCTCTTCGATCGTGGCGTCGTGCAGTGTAGAGGTGAAGGCTCGCAGCTGACTGGCAGCCGCCATCCCTGCCCTCAGTTGAAAGCTATGCCGGAGCGTCGAGAGCGCGGAGCTTGCCTCGTTCACCGCGCAGAGCAGCGAACGGGGAAAGAGCGGATTGAACAGCAGGAAACTGGCCACCGAATCCGGTGAGATGTCATCGGGATACTGGCGCGAGAAAGCCTGCAGGCCCGCCGCTGCCCGCAGCAAGGCGAACCACTGGCTGACGTCGACGGCAGAGCCCTCTTCCGCGCCATGCGGCAGCAGCAGATTGAGCGGGCGGACCAGACCACCCGGCTTCTTTGGATGAAGTACAATCAGCTGCTGCCG
>JBCBSF010000103.1:0-18132 GCA_039819325.1 Pseudomonadota bacterium | reverse complement strand
GATTCCGCCCAGTGCTCTGCTTTTGGGCTGGCTCTTCCTTGGCGAATCCCTGGGGCTCTTGGAAGCCGGCGGCCTGCTGCTGATCCTCTTGGGCCTGGCGGCGATCGACGGACGCCTCCATCGCGGCCTTGTTGCAGCGCAGCGTAGGTGAATACCGCTGGTTACTTTTGATGTTGGCCTTTTGTCCGCAGTCAGGACCGGCCTGTAACAAAACCATCATGATTCTGTAACCTTACCGTTCGGCGGGGCATCTAGCTTCCCGCGCGGATCACGGAACCGATCGGCTCTACCAGCCTTCAGTCCTGTCATGGGGGATGGCTGCTGGAGAGGTGTTCTGGATCAACGACGGCAGGTCATACGACCCAAGCCGCTCATCTTTGCCTCGTGAGCCTTTACGACTCCAAGGAGACCCCAGTCATCATGAACAAGCCCCTTATTCTGGCTGCCGCCGCCGCAGTCAGCCTCGGCTTCGCCGCCGAGGCCGCTGCCCGCGACCAGATCCGCATCGTCGGTTCCTCGACCGTCTACCCCTTCGCCATCGCGGTGGCTGAGGACTTCGGCCGCTCCACCGCCTTCTCGACCCCGGTGATCGAGTCGACCGGCTCGGGCGGTGGCCTGAAGCTCTTCTGCGAGGGTGTCGGCGTCGATACGCCGGACGTGACCAACGCCTCGCGGAAGATCAAGTCCAGCGAAGTTGAGCTCTGCGCCAGCAACGGTGTCACCGGCATCGTTGAGGTCCGCATCGGCTTCGACGGCATCGTGCTTGCCAACTCCAAGGCGCACGCTCCTTACAACTTCACCAAAGAGCAGATCTTCCTGGCGCTCGCCAAGGATGTGCCGAAGGACGGTGAGCTGATCGACAACCCGTACACCACCTGGGCCGAGATCGACTCCAGCCTGCCGGACGAGAAGATTGAGGTCTATGGCCCGCCCCCGACCTCCGGCACTCGCGACGCTTTCGTCGAGCTGGTGATGGAAGAGGCTTGCGAGAGCTTCCAGGTCTTCGAAGAGATGACCAAGGACGACCAGAAGACCTTCTGCGCCACCGTGCGTGAGGACGGCGTCTTCATCGAGGCCGGCGAGAACGACAACCTGATCGTTCAGAAGCTGGAAGCCAACCCCCGCGCGCTGGGCATCTTCGGCTTCTCCTTCTTGGATCAGAACGCCGATAAGGTGCAGGGCTCCGAGATCGACGGCGTGCCGCCGACCTTTGCCAACATCGCTGACGGCTCCTATCCGGTCTCCCGCTCGCTCTACTTCTACGTGAAGCAGGCGCACGTGGGCGTGATCCCCGGCCTGGTCGAGTATGTCGACATCTTCACCAGCGACTCGGCTGCCGGCCCGGACGGCTTCCTGTCCGAGCGTGGTCTGATCCCGCTGCCCGATGGCGAGCGTGCGCAGATGCGTGCCGACGCCACCGCGATGAAGACCATGAACTAAGCATGGACTTCGGGGGGGAGGGGTCCTCAAGGGTCCCTCCCCTCTCTCTTAGCGGCATCGTCTTCGGGTGCCGCTAAGAGAGAGGCCAAGCTCATCTCACCCCTCACCAGGCTTCATGACAGAGGCTTGGCCTTCGTGTCCTTTGCTGCTGGTGGATAGCTCTTTCATGACGATCCTGATTGTCATCGTTGCCATCGCGCTGATCGCGCTCGCTGGCTACCTCATGGGCCGGCAACGCGCAGAGCTGATGGCGGCGAGCAGCGTCATCCACTCGCGGCCCGGCTATCACGGCGCTTTCATCGCCATGTGGAGCCTCATCGCCGGCTTCGCGATCCTGCTCTTCTGGTTGATCTTCGAGCCGGCGATCAGCCGCTGGCTCCTGATCTCCTGGCTGCCGGCAGCCCAGCAAGCCCTGCCGGAATCAGAGCTGAACCTGGTCATCACCAACATCCTGAACCAGCTGTCCAGCGGCATCTCCATCGGCACCTTGTCCCCGGAAGAGGTGGCCGCCGGGGAGCGCTATCAGGGCTTCCGCGACGCTGCCAGCTGGATCATGATCTTTGTCGCCGTCGCCATCGCGCTGGCCGCAGGCTGGCTGGCAATGCGCCAGCTCTCCGCCGGCTTCCGGGCCCGCAACCGGGTGGAACGGATCGTGCGCGTGGCCATGATCGTGGCCTCCACCATCGCCATCCTGACGACCTTCGGCATCGTCTTCTCGCTCCTCTTCGAGGCCATGCGTTTCTTCACGCGCGTGCCCTTCTTCGACTTCCTCTTCGGCACGGCCTGGAGCCCGCAAACGGCGATCCGCGCCGACCAGGTCGGCGGGTCGGGTGAGTTTGGCGCGATCCCGCTGATCGCCGGTACCCTGCTGATTACCTTCATCGCCATGTGCATCGCCGTGCCGATCGGCCTCTTCTCCGCGATCTACATGTCGGAGTACGCAGGGCCCCGCATGCGCAGCTATGCCAAGCCCTTGCTGGAGATCCTGGCCGGCATCCCGACCGTGGTCTATGGCTTCTTCGCAGTTCTGGTGATGGCGCCTTTCTTCCGCAATCTCGGCGACAGTCTGGGCATCCCGGTCTCCTCGGAATCGGCGCTGGCTGCCGGTGTGGTCATGGGCATCATGATCATCCCCTTCGTCTCCTCGCTCTCTGACGACGTGATGAACGCGGTGCCGCAGACCCTGCGTGACGGCGCGCTGGCGCTGGGCGCCACCAAGTCGGAGACGGTGAAGCAGGTGGTCCTGCCGGCCGCCCTGCCCGGCATTGTTGGCGCCGTTCTACTGGCCGTCAGCCGCGCCATCGGAGAGACCATGATCGTGGTCATGGCCGCCGGTCTTGCCGCCAACTTGACCGCCAACCCCTTAGAGGCGGTGACCACCATCACCGTGCAGATCGCGACCCTGCTGGTGGGCGACCAAGAGTTCGACAGTGCCAAGACTCTCTCGGCCTTTGCGCTGGGGCTCCTGCTCTTCACCGTCACTCTGGCGCTGAACTTCTTCGCGCTGCGGATCGTGCAGCGCTACCGAGAGAAGTATGACTGATACATCGCTGGACAGAGGAGCGGAGTCGCTCGTGAAACCCGATCTCTCCGCCGCGCGTATCCGCAAGCGGCACCGCGCTGAGTTTCGCTTCAAGGCCTATGGGCTTTTCGCGATCGCGGTCGCTGTTGCCTTCCTGACCCTCTTCCTGGGCACCATTATCGTCCGCGGCATCCCTGGGTTCTTCCAGACCTACGTGTTGCTGGACGTCGATATTGCACCAGAGGTGGCCGACCCCAGCGGCGCCGGCACGCCCGATTCCGTGCGGCGCGGCAACTACAGCGTCCTGCTGCGCGACGCCCTGCTACAGGACTTCCCCGACGCATCGGGCCGGACCGAGCGGCGCGACCTGGCTAACATCTTGTCGCCCATCGCGCGCTTCAACCTGCAGGACGAGGTGGTGGCCGACCCCAGTTTGGTCGGCCAGCAGGTGCAGGAATGGTTCCTCATGTCGGATGATGCCGACCGCTTCTTCAAAGGCATCACCACCGCGGACATGCCAGCCGACCAAAGGCGCCTCACTGACCAGCAGGTCGCCTGGCTGCAGGCGCTGGAGGCCGAGGGCAAGGTCGAGACGCGCTTCGACTGGAACTTCTTCACCGTCGGCAACAGCGCCGAGCCTGAAGCTGCCGGTATGGGTGCGGCCATCGTCGGCTCGCTGCTCACCATGATGGTGATGCTTATCCTCTGCGTGCCGGTGGGCGTGCTGGCGGCCATCTATCTCGAAGAGTTCGCGCCGAAGAACAAGATCACCGACATCATCGAGATCAACATCAACAACCTGGCAGCCGTGCCCTCGATCGTCTTCGGTCTCTTGGGTCTTGCGGTCTTCCTCAGCTTCTTTGGCCTGCCCCGCTCCGCCCCGCTGGTCGGTGGCATCGTGCTGGCGCTGATGACCCTGCCGACCATCATCATCACCACGCGTGCCGCCTTGAAGGCCGTGCCGCCTTCCATTCGGGAAGGTGCTGTGGCGCTGGGTGCCTCCAAGCTGCAGTCGGTCACGCACCATGTGCTGCCGCTGGCCCTACCCGGCATCCTGACCGGCACCATCATCGGGCTGGCGCAGGCCTTGGGCGAGACCGCGCCTTTGCTGCTGATCGGCATGTTCGCCTTCGTGCAGGAGGCGCCGAACGGCATCCTGGACACCGCGACCGTCATCCCGGTGCAGATCTACTCCTGGGCAGACCAGGCCGAACGCGCCTATGAGGCCAAGACCTCAGCGGCTATCATGGTCTTGCTCTTCTTCCTCATTTCCATGAACGCCGTAGCGGTGCTACTACGGCGTCGCTTCGAACGGCGGTGGTAATGTCACGAGATATGAACAAAGCCGAGAACGGGGAGGCTGCGGCCTCCGCCATGGCAGCCTTGGACAGCCTGACGAAGGCCGGCAAGGACAGCGATATCGAAATGAAGATGACCGCGCGCGATACCAACGTCTACTACGGTAGCGCGCACGCCTTGAAGCATGTCGATCTGGACATCCCGGCCCGCCAGGTCATGTCGCTGATCGGCCCCTCGGGCTGCGGCAAGTCCACCTTCCTGCGCTGCCTCAATCGCATGAACGACGTGATCGACGGCTGCCGCGTCGACGGCGACATGCGGTTGGACGGCGAGGACATCTATGACCCCAAGCTCGACGTGGTGCAGCTGCGCGCGCGCGTTGGCATGGTCTTCCAGAAGCCCAACCCCTTCCCGAAGTCGGTCTTCGACAACATCGCCTACGGCCCGCGCATCCACGGCATCGCCCGCAACAGCTCCATGCTGGAAGAGGTGGTCACCACCAGCCTGCAGCGCGCGGGTCTCTGGGACGAGGTGAAGGACCGCCTGCACGAGCCCGGTACCGGTCTCTCCGGCGGTCAGCAGCAGCGCCTCTGCATCGCGCGTGCTATTGCCGTTAGCCCCGAGGTGATCTTGATGGACGAGCCCTGCTCGGCCCTCGATCCCATCGCCACGGCCAAGATCGAAGAGCTGATGGACGAGCTGCGGAAGAACTTCACCATCGTGATCGTCACCCACTCGATGCAGCAGGCCGCGCGCGTGTCGCAGCGCACTGCCTTCTTCCACCTGGGCTCGCTGGTGGAGACGGCCGAGACCGACGAGATCTTCACCAATCCCAAGGATGAGCGGACGCAGGGCTACATCACCGGCCGTTACGGTTGATCCGCTGCTTAAGGCAGGCGGGCCTGAGGTCTGAGAGAGACAGCACGCGTGAGTCACGGCAAAGAGCACATCGTCAGGTCCTTCGACGCCAGTCTTGAGGCATTGCGGCAAAGCGTGGTGCGGATGGGCGGCCTGACGGAGTCGCAGCTTGCCCGCGCCATGCTGGCCTTGAGCCGGCGCGACGCCAGCCTGGCGGCCGAGGTCGTGCGCGACGACCTGGAAGTCGACGAGCTGGAGCAGGAAATCAGCAATCAGGTGATCCGCCTGCTGGCCTTGCGCCAGCCGATGGCGGGCGACCTGCGCGAGATCGTGGCGGCGCTGAAGATCTCCAGCGATCTGGAGCGGATCGGCGACTATGCCGCCAACATCGGCAAGCGCTCCATCGCGCTGACCCAGTTGCCGAACGTACGCCCCGCCCATGCCATCCCGCGCATGGCCCGCCTGGTGCAGGAGATCATCAAGGAAACCATCGACGCTTACATCAGCCGCGATCCCGAACGCGCGTTGGAGGTCTGGCGCCGCGATGAAGAGGTGGACGAGGTCTACACCGGCCTCTTCCGCGAGCTTCTGACCTACATGATGGAAGACCCGCGCAACATCACGCCCTGCACGCATCTGCTCTTCATCGCCAAGAACGTGGAGCGCATGGGCGACCATGCGACCAACATCGCCGAGGTCCTGCACTTTCAAGTGACCGGTAAGATGATCGTCGGCGGCCGGCCCAAGGGCGACTCCTCCTCCTTCGAGGTGGCCCAGCCGGATCCAGAGGAGGACCCGACCGATGAGCAATAAGCCCCTGGTCATGATCGTCGAAGACGAGGCGCCGCTGATCACCCTGCTGCGCTACAACCTGGAGCGTGAAGGCTTCCGCGTCACCGAGGCCATGGACGGCGAAGAGGCTTTGGTCGCCTGCCAGGAAGAGCGCCCCGACGTCATCCTGCTGGACTGGATGTTGCCGCACCTCTCAGGCCTGGAGGTCTGCCGCCGCCTGCGCCGCCGCCAGGAAACCCGCGAGGTGCCGATCATTCTGCTGACCGCCCGTGGTGAGGAGAACGACAAGGTACGCGGCCTCGATTCCGGCGCCGACGACTATGTGACCAAGCCCTTCTCTCCGGCCGAGCTCATCAGCCGCCTGCGCGCGGTGCTGCGCCGCGCCCGCCCGGCGCTGGCGACCGAGATCCTGGAGTTCGACGACCTCTCCATGGACCTGGCCGCCCACCGCGTAAAGCGCTCAGAGCGCGAGGTACGCCTCGGCCCCACCGAGTTCCGCCTGCTGCGCTACCTTTTGGAGCACCCGGGCCGGGTCTTCAGCCGCGAGCAGCTCTTAGACGCCGTCTGGGGCCGCGACGTCTACGTCGAGCCCCGCACGGTCGACGTCCACATCCGCCGCCTGCGCAAGGCGCTGAACAACGGGCCCGAGCGGGACTTGATCCGCACGGTGCGCTCCGCCGGCTATGCGCTCGACCGGGGTGAGGGCGCGGCGGCGCACTGAGGCATAACGAGTCTAGCATAGATCCCTGGCCACCCACGCACGCCCTCGTCCTGAGCAGCGGGCGTCAGCCCGCACCTGTCGAAGGGCGGGCCCCAGGCTCGGTGCTAACGGCCCGCCTTTCGACGGACGCTCGCTAACGCTCGCTGCTCAACCCTTCGACAAGCTCAGGAGAGAGAGTGCTTTTGGAACCGGTGATTCCATCTGAACTCATCCTGCTCTACCCACCGATCCTATAACGGTACAGGTGCTCGTAGTGCGGCCGCATGCGCCGGTGCACCTGGCGTACCCGCTCCGGCAGGCCATCCAGCTCGACATAGCGGCGCTTCTGGGGCTTGAGGCCTGTTGAGTTCGCCAGGTTGGCGTGGAAGGAGCCGCCGTCCCACCAGCTGTGGGCGGAGGGGTCGCCGCCAGGCTCCCAGCTCAGTGCGGACTCGATGAAGGGCAGGTCGACCGCGGCACAGAAGGCCTGGGTGATGCCGACCGGGTCTTCCAAGAGATCATCGCTGTCAATGACCGGCGGGCGTTCTCCCGACAAAGCGGTCAGCAGGTCGAAGAGCGCGCGCTGTTCGGGGAAGCCGACCTCCAGCTCGTTGAAATCCGGCCACTTGTCATGCATTGAGGTGATGGTCTTCGCCGGGTCGCGGATCAGGAAGGCATGGGTGAAATGGGAGAGGAAGTCCGCGTCCCAGAGGTGGCTGATGTAGTGCGGGAAGTCCTTCAGGAAGACCGGGCCTGCCTCCGCCCGTGCTTGGATGTCGGCCCAGACCGTCTCCAGGGTGAGACCGGGCGTGGTCTTGTCGCCTGGCTTGAAGCGCGGCCAGAGGGGTTCTTCGCCCTGATACCAAGCTTCGCCAAAGGGCTCGTGCAGGCAGTCCAGGTCGCCGCGCTGCCGCATCATCCACTCGAAGGCGGTGGAGGTGGAGCGCGGCACGGCCCAAAGCGCGATGATCCTATGCATCATTAGCGCCTTTGAGAGAGGACAAAAGACTGCCCTGCGCCGTCACCGGCGCGATGCCCAAGGTCTTGAAGAGGCGCCAGTAGAGCGCGCTGTCGTGGCCGATGACCGGACGGCCCAGCCGTTCTTCCAGGGCGACCTCATAGTGGCAGGGCCGCTGCGCCAGGCCGTCGGAAGGGCGGCGGTAGTTGCTCATGCCGTTGATCAGATAGGCATCGACCTTGGGCGCCTGCTCGGCCGTGTAGTCAAAGGACTTCCACAGGAGATCTTCCTCGAAGCACCAGATGCAGTCGTCCACCGCCTGCTGGCTTTCGAACCAGCCCTGGTCGAAGAAGTTGCCGGCCCAGACCACGTCGAAGCCGGCCTCCTGCAGGAAGCCGACGGTGCCGCGGTACCAGGCGGCCGGGTGATAGCAGGCGTTGAGCGCCACCTTCTCCACGTTGCGGTCGCGCAGAGCCTCGACCAGGGCATAGCCGGCCATGTGAAAGGGCGTCTGATAGCGATCGCTCAGATCCTCCTGAAAGCGGCGGATGCCCTCCACGCCCAGGCCGCTTGCATGCACCCAGTTGGAGCCCACCTGCCCGCAGACGTCCGCCCCGTTGTTGGCCATGCACTGAACGAAATCTTCCATCAGGCCCATGTTGGCTTTGCGCTGATCCAGCCCGTGACGATAGTCCGGCACGTGCAGCATCCAGCCGTGCACACCGACGCTTCGCGGCGCCATACGTAGGAAGTCGGAGGGGGCCGCGTCAAAGTCCTGCGGCGGCGCGGTGAAGCCGACCTGGTGGGGAAAGAGCTTGACCTTGGGGTTGGCCCATTTGGCGGGCTTCTTATAGGTCTGCATGGTTCCCCTCTTAGGGTGTGGACTTGCCCGCTGGCGCGCCGGCGTCCAGCGAGATCTCCAGGACTTGAGCGATGACCAACAGGATTCGGTTGATCTCTTCCTGGCTATCGCGGCGCAGGTTCTGCGCAGTGGCCTCGCTGAGGCCCGGCCAGGGGCGTTGGCGGTTGCGGTTGCGGGCGACCTTGTTCAGCAGACCGAAACGCTTTTCCGCATCGGGCTTGCCGCGCAGCGAGGCGATGATGAGGGCGGAGAGCAAAGACTCCATGGCCGCCATCTCTGTCCGGTTGCTCCAGGGCGGGTTCGGTGCGCTATCGGCAGCGTTCGCCACTTCCAGTGGGCGCAGCGCCGCCTCGACCAGTTCCAAGACCATGGGCCCAGCCGCCGCCAAGGCCGCGCCGGAGAGAGAGCCCTCCTCCTCCGCCGCACTCTTGCTCTGCAAGTCGTCGGCGATGATGGTGGCAATGGCGGCCAGATCGCCGCCTGAGGTGAGACCCCTATCCGCCAAGAGGAAAAGGACGACGGAGAGCGTCTTGCGCAAGGCCGTGACCTCAGCCTCCAAGCCGACGACCATATCTTCCAGTGAGCTCTCCACGCGCGCGCCTCCCACAGACTGCAGCGAGATCCCGTCGCAGGTGATCTGCCCAAAGAGCGTAGCGCCGGTCAAGTTTGCCACCCAGACGGATAAGGCCTTGCCGTCAGCCTGTTATTGAGCTTATGATCAAGAAGAGATAGCGTTAAGCTGCCCCGCAAGCGGCTTGCCCTCTTTTCAGATAACAGCAGCTGTCCGAATAAGGAGAAAGATCCATGGCCGCCACTCCCAGTGCCGAGGAGATGCTTGCCACCCGGGTTGCTCGCCGCGCCGAGCTGAAGCCCTATCCCGAATCCTTCATCGACACGGTGATCCCGCGCTATGAGCGCGACCTTTTCTCGATCATCGGCAAGTCGGTCTTCGAGGACCCGGAGATGCAGCCGGCGATCAAGGTGGAGCATCCCTTCAGCGTCTCCATCATCAAGGTCGATCCCGGTAAGGGCGCGGGCCTGCACGCGCACAACACCGAAGAGGTCTTTATCCCGATCAACGGCAAGCTGGCCGTCTTTTGGGGGGATGAGGGCGAGAACGAGGTGGAATTGGGCCCGATGGATACGGTGACGGTGCCGATCCACGTCATGCGCGGCTTCCGCAACGCCGACGACAAGACCATCGAGGTCATCGCCATCGTCGGCGGCGACGGCGGTGGGCGCCTGACCTGGCACGACGGCCTGATCGAGGAAGCCAAGCAGCACGGCGGCAACCTGGATGAGACCGGCTACATCGTTCAGAAGTAGTGGGTTTGTTTTTTGGCGATGAGCGGCGCTCATCGCACCGGCACCAGCCCTCTCCCCCACCCGGCCACCCAATCCAGGATACTCCCGTGGGTGGCCGGGTGGGGGAGAGGGCTAGTGCCGACCGGTCACGGCAGTGACCCGCAAACAAAGGATTAAGACCATGGCCGAGACACCGAGCGTCGAGGAAATGCTGGCCACCCGCGTGGCGCGGCGGACCGAGCTGAAGGCCTTTCCAGAGTCCTTCATCGACACCGTGATCCCGCGCTACCAGCGCGATCTCTTCTCCATCATCGGCAAGTCCGTCTTTGAAGACCCGGCGATGAAGCCGGCCATCAAGGTGGTGCACCCCTTCTCCGTCGCCATTATCAAGGTCGAGCCGGGCAAGGGCGCCGGCCTGCATGCCCATGACACCGAAGAGATCTTCATGCCCCTCAACGGCAAGCTGGCTGTCTTTTGGGGCGAGAAGGGCGAGGAAGAGCTGGTGCTGGGACCGATGGACCTGGTCACCCTGCCGATCCACGTCATGCGCGGCTTCCGCAATGTCGATGACAAGACCATCGAGGTGCTGGCCATCAACGGCGGCGACGACGGCGGCCGCTTGGCCTGGAACGAGGACCTGATCGAAGAGGCCAAGCAGCACGGCGGCCAGCTGGACGACGCCGGCTACATACGCCCGAAGGAAGAGGCCTGACGCCCCTCATCACGCTCTGGGTACTGTAATCTGGAGTGCTGCCTGCCTATACATAGATATGTGATATCATCTGTCAGTGGCGGCTCTACGGCTTGCGAGGGCAGCTGCTGACGGAAAAAGAAAGCAGAGGCAGGGAGTTAAAGGGGCATGCGTTACCTGGTTGGCGTCGACATCGGCGGCACCTTCACCGACTTCGTCGCCTACGACCGGGAAAGGTCGGAGCTGACGGCCTGGAAGAATGCCTCCACACCGCAGGCCCCGATCGAGGGGGTGCTGACCGGCCTGGAGCGCCTGGGGCATATGGAGAGTGTCGAGCATCTGCGGCTTGGCACCACTATCGCCACCAACGCGCTACTGGAACGCAAGGGCGGCAAGGTCGGCTACATCACCACGGCCGGCTTCAAGGACATTCCCTTCATCCAGCGCGGCAACCGCCGGGCGCACTACGACATGTCTTGGATAAAGACCAAGCCACTGGTAAAGCGCGCCGATTGTCTGGAGGTAAACGAGCGCATCGACCGGGACGGCCAGGTGCTGCAGGCGCTGGACGAGGCGGAGGTCCGCCGGCTGGCGGCCGAGATCAAGGCCAAGGGCGATCTTGAGGCGGTGGCCGTGGTGCTGCTCTTCTCCTACCTCGACCCGGCGCATGAGCGGCGCCTGCGTGACATTCTGGAAGAGGAGCTGCCGGACTTGCCGGTCTCCATCTCCTACGAGGTGCTGCCGAAGTGGAAGGAGTATGAGCGCGCCTCCACCACCTTGGCCGATGCCTACCTGAAGCCGGTGGTGCGCAAGCGCTTCGAAGAGATGCGCGCGCGTTTCGAGGATCTGGGCGTGGCCGGCCGGGTCGCCGTCATCAAGTCCAACGGCGGCGAGGCCACCTTGGGCGGGGCGATGAATGCGCCGGTAAACCTCACCGTCTCCGGCCCTACCGGCGGCGTGGTGGCAGCCAAGACCCTGGCCGAGGAGCTGGGCCTGGACCATGTCGTAACCTTCGACATGGGCGGCACCTCCACCGACTGCTCCACCATCGTGAAGGGCCAAGAAGCCTTCACCACCAACTTCGAGATCGAGTGGGGCATCCCGATCCAGGTACCGATGATCGACGTGCGCACCATCGGCGCCGGCGGCGGCTCCATCGCCTGGATCGACAAGGGCGGCATGCTGCGCGTCGGTCCGCACTCCGCCGGCGCCGAGCCGGGCCCCGCCTGCTACGGCAAGGGCGGGACGGAGGCCACGGTAAGCGACGCCAACGTCATCCTTGGCCGCATCAACCCCGACTACTTCCTGGGCGGCAGCATGACCCTGGACCGGGCAGCGGCGGAGGCGGCGGTGGATCGCCTGGCGGAGGCCTTGAGTCTCACCCGCATCGAGACCGCCTTGGCCATCGTGCAGATCGCCAACAACAATATGGTTGGCGCCCTGCGCAGCGTGCTGCTGGAACGCGGTCTCGACCCGCGCGACTTTACCCTGGCGGCCTTCGGCGGCGCCGGACCGCTGCACGCCTGCGACCTGATCGAGATGGCGGGCATTCCCCGCGCGCTGATCCCCAACCACCCGGGGCAGTTCTCGGCCTATGGCTTCACCATGACCGACGCCCGGGTCGACAAGCAGCGCACGCTGCAGGGCACCTCGGCCAAGCTGGACCGGGAGTGGTGCACCCAAGCCCTGCAGGAGCTGGTGAGCGAGGCAGTCGGCGAGCTGACGGCCCAGGGCTACAGCGACGACATCACCGTGCTGCGCAGCTTCGACCTGCGCTACCTGGGCCAGAACTACGAGCTGGAGCTGCCCTACCCCGGCGAGGCCTTCGATGAGGAGGGCCTGACCGCCCTCTGGCAGCGCTTTCACGAGACCCACGAGGCCCGCTTCGGCTTCGCCATTCCCGGCGAGACCATCGAGCTGGTGAACGTCTCGGTCACGGCCATCGCACCCTCGGCCAAGCCGCAGACGCCGGAGCTGCCGGCGGCAGACGGGCCGGCACCGGTCGCCGGCGAACGCGCCGTGCAGCTGGACGACGGCGAGGCGAGGGTGCCGATCTACCGCCGCGATGCGCTCAAAGCCGGCCACAGCATCACCGGTCCGGCCTTGATCGAGGAAGCGGCCTCGGCCACCCTGCTGCGCAAGGGGCAAAGCGCCGAGGTTATGCCCAAGGGCGCCATCATGATCACGACAGGAGGCTAAGCGCCATGGATCTGGTCACCATGAACATCCTGGAATCGACCATGGTGTCGATCTGCCGGGAAATGGGCATCACGCTCATGAAGACCTCCTATTCCACCATCTTCAACGAGGCCTTGGACTTCACCTGCGGGCTGGCCGACAAGAACGGCGACATGATCGCGGTGGCGGAGTTCTGCCCGGCACAGATCGGTGGCATGCCGCTCCTCATCAAGTCCTGCGTGCGCGAGCTGGAGCAGGAGGGGATCGAGGAAGGCGACGTCATCGTCCACAACGATCCCTACCGCGGCGGGCTGCACACGCCCGAGCACACCTTCTTCAAGCCCATCTTCGTGGAGGGCGAACTGCAGGGCTTCGCTGTCTCCATCGGGCATATCGCCGAAGTCGGCGGCATGGTGCCGGGCGGCTTCTGCGGCGAGGCGACGGAGATCTTCCATGAGGGCATGCGTGTGCCGCCGGTGAAGATCAAGCGGCGCGGCCAGGACAACGAGGACGTCTGGAAGCTGCTGCTAGCGAACGTGCGCACGCCGCGCTACAACTATGGTGACCTGCGGGCCCTCATCGCCGCCGTCGATCTGGGCGAGCAGCGCATGAAGGAGATCTTTGCCAAGTACGGCACCGCCAAGGTGGCAGAGACCACCAGCGACCTGCTGGACTATTCGGAGCGTCGCATGCGCGCGGAGATCGCCGAGATCCCCGACGGCACCTACCGTTTCGAAGACGCCATCGAGAATGACGGCATCGAAGACAAGCGCTTCGACATCAAGGTAGCGGCCATCGTCGAGGGCGACGGGATTGTTGTCGACTACTACGGCTCCTCACCGCAGGCCCGCGGGCCGATCAATGCCACCTTGGGCGTCACCTGGTCGGCGACCTATAACGCGCTCCTGCACCTGACCGATCCCTCGATCCCGAAAAACAGCGGCTGCTTCCGCCCGATCCGGGTTTTGGCCCCGCCGGGGACTGTGGTGAACGTGGACTACCCGGCGCCGGAGGTCGGCGGCAACACCGAGACCCATCCCCGCATCGCCGGTGCCGTGATCGGGGCCCTGGCACAGGCCGTGCCCGACCGCGCCATGGCGGCAGAGGGCTGCACCCATGCCAACTTCGTCTTCGGCGGCCATGACAAGCGCCACGACGAGTACTTCGCCTGCTATGACATCGAGGTCGTGGGCTGGGGCGGGCGTGCCTATGCCGATGGCAACGACGCCTGCGATTCCATGAACGGCAACTGCCGCGTGACCCCGGTGGAGGTCTTCGAGACCCGCTTCCCCTTCCGCATCGAGAACTGGCGCTTCACGCCCGATTCCGGTGGGGCTGGCAAGTTCCGCGGCGGGCTGGGCTATGAGAAGACCCTGCTCAGCACCAATGAGGAGATCATCGCCAGCCAGATGACCGACCGGCATGAGCTGAAGCCCTGGGGCCTGGCCGGCGGCAAGGAAGGCGGGCTGGGCGCCACCCTCTTCCAGCGCGCCGGCTCGTCGGACTGGATGACGGTGGTGCAGGCCTTCAACAAGACCTCCTCCTCCAAGTTCTCCAACATCACCATCCGCGAAGGCGACCGCATCAAGCTGGTCATGCCGGGCGGCGGCGGCCACGGCGACCCGGCTGAGCGCGATCCCGCAGCACTGGAGGAGGATCTGGCCGAGGGCTATGTCTCTCCAGCCGGCGCTGCCCGCGACTACGGCCGCAAGGAGGCTGCAGAATGAAGTTCTCCGCCAACCGCCTCTACGTCGAGCGCTATGTGAAGTGTCAGAACTGCGGCATCCTGATCTACGAGACCGACCCGGATCAGGTGAAGGGCGCAGACGGCCGCCTCTTCTGCAGCGACTGGTGCCGGGACTGGGACGCCAAGCGGCCGGTCAGAATTGCACTGTAAGCTGGCCGGTGACCGCGTTGCTGCGGGCGGAGCCGGCAAGGTTTCCGGCATAGGCGATCCCGAGGGTCACCTGCTCGCCCGCGCGGTAGCCAAGGTCAAAGCCGACAAGGGCAGAGTCGCGGGCCAGCGCTGCCCCCTGCACCGAAAAGGGATTGCCGCCGGCGGTGAAGGCCAGGCTGCTGGTCGGCACTCTGTCGCCGATGGTGCGCTGCCAAGCCAGGCTAGCGTCAGCCAGAAGCTGGCCTTGCCAAAGCGGCCAGGCCGAGCCGACCCGCAGGCCGAGGCTGCTGAAGCCAAGGGATCGGCTTTCCGCCTCTCCTTGCAAGGCCGCAGCGCCGCCGCTTTCGGTGAAGCTGTCGGTCTCAAGGTTCACATAGGTCAAGCCGGCGAAGGGCTCGACCGAAAGGCTGTCGAACGCCATCCCATAGCCGACCTCGCCGAAGATCTGCAGGCTGCGCGCGTCATAGTCGGATGAGAGGGCATCGCTGAAGCCCGCAAAGGCCGCGGTTCGATCAACGCTGACGCCTTGCCAGCCGTAGGTGAAGGCCCCGCGCAAGGTCACGGCATGCCACTGGCCAGTGCCATAGACGGCGAGATCGATGCTCTCGGTATCGCCGGAGGAACGGCGGCCCGTCACATCGAAGGAGGACTGGCTGAAGCCAGCGGCCAGTCCCAGGCGCAGATTGTCGCCCAGCGGCGTATCCAGGCCGACCACCAGCCCACTGTTGGAGTAGGAGAGCCGCGCCGTGTTGGCGCTCACATCGTTACTGCCCCAGTTGCCATAGCCTTCGACCCAGAGCGTCGGCTTGAAACCCGGCACCAGCGACGCCGTATCAGGGCCGCTGCCCTGGCCGCGTTCACCTGCTGTCGTCGCCTGGCGCAGGCGGCCTGTGATGCTGTCACGCAGCAGCGCCGCTTGGGCGAGCAGGAGGGTCTGGGCCGAGGCATAGACCTCACCGGAGAGCGCATCGAAGGCCTGCGGGGCCGTATCGGCGTTGGTGGAGACCAGCGCCTCCAGCAAGGGCCCCTCGACGGCCAGGCTATCCAGGGCCTGGGCGCTTGCCGCCTGGTTCGCCGTGTTGGCCAGGCTATCGAAGGCCTGGTCGCTGCGCTTGGTTTCCACCACCACACTCTCTGCGCCGTAGAGAACCTCTAGCGCAAGGAAGGGCAGCGCCGAACCGAGGGGATCGTCGGGCTCGGCAAAGCGGCCATCGACCGCTGTCTCACTGGTAACGATCGTAAAGCTCTGCAGGCCGACGGTCTCAGGCGAGAGCAGCGTGACCTCCAACGTGCCCCCCTGAAGCGTCACTGGGCCGGTAGCAGCTAGCCTGTCGGCGGTGCCGTCACTGGCAAGCTCTACCGCGAAGGTCGAGGTCGGGCTGAGGGTGACTGGCCCGGCCACTGTGATCTGACCGATTGATTGCCCAGGCGAGACCCGACCGCTGCTGGTGAGACTGCCGGTTAGGCTGCCGTTGCCAGTTAAGAGACCGCTGTTCGTCAGGTCGCCCCGGATCTCGCCGTTGTTCTCCAGCAGGCCGCTGTTATCGACGTCGCCGGTGATCTGCCCATCGTTGACCAGGTCACCGGCCGAGGTCACCTGGCCACCGGCCGCGATCGTCACCTGGCCGCCGTTGTAGAGCTTGCCCGCAGCCGCGACCCTAAGCGGCCCCTGGATGGCGCCGCTGATGGCCAAGGTGCCTTCTTCTACGACGGTGCCGCCGCTGTAGCTGTTCATACCGGCCAGAACCAAGGTCCCGTCGCCCGCCTTGGTCAAACCACCGGCGCCGGAAATGGGATTGGCCCAGACATCGAAGGCGTGAAATCCACCCTTGTCGCTGTCGAGCGTGACAGTGACGTCGTCATGAAAGGCTCCATAGCCGTCGCCAGCGGCAAAGAGGTCGATCCGTGCCCAGCCGCTGCCATCGCCCAGGGCTGAGCCTGAGGGCGCTTGCGTCGTCGCCAAGACGTCACGCCGCTGCTCGGCAGAGAGGTAGGGAAAGCGGGTCAAGAGCAGCACCTCCGCCCCCTCCGGCACCACAGGGTCCAAGTCGGTCGGCCCGACGGGCGGCAAGTCATAGGTCATGAACCAGCGATAGTCGGCACGCGCCTCGGCGAAGGCCTCGGCACTGGGGATGGCACCCTCGCGGATACAGGTGGCGACCGAGGGACTGCAGGCCTTAGCGAAGGCAGACTGGCCGCCCGATCCCAGGTAGGCCTGTAGGTCTTGGCCGGCCGCGAGCACGTCATCCAAGGTTACGCTCGCCGGGTAATCATAGGTGCCGTTCAGCATGGCTGCCGCATTGACGGTCGCGATGATGCGGCCGCCGATAACGTCCAGAGGATAGTGCACGCCGAAGACGTTGCGGCTAAAGGCAAACTCAACACCGGCGGCCACCAGTTCCTTATGATACTCCGGCGCCATCACGGCCGAGAAGATGGCAATCGTGTTGCCGCCGGTGGAATGTCCACTGGGAAAGGCCGGGCTGCTGTCCAGCGCCATCCAGGATTGGTTAGCGTAAGGCGGTGGCGGGTCTTCAGTCTGCTGAATCGCCACCGCAACGGCCGTCGTCTCTGCAGTCGTCCAGGGCGCGCCGGCGATCGTCTCGCTAACCTGATAGGGGCGTGGGTCCTCGTTGGTCACGCCCGGCAGCGCGCCGTAGGCTTCGCCATATATGTTGGACAGCGCGAAGTAGGATTTCAGCGGGTCAATCGAGATCTCTATGTTCTGAAAGGTTGCTTCGACCAGGGAGATGACGGAGACCGGTGGCGCGTTGGGTCCAGGGTCAGGAAGCGCCCCTGCCGAAAAGCGATCACTCAACTCCGGGACCGCTAAGGCCCAGACGTTACGCACCGGGATCACTGGGTTTTGCAGCTGAGAGTTGGTGGCGGCGAGCGCTTTGTCGGCAGCGCTAGAGTTCAGGTAAATCTCCTCAACGCGCTGAAGGTTCGCGTCCAAGGTGTCCTGCCCCTCTGGACTGTCTGGTAGAGAGAGGAAGGGCGAGAGGATTTCGCCTGTGGCAATGCAAGGCGCCCGGTGATCGCAGGCCTCCGCCAAGCTTTCCGCCATGGGCCTGACTGCGAAGAGCAACGCGGCCTGAGCGAAGAGCGCGAAGCCAAGCGCCAAACGCCGCCCCTGTAAGATAAAGCCGCTTAAGATACTGCCGCGCTTCAGCCTTCGCCCTATCGCCATACTGCAGAGCTCCCCCTGTGCCCACCTTGCGTGAAGCTTGCAAGATCAAGACGCTCTTCACTCTAGGATAACGAGAGCTGGAGGCGTCAGCTACGAAACTGTCGCATCGTGCTGCTCTTCTTACCGAAGCAACAACTCTTGAAGAGGCGGCAGGCAACACATCGAAGGGACGCAAGGCAGCTATGCTACGCCCAATGCACGTGAGCATGACCTTTGGTATAGATCATCCTCTTCCAAAGAAGCCTTCGCCTTTTGTGTCAAATCAGTTACATGACTGCGCACTGCTTCTGATCGGGCTCGCGTTGCAGAAAAGAAATCTGATCACTATCAGTGAATCTGGCGTAAGCTACACTAGAGGCGTCAATGGATCTTGCCGCTCTGCGAAAGAAGCAGCAGAAAGCGACAGTCTTTTGCGCCTGATGCGAGACACTCTCTGTACG
>JBCBSF010000102.1:0-18234 GCA_039819325.1 Pseudomonadota bacterium | reverse complement strand
CCGCGGCTGGTTCGCTCGATGCCTGCGACGGCGATGGTGCGTGCATGCTGGGCCGGATAGGTCACGCGGTCCACCACCTGTCCGGCTGCGCAGATGATGATGACGCCGGCCTCATAGGCCCGATCGACGGCGGCACCGAGGCTGCGGTGCCCGAAAAGCCGGCCAAGCGAGATGTTGACGATGGGCGAGATGCTACCCTCTGCCACCCGCTCCACCACCATGTCCAGCGCCTTGCCGATTGCCGTGGCGGCATCGGCAAAGATGACCGAGTGATTGGTGACCCGGAAAGGCACCATGGGCAGACCGGGGCAGAGCCCGCTGAAGCCTGCACCCCTACCGGCCAGGCAGGTGGCAGTGCGCGTGCCGTGGCCCAGGGGCATGGCTTTCATCTTGATCAGCGGGTCTTCGGCGTTAGGGCCGCGGGGCTTCAGGCAACTCTGCCCCTCATCGCTCAAGAGGAAGGTGCTGTTGGCGCCAGGGCTAAAGCCAAGCGCAGGATGACGCCTGTAGCCGGTGTCGAAGAGGGCAACCTTGACGGCCTGGGGCTCGCCGGGGCTGCCCCAGTGGATGCTGCCGTCGGCTGCCTTCGGCAGGAGCGCAAGCGCCTCGGGCGCCCGGACAAAGGCCTGGTTCCACTCCACGGCGTCTGTCTCCTCGTGGCGATGCCCGCGAAGAGATTAACACAAGCAAGTGGGAGGACCAAAGGCGGGACACTCTTGTCAGGCGCGTCCCACGCACCCCTGCCCTCAGGCGCGTCCCACGCACCCGTGCCGTCAGGCGCGTCCTACGCACCAAGGATCCGGCTGCATATCGACCGGCTCGCCCGAGCGGCCGGGCTTGGGGAAGCGGGCCTTGAAGGTGAAGGCCTGCTGGGTCGGGCCGAAGCGGTCCAGGTGCCAGAGTTTGGCCAAGCCTTCTTCGAGGGTCGGGCGATGGTCGGCGGGGATCCACCAGAGGGCTTGATAGGCGCCCTCGAAGCGTTCGAACCATTGGCGGCGCTCAGCCATCACCGGCGTATGCGCCGACTGGTAGACGAAGGCGAAGAGCGCGTCGGCGTCCGCCCAGACGGAGAGGTTCATGATGAGGCGCGGGTCTGCGGTGAGAATGAGGTCGGTGGCATTGCCTGCGTCGGTCTGCAGGCGCCAGATGAAGCCAGGGCTGCGGTCGGCCAGCGCATTGATGCGATCCAAGGCCTCGAAGAAGCCGGCGACGGCCGGGTCGTCGTGCGGTGCCACCAACTGGCCGATGTTGATCTGTGCCAGAACCCAGTCCGTCATCACAGGCTCTCCTCTAAGCTGCTGTCTTGTGTTGCCGTCTTGCCGCCCAGCTTCATTGCCAAAGCGGCCTCCAGGAACTCGTCTAGGTCGCCATCCAATACACCTTGCGCGTTGCCCTTTTCCACGCCCGTGCGCACGTCCTTCACCATCTGATAGGGCTGTAGCACATAGGAGCGGATCTGATGGCCCCAGCCGATGTCGGTCTTGCCCGCGGCCTCCGCCTCGGCCTCCGCCTCGCGCTTGCGCAGCTCGTGCTCGTAGAGCCGCGCGCGTAGCATCTTCCAGGCGCTGGCCCGGTTCTTGTGCTGCGAGCGTTGCGACTGGCACTGCACCACGATGTTGGTGGGCAGGTGGGTGAGGCGCACCGCGCTGTCAGTCTTGTTCACATGCTGACCGCCGGCGCCAGACGCGCGGTAGGTATCGACCCGCACGTCTTTGTCCAGGATCTCGATGTCGATATCGTCCTCGATCTCCGGATAGACCCAGACGGAGGCGAAGGAAGTATGGCGCCGCGATTGGGAATCGAAGGGGGAGATGCGCACCAGCCGGTGCACCCCAGCCTCACCCTTCAGCCAGCCGTAGGCATTGTGGCCTTTGACCAGGATGCTGGCGGACTTGAGCCCGGCCTCCTCGCCGGCGCTCTCTTCCAAGGCCTCCACCTTGTAGTCATGCGCCTCGGCCCAGCGGCTGTACATGCGCAGGATGATTTCGGCCCAGTCCTGCGCCTCGGTGCCGCCCGCGCCGGAGTTGACCTCCAGGTAGCAGTTGTTGGCATCGACCTCGCCGGAGAGCAGGCTTTCCAGCTGCGCCTTCTCCAGGCGCTTCTGCAGGCGTGCGATGTCGCGCTCGGCCTCGGCGATGGTCTCTTCGTCTTCTTCCGCCTCGCCCAGCTCCAGCAGGGTCAAGGCGTCGGCCAGGGCTTGCTCCAGCTCTTTCTGCGCGTCGATGCGGCGCTGCAGGCCGTTGCGCCGGCGCATGACGTCCTGCGCCTTGGCTGGGTCGTTCCAGATGTCGGGATCGCCGGCTTCTACCTCCAGGGCGGCTAGGTCTTTGAGCGCCTGATCCCAGTCAAAGATGCCTCCTTAGCAGGGCGAGGGACTGGCGTATGGCCTCCACCTGCTGGGCTACGTCTGCTTTCATGCTGTCCTTCGAAGACCAAGGGTTTCTCAACCGCCGCTATGGGCGGTCGAGAGACCTAAGGGAAGAGGGTGCCTCTAGTAAAGTCCGGGAACGCCCAGGGTGGTGACGTCCTTGGCGCTGGGCGTGTAGGTCGTGACCCCGTGGCTGACGAAGGCGTCCGGGCCGGTGCCGGGCTTAAAGGCCTCCTGGATGGTACCAGCGCCGGTCGCCCGTTGACCTGAACTCAAAGAAACATTGATGAAGACCGTATCGGGCGGCGCCTGGAAGCTTTTCTCCGGCGTGCCCTCGGTCGCGGCCTTCATGAAGTCCTTGAATATCGGCGCTGCCACCGTCGAGCCGGTATCGGAGCGCCCCAAGGTACGCGGCCGGTCGAAGCCGACGAAGACGCCCGCCACAAGATCGGGGGTAAAGCCGATGAACCAGACGTCGAAGTTGTCGTTGGTGGTCCCGGTCTTGCCGCCAGCCGGCCGGCCGATGCTGGCCCGTCCGGCCCCAGTCCCGCGCTGGATAACGCCTTGCATGATCGAGGTCATCTGATAGGCGGAGATGGGGTCGGCGATCTGCTCGCGCGTGTCGGCGAGGACCGGCGGGGGCTGGCCCTGCCAGTCTTCGGCCAGGCAGTCGCTGCAGGTCCGGGCATCGTGGCGGTAAATGACCTCTCCGTAGCGGTCCTGCACCCGGTCGATCATGGTCGGCGTCACCTTGTGGCCGCCGTTCACGATCATCGCGTAGCCGGCAACCATCCGCAGCAAGGTGGTCTCGGCAGAGCCCAAGGCGGTGGAGAGCACTTGCTGCAGGTTATCCACCACACCGAAGCGATTGGTGTAGTCGGCCACGACGTCCATGCCGACCTTCTGCGCCAGACGCACGGTCATCAGGTTGCGCGACTTCTCGATCCCGACCCGCAGCGGCGTCGGCCCGTAGTAGCGCCCGGAGTAGTTCTTCGGCCGCCACTTCGGCAGGCCCGGCCCCTGGCTGATCTCGATCGGCGCGTCATGCAGGATCGAGGCCGGGGTGAAGCCGTTCTCCAAGGCCGCCAGATAGACGAAGGGCTTGAAGGAAGACCCGGGCTGGCGCTGCGCTTGGCTCGCCCGGTTGAACTCGCTCTCCTTGAAGGACCAGCCGCCGGTCATCGCCAGCACACGGCCGCTGTGCGGATCCATGGCGACCAGCGCGCCCTCGACGTTCGGTACCTGGCGGAGTCCATAGTTGTTGGGGTCGCGATAGACGGCGCCGCTGGGGGACTGGGTCACATGCTCCACGTAGATGATGTCGCCTTCGTCCAGCACCTCCGACGCGCGAGAGGGCTTGCCGCCGACGCGCTGATTCGGACGCCAGGCGCGCGCCCAAGCGACTTCAGGGCGGGGGATGACGCCGGTCGTCCCGTCGGCCAGGCCGATAACGGCCTCACGTGATCCGTTGGACTCGTCCAAGACGACGGCCAGCTTCCAGTCTGCAACCAGGTCCACCGGCGGCAGCGGCGGTAACTCGGCCTCGACGCTCGCCAAGGTGGCCTGCCACTGGTCCTTTGGCGCCAAGACAGGGTTCGGCGGGAGGGAGCGCCAGCCTTCCGGCCGGCCGCGCAGCAGGTCTTGAACCTGTTTCTCGCGCGCATCCTTGCGCTTGGCGTCCATGGCCTCGAAGGTCGCCTCGCTGGTGGCGAAGCGCGCCACTGGCCCGCGCCAGCCGTGGCGCCGGTCGTAGCGGATGAGGCCGCGGCGCAGCACCTCATCGGCGATGGCTTGCAGCCGCGGGTCGAGGGTGGAGTGCACGACCAAGCCGCCCTCATAGAGACCGCTATCGCCATAGAGATCCTTGATCTGCCGGCGCACATCCTCGGTGAAGTAGTCGGCGGCGACCTTCTGGGTCTCCTCGCGCGGGCGGGTGACCAGGTCGCGCGCCCGTGCTGCGTCAGCCTCGGCCCGGGTGATGCGCCCGTCTTCCGCCATACGTGACAGGACCCAGTTGCGCCGGCCCATGGCGGCCGGCTTGTGATCCACGGGGTGGTAGCGGTTCGGTGCCTTCGGCAGGGCCGCCAGATAGGCAGCCTCCTCCACCGTCAGCTCGTTGAGGTTCTTGTTGAAGTAGTTCTGGGCGGCCGTTACGACGCCGTAGTTGCCTTGGCCCAGGTAGATCTCGTTCAGATAGAGTTCGAGAATCTCGTCCTTGCTCAGTGCAGACTCGATGCGGAAGGCGAGGATCGCCTCCTCGATCTTACGACCGATCGAGACCTCGTTGGTGAGGAAGAAGTTCTTGGCCACCTGCTGGGTGATGGTCGAGGCGCCCTCGGGACGTTGGCCGCTGGAGATGCGCTCAATATTGGCGATCAGCGCGCGGACGATGCCGCGCACATCGACGCCGGGATGGCTGTAGAAGGACTTGTCCTCGGCCGACAGGAAGGCGTCGATCACCCGCGTCGGCACCTCCTCGATCGGGACGAAGACGCGGTTCTCGATCGCATACTCCGCCATCATGCGCCCGTCGTTGGCGTGCACGCGCGTCACCATGGGCGGCGCATAGTCCGCCAGTTCGTCGGTGTCCGGGACGTTTCCGGCATAGACGACATAGACATACATGGCGCCGCCACCGACCAGCAGCACCCCTAAGAGCGCCATGCCCACCAGCGAGCGGAATATGACCAAAAGGGCTTTCATCGCGCCTTCCTGCAATTCTCTTCCCGGGGCAAGCCCCGGTGGGTCCCTCGCGAGGACCCGGTCGAATGGTCTTGCGCTCACCTGCCGCAGGTAAGCTGCCGCGCAGCCGACTGCCACCAATAGGGCGGGCTCTGCGCGATATGTCGTTTGATCTTACGAACAGAGTAGCCGTCTTGGGCCGACAAAGCCAGTCAAGCCGGCGGGAACAGACCTGCTGTGATCGCTGGGCCACGCACAGCGTGGAGGGTGTAAATCCTGCAGCCTAGCTGCGGTTTACCGCTTCCTGCCAGGTGAAGAAGCCGTCGAGCGAGCGCCTGATCGCGATGGCGATTTTCTCTCGATGGGCCTTGGTGCGCAGCAAGCGCTCTTCTTCTACGTTGGAGATGTAGCCGATCTCCACCAGGACAGAGGGAACGAGCGGCGACTTCAGGACCCGGAACCCGGCGAAACGGTGTGTGTTGCGCAGCAAGGTGACCTCGCGCCCCAGCTCCTTCACCAGGCGGTTGGCGTAGTTCTTGGAGAGGTTCATCGTCTCTCGGCGCATCAGATCGCCTAAGATATGCGCCACCTGCTCGACCGAGGCTGCGCCGGCCACTGCATCCGCCGCATTCTCCTTGGCCGCCAGGGCGGCAGCCTCGACATCGGAGTCGGCGCCACGTTCGGAGAGGGTGAAGACGCTGGCCCCCTTGATCGAGGACTTGGCGTGGGTGTTGGCGTGCAGCGAGAGGAAGAGGTCAGCCCCCGCCCGCTCGGCAATCGCATAGCGCTCGTCAAGCGGCAGGAAGATGTCGCGCTCCCGGGTCATCTGTACACGGTAGCGCCCACTGCGCTTCAGGAACTCCGCCAAGGTCTTGGCGAAGGCCATGACGATGTCTTTCTCATAGCGGCCCGAGACCGCGATAGCGCCGGGGTCGACACCGCCGTGACCGGCGTCGATCACGATCAGCGGCCGGGTATCGCGGACCGGCAGCGAGGCCGCACTGTTGCCATGGACGGCGGCCGGCAAGACGCTGCGCGAGGCCTTGGTGACCTTGTTGGAGGCGGCAGCGAAGCTGGCCGGATCGGTCGGCGCAATGTCGAGGTAGAGGCGATGCTTACCCGCTGCGTTCGGCGGCAGGATGTTGGCCCGCAGCACCTTCACCGGCTGGTTCAGATCCAGCACCAGGCGCGACAGGCCAGGCGCGAAGAGGCCGGAGCGCAGGGCACGCACCATCGGCGTTTTCACTCTGTGCTCCGCCGGCAGGTTGAAGGTAACCTCCGGCAGATCGATGACCAGGCGCGGCGGGCCGGTCAGGGTGAAGATGCGGTACGAGAGCGGCTCGCTCAAATCCAGCACCAGCCGGGTGAAGTCCGGGTGGATGCCGCTGCGCGGTGCCTCGACCTGGGGTTTTGCAATCGCCGGAAGCGACAGCGCTGCCAAGGTCAGGCAGATCAGAAGCCAGAGTCGCAGCATCGTCCCAGGGCCCATGTCCCATGCATCAAACGTCAGTCGTCTTCGGAAGAGCGGCCCCATCCATACGAGACGAGAGGACTCCCACCGAAGGCACCCAAGGGCGTGCAAGTAACAGATTATGAATCACTGTGACTCCAGGTGCCTAATAAGAATCTCGCACTCTTGGCGAGAAAGCAAGCGGAAAGCACTCAAAAAACGATCTTTTTTAGCCTCTCGGCTTTCCGTACCTTGGCAGCTTGAGAGCTCTTTGCAGAGCCATCAGAGGGAATGTTGCAGCGCAACGCTGGCTCCCGCGATCAAGGCTTGATCGGAAAGCCACAGGCGGCATAAGTTGTGTGTCAGGTTAACAGCCGCAGCACTGCGGTCTGTCGGGAAGAGGTCAGACACGAGAGACCGACTGGCAGGCCGTAAGCGCGCGGATCGACCTTCGGGAGAAGGACTCCGGCCAGCGACGATGAGCGGTGGAGGCCTTCTTCGGGTAAGCGGCATAGCGCGGCCCCGGCGACAAGGGAGCTTCCAGCGGATGGGCGACGATGAGCCCCTGCCGGGAGGACTGGTCGGGCGCGGCCTTATGCCAGTCCTTGAGAAGCGGCGAAACGGCGAGAGATGACGGTGACCCTGCAGACAGCAAGACAAGAAGACTGCAGGGCACCGCTCCCCGGCTGCTTCCTTCCAGCACGTTCCGCGTCGCCCACAGCGCCAAGCGCGCTGCTGCCCGGCGCAGGGGAGCCACCATTCCATGACGAAGTTGATGTTAATCGACGCAAGCGATCCGGCGGAGACCCGGGTCGTTGTTACCCGAGATGACCGTGTCGACGAATTCGATCGCGAGATCGGCAGCCACGCCCAGATCAAGGGAAACATCTATCTAGCCAAGGTCACCCGGGTCGAGCCCTCGCTGCAGGCCGCCTTTGTCGACTACGGCGGCAACCGCCATGGGTTCCTGCCCTTTAGCGAGATCCACCCGGACTACTACCGGATCCCCATCGCCGACCGCGAAGCGCTCTTGGCTGAAGAGGCGGCGATCAAGGCGCTGGCCGAGGCTGAGGAAGATGACGAGGACGAGGAGGAGGAGCCGGCGCCCAAGCCCAAGTCCAGCCGCCGCCGTTCCTCCCGCCGCAGCCGCAGCGCGCAGAGCGATGAGCCGGATACCTCGGCAGAGGAGGCGCCGGAGGCCGCCCAAGAGGAGGCTGAGGCTCCGGTCTCAGCTGATGCGCAAGACGCAGCTGGCGAGGTCCAAGAAGGCGACGCTGGCCAGGAGGAGGCGGTCCAAGCCGCCGAACCGGAGAGTGAGACCGGCGAGATCGCTCAGGACGCGGCGCCTGACAGCGGCGGCGAAGAGCAGGTCGCGGAGACGGCTGACGCGGAGAAAACGCCGGCCAAAGACCCGCAGCCGGAAGAGACCGAGGAGTCGCGCGAGCCGGCTGCCGCAGCCGCAGAGGAAGCCCCTGAGGAAGCACCAGAGATCGAGGCTCAGGACGAGCAGCCTGCGGGTGAGTCCGACACAGAGACCTCAGACCAGCCTGCGGAGGGCAACGCGGACGAGGAGGAGAAACCCGGCCGCGCGCAGCCGATGACGGCAAAGAGTGGCGATCAGATCAGCGCCACGCCGGAAGAGGCCGCCGAGGCAGCCTCTGACCCGCAGAACGACGCGCCACCGAAGCCGGCCGTAGATGCTGGCGAGCAGCAGGCTGACGCTGCAGCTGACGGCGACGCCAAGTCCGCTGAGGCCGTCGCTCAGGATCCCCTCGAGGCTGAACCGCAAGAAGGAGAGGCAGCTCCTGAGCCTGACGCCGAGATGGAGACCGCTTCAGCAGAGACCGCTACCCAAGAGGCAAAGACGGCCGCGCTGGACCCGGTGGCGGAAACCGCCGAGGCTGTCGGCGAAAGCGATGAGGGTGACGCCGAGGCAGAGACCGAAGAGCAGGCTGCGGAGAGCGAGACCAGCGGCTCCAGCCGTCGCAGCCGCTCGCGCCGCTCCTCACGGCGTTCCTCGCGCAGCCGGCGCGGCGGTGACGAGGAGCCCCAGGCCGAGGCCTCCGAGGAGTCGGAGGAGGAGGGCGACAAGGGCAAGCGCGACGTGGTCGAGGAGGTCGAGCAGGAGACCGAAGTCGATACGCTCGATGGTGACGACATCGAGGACGCGGCCCGCCGCCGGGCCAAGCTGCTGCGGCGCTATAAGATCCAAGAGGTGATCAAGCGCGGTCAGATCATGCTGGTCCAGGCCTCGAAGGAGGAGCGCGGCAACAAGGGGGCTGCGCTCACCACCTATCTCTCGCTGCCCGGGCGCTACTGCGTGCTGATGCCCAACACGGCACGCGGCGGCGGGATCAGCCGCAAGATCGCCTCCTCGGCCGACCGTAAGCGCCTGAAGCAGGTGCTGAATGAGCTGGAGATCCCCGACGGCATGGCGGTCATCGTGCGCACCGCCGGCAGCGAGCGCAGCCGCACCGAGATCCGCCGCGACTATGACTACCTGATCCGCCTCTGGGGTGAGATCCGCGAGGGCACGCTACAGGCCCAAGCGCCGGCCCTGATCTACGAGGAAGGCAGCATCATCAAGCGCGCCATCCGCGATCTCTACACCAGCGACATGGCGGCAATCCTGGTCGAGGGCGAGGAGGGCTACAAGGCGGCCAAGGCCTTCATGCGCAACCTCATGCCCAGCCACGCACGCAAGGTGCAGCTGCACAAGTCCGACGGCCTGCCGCTCCTGCAGGAGCATCGCGTCGAGCAGCAGTTGGCCAGCATGTTCCAGCCCGACGTGCAGCTGCGCTCCGGCGGCTATCTGGTCATCAACGTGACCGAAGCCCTAGTGGCGATCGACGTGAACTCCGGCAAGGCGACGCGTGAGCGGCACATCGAAGAGACGGCGCTAAAGACCAATCTGGAGGCCGCGACCGAGGTCGCCCGCCAGCTGCGGCTGCGCGATCTTGCCGGCCTCATCGTCATCGACTTCATCGACATGGAGGAGAACCGGCACAACCGGGAGGTCGAGCGCCGCCTGAAGGAGGCGATGAAGGCCGACCGGGCCCGCATCCAGCTGGGCCGCATCAGCCCCTTTGGCTTGCTGGAGCTGTCGCGCCAACGCCTGCGCCCTAGCCTGGTCGAGACCTCAATGGTCACCTGCCCGCACTGCGGCGGAACCGGCAAGATCTACTCGCCCGAGACCTCCGCCATGGCGCTCTTGCGCGCCATTGCTGAGGAGGGCGGTCGGCGTACCGGTGGCGAGCTGGTGGTGACGGTTCCCAGTGGCGTCGCGCTCTATCTCTTGAACGAGAAGCGGGCGCAGCTCTCACAGGACGAGGAGCGTTTTGACTTCGCACTCAGGGTCGAGGTGGACGAGAGCCTGAGCGGCCTGCAGCATCGCATCGAGCGCATCGGCGGAACCCGCCGCCCACCGGCACCGCGCCCGCAAATCGCCCGTTCTGCGCCCGACGCAGAGCGTGACAGCGACGAGGAGCTGCGCGAGGAGGCCCGCGACGAGCCAGCAGAGCGCGATGATGACCGCCAGCAGCGCGCCGGCAGTGAACAGCGCGACGAGGAGCAGGACGAGAACGGCGGCAAGCGTCGCCGCCGGCGCGGCAAGCGCGGCGGCCGCCGCCGCTCGCGCCGCGGCGACGAGGGCCAAGAGGCCCAAGGCCAGGACGCTGAGTCCCAAGACGTCGAGTCCCAGGAAGCGGACGCTGAAGAGGCGCAGGTCCAAGAGGGGCAGGCGTTAGCTGGGGAAGCCGAGGAGCCGCAAGGTAAGGAGGCCCAGACCGAGGCGCCCCAGACCGAGGCGGCCCAGACCGAGGTGCCGCAGGCCCCGACCGATAGCGACGGAGAGGCTGACACGCGAAGCGCGCTTCCGGCGGACGAGGGAGAGGCCGGAGAAGGCGCGCGCGGGCAAGAGGAGGGTGCGGTCGCGGCAGAACAAGCGGCCGAGGATCCCACGCTCAGCAATGGGACAGCGCCCGGGCTGGCTGAGCCCGCCGCTATTGAGCCTTTGCCTGAGCCTGCCCACAACGGGGATGGCGAACCCGCCAGCGAAGATGCGAGTGAGCCGGAGCCGCCCAAGCCTAACTTCGACGTGGTGACGGCCCCCGACCCTGAGCGCCCCAAGCGGCGCGGCTGGTGGAACCGGCTGGTTCGCTAGCACGTCTGCCGCTCTCTTTTTTCGGCTGAGACCCAGATGTCGACAGATCCTGGTCCACTTGCGGACCAGGAGCCGGTCTTTGCTGCCAGGGGACTGCCTGTCGTCTCTCAGGTCTGCAGGGTCTCGCTCTTGCATTAACGCCCACTGCCACTGATCGTGACCTAGGTCCCGGCACCGGCCCGCGCGCCCTCCCAGCCACCCACACCAGTAGCCCATGGGGTGGCCGGGAGGGCGCGCGGGCGAGGGCCGGCCTACGATGAGTCCCAGTTATCGCCGTTCGATAACACACCTGTTTTGGCCGACCTTCGACAGGCTCTCGTCGGTTTGTCTTCGCTTTATCCTGGTTGGCGCAGAGAAATCTGCACGTTTCTTGATCATAAAGCCAAAGTCTCAAGCCTTGGTAACGATACATCTTTTCTGTCATGTCGCATTCAGATATCGTTATACAGTAATTCTATTGTAGTTAGATCATTGTTTTTGATTTTTATCTTCCCTAGTCTCACTTATGAGAAGCGGTTGGGTCATTTTCGAACCCGCCAACGGGCGCTAGGGGGCTCAGATGGCCAGAATTACTGGAAACGGAAACAATAATCGACTCACAGGAACCAACAGTGTTGACACCATTTTTGGCGAGGGTGGGAACGATACGCTGCGCGGTCGCGACGGGGCCGACACGCTTTTTGGTGGCCCCGGAAACGACGACCTGCGCCCAGGTGACGGCGGCGATCGGGTCTACGGTGGCTCTGGAAGCGATGTCATTGCCAGTTCGGAGGGCACGGACCTTCTCTTTGGAGACGCCGGGGATGACACCATCAATGGCGGTCAAGACGGCGATAGGCTCTTCGGGGTCCAAGGAACTGACAGTCTCTACGGAGATGCGGGCCCAGATGTTCTCTATGGCGGAGGTGGGTCGGATACGCTGAAAGGCGCCACCAACACCGATACGCTTCTGGGCGGAAGCGATGCTGACAAGCTCTATGGGCAGGACGACAAAGATCTCCTCTTCGGCAACCACGGCAACGACACGCTCTACGGTGGGGGCAGAGAGGACCGGCTCTTCGGTGGATCCGATCAGGACCGCCTTATTGGCGGAGAGGCTAGCGATTCCCTCTACGGCGGCGGACAGATCGATTTCCTCTTTGGCGGCGATGGCTCCGACCTCATCGAAGGCGAATCGGGCGCCGACCGCATCTACGGTCTGGTCGGCAGCGACGTCATTCGCGCTGGTGAGGATCAGGACAGCGTCTTCGGCGGCAATGACGCCGACACCATCAATGGGGATGCCGGCAACGACTCGATCTACGGCGGAACCAGCGGCGACACGGTCTATGGCGACAGCGGCAGCGATATCCTTGAAGGCGACGGCCAGAACGATCTGCTCTATGGCGGCAGTGGGGTCGACACGCTTCGCGGGGAGGGAGGCAACGACCGGATTGTCGGCGGTCTTGGCATCGACCGCGCCTTTGGCGGTCCGGAGGATGACCGGCTTTACGGCGAGCTTGGAGACGATACGCTCGACGGCGGCTCGGGTGTCGATAGTCTCGTTGGCGGTAGTGGAAACGACTCTCTAAACGGCGATGCCGGCAACGACCTTCTCTTCGGCGCGACTGGGATAGACACGCTGAACGGCGCAGCAAACGATGACTTCCTCTTCGGCGACCGTGGCGCCGACGTGCTGACGGGTGATCAAGGGGCGGATACACTCGAAGGGATGAGCGGCGACGATATCCTTTTTGGCGGGTCACAAGGCGACCGATTGGAAGGCAAATCAGGCAATGATATTCTCTTTGGCGGTGCTGGCAACGATGTCGCCCTAGGGCGGCGAGGCGACGATACCTTCACGCCTGGCAGCGGTGCCGACAACTTCATTGGTGGAAGCGACAGCGATACCCTTTTGGTGCTGAGTGACGCGAACCTTAGTAACGGTGATTGGTTCGATGGCGGTGAAGATGACGACGCTGCAACGATCTTTTCGCGGCCAGCAGGCAGTTTCGATCTCGCGTCGTTCCAGGCGCGCTTCACGAACATAGAGAACTTCGTTCTGATTGGGAGGTCGGATTCCGAGACGATTCGCGGCGGCGCTCGGGCCGACACGGTCTTTGGGTTGGATGGGAGCGACAGACTCTATGGCTCGAACGGAAACGACCTAGTCTATGGCAACAGTGGTGATGACTACATCTATGGCGGTGAAGGCCGCGACCGGCTCGATGGTGGCCAAGGCGGTGGCTTAGTCGCCGGAGATGGCGGCGATGATACCATCTTCGTGGAAAGCCAGGCAGGAGCCCCCACCAGTATCACCTTCGATGGCGGGGTCGGCACGGACTCGCTCATTTTGAGGGGCGGTGCCGCGCTTCAGTTCTCTCAGCAAGCCCGATCGATAGAGGCGCTGACCGTCTTCGGCACCAGCGGCAACGACAGCCATACCGGCGTTAGCGGACAGGATCTCTTCTACGGGGCAACGGGTAACGACACGCTCTATGGCAAGACAGGCTTCGATCGCTTCTACGGGGGTGACGGTGCCGACACGATGAACGGTGGCTTCGGTCAGGAACTGTTCTTTGGCGGCAGCGGTGACGACGTTATCCTTCTGTCCGCGCAGAACGAACTGCAGATCTCCACGAATTTGGACGGCGGTAGCGGAACCGATACCATTCGCTTGGATAACGGTATCAGCTTCATCGACACCAGCAGCGACTTCATTGATCCAACGGGCATCGAGTACTTCCAGTTCAACGGCACCAAGGGTGTCGATACCCTCAGCGGAACCGACTTTCGGGACCGCATGTACGGGCAAGGTGGCAACGACACGCTGTCGGGTGCCAGCAACCAAGACGGGCTCTTCGGCGATGAGGGAGACGATCTGCTCTTTGGCGGCACGGGCGATGACTACCTCGCTGGTGAAGACGAAAACGATGTCCTGAGCGATGCCACTGGGGCAGATCGCCTCTACGGCGGGAGGGGCACGGACCGTCTCTATGGCGGGAGTGGCAAAGATTTGCTTTTTGGTGGGTCCGGCGACGACACCTTCCTCGTGACGGGCCCAGGAGAGCTTGCCGCCGGAGAGACGCTGGATGGCGGATCTGGCAGTGACCTCCTGCTGCTCCTGGACGACTCGCCGATCCCTGCGGGCATTGCAGTTACCAACGTGGAGCGCATTGTCCAGTATGGCAGCTCTGGCAACGATGTCTTGCAAGCCTTGGCTGAGGCCGATAGCGTCAAGGGGATCAGTGGTAATGACACGATCTATGGCAGTGTTGATGCGGACTATATCCTTGGTGATTCAGGCAATGATACACTTCAGGGTGGCGCGGGCGACGACATCCTAGAGGGCCTTGAAGGTCAAGATTGGATCTACGGCGGCACAGGCCAAGACCAGCTGGTCGGTGGCAATGGTAGCGATATCCTGGAAGGCGGCAGTGGCGCGGATACGCTGCAAGGCTTCGCAGGTGGGGATACCCTGGTAATCCGCAGCCAGGGCGATCTCGTTGCGTCGGAAACGCTCGATGGAGGCGGCGGTGGCGACGTCCTGCGTCTCGAAGAGGGTGCCACCCTGCCCGCAGGCGTCCAGGTCCTCGGCATCGAAACCCTGGTTCGAATAGGAAGCAGCGCGCCCGAGAGTCTCGAGCTCGGCCTCCGCAGAGACATTATCGATGCTGGATCTGGTGACGATACCATCGCCGCCAATAGCCAGAACGTGCTGGCGTCCGGGGAGACCCTGAACGGCGGCAGCGGGGCTGACACGCTGATCTTGGGCGTCGGTGTCACCTTGCCGGCGGGTATTGAGCTGACCTCTGTGGAGCTGGTGATCGGCCAAGGAAGCGATGGGCCAGACAGCCTTGTCGGAACCAGCACGGCCGACAGTCTGCGGGGCAATGACGGCAACGACAGTCTCGATGGCTTGGACGGCGACGATACCCTCGAGGGCGGTAGCGGCGCTGACTACATCGCTGGCGGCTCTGGCGATGACACCATCATCGGCGGTGAGGGTGACGACATCTTGGAGGGTCTTGCTGGTCAAGACCGCCTCTACGGTGATACAGGCCGCGACCAACTGGTCGGCGGCTTTGGCAATGACATCCTCTACGGCAGCAGTGGTGTAGATACGCTGCAAGGCAGTGGGGAGAGGGACACCCTGGTTATCCGCAGCCAAGGTGATTTGGTGACCTCGGAGACCCTTATTGGCGGTGCTGGCAACGACGTGTTGCGTCTTGAAGAGGGGGCCACCTTACCCGCAGGCGTCCTCGTCACTGGTATCGAGACCCTGTCTCGCGTTGGCAGCAGCGCTGCTGAGACCTTCGAGCTCAGTCCCCTTAGGGATGTCATCGATGGTGGATCAGGTAACGATACCATCGTCGCCAATAGCCCAAACCTGCTGTCGTCGGGTGAATCGCTCTCTGGTGGCAGTGGAACTGATAAGTTGATCCTGGGCGCTGGTGTTACCTTACCAGCCGGCGTGGTAGTGACATCTGTTGAAGTAGTGGTCACCCAGGGCGAGAGCGGGTCGGACGGCCTAGTCGGCAACGATCTCATCGACAGTCTGCTCGGCAATGACGGGGCAGATAGTCTCTACGGCCTTGCCGGCAACGATGACCTTCAGGGCGGTAGCGGCCGCGATCGGTCTCTCTACGGCAGCTCCGGCGACGACCGCCTGGCTGGAGACAGTGGAGCCGATTACTTTCTCTACGGCGACAGCGGTAAGGACAGCCTCTATGGGGGTGCCGACCGCGACCGACGCCTCTTCGGTGGCAGTGGTGACGACCTGCTCGATGGCGGCGCTGGCTTGGACACCTCACTTTTTGGTGGCTCGGGTGCGGACAGGCTCTTCGGCGGCAGTCAGCGCGACCGACTGCTGGAGGGCAGCAGTGGCCATGACCTGGTCTATGGCGAAAGCGGTAATGACATCCTGCTGCGCGGCGGTGCCGGTGATGACAGCCTCTTCGGCGACCTGGGCGATGATGCGGCCTTCTATGGTGCCGCTGGTAACGACAGCCTGTTCGGCGGCTCGGGTTCGGACCGGCAGTTCTATGGTGGTCAGAACAACGACCGCATCGACGCTGGTTCCGGTGACGACAGCCTGCACTTCGGCGGGCAAGGATCCGATTGGCTCTACGGCGGTGACGGAGACGAGCGCTCGCTCTTCGGGGGCAGCGGTGCGGACAGGATCTATGGCGGTGCCGGCCGAGATCTGCAGCTGCACGGCGACAGCGGGCGCGATCGCCTCTTCGGTGGGGCGGGGGATGACGGCCTCTTCGGCGGTTCCGGCGGCGACAGCCTGGAAGGTGGTTCCGGCGCGGACCGCATGGCCGGCGGCTCGGGCGATGACCTCTTCTTCGTCGACACCACTGCTGACAAGGTCCAAGAGGCTGCTGACGGTGGCGTCGATCGTGTCGTCGCGTCGGCCGACGGCTATCGTCTGGCGGAGAACGTGGAGGTGCTGGACAACGCGCAAGACGGAGTGGCACGGACCTTGACCTCCAACTCCGGCGGCGCCTCTTTGGTCGGGAACACGGCAGGCGACAATCTGCGAGGGCGTGCCGGCGACGACTGGCTCTCCGGCGGACTGGGTGACGACACGCTCTTCGGAGCGGGCGGCAATGACAGCCTTCTGGGCCGCTCGGGCCAGGACCTGCAGTACGGCGGATTGGGTGATGACTTCCTGAATGGTCAGGATGACGACCTAGCCGCCGATGCGCTCTACGGCGGGCGCGGGCAGGATATCCTCTTGGGCAATGCCGGCGACAGTCTCTTCGGCGGGTCTGGCGGCGATGTCTTCGGCTTCAACGGGGACGAGACGGGCGTGACCCAGGCCGGGGGCACGGTGGTGGCCCAGTTGGAGATCGGCGACTTCGAAGGTGTGCTGACAGCGGGCAGTGCTGCCGACACGCTGGCCTTCGTGGCTGGTCTGGAGACGGGGTCCTTCACCTACGTCGAGAGCGCGGCCTTCAGCGGCGGCGGCAACAGCGAGGCCCGCTTCAACCAAGCACTGAGCCAGCTGGAGGTCGACACCGACGGCGACGGCACGCTGGACATCGCAGCGGAGCTGGCCGGCGTGACCACCGCTGCGCAGATTACAGCCGCCGACTTCCTTTGGCTGTAAGGCTAGCAGCCGGCTCAGGTTGGCGGAAGCTGAGCCGGCGCAGAGCCTGGTCGCGGTCCCCGCTGCCAGGGTGGCTCTCCGCGAGCCGCCGCCGATAGACTTGGAGAAGGGGGCGAAGAGACGGCCCTCTCCCAGGTCTTCGCGTGAGAAACGCTAAGCTTCTCCGGACTCAAAGGCCTCTTCTTGCCAGCGCTGACGTAAACCGCGGTTGCGTCTCGCTGGTCAGCGCAGGGCCATCTGCGCGACCTTCACAAACAAACCAAAGTCACAAACCACGGTAACGATAAATAATATTCGTCAGTCAAATGTCAGACGCGGTCATCAAATAATATCAAAGTACTCAAGTATTTGTAATTGATATTCACATCCCCTAGGCTAAGTGAAACTAGTTGAGAAGATGCCAGTCCGGATCGTTCAGAGGGCGCTAGGGGGCTCAAGATGGCAAGAATCAGCGGCAACGAGAACAACAATCAGCTCACTGGTACGAACAACGTCGACACCATCTTTGGCGAGGGTGGGAACGATACCATCCGCGGCCGCGACGCGGCTGACACGCTATTCGGCGGGCCCGGGAATGACGATCTGCGCCCGGGCGACGGCGGTGATCGGGTTTACGGTGGTTCGGGCGCCGACGTCATCGCCAGTTCGGAGGGCACGGATCGCCTCTTTGGAGGCGCCAACAATGACACCGCCAACGGCGGTCAGGACGCAGACAGGATCTACGGTCTTGGCGGCGACGACAGTCTCTATGGCGATGCCGGCCCAGATATCGTCGAAGGCGGCGGCGGAGCGGACGTTCTAAAGGGGGGGACCAACACCGATACCCTGCGCGGCGGTAGCGACGTGGATCTGCTTTATGGGCAGGACAATCAGGATCTCCTCTTTGGCGGGCAGGGTAACGACACGCTCGAGGGCGGCGGCAGTGAAGACCGGCTCTACGGGGGCTCCGACCTAGATCGTCTGATCGGCGGAGAGGCTGCCGATCTCCTCTATGGCGGCGGACAGATCGATTTCCTCTTCGGCGGCGATGGTTCCGACCTGATCGACGGTGGCTCCGGTGCCGACCGCATCTATGGGCAGGTTGGAAGCGACGTCATTCTCGCCGGTGAAGACCAGGACAGCGTCTTTGGCGGCACCGATGCGGACACCATCAATGGTGGGAAAGGCGACGACACGATCTACGGCGGTACCGGTGGCGACACCGTCGCTGGCGACAGCGGGGACGACATCCTAGAGGGCGATGCCAACAAGGATAGGCTTGATGGCGGCAGTGGTGCCGATACGCTGCGCGGTGAGGCCGGTGAGGATTTGATCTATGGCTACGTCGGCGATGATTACGCCTTTGGAGGCGCCGAAGATGATAGGCTATTTGGCGGCGAAGGAGACGATCTCCTTGATGGCGGTCGTCACCATTGCCGCCGAAGAGCGCGTCGGCGTCATCGCGCCCGAAATGGATATCATTCCCTGAACCGCCA
>JBCBSF010000101.1:0-19111 GCA_039819325.1 Pseudomonadota bacterium | reverse complement strand
AGGCGGGCCGTTAGCACCGAGCCCTGGGGCCCGCCTTTCGACGGGCGCTCGCCTTCGGCTCGCTGCTCAAGACGAGGAAGAACTCTTGGCAAAAACTGTTCACACCAAGACTCATCACGCCCTAGAACGAAGAACGCGGCCAGGGTGTTGCACCCGGCCGCGCTCTTACAATCACCGGACTCGGTGTTAGCCGTGGCAGGCGCAGCCGCTGTGCTCGCAGCCGGCGCCCTTGGGGTGGCCCTCGGCGCAGGCCTGGCTGCAGTAGTTGCGTTCGTCCTTCTTCACTGCATCGGTGACGGCGACGATGCACACGCAGTCGGCACAGGCGCATTTCTGCTGGGTAACGGTAACCATAGCTAGTCTCCTTCCTCTGGGGTGTGCCGACCGTCATGCTCCGAAGAGAAGAGGTGGCTGATCATAATGTGCAAGACGTCCCGCACGCAGGCGTCGGCCATGGAGTAGATGACCTGCTTGCCGTTCCGATCCGCCCGCAAGATGCGTGCGGCGCGGAGGAGCCGGAGGTGATGGCTGACCAGCGAGGCGGAGAGGCCCAAGGACTTGGCAATCTCTCCGGCTGGGCGATCCTCCTCCAAACAGGCCACCACGATCGACAGTCGCGTCGGGTCGGCGAGAAGGGAGAAGGTCTCCGCCAGCTGGGCTCTTTGATCCGGTTCCAATGCTACGCTTTGCATGACTGAACATTTAAACAGTCGTTGAAATGTTTCAAGCCCTTTTGAAATGCCGGCCGAGAGATCTGCGCGGGCCTACCTGGCGAGCGCTTGGTAGGGCCAGTCGCAGGCCTTGGCAGCACCACTGTAGAGGCTGTTGAGGAAGCTGAGCAGGCTGGCTTGCTGGTCGGCCTCACCCCGCAGATCCTCGTAGCGGTAAGCGGCCAAGGCACCGCCGTTCTTCTCCGCCCAGATGGCCTGGGGCGGGGAGAGGGCGACCTGGTTGAGGCCGGCGGGCTCTGGGTAGGCGTAGCCATAGAAGGCTGGCTCCGGGAAGCTGGGGTCGCCGGGCCAGAAGCCGATGGAGATGACCGCGTGGGAATAGGCTTCGCGGTCTGAGGCGGTGCCGCCTTCCAGCGGGTGTGCCTCGCCGGAGAAGCGGGTGACCGCCATGTCGAAGGAATGCCAGAAGAGCTGCACCGGCGTCTGCTTGCCGACGAAGCCGCCGCGATAGACTTCAAAGACGCTGGCGATCTGGGTGAGCGCGCGCCAGAAGCGGGTGACGGCTTCCTCGTCATAGGGCCGGGCGGCTGTATCTTGGGAGAAGGGCGTCTTGCTGGCGTTGTCGTAGGGCCGGTCGAGGATAGTGACGTCGATACCAAGGTCGGCCAGCGCCTGGAAGAAAGCAGCGTAGATCGCAGCGATGCTGCGGCCAGGCAGGGGGACCTGCTGGTCTTTGCCGGCTTGCGTGGTGATGACTATGGCATGCTGCAGTAGATTGATCTCAATCTCGAAACCGCCGCTGCCGTAGGGGATGCGGCCGGTCGAGAGACCACGCACCGTGGGGTAGAGCGTTGCGTGCCACCAGTGGTTCAGCGGCGGGTGCAGCAACAAGCGGACCTTGCCGACCATCTGGGAGATAAGGTGCAGGTTGTCCTTCGTCTCGGCCCAAGGCTGGTAAGGCAGGGGCGGTAGGTCGAGGGTGATCATGGGTGGGGTCTCCCGTTAGCCAAAGGTCATACGCTTGAAGATCATAGCCTCGCCACGGTGGCGGTGCTGCAGGGCGGCGGCAATGTGGGTCGCGAGAAGCGCCGTCAAAGAAATTGCCAGCATCCAGTGCAGCCGGCGAGCCAGCGCGCTCGCCTCAATGTCCAAGGCCAGGCTGGGCAGGGTGATGAGATCGAAGAGCCGAATCTCGAACCCCAACCAAGCGAGCTTCAGATAGCCGGTCACTGGGATCGCCAAGAGCAGCAGATAGAGGCAGAGATGCAAGCCGCGGGCGATGCCAGCGCGCGCCGCAGAGAGGCTCTCAGGCAAGGCCGGCGGCGGCTGCAGCTGGCGCAGCAGGGCGCGCGCCAGGGTCAGGAGGAAGACCGTGGCGCCCAGCGACATGTGGATCTGCACCAAGGTCTCGGCCAAGACCGGTTGGCCCTCATAGACCAGGCTGTTGCCGAGGGCGCAGAGCAAGAGGGCCAGCACCAGCAGGACGGTCAGCCAGTGCAGCAGGCGCTGTGCCACTCCATAGCGCTGGACCCTTGCCATCAGGGCACCTGGTAGGCCTCCGCCGCGCAGGGCCGGCGGCCGCCCCGGTCGCAGCTCAGCCGGCTGGCACCTAGACCGGCCGCAGCGGCCTGGAGGCTGGGCAGGGTGAAGGTGAAGTCACGCTCGGCCGCCTGCGCATGGCAGGAGAGGCAAGAGGCACGCGGGCCCACGTCCAGGTTGGGACTGTTCGCGCCGAAGGAGCCGTAGTGCCATTGCCCACCGACCTTGCGGCTGTGGAAGACCGTGCTGACCTGGCCGGGACTGTAGTAGGTCTCCATGAGGATATGCGTGCCGTCGGGCAGTGGCGCGCCGCTCTTGATCGCTCTGATCACCTCTGGTGCGACCAGCATGCGCCGGTAGGTGCCGTCATCGCGCTCCACCACTGCATAGGCCACCAGGCTGGGCCCGTAGCGGTCGACAACTTCGAGCGCTGGCGGCTCGCTGCTGCCGCTGGCCGGCAGGCTGGCCGCAAAGGCTACGGAAAGGAGGAGCAGTGCTGTGCTGATCCAGGTTGCAAGCCGCATAGAGACACCTCACGCCGGTTACGCCGCGCTTCCCCCCAAAGGCGCACTATGCGGTCACCCGTCGCGCGTGAGCAAGGCGATGGCCTGCGCCTTGGTGAAGCGCCTCAATCTAAAAGACAGGCTTATCTGGACCTGCTGACCAAACACTCTGACCTCATCCTGAGCCCGTCGAAGGATGTGCCCCAAGTACGTCCTTCCGTTTGGCACATGCTTCGACAAGCTCAGCATGAGGGGAGGGCGAGGGACAGAGAGCTGTCCTTTAACCAGAGCGCTAGATGGCCGGTGCCAGAGACTGGATCCTACAGTCAATCAGCCGCGAGCACGATCTGGCGCAGGTCGATGCGCCCGGCGCGGAAGCCGGCCTCGCAGTAGGAGAGGTAGTAGCGCCAGAGGCGGCGGAAGCGCTGGTCGAAGCCAAGCGTTGCCACGTCCTGCCAGGCAGCCTCGAAACGCTGGCGCCAGAGCGCCAGGGTCTGGGCATAGTCCAGGCCGTAGCCGCCATCCTGGGCGACACGCAGCCCGGCCGCCTGCGCAGCATCGCCGATCTGGCTACGAGACGGCAGCATGCCGCCGGGGAAGATGTGGCGCTGGATGAAGTCGGCGGAGCGGCGGTAGTGCGCGACCTGGCCCTCGTCGATGGTGATGGCCTGCAAGGCCACCTTGCCACCCGGCTGGCTGAGGCTGCGCAGCTTGGCGAAGTAGGTGGGCCAGTAGCGCTCTCCCACTGCCTCGATCATCTCGATGGAGACGATGGCGTCATAGCTGCCCTTCAGGTCGCGGTAGTCGGACTTCAGCAGGGTCACCCGGTCCTCTAAGCCAGCGTCGTGGACACGCTTAGACGCCGCATCGAACTGAGCGTCGGAGATGGTGACGGCCGTAACCCGGGCTTGGCGCTCTTGGGCAGCGTAGATGGCGAAGCCGCCCCAGCCGCAGCCGATTTCCAGCACGCTATCGCCTTGGCGAATACCGGCAGCCTCGCAGATCAGCCGGTACTTGTTGCGCTGCGCCTCTTCCAAAGGCTGGTCTGCCTCGGCGAAGACGGCGGAGGAGTAGGTGAGGCTGCGGTCAAGCCAGAGGCGGTAGAAGCTGTTGCCCAGGTCATAGTGGGCGGCGATGTTGCGCCGCGACCCGGGCTTGCTGTTGGGCCGCAGCCGATGGCCCAGATGGGCGGCCAGGCGAAGCGGCCAGCGCCCGCGCAGCAGGCTGCCCCAGGCGGTCTGGTTGGCGGCGCCGAAGAGCAGCAGCTGGGTCAGGTCCGGCGTGTCGAAGTCGCCATCCAGATAGGCATCGGCGAAGCCATTGGCACCGCCAAGCAAGAGGCGGCGCAGCAGACGCGGGCGATGCACGGTGATCTCTGCTTCAGGCCCCGGCTCGGCGCCGACCAATTCCGCCCGGCTGCCGTCCGGCAGCGTGATCGAAACCCGCCCTGCCCGCGTCTTGCGGGTCAGGTAACGCAGCAGAAGATGACGGGCCGGCGGCATTGGCTCTAGCGTTCAGTTTCCGTGACAGTGGCGCTGTTATGGATGGAGGCCTCCGTGGCCGCCAAGCCGTCCTTTGGACGCGGCTGCAGGCGCGCGCCCTTCAGCCACAGTCTCAGCGCTTGCCAGTGAATTGCGCCAAGCACCTTCCAGGTCAAGAGAGGTTGGGCCAGCAGCACGCGGCCCAGGGTCGCATTGTTGAGCTCCCGCCGGCGCCCGCTGATGCGTGCAAAGAGCAGCGGCCCACTCTCGTCGCCCTGCTGCATGGCCAGGACCAGACGCTCGCCCGGCGCGCGCAGGCGGAACTGGTAGCGCTGGCGTAAGGGGATGAAGGGGGAAACGTAGAAGGCCTTGTCGCAAGCCTGGTCGATTACGCCGCCCGCTTCCTGCTCCACCGGAATGACGTAGCTGTGGTGCTGGCCGAAGGTGTTGTGCACCTCATAGATCAGCGCGCGCAAGCTGCCGTCAGGCGCGTGGCAATAGAAGATGGAGAGCGGATTGAAGGCCGCGCCCCAGACCCGCGGCATGGCCAGCAGGCGGACGGGGCCCGAAACGCCCGTGATACCGGCCGTGGCCAGCTGTTGGCCGACCCAGGCCTTGAGAGGGCTGCCGTCGTGCGCGCCGTGGTCGCGGTCGCAGTGCGCTAGCGGCCCCCAGCCGTTCCAAGAGAAGAAAGGGAAGCGGCCTGCGAGAAGTGGCAGCTCGTCCAGATCCAGCAGCAGGCTGACGATCTTGTAGCTGAAGGCATGCTCGACAGCGCCGCGGCGCCGGTGCACCACCTGCAAGGGATAGAGGGCGGAGGCGAGCGCGGTCATGGTGAAGGCTAGGCCCCAACCAGCACCGCGTCGCCGGTAGGACCGAGCCCTGGACGGGCCGCAGCCGCGGCTGGGCTGCGCGGCGTCACGGCATCCGCCCAGGGTGCTGGTGCGCCCAGGGACGCAGCGACCGCGAAGCCGGCCTGAAGGGCATCTTCGTGAAAACCATAGCCACAATAGCTACCACAGAACCACAACCTGCGCTGCCCTTGGATCTCCGGCAGCCGCTGTTGCGCCGCCAAGGCTGCCTGATCGAAGAGCGGGTGATCATAGGTGTAGCGCCCATGCAGCAGGGCCGGATCGGGCTCACGCGGCGCGTTCAAGGTCACGAAGAGCGGGAAGCTGGGGTCCAAGGGCTGCAGGCGGTTCATCCAATAGCTGACGCAGAGCCCGTCATTCGGCGCCAGCCGGTCACTCTCTGCCAGGTAGTTCCAGCTGGACCAGACCCGGCGCCGGCGTGGCATGAGGCTGGGGTCACTGTGCAGCAGGGCCTCGTTGCGGCTGTAGTGGAAGGCGCCTAGTATCTGGTGTTCTGGTTCGGTTGCGGCGTCGCCCAGGATCGATAGCGCCGTATCGCCGTGGCAGGCCAAGACCACCTGGTCGAAGCTGTCGCTCTGCCCGCTGCTGTCGGTGAGCTTCAGACCCGCATCCAGTTCCTCAACCTGCACCACCGCCTGGCCGAGGCGCAGTCGTTCCGGCCCCAGGCTGGCGGCGATGGCATCGACATAGCTGCGGCTGCCGCCGGCCAGCGTGCGCCAGAGCGGGCGGTTGGCGGTTTGCAGCAGGCCGTGGTTGTCGAAGAAACGCAGGAAGCTGGCCAGCGGAAAGGCCTCGATCGCGCCGGGTGCAGAGGACCAGATGGCGGCTGCCATCGGCAGCAGGTGCTTCTCTCGGAATGCCTTGGAGTAGCCGCCGGCGTCCAGGAAGGCGCCCAAGGTCCCACTGGCTGTGCCGGCCGCCAGTAGAGCCTGACCCTGCTTGAAGAAGCGCAAAGCATCGGCGATCAGGCGCCAATGACTAGGGACCAGCGCATTGCTTGGCTGGGCGAAGAGCCCCAACGGCGATCCTGCGTACTCGTAGCGCCCACGATCCAGAGAGACCGCAAAGGACATGTCGCTGGCCGCACTCTCAACCCCCAGCTGGTCCAAGAGCTGTACCAGGTTCGGATAGTTGGGCTCGTTGTAAACGATAAAGCCGGTATCGACCGCCACTGGGCCCTTAGGTCCCTCGACGGTGACCGTGTTCGCATGGCCGCCAAGCCGGCTATCCGCCTCATAGAGGTGCACATCGTGCCTGTGTGAAAGCGCCCAGGCAGCGGCTAGACCGGCCGCACCGCTGCCGACGACGGCGATGCGCTGACCGGAGGTAATGGCCGTGCCGCCCCTCATGCCGCGCGATCCTTCTTGATGTCGCCAAAGGCAGCGAGCGCGCGCTTGCGGGCCTCGCCGTGGTCTACCAGCGGCTTGGGATAGGTCTCGCCCAAGGTCACGCCGGCCTCGCGCAGCAGGAGGTCTGGCGCCTCCCAAGGTTTGTGGATGAAGCGGTCGGGCAGGCGCGCCAGCTCCGGCACCCATGCACGCACGAAGGCGCCCTGGGGATCGTAGCGCTCGCCTTGCAGGACTGGATTGAAGACCCGGAAGTAGGGGGCAGCATCGGCGCCGCAGCCGGCGACCCACTGCCAGGAGGCCGTGTTGTTCGCCGGGTCGGCATCGACCAGGCAGTCCCAGAACCAGCGCTCGCCCTCCTGCCAGGGGATCAGCAGGTCCTTGATCAGGAAGGAGCCGACGATCATCCGCACCCGGTTGTGCATCCAGCCGGTCTGCCAGAGCTGGCGCATCCCGGCATCGACGATGGGATAGCCGGTCTGGCCCTTGCACCAGGCCTCATAGCCGTCCGGGTCGTCCTGCCAGGGGAAGTCCGCGAACTCGGGCCGCAGCGGCCTGTCGGCCAGGCGATCGATGTGGAAGAGCAGGTGGTAGGAGAATTCGCGCCAGGCGATCTCCGCCAGGAACTTGTCGGCGCCGGCTTGCGAGGCCTTTCCGGTGTCTAGCTCCTCCTGCACGGCCTGCCAGATCTGCCGCGGCGAGATCTCGCCGAAGCGCAGATGCGGAGAAAGGCGGGAGGTCGCCTCGATATCCGGCCGGTCGCGCTGCGTCTTGTAGACGGAAAGGGCCTCATTGAGGAACTGCCGCAGCCGCGTCTGCGCGCCCTCGCTTCCTGGTTCCCACACTGCGCCGAAGCCCTCGGCCCAGTTCGGATTGTTTGGGCAAAGCGCCCAGGCCTCTAGATCGTCGCTCTTGAGAGACGGCAGGCTCGGCAGGCTCTTGGGCGCAGGCAGCGGCGCCTTGTGCTTGTAACTTGTCTGAAGAGCGCGCCAGAGTGGGCTGAAAACCTTGAAGAAGCCCCCGCCTTTTGTCTTTAGCTCCCAAGGCTCCATCAAGAGCAGCCCGGCGTGACTGCTGGCGGTGAGTCCGGCCTCGGTCAGGCCGGCTTTGATGGCCTTGTCACGGGCAATACTCTCGGGATCATAGCAGCGGTTCCAGTAGACAGCCTTGGCGCCGCTTTCCTCGACCAGTGCCTTGAGGATGGGCCCAGCCACGCCCTGGCGCAGGATGAGCCGCGATCCCAGCGCCTCCAATTGCGCTGCCAGTGCTGTCAGACTCTGGTGCAGCCACCAGCGTTGCGCCCCGCCCATTCGCCGAGCGCCGAAGGACTCGTCATCAAGGATGAAGAGGGGAATGACGGTGGCGCCTGTCTCCAGCGCAGCGGTTAGGGCCGCGTTGTCGGAGAGGCGCAGGTCCTGTCGAAACCAGAGAATGACGTGATCTTTGCTCATAGACCCCCCGGGCGCCCCATCTGTCCCTTGCACATGGAAAGGCTTACGTCCCCCGTTGCCGCAGAGATCACTTGCCCTATGCACTTAGCAATGCCTAGACCCTGCTTCATCCCAGCGCGCTTGCCGGCAACAAGGCGGCGCGGCGGGCGCCCAGCGCGATGATCTTGAAGCCCTGCGGAAAAAGGCCGGCGATGGCCGGGTCGCGCACCTCCAGCCCGCCGGTCAGCGCGCCGAAGGCTGGCAGGATCAATCGCCGACGGTCGAAGATGAAGCAACGCGCCGAGGTGCGGGTGGCCGAGAGCTTCAAGCGCGCCTTGGGATGGAAATGCCCGCTGACCTCTGCCTCGCGCGCCTTGGGCTCAGCCTGGTGGCGGAAAGTGAGGGGACCGATCGCCGTTTCCGCCACTACGCGGCCCAGACCCTTGGGCAAGCCGCCGGTGTCGTGATTGCCCTCCACCCAGAGCAGCTCGCAGGCCTGCGCCAGCTCTAGGAGGCAGGCGCGGTCCTCCCCGGCCAGGCGTGCCGCGCCGCCAGGGTCATGAAAGCTGTCGCCGAGGAAGAGCAGCTGGCGCGGGTGCAGCTCCGCCACCACCGCGGCCAGGCGCTGCAAGGTGGCGGCCGAGTCATAGGGCGGCAGCAGGTCGCCCCGCCGCGCCAAGGCCGTCGCCTTCTCCAGGTGCAGGTCTGCTACCGCCAGCAGCTCTTGCTCCGGCCAAAAGAGGGCGCCGCTGACATGCGCCTGCAGCGCCAGCCCATCCAACAAGAAATCCTGCAGCGCCGCCGTCACAGGGGCAGCTCCGGCTGCCGGTCCGGCTCGTCGATCAGCGCTTCGGGCAGGTCGGCCAGCGCCTCGGCGATCAGCTCGTCGGCGGCCTCGTCCAGAAGCGTGTCGATGGCCCCGCCGGCGACCTGCACCTTGCCGATGTCCAGCATGACCGGCACGGCCAAGGGCGAGACCCTCTGCAGACGCCGGTGCTGGATCTTGCCCTTGCAACGCGCCAGCAGGGCCGCCAGCCGGCTGATGTCGGTCAGGCCGCCCGCAGCCTCGGCCCGGGTCGCCCGCAGCAGCAGATGGTCGGGCTGATGCTTGCGCAGCACGTCGTAGATCAGGTCGGTGGAGACGGTCATCTGCCGCCCGCTCTTCTCATGCCCAGGCTGGCGGCGCTCCAGCAGGCCGGCGACGATGGCGATGTTGCGGAAGCCACGGCGCAGCAAAGAGGATTCCGCCATCCATTCTTCTAGGTCGTCGCCCAGCATGTCTTGGTCGAAGAGGGCGTCCAGGTCCTCAGGCGGCCGCAAGCTCCAGGTGGCAATTGCGTAGTCGGAGGCGACGAAGCCCAGGGGCCGGCAGCCGGCGCGCTCCAACCGGCGGGTCAGCAGCATGCCCAGGGTCTGGTGCGCGTTGCGGCCTTCGAAGGGGTAGGCCACCAGGAACTCGCGGCCGTTGCGCGGAAAGCTCTCGACCAGCAACCCCTGCGCCGGCGGCAGCTGCGAGCGGTAGCGCTGGATCGAAAGCCACTGCCGTACCTCTGGCGGCAGGTTCTGCCAGCGCCCCGGGGTCTCCAGCATGACCCGCACCCGGTCCGCCAGCTCGGTGGTGAGCGGCAGGCGGCCGCCAGCATAGGCCGGCACCTTGGGCGTGCCCTCGCCACCCTTGGCCACCAGCGCGTCGGTTTCCTTCAATCCTAAGAAGGTCAGCAGTTGGCCGGCGAAGAGGAAGGTGTCGCCAGGCGCCAGATACTGCACAAAGTACTCTTCGACTTCGCCCAGCTTGCGGCCGTTCTTGAGGCGGACCTGCACCAGCGGCTCCTCGACGATGGTGCCGACGTTCATGCGATAGCGCTGGATCATCCGCGGGGTGGCGACGCGGTAGAGCCCGTCCTTGCCCTTCACCAGCCGGCGGAAGCGTTCGTAGCTCCTGAGCGCGTAACCGCCGGTCTCGACAAAGCTCAAGGTCTCGCCGAAGTCGGCGCGGCTGAGGTTCTGATAGGGCTGGGCCTGGCGCACCTCGTTGTAGAGCGCATCGGCGGCGAAGGGGGCGCCGGCTGCGCGGCCCATCATGTGCTGGGCCAAGACCTCCAGCCCGCCGGGATGCAGCGCCGCGCCATCCAGCTCGCGCTTGTCCAGGGCCTCGACGGCGGCGCGGCACTCCAGCACCTCGAAGCGGTTGGCGGGCACTAAGAGCGCCTTGCTGGGCTGGTCCAGGCGGTGGTTGGCCCGGCCGATCCGCTGCACCAGCCGCGCCACGCCCTTGGGTGCGCCCACCTGCACCACCAGATCCACCGCCGCCCAGTCGATGCCGAGGTCGAGAGAGGAGGTGGCGACCACCGCGCGCAACCTGCCGGCCGCCATGGCAGCCTCCACCTTCCGGCGCTGCTGCACGTCGAGGCTGCCGTGGTGCAGGGCGATGGGCAGGGTCTCCTCATTGATCTGCCAGAGGCTGCGGAAGACGATCTCTGCCTGCGCGCGGGTATTGACGAAGATGAGCGCCGTACGCGCCTCCTTCACCCGGCGATAGACGGCCTCCAGCGCATGACGCGCCATATGCCCGCCCCAAGGCAGCCCTTCTTCGGTCTCCAGGATCTCCACCTCAGCCTCGGCACCGGAGCGGCCGAGCAGCAGTGCCACCTCTTGCGGATCGTAGTACCCGCCCGGCGCCAGCCAGCCGGCCAGCGCCTTTGGATCGGCGACAGTGGCGGAGAGCCCGATGCGCGTCAGGCCCGGTGCCAGCGCCTGCAGCCGGGCGAGGCCCAGCGCCAGCAGATCGCCGCGCTTGCTGCCAGCCAGCGCATGGGTCTCATCGATGATCACCTGTTCGAGCCCTGCGAAGAGGTCATCGGCATCTGGGTAGGAAAGCAGCAGCGCTAGGGACTCCGGCGTGGTCAGCAGCAGATGCGGCGGCTTCGCCCGCTGGCGCTTGCGCTTGTCCGACGGCGTATCCCCGGTCCGGGTCTCCGCGGTGACCGGCAGCCCCATCTCGGCAAGCGGCTCTTGCAGATTGCGGTGGATATCCTGCGCCAAAGCTTTCAGTGGTGAGATGTAGAGGCTGCGCAGACCCGGCCTAGGGTCTTCCGCCAGCGCGGTCAGGCTGGGCAGAAAGCCAGCCAGGGTCTTGCCGCCGCCGGTGGGCGCGACCAGCAGCGCCGAGCGCCCGCCCTGGACCGCCTCCAAGAGCGCCAGCTGATGCGCATGCGGCTGCCAGCCGCGCCTGGCGAACCAGTCGCGGAAGGACTGGGGCAGGATCTCCGCCGGCGGGGCAAGCAGGTCGGGTTGGAGGGGGCTGGTCACGGGTGGGTAGATAGACCAGGGCATCGAGCCTGAGAAGTAGCGAGGGCTGCAAGGGACGCTTTTGGAAGGGCTTCCAATTTGCTGGCAAGACGGTTACGGCCCAAGAAATGCACACACATTGTCCACTGGGCTCGTCGCATCTCTGCACATGAGTGTAGGATTGATCGAACAGAAGAGTTGCCAAAAAAGAACCACTATGCTACTTTAGCGTAAACATTGGGTCATAATCGGAAGCGTTTTGTAAAAACCTATCCGTAGTCCAATGCATCTTCATCAGATTTTAGCGAGAGTGATGCTATGACCCTCGAGGAACAAAAAGAACTTGCTAGATATCAGGAAAAGATGAAGTTTTACTGGGAAGCGCTACCAAGTAAGTTCTTGATCGCAATCATCATTATAATTATAGGACTGACAGCTAACTATCTCATAGAAAAATATAAGTCAAATAACGTAAAAAACCAATTCTTACTGGAGAGTAGGCTTACTGCTTTGATTGAAATTCGACAAAAATATGATTTGGTTACAGATATTATGCATAAGTATGCTGAGCCACCAAAAGATACGAACAGGAGCGATTTTGTAGAAGTGTACGAGCATCGTATAGTATCTTATGGAACTGCTGTAAACAAATGGAGTATGTTGTTCTCAAATGCAACAGGCAAAGATTTTGCCTATCATTTTTATATACACTTAGCAGTGATTGATGATTCTGTCGAGAAAAATGAAAATACTAAAGCTTTTTTATCTTGGATGATAGAACATTTTGATGGATTTACTAAAGAAGCGCTTTGGGAGAACACGGGATATACACCAGATGGTACTGAAATGGACTTAGACTTCCAGGAATTGAGCAGCATTGAGTTGCAAACGTTAGATATTGGATCCTTTTTTCGTGAAAGTCAAACGCGTTGGGAAATAGCGACTAAACAAAAATGACATAGTATTACTTATAAAATTCCAAGCAACATAGCTTAAAATCAGATTTTTACAAACGTAAGATCTATCGCTATTTGTTGATTTTTTTGATCGAGTGCGTGTTCTCCGACATGCGCTCATGGGATGGTTCTTTTACTGTCGGTGCGACGTGTTTCACGCTTCCCAACGGGACGTCGTGACGACGACATAGAATCTGACAGAGTCTTAGTGCGAACTGATCCAGCCGCTGCTGCCGAACAAGGGGCGAGCGGCTGTCTGGCGAAGTCGATACGCTATTAGATTGTAGATGAAATGTCATTTCTCAATGAAAGAGGAGGCTGCTGCGGAAAACAGACACTCGCTGCATGCGCCTACCGAGGGTTCCGTCAAATCACACGTCGAGGACAAAGCCCACACTGAAATCCGAAGAGCGCATTCAAGTTTGTAACCAACTGGAGAGTTGACACGCTAGCCTGCGCGACGGCTTGTGACGTTCCTCCGAATGTAGGGAGCGACCAGCGAAGCCTCTCGCCAGGGTGTCGCGGCCTTTCGAGCGTCTAGTCGTGCGCTCGGCAGCAAGCGGCCAAAACCCCCGCCGTGCTGATTGGGATGATAGAGAGAATCTAACGATGCCGAAACGGCCGATGTGGAAGCCGACTTGGAGCGGGTTATGCCCATGCGCTTCCGGAAAAAAGTTCGGAGACTGCTGCTGGCGGCGCTTGCCGGGTTTCCGAATTGGGAAATCCTATACGCAGGCGTTACTGAACAAACGAGCAGAGCGTGCTCTCCTTGCGACGAGGGCAGACATCACTCAGTACACGATCTGGCACAAGTCCAACACGGTGCCTGTTATTGCGAGCGGAGGCGCTGCGCTGGAGCTACTTCGTATCGACGTAAATGCGCTCGGGGCGTACGTTGATCGGCTATCCTCTCTCTACTTTCAACTAGGGCTCTGGAAGGGCTGGCCGACCGTGCTCGAGCGGCTCCGCGAAAACATCCAGCATCCGTGGTGGTACAAGAAGATTGCGTACCATCGCGCACTTTATCACCTCGCTCCTGATGGTGACCGCACAGAAGCCCGTCGGGAGCTGGCAAAGGCAGGTCCTATCACGAAGGACGAAGTCGATCTCGACCTTCTTCACCTCTATGCCGACCTAGAGCTTGACGATCAGCCATTCGCGGATCGGATCACAATTCTAGATCGCATCCTTGCGCTCAGCGAAGAGCGGCAGAACCAGTTACAATACCGTGGCGCCAAGGCGGTCCAGTACTTGTTGATCGGTGATGAAAAAACGGCCGAGTTACAACTGTCTGATGCCGTGGTTATGGTCCGGGATACGGAAAAGGATGATCCACTAGAAGGATATGAGAGCTACCTCTTTGGCAGGCTTCTACAGTTGCTTGGGGTCCTTAGACGCGACAAGAACACCCTGAAGGAGTCGGCAGCACATTTTCATACCTTGCTTCTCGAGGACTATTGGACGGAGCATGGTAAAGCTGCCATTCACCGTAGCCTAGGTGAAAGCCAGCGGCACGCCGGTAAATGGGAGCTTGCGGAACGCGCCTATCGCGAAGCAAGTGCGCTCAAGGGCTCAGAGCTCGACAAAGTTCACATTGCAGAATGCCAACTGTACAACAAGCAAATTGAAACTGCGGTCAATCAGATAGACTCTGTTCAGCGAGATGTGCTGGCGCGATGGGAGTTTGAAGACTTTGTGTTCGCTTACGCAGCGATCGCAATTTGGTCAGGCAAAATGGAGAGACTGACCAAGGCCAAATCCCTGCTCCAGTGTCTTGCTACGGTCGACCCCTTGTTTAGGGAGCGCCGCCTTAACCTTCTGGTTCGCGTGACGGAGACGCTGTCGAGCGGAGAGGTTTCGACCGAAGCCAAATCTGACAGCACTCCTGAGGGTGGGATTGCAACGGTTTCCAACTTCTTTTTGTTGGCGCCGAACATTGCCGGAATCGGAGTCAACTTCAACGCAATCATCGACTACTTCGTCCGAAGGAAGTCGAAGGACAGAAAATGAGTGCTAGATGAAGGCGCCTTGTTCAAAAGTATTGCTACAATATAGAGATCGCATATTCTGATTCTCGAATCCCGATATCTGTGTACAAGTCTGATTAGATCGCGCTCGCCATTGAAAAAAACGGTACACTCGAAACAGATCTCCTCCGGCACCAGTTAAAACTACAGCTCTGTCCGTTTTTGGAGAGTGAATGTTCATCTTATGCGCTTTTGTCTGTTCCCCGAGCTTGTGGCACGCGACGGCGACCTTGCGCCCCATAACGCCACGACTTACCAGGCATTCGCACTGCAGCTCATGTGGCATCCGTCACCGTCAGGACCGAGACCTTGAGGGCGGTGAGGAGCTGCAGCAGGTGGTCACGGTCTCTGGCGCTGTACTTCGCGCCATGGGCCGCGCGTTGGATGAAGTCGGCGTAGAGATCGCGGGTGAGGCCGCTCTTCTCGATGGCAGCTCCATAAGGCTCTAGCACCCTAGCAATGATCACCCTATTGCGCTCGGCTGCGTCGGCGAGTTCTGCTTCGCTGGCGGCATTGAAGCCAGCGACGATGTCCTCGGCATTGGGCGAGGCGTTCAAGAGATCGCAGGGTGCCACCGTGATGAAGTGAAAGATCACGTCTAACTGCTCGCCTAGTGTCGCAGCATCCGCAAGCCCCGCCTCAATCCCGGCCATAGCCCGGTCGGCGAAGAGGCGGATCGTCGCGCGCATGACCTCGTCCTTGTTCGAGAAAGCATTGTAGAGCGTTTGGCGGGCGATCCCGGCCTCCAGCGCGATGTCGTTCATGCTGGTCCGCTTCACGCCATAGCGAAGAAACAGCCGGACCGCCGCCTCGATGATCTTTTCCTCACGCGCGTTCATATCGACATATTGACAATCGGCCGCTATCTGTCAAACATGGACGAAAATATAAGAACTGTCCAATCTGTCGAGGTGTGACGATGCCAGACCAGCCCGCAATGATCGCCCGCATGACAAGCGCCAATCGGGGCCGCGATGGCGCCACGCGCCTTTGGGCCCTGTCCCGGCGCCCGTCCACGCAGGTTTTCACAGGGAAGGGAGGTCTCTGATGCCACAACTCCTGGCCAGGCTGTCACAAGCCTTCAGCTATCTCTTACTGCTCGCCGCCGCCGTCTTGTTGTGCTGGGGCCTGCTGGGGTTCATCAAGGACTTCACAGGCCTGACCCCACCCTTTCCCTTGCAGTACGCCACCTTTCCCAGCGGTCTGCAGTTCATTCAATGGCTGCTGATCACCTTGTCGGGGGGGACCTTGCTGATTGGCTATGCCGTCAGATGGCCGCTGACACCCCTGGCGATGATCGTCCTCTTTGCCTGCCTTGCCACCATGTGCGCGATACAGACCTTTGATTTTCTTGAGAACCCGAGCCGCTATCAGGACTTCGTCCTGGAATGCATCTACTATGTCGTGATGTCGGTCTACCTGGTCCGCTCACGGCGTATGCGAGAGCGCTTTGGCGAGATCAGGATCCTTGCCGTCGGGCAGACGTGAGAAGACGCGCAAACCCATAGACCGGGCTTGCCAAGCGAGGCTCCCTTCGACAAGGGCTACCGGGTAGGTGTGCCTTGATGAAATCGTAGCTTCCAGCCACAGTTTGAGCGGCTCCAAATCGATGATCGGTTGGCTCGTTCAGCTTGGCCATCGCGCCATATCTCGCTTACATAGTTGACTATTATGACGTCATCGGCCAAGTATCGAGCCGAAAAACTTCCCAGCGGCAGGGCCGCTTCTATTTCTAGCGCGTCGTTTTTGACCACAAACATGTCTTCGCGTGTATACACCCTACCGGATCGACCAAACTCAAAGAAATCGCTGGCGAGCAGCTTGTTAAGATGGTTGTTGTCAAAGCGCGTTTCGGATCGCCATAGGCTTTCCTCTAGGTGCCGTAGCTGCTCTCTCGTGTCCCGATCCAAAATGACCTCACTACGCTAGTATGTGCCAAAACCGGTAACGGGGAAGCCAGCGGCTGACGAGAACTAGTCCCGCGTCCCCAAGCTAGACCGCAGCCGTCCCAGCACCTCTTTCACCGACAGCCCGCCCAGCACGCCTTTCTCGCCCGGATAGGGCGCGCGCGGCAGTTTCCCCCAGACCGGGCCAGGCCAGGCGGGGTCGTCGCGGAAGCGGGCGATAACGTGGATGTGGAGCTGGGGGCAGAGGTTGCCGAGCGAGGCCACGTTCATCTTCTGGGCCTTTGTTAGCGCCTTCAGGTTGCGGCTGGCGGCCGCCACCTCGCGCATGCAGCGCTTCAGGGTCTTGTCGTCCAGCTCGTCCAGGTCGGCGACACCCGCCAGGCGAGGGACCAGCACCAGCCAGGGGTAGGTGGCGTCATCCATCAGCCGGACCTGGCAGAGCGGCCAGTCGACGATCTGGTGGGTTTCCTTGACCAAGAGCTCGTGCAGGACAAAGTCATCGCTCATGTCGGTGTCTCCTTCTGCGCCTCTTTCGGCATCCAATCCCCAGACGTGGCTGAGGGTAACCGAGGCCGGGCTCTACTGCGAACCCTGCGACTGCTACATCGATCCGCATAAGCCGGTGCCGCGGGCCATCGTCACCCACGGCCATGCCGACCATGCCCGCGCCGGTCACGGGGCGCTGCTGGCCACACCCGAGACCCAGGCCATCGTCCAGACCCGCTACGGCGAGACCGCGGCGGCCTCCTTCCAGGCGCTGCCCTACGGCCAGCGGTTGAGCCTCGGGCCGGTCACCGTCTGGTTGGCGCCGGCGGGGCACATCTTGGGCTCCGCCCAGGCGGTGATCGAATGGCAAGGCCGCCGGGCTGTGATCTCTGGAGATTACAAGCGCCGGCAGGACCCGACCTGTGCAGCTTTTGAGGTGGTGCCCTGCGACCTCTACATCACCGAGGCCACCTTTGGCCTGCCGGTCTTCCGCCACCCGCCGGCGGAGGGGGAGGTGGCCAAGCTGCTGCAGTCGCTGAGCGTCTTCCCGGAGCGCACGCATTTGGTTGGCGCCTATGCGCTTGGGAAGGCGCAGCGGATCGTCAAGCTGCTGCGCCAAGCTGGCTACGACCGGCCGATCTACCTGCACGGCGCCATGCAGAACCTCATGAGCCTCTATCAGCGCCTGGGCGTGGAGCTGGGCGAGCTACGGCCCGCCACGCACCTCAAAGGGGACAAACTGCCCGGTGAGATCGTCGTCGCCCCGCCCTCGGCCATCGCTGACCGCTGGTCGCGCCGCTTTGCCGATCCGGTAACCGCGGTGGCCTCCGGCTGGATGCGGGTGCGCGCGCGGGCCCGGCAGTCGCGCGCCGAGCTGCCGCTGGTGGTCTCTGACCATGCCGATTGGGACGAGCTGCTGGCCACCATCCAGGACGTCCAGGCCGAGGAGGTCTGGGTCACCCACGGCAATGAGGAAGCGCTCTGCCACGCGGCCGCAGGACTGGGCATCCGCGCCCGCGCCCTCTCGCTGATCGGCCGGGGTGAGGGGGAGCAGGAAGCCGCCAGCGAGACGGCGCCCAACGAGACTGAGGCCGCATGAGGGACTTTGCGGCGCTGCTCGACGGCCTTTCCTTCATGGCCAGCCGCAATGGCAAGCTGCGGCTCTTGGCCGACTGCTGCGCGCGGGTCCCTGATCCAGAGCGTGGCTATGCCCTGGCCGCGCTCACCGGCGGGCTCAGCTTCGCCGGTGCCAAGGCCGGCGCCATCCGCGCGCTGGCGGAGGAGCGCTGCGATCCCGTGCTCTTTCGCTGGTCCTACGACTATGTCGGCGACCTGGCGGAGACCGTGGCCCTGCTCTGGCCGGAACGCCCTGGCGCCAACCGCCCGCCCGAGCTGCCGGAGGTGGTGGAGGCGCTGCAAGGCGCCAAGCGCGCCGAGGTGCCGGCGCTGATCGAGCGCTGGCTGGACAGCCTGGACGCCACGGGGCGCTGGGCCTTGCTGAAGCTGATCACCGGGGCGCTGCGGGTCGGCGTCTCGGCGCGGTTGGCCAAGACGGCGTTGGCCGACTGGTCCGGCAAGGATCTAGGCGAGATCGAAGAGGTCTGGCCGGCGCTGGAGCCGCCTTACGAAAGCCTCTTCGCCTGGCTGGAAGATCGTGCGGAGCGCCCACAGACCGGCGATGCCCCCAGCTTCCGCCCGCTGATGCTGGCAACGCCTTTGGATGAAGCGGATCTGGAGAAGCTGGACCCTGCCGCCCACCTGGCCGAGTGGAAGTGGGACGGCATCCGCGTGCAGCTGGTCGCGGCGCCCGATGGCTGCAAGCTCTTCTCCCGCACCGGCGACGATATCGGCGGCGCCTTTCCCGACCTGCTGGCGCCGGTCGACTTCCTGGCAGTGCTGGACGGCGAGCTCTTGGTGCTGAACGAGGGCGAGGTTGCGCCCTTCAACGCGCTACAGCAGCGCCTGAACCGCAAGGCTCCAACGGCCAAGCTGCTGGCTGAAAGCCCGGCGCACCTGCGCCTCTACGATGTCCTGTCGCTCGAAGGCGAAGACCTGCGGGGTCTGGCACTGGACGACCGTAGGGCGCGGCTAGAAGACTGGTACCGCGCGCGCCAGCCGGCTGGCCTGGATCTCTCGCCGCTGATCGCCTTCCAAACTTGGGAAGAACTAGCAGCCCTGCGTGACCAGGCCCGCGCCGAGGGGATCGAGGGCCTGATGATCAAACGCCGCGACAGCACCTACGTCGCCGGCCGGCCCAAGGGTCCTTGGTTCAAGTGGAAGCGCGATCCCTTGGCCGCCGACTGCGTGCTGATGTACGCACAACGCGGCCACGGCAAGCGTTCTTCCTTTTACTCCGACTACACCTTCGGCGCCTGGCGGCCTGGGAAGGAAGGCGCGGAGCTGGTGCCGGTGGGGAAGGCCTACTCCGGCTTCACCGACGAAGAGCTGAAGCGCCTGGACAAGTGGGTGCGCGACAACACGGTCGATCGTTTCGGCCCTGTGCGCGCCGTCTCGCCGGGCCTGGTACTGGAGATCGCCTTCGACGCGCTGCAGCGTTCCACCCGGCACAAGTCCGGCATCGCCATGCGCTTCCCGCGCGTCAGCC
>JBCBSF010000100.1:0-19274 GCA_039819325.1 Pseudomonadota bacterium | reverse complement strand
GCCTGCGGCTCGCTGCTCAAGACGAGGGAGTGCTTGAGGAAGCAGTGCTTCTATCTGAACTCATCCTGCTATTGGGCTCTTTCCGCTCCTCCATCTCCGGATAGAGGCGCGCCGCCTGGCCGGTGGCGGAGTAGGAGAGCGGTTGCGCGACCGAAGGTTCTTCCGGACGACCGCGGCCGAAGAGCAGACGCTGGGCCGCTAGCAGGGCGGTGAGCCCCTGCAGAACGGCCAGCGCGATGAAGAGGCCACCGGGGCCAAGGGCGGCGATGGCGCCAGCACCCAGCAGCGGGCCGAAGACGACGCCGGCATTCATCACGAGGACCAAGGCGCCGCTGGCCGCCACCATCTGGCTGGGCTGCAGATAGTCGTTGGTGTGGGCGACGCAGAGCGAATAGACCGGCAGTAACAAGGCGCCGGCCAAGCCAATTGCGGCGAAGAGCAAGAAACCACCACCCAAGGCCTCTCCCATGGCCGCCAAGGCTAGGCAGATCGCTAGCCCGCCGGTCGAGAGCAGGGCAATCATCAAACGGCGGTCGACGCGGTCAGACAGCGCGCCGATCGGGAACTGCGCCAAGGTCCCGCCGATCGCGGTGGCGGCCACCAGCAAGCCAACGGATGAGTCGGGCAGGCCGAGCGCCAGGCCGTAAAGGCCGAGGGTCACATAGAGCATCCCCTGGGTGACCCCCGCCAGGAAGGAACCGACGAAGCCGAAGGAGGAGAGGCGGAAGAGGACGGCAAGCCGCACCCGCTCCGGCACCTCGAAGCTCTGCTCGCCGCGGGTGGAGAGCAGCATGGGCACCAGCGAGAGCGAGATCAGGATGGAGACGATGACGAAGAGCAGGCTGCCTTGGCTATCAGGCAGGCCCAGCAGCAATTGCCCGATCATGATGCCGCCGGTCTGGGTCACGAAATAGACCGACAAGAGGGCGGCACGGGTGTCGTTGCGCGCCTGCCCGTTCAGCCAGCTTTCCGCCACCACGTAGAGGCCCGGAAAGCAGAAGCCGCAGAGCAAGCGCATGGCGCTCCAGCTGTAGGGATCGCTGGTGACCAGATGCACCAGGGCTGCGGTGCTGCAGAGCGAGGCCAGCGCACCGAAGCTGCGCACATGCCCCACGGTGGCGACGATGCGCGGTGCCACCAAGCAGCCCAAGAGCGCGCCCAGGGGGTAGCAGGACTGCATGATGCCGATGGCGGTCTCGGAAAAGCCTTGCTCTGCAGCACGGACGGTCAAGAGCGTGACCAGGAGCCCATTGCCGATCATCAGCAAGAGCACGCCGAGGAAGAGTGGCCAGGAGCGCAAAACCTCCCGCCACAAAACGCCGCTGATCATAACCCCTCTCTGCTTATTGCTTTTCTTGGGGCGCTTTCGTCGCGCGGCGACTGTCTAGCAGGTCTTGGTCGCAGTGCTCCTCTATCAGCGACACCTTCGGTGTCGCGAGGGCGCTTTAGAGCAGCGCTTCGACCACCCGATCCGGCGGCGTATGGCCGTCGGCGAAGGTCTTGATGTTAATGATGACTTTCTCGCCCATGTCTAGCCGGCCTTCGAGCGTGGCCGAGCCCATGTGCGGCAGCAGGACGACATTGTCCAGGCGCAAGAGCTTCGGGTTCACCGCGGGCTCGTGCTCGAAGACGTCCAGACCGGCGCCGGCCAGCTCACCGGCAGCCAGCATGCGGGTCAGCGCATTCTCGTCGATCACCTCACCGCGGCTGGTGTTCACCACCACGGCATGCGGCTGTAAGAGCTTCAGGCGGCGGGCAGAGAGCAGGTGGTAGGTCGCCGGCGTGTGCGGGCAGTTGACCGAGACGAAGTCCATGCGGGAGAGCATTTGGTCCAGGCTCTCCCAATAGGTGGCCTCCAGCTCCTGCTCGATCTCCTCATGCACGCGGCGGCGATTGTGATAATGCACCGAGAGGCCGAAACCGCGCGCGCGCTGCGCCACCGCTTGGCCGATGCGGCCCATGCCGATGATGCCCAGGCGCTTACCCCAGATGCGGTGACCCAGCATGGAGGTCGGGGTCCAGCCGGCCCAGTTGCCCGAGCGCATGACCCGCTCCCCCTCCGCCAGGCGGCGCGGGACGGAAAGCAGCAGCGCCATGGTCATGTCGGCCGTATCTTGGGTCAGGACACCCGGCGTGTTGGTCACCTGAATGCCCCGCTGGCGCGCCGTCTTCAGGTCGATATGGTCGACGCCGGTGCCGAAGGAGGCGATGAGGCGCAGCCGCTCACCGGCCTGGGACAGCACGCCGGCGTCGATGCGGTCGGTCACCGTCGGCACCAGCACGTCGGCTTCCTTCACCGCCTGGGCCAGGTCCTTCTGGCTCATCGGCTCATCATCCAGGTTCAGCTTGCAGTCGAAGAGCTCCATCATCCGCGTTTCGATCACGTCTGGCAGGCGGCGGGTGACGACAACGCGCGGCTTTTGCTTGTTGGGCATGGACAAACTCTTCGTTCACGAAAGGGCTGCGGACAGCGTCTGCGAAGGGGCAAGACTGGCGTCCTTTGGCAATAGCAGCCGGCTGGCTTTCTTGTCCAGCAAGCCTGGCTAGACCCGTCTGCCTACTTGACGCCTCGACCTAGCATAGGTCATCGAGAGGCCATGAAGCCGGCGCTCTCCATCACCGCTTTCTGTCTCTTGGCTTGGGTCCTCGCCTGGCCGGCGGGGCTCGCTGCCCAAGAGCAGGCGGCAACAACACCCGAAGGCGAAGCCGCCGAGGCAGAGCCGCGCCGGGGCCCCAGTGGCCTTCTGCTGCCGCGCTTCGTCAGCCTGCGTAGTGACGAGGTGAACCTACGCACGGGCCCTGGCGTGCGCTATCCCATCGACTGGGTCTTCCAGCGCGAAGGCCTGCCCTTGGAGGTGATCGACGAGTTCGAGAACTGGCGGCGCGTGCGCGACCGCACCGGCACGGAAGGCTGGGTGCACCGCGCCATGCTGAGCGGCAACCGCACCATCGTCATTGAGGGCGAGCGCCGTTCGCTTCTGGCCGACCCGACCGAGAGCGCCGCCACCATCGCCTATCTGGAGCCCGGCTTCCTGGCCGGGCTGGAGCGCTGTCTGGATGCCTGGTGCTCCGCCGTTGCCGTTGGGCCGGACGGCACGCGCTATCGCGGCTGGCTACTGCGCGACGGGCTCTGGGGCCTCTACCCCGATGAGATCGTGGAGTAGAGTACGCACCAGTAGGCCTTTGTCTCACCAAGACAGACCTCATCCTGAGCTTGTCGAAGGATGTGCCCCAAGCTCGGTTTTCTCTTTGGCAGATGCTTCGACAGGCTCAGCATGAGGGTCGTGCGTGCGGGGGGTGTTCTTCACTAGGCCGTCCGCGCGGTACTGCCTTCCTCTTAGAGAATCGCCAAAGGCCGCCAGAACAGCAGCAAGAAGCCAAAGGCCACCAGCAGCAGCCGCAGCCAGCTGCGCCAAGGCGCAATGATCCCGAAAGACAAGGCCACCAAGCCGCAGCCGATCACCAGGAAGGCCACGAGCGCGCGCAGAGGCTTCTCAGCCAGCGCGATCAACGTCGGCTCCGCCATCATCGCCAGCGGAATGAAGTAGAGACCCAGCCCCAACGCCATGGCGGCCACGGCGACCTTCAGCCAGTTCTCCCCCACCATACCGGCGGCGATGAAGACGGCGCCGCAGACCGGCGGCGTGATGGTGGAGAGCAGCGCGAACCAGAAGACGAAGAGATGCGCCTGCAAGAGCGGTACACCCAGCTGCTGCAAGGCCGGCCCGGCCACCGAGACGCAGATGACGTAGGCCGCCGTCGTCGGCACCTCCATGCCCAGCACCAGGCAGGCGAGGGCGGTCAAGAGCAGCGCCGGCCACAAGGCACCACCGGAGCCGGAGATGATGAGGGAGGTGACCTTCACACCCAGCCCGGTTGCGCCCAGCACGCCAATGATGAGCGAGGCGCAGAGGATGATGGCAGCGATGATGGAGATCTGCTGGCCGGCCAGCAGGCAGACCTCTTGCGCGCGGGCCAAGGTGCGCCGCCAATCCAGCCGTAGCTCCGCATCGAAGAGCAGCAGGACTGCGCCGGCCAGGATGGCGAGGCAGGCGGCATACTGTGGCGTGTAGCCCAGCGCGAACATGCCCCAGAGCAGGACGGTGAAGGGCACCAGAAAGAAGCAGGCGGTGATCGCCACCGCACGGGCCTTCGGCCGCTGGTCGGCCGGCAGGCCCGGCAGGTCGTAGCGGCGGGAGAAGGCGTCGATGCCGATCCAGACGGTGATGAAGTAGAGGAGGGCGGGCAGCAGGGCCGCGGCCATTATGCCGGTGTAGGGCGTGCCCGTCAGCTCCACCATGATGAAGGCGCCGGCGCCCATCAGCGGCGGCATGATCTGCCCGCCGGAGGAGGCCACGGCCTCCACCGCACCGGCCAGGCGGCGCGGATAGCCCAGCCGCGTCATGGCCGGCAGGGTGATGGCCCCGGTCGAGGCCACATTGGCCGAGGCCGAACCGGAGATGGAGCCGAAGAGCGCGGAGGAGAGGACCGAGACCTTGGCCGCCCCGCCGCGCAGACGGCCTGCCGCGGCGGCAGCCAGGTTCATGAAGCCTTGGCCAGCCTCGCCCGCGTTCAAGACGGCGCCGAAGATCACGAAGATGGCGACGATGCCGACCGAAACCCCGGTCAGCGAGCCCCAGAGCCCACCCTCTGCGATCGTCAGATTGCCGAGGAAGGAGCCGAGCGGCAGGCCAGGATGGCCGAACTCGCCAGGGATCGCCTCGCCCCAAACGCCATAGGCCAGCGCCAAGGCAGCGACCAGCGGCAAGGGCCAGCCGATCGCCCGGCGCGCCATCTCCAAGGTAACCAGCAGCAGTCCGATGGCCATGACCGTCTGCCAGCCACTCTGGAGAAAACCGTACTGATCGCCCAGCGCGGCCTGGTCCCAGGCGATGTAGAGGCAGCCGGCGAGGCCAATAGCGGTCAGCAGCAGCCCGCTGATCCGCCCGCCCGGGCTCTTGGCCAGGAAGACCAGAGCCCAGGGTAGAGCCAAGGCCATGTGCAGCGGCCGGCTGACCAGGTTGGGCACCAGGCCGGAGAAGATCAGCCAGAGATGAAAGGCGATGGAGACGGCACCCAGCGAGATCCAGATCCAGCGGCCAGGCAGCGTCTCCTCCGCCGTCGATGCGAACAAGGGCTAGCGCTGCGCGTCGGTGATGGGGAAGCCGGCTTCGTCATAGTACTTCAGCGCACCGGGGTGGATCTTTCCGCTGATGTTGGCCAGCAGGCCCTGGTTCACGCCGGCCCACCAGGCAGCGCTTTCGGCCATCTTGGCTTTCTCGTCCCAAAAGGCCTTGGTCATCTCATAGGCCGTAGCCTCGTCCATCTGGGTCGTCGTGTAGGCGACCACGGGCAGCGAGGTGGTGACGATGTCCTCCGTCTGGCCGGCGTAGGTGCCCGCCGGGATCACCAGACGCGTGCGCTTGGTGGCGGCTACCTGGCCCTCGGTCAGGGAGAGCACGGTAACGCCAGTGCCCGCCGCGGCCTCGATCACGTTGGGGGCGGGGAAAGAGCCGGCGGTGACGAAGCCGTCGATCTGGCCGTTCTTCAAGGCCGGGCCGGCGTTGGAGAGCTCGACGTCGGCGATCTCCACCTTGTCGGTCAGACCGAAGAGGTCGAGGTACTTGGCGCCTTCGCGTGCGCCGAAGGAACCCTTACCCAGCAGGATGGTCTTGCCTTCCAGATCGGCGAAGCTCTCAACGCCGCTGTCGGCCCGCACCACGAAGTGCATGGTGAGCGAGGGGATGGGGAAGAGGGCGCGGATCTCCTCAAAGCGCGGGTTCTCCTTGCCCTCGAACATGGCCTTGCCGCCCTGGGCCAGGCGCACCAGCACCGGCGGGGTGGTGAAGACGTAGTTGCCGGGGCGGACTGCAGCCTCCATCACGTTCTGGACCGAGCCCTGGCTCTCCTCCACCGTCACGATGATGTCGCCCTTGGTCCCTTCCTTGATGGCCGCGGCCAGTTGCACGGCCATCTGGTAGTAAGAGGAGGCCGCCTTGGCCGACTTGTAAGTGACGCGCGTGTCTGCGCCGGCTGCGCTGGCGAGCGCCAGGCTGCCAAGGGTGGCGAGAGCGAAGGCCGCGGCGCGGCCGGTGTGCTGGAACATGGGGAGCTTCCTCCGATCTTGTTGGATGGCGCTATTGAGACCAGGCGGTCGCCGGCACGCAAGATCTGAGATGCGCTCGCAAGCTCAAATGCCCCAGGAAATGGGGAGGAACAAGCCATGCTATCCGTGCCGGAGGGGCTGCGCGTGTTGGTGACCGCAGGGGCCAGCGGGATCGGCTTGGCCGTGGCCCGCGCCTTTGCCGAAGCCAAGGCCCAGATCTTTGTCTGCGATGTCGACCAGGCGGCCTTGCAGGATCTGCCCCCGGACTGGGGCCAGGCCTTCTGTGACGTCAGCAACGAAGCTCAGGTGGAGACGCTGTATGGGGCTGTCGAGGCGCGCTTAGGCGGCCTTGACGTTCTTGTCGCCTGCGCTGGCATCGCCGGCCCAACGGGCGCTCTAGAGAGCCTGACGCTCGAAGATTGGCAGCGCTGTTTGGCAGTGAACCTGGACGGCACCTTCCTTAGCTGCCGAGGTGCCATCCCGCTGCTGCGGCGTGCCGGCGGCGGGCTGATCGTCACCTTCTCCTCCACCTCCGGCTTCTTCGGCTATCCGGAACGCACGCCCTATGCCACCGCCAAATGGGGCATCATCGGCCTGACCAAGAGCCTAGCCATGGAGCTGGGACCGGCGGGCATCCGGGTGAACGCGCTTTGCCCCGGCCCGGTCGAGGGCCCGCGGATGGACCGTGTCATCGCCGCCGAAGCAAAGGCCACCGGCAAGAGCGAGGCCGCCGTCCGCGCCGCCTACACCAGCTCCAACTCCTTGCGTCGCTTCGTGACGGCAGACGAGATGGCCGGGATGATCCTCTACCTCACCACGCCGACCGGGGCCGCGGTCTCCGGCCAGGCTCTACCGGTGGATGGCCACACCGAACATCCCTGATACGCGATTTATCACAGTCTGAAGGCGTCCATTGTCCCGTCTTTGAGACAGAGCGTTCTCGAAGCGACCTATTGTCCTAGGCTTCGACCCCCTTATCTCCTTGGGCGTGTAGCGGACCCTAGGGGTCGGCTGCGCGAGGCCTGGAGCCGTATCGCCAGCAGCGATGACTTCGGCGGGCCGACCGACCTGGACTTTGGACAAGAAGAAGGACTGCCTCTCATGCGTATGCTCAAAGTCGCGGCCGTGGCCGCCGCCCTGACCCTTCCCTTCGCCGGCGGCGCTGCTGGCGAGCTGAACGTGCCGTCCGGCACCTATGTCATGGACCCGACCCACACCAGTGTCACCTGGAAGGTCGACCACCTGGGTCTCTCCAAGTACACTGCGCGCTTCACCGAGTTCACCGGCGAGATCACGCTCAATGCCGAGGACCCGACCAAGAGCAAGGTGGTTGCCACCATCAACCCGCTCTCGCTGCGCACCGACTATCCCAACGCCGAGGTCAAGGACTTCGACAAGGAGCTGCAGAGCGGCACGAACTGGTTCGACGCCGGCCAGTTCCCGCAGATCACCTTCACCTCAACCAAGATCACCGAGACCAGCCCCACCACCGGCACCATTGAGGGCGAGCTGAGCTTGCTGGGCGTCACCAAGCCGGTGACCCTGGACGTGGTGCTGAACGGCGCGCTGCCGAAGCACCCCTTCGTCGATGCCGCCGCGCTGGGCTTCTCCGCCACCGGCAGCCTGAAGCGTTCCGACTTCGGCATGACCCACTTGATTCCCAACGTCGGGGATGAAGTGCAAATCCTGATCGAAACTGAGTTCGTAGAAGCGAAGTAAGGAGCGTCATGCGATGAGCGTCGCTCATCGCTAGCGGCACCGGCCCTCTCCCCCTCCCGGCCACCCAATAGGATACTGGCGTGGGTGGCCGGGAGGGGGAGAGGGCCTGTGCCGGACGGCGCAGCCGTCAACCATAGGAAGCGTGCGATGCAAGACGTTCAGGAACGCTATACCTCTGTGGCCATCGCGCTGCATTGGCTCATCGCCGCCTCTATCATTTTGCAGTTGGCGAGCGGCCTTTGGATGGCCGACGCCATCAACGAGCCGGCAACCCAGGCGCTCGCCTTCGAGGTTTATCAGTGGCACAAGTCGTTAGGCCTGACCGTCCTGATCTTGAGCCTGTTGCGGCTTCTCTGGCGCCTGACGCACCGCGTCCCGGGCCTGCCGGACGGCATGAAGCCCTGGGAAATCATGGCGGCCAAGGCGACCCACGTTCTCTTCTATGTGATCATGATCGTCATGCCGCTCACCGGCTGGGTCATAGTCTCGGCCAGCGCCTTCGGGCTGCCGACCCTCTACTGGGGCCTCTTCACCTGGCCGCACCTGCCGATCACGGGGCTGGCCAGCGAGACCAAGGCGGTCATTGAGAACATCTTTGGTGAGGTCCACGCCCTACTGGGCTACGGCACCATCGGCTTGCTAGCGCTGCATGTCGGTGCCGCGCTGAAGCACCACTTCATCGCGCGCGATGCTGTCTTGGCCCGCATGCTGCCCTTCCTGAAGCGCGCTGCTTAACCCCCTGTTGCAACCGAGGACACCCCAACTCATGCGTTCCCTGCTGATCCCCGCACTGGCCGTCTTCTTTGCCACGGCCGGCCTCTCGACCCCGGCCTTTGCCAAGGCCTGGGGCGTCGATCCTGAGCGCTCCTCCATCTCCTTCTCCGGCACACACGCCGGCAATAACTTCGAAGGCGTCTTCGAAGACTGGACTGCCAACATCGAGTTCGATCCGGCCGCACCGGAAAGCGCCGTGGTGCTGGTCACCATCGACACTGCCTCTGCCAAGACGGGCAATGCCCTCTATGACGGCACCCTGGGTGGGGCCGACTGGTTCAATGTCCAAACCTATCCCCAGGCCCGTTTCGAGGCCACCGGCGCCGAGCCTCAGGGTGACGGCACCTACAAGCTGGCGGGCACCTTGACGGTGCGCGGAACCTCCGTGCCGGTGTCGGTCATGTTCAGCGCCAATGACAGCGAGGCCAAGGCGGATTCGACCGTCGTGCTGCAGCGCCTCGACTTCGGCATGGGCGCTGAGAGCGACCCCAGCGGCACCTGGGTCTCCCTGGAGATCCCGGTGACGGTGGAACTGGTCGCCAAGCCCTCTGGGATCTAACCTGCCGGGGTCTCCCTGACGCTACTCTTGTTCAAGCGCGGCCAAAGTCTGGCATGCAGGCCATTGGTTCCCCGTCCCCGGCTTGAACCTCTTTCGGGCGCTCTTCATGCTCCGATGCCTGCAGCAAAGGCGCGCGAAAGGCGGAGATGATGGGCGAGAAACGCTATGTGCCGGGCCAGTTCGGTCAGATCCATGTAGAGATCTTCGGACAAGGGCCGAGCATCTTGATGCATCATCAAGCGCCGGCCGACCGGCGCGGCTTCCAACGGGCCGCGCCCCTTGTCGCCGCTGCCGGCTTTCGCGTGATCCTGGTCGACATGCCCGGCTACGGCATGTCGGATGCCCCACCGGAGCCGCCCAGTGTAGAGGGGCTCGCTGATACGATCCGGGCGGTCGCAACGGCCCTCTGCGACGGTCCGGTCGTGGTCTTGGGCCATCACACGGGATCGATGATGGCCAGCGAGGCGGTGGTGCAGTTTCCCGACCTGCTGCGGGCCGTCATTCTCTATGCGCCGCTGATCTTCACCGATGAGGAGGTTACCGCCTGGCGCAGCGGCGTGGTGGAGCGGGAGCGCAGTTTCCACCTGCAAGCTGATGGCGGACACTATCTCGATGTCTGGCGGTACATCACCGGCTTCGTGCCCGGAAACCAGAACCTCGAGTCTTTGCACTGGCTGGCGCTCTCGGCACTCAGCAGCGGCGCGCGCTATTGGTATGCCCACAACGCCTGCATCAACTACGACTCCGCCAAGAGTTTGCAGGCTGTGAACGAGAGCGGCTTGCCGGCAGTCATCATCTCCAACAGCGGCGACGCCTGTGCCGCGATGGTGGAGCGCGCTGTCGCTCTTTGTGACCAGATCCCACATGTCGCCTTGAAGGGCGGCTCCATCGACTTCGCTAATGAGCAGCCTGAGGTCTGGGCCGAAGCCGTTGTCAGCTTCCTCAAGGGACTTCCAGACGCTTAGCGTCCAGCTGCTCTAGCGTAAGCAGCCTTGACCCGCCCGCGGCGGCGACTAAAGCCAGAAGGGGGCGAGTTCCCTCTCTTCGCTTGGACCTCTTGCTTCAGCCTGGCGAATAGCCTGCGCTATCCTTGCTGACCTGGTCTGGTTAGCGTTCCGCTTTGCCGCCCCCGCGTTACGCCAGTCATCCCAGGGCGAGGTGACCTGACCTGCAAGGGCCAGCAGATCGCGCGCCAGGTTCACCTGCAGGAACCAGTGACCGCCGTCGCTGCCGTGACGGAATTCATCGCTCGTCGCGCGGCCCTGCTGGAGAGCCTTCCAAGCCTCAGCTGCTGTCAGAAAAGCCGACGCGGGAAGCGCTGCCGGATCGAAAGAAATCGCGAGATGCCGCCGATGAGCACCGTCGAACTGCGCGTCGGCACGCTGCCAGAGGGTGTCGCCGGGCCGCCGGTACTCGCAGATCCAGTGATCCTCGAAGCGGTTGGGTGGGAAGTAGGTGGCGAAGCCACAGCGCAGGCGCGCCTCCCTGCCCTTGGCGCGCAAGAGAGACGTCAAGGCTAAGGCATAGTCGCGGCAGGTAACCACGACACGCTTGTCGAAGGCGCGGGGCTCGCTTAGCGGGGCGGCGGATAGGGCTTCCACCTGCGCCAGGCGCTCGGAGAAAGGGAGGGTGGCGCGAGAGGCTGCCGGGTCGGGCTCGGGAGCGCCGTCGTAGAGCGTGAGATAGTCACCGTGGAGGAACCAGCCCTGCACAGTGACCAAGAGGCTGGCTGGGTCCTCTGGCAAAGAGGCGAGTTCCGTTGCAAAGCGCCCAGGGTCTGTCCAGCAGCTGTGCGAGCGGTAGGCGGTCATAAGGCCCGCAGCGGGGCTAGCCCCCGGCCAGCCTGGGCAGCAGCACCACCTCGCTATCCTCCGCGATCGGGGTGAACCAGGCGTCGCGGTAGATTTTGCCATCTACTGAGACCGACACCCCCCGCTTCAGCTGCGGCTGCAGCTTGGGATGCGCCTCGCCCAGACGGTCCAAGAGTTCGCGGATGGTCTTGGCCTCGACCTGGAGCTCTGCCTGGTCGCCAGTGGCGGCCTTCAAGGAGCCCCAGATCAAGACCTTGACCACGAGTGACCTAGCCGGCCTGCTTGTCCGTCACCGCCTTCAGGATCCGCGGCGGTGACATGGGCAGGTGGGTCAGGCGCACGCCAGCTGCGGCTGAGACCGAGTTGGCGATGGCGGCCAGCGGCGGGACGATGGAGGTCTCACCCACACCGCGCACGCCATAGGGGTGACCGGGGTTCGGCACCTCGACGATGACCGTGTCGATCATCGGCAGGTCGGAGGCCACGGGGATGCGATAGTCCAGGAAGCCGGCGTTCTGCAGGCGCCCGTCCTGGCCATAGATGTACTCCTCGTTCAAGGCCCAGCCGATGCCCTGCACCGCCCCGCCCTGGAACTGCCCCTCGACGTAGGAAGGGTGGACCGCCTTACCGGCGTCCTGAAAGACGGTGTAGCGCAGGATGGTGACCTTGCCGGTCTCCGGATCGACTTCCGAGTCCACCAGGTGGGTGGCGAAGCTCTGCCCGGCCCCGTCGGCGTTGACCTCGGTGTGGCCGGCGATGGGCCCGCCGGTGTTGGCGGCCACGGCGGCGATCTCGGCCAGAGAGAGGGGCTCGAACTGGCCGGCATTGTCACCGGCCGGCTTGGCATAGCCGTCTTCCCAGACCACGGCGTCGGGATCGATGCCCCACATCTGGGCGGCGCGGCCGCAGAGCTTCTCGATGGCATCGCGGGCCGCCTGGATGGTGGCGAGACCGCTGGCGAAGGTCACCCGGCTGCCGTCAGTCACATCGTTGTAGCCCAGCGAGGCCGTGTCGGCGATGATGGTGCGGACCTTCTCGAAGGGAATGCCCAGCTCTTCCGCCGCCATCTGGCACATGGAGGCACGCGAGCCGCCGATGTCCGGCGTGCCGACCGAGAGGCCGACGGTGCCGTCCACATTGATGTTCAGCGACACGCAGGTCTCGCCGCCGAAGTTGAACCAGAAGCCGCAGGCCACTCCGCGGCCCTGGTTCGGACCCAAGGGTGCGGTGTAGTGCGGGTGCTTCTTGGCGGCCTCCAGGGTCGCCGTCAGGCCGATCCGCCCGAAGGTCGGGCCGTAAGCGGCCTTGGAGCCCTCGGTCGAGGCGTTCTTCAGGCGCACCGCGAGCGGATCGAGATCGAAGTGCTTGCAGAGCTCATCGACCACGCTCTCCACCGCGAAGGCAGCCATGGGCGCACCCGGTGCGCGGTAGGCGGCTTGGCGCGGGCGGTTAGTGACTACGTCCCAGCCGACCGTCTTCACGTTCTCCAGATCGTAGGCGGCAAAGGCGCTCATCGCGCCGAACTCGACCGGGGAGCCGACGAAGGCACCGCCCTGATAGCGCAGCTCCGCCTCGGCGGCGGTGATGCGGCCATCGCTGCTCATGCCGATTTTCACGTCGACGGAGGAGGAGGAGGTGGGGCCGGAGGCGCGGAAGACCTCTTCCCGGCTCATGGTGATCTTCACCGGACGGCCGGCCTTGCGCGAGAGTGCCAGGGCCACCGGCTCGATGAAAACCGTGGTCTTGCCGCCGAAGCCGCCGCCGATCTCGGAGGCGGTGACGCGCAGCTGGCTGGCGTCGATGCCCAGGATGCCGGCGCAGGTGTTGCGCACCATGAAGTGGCCTTGGGTGCAGACCCAAAGGTCGGCCTGGCCATCGGGACCCATGGAGGCGAGGCAGGCATGCGGCTCGATATAGCCCTGGTGCGCAGCCTCGGTCTTGAAGCTCTTCTCGATCACATGGTCGGCGGCGGCGAAGCCGGCGGCCACGTCGCCGTGCCCGAACTCATAGCGGCGCACGACGTTCTTCGACATCCCGGCGGGGACCGACTCGTCGGCGGCATCCTCGTGCAGCACCGGCGCGTCGGGGGCCATGGCGGCATCGACGTCGGTGACGTGCGGCAGGATTTCGTAGTCGACCTCGATCAGCTTCAAGGCCTTGCGCGCGATGACGGCGCTGGTCGCGGCGACTGCGGCGACGGCATGGCCGTCATAGAGCGCCTTGTCGGTCGCCATGCAGTTCACCAGGGTGTCGACCAGATCCTCATCGACCTCGCCGAAGTCCTTGGATGTCACCACGGCCTTCACGCCGGGCAGAGCCTCGGCTTTGCTGGCGTCGATGGAGCGGATGCGGGCATGCGCGTGTGGGCTGCGCAGCACGCGGCCAATCAGCATGCCAGGCGCCGACATATCGGCGCCGAAGCGGGCGCGGCCGGTGACCTTATCGACACCGTCCGGGCGGACCGGGCGGTGGCCGACAACGCGGAAGTCTTTGATGAGATCGATGTCTCTTTGCTCGTCGAGAGGCATGGTGTTACGCGCTCCTCATGTCCTGCGCGGTGTCCAGGACCGCGCGAATGATCTTGTCGTAGCCGGTGCAGCGGCAGAGGTTGCCGGCGAGCCAGTAGCGCACCTCCTCTTCCGTCGGGTTGTCGTTCTTCTCCAGAAGCGACTTGGCGGCGACCAGGATGCCCGGGGTGCAGATGCCGCACTGCAAGGCGGCATGCTCCAGGAACTTCTTCTGCAAGGGGTGCAGGCTCTCGCCATCGGCGACGCCCTCGATGGTGCCGACCTCGCGGCCGTCAGCCTCGGCGCCCAAGACCAGGCAAGAGCAGACCAAACGGCCGTCCAAGGTGACGCTGCAGGCGCCGCAGTCGCCGGTGCCGCAGCCTTCCTTGCTGCCGGTCATGCCCAGCCGGTCGCGGAGCACATCCAGCAAGGTCTCGTCCGGCTCGCAGAGGTATTCTGTGGCGTCGCCGTTGATGGTGGTGGTGACGTGGATCTGGCTCATCAGTTGCCCTTTGCGCGTTCGCAAGCGATGACGGCGGCGCGCTTGCCCAGCACGCCGGCGACGGAGGTGCGGTATTCGATGGTGCCGCGCTTGTCGTCAATGGGGTTGCAGGCGGCCGAGCAAGCGGCTGCCAGAGCCTCCAGCGCGGCCTCGTCCAAGGTGGTGCCGATGATGGCCTCAGCCGCAGCCTCGACCAGCAGCGGGCGCGGTGCGACGGCGCCCAGGCCGACCCGGGCGTCGGAGATCCGGCCGGCCTCGTCCAGGGTTAGCGCAACGGCGGCGCCGACCACGGCGATGTCCATCTCGGTGCGCGGGATGAAGCGCAGATAGCAGTCACCGCTGCGCGCCGGCCGGGCCGGCAGGTAGAGCGATTCCACCAGCTCCCCCTTCTCCAGCACGGTCTTGCCGGGGCCGGTAGAGACAGCCTCCACCGGCACCTCGCGCCGACCGTTGGGGCCGACAATGGCCGCGGTGGCGCCAGCGGCGATCAATGCCGGGACGGCGTCGGCGGCAGGCGAGGCGTTGCAGAGGTTGCCGGCCATGGTGGCGCGGCCCTGGATCTGGGTGGAACCGATCAGGTTCGCAGCCTCCACCACGCCGGGCCACAGTGCAACGAGCTCTTCGTGCTCACCCAGCTCAGCGCCGGCGACGGCGGCGCCGATGCGGAAGCCGCCGCGCTCGGCGGTGATCGACCGCATGCCGTCGATGCGCTTGATGTCGACGATCAGGTCCGGTTCGATCCGCTCAGAGCGGAGCTGGACCAGCAGGTCGGTCCCGCCAGCCAGGACCCGGGCCAGGCCGCTCTCGGCGCTTAGAAGCGCGACGGCCTGGTCCAGATTGTGGGGTGCTTCATAGCGCATAGGTTACTCTGTCCGTTTCTACTGAAGAGACGTTGACGCTTGGTCCGTCGGCCTGCCTCAGGGCAGCCTGTTTGCAACGTGATAATCCCGGACCGGAATTTCAGCCCTAGATTTCGCACCTCCTGGGGGGGAGAAGCAAGTGTTAGCGGGTGGTTTTTGAGACGAAACGTGGGCTCGGTGTTTGTTGCAGCGACGCGTGAAGCGCGTCGCGGCGGCCCACCCTTTTTTGTGTGGGCCCCTCTCCCCCGCCCGACCACCCACGACAGTATGCTTGAATGGGTGGTCGGCCCCGTTGCGCCACGGGGGGAGAGGGCTGGTGCCGCGTCACGCAAGTGACCGCAACATCTAAGATAGGACAGCGATGACCGGCTTGGTGGCCTTATTGGACGACGTGGCGGCGATCGCCAAGCTGGCGGCAGCGCAAGTGGACGATATCGCCGCCCAGGCCGCGCGCGCCGGTGCCAAGGCGGCTGGCGTCGTCATCGACGATACTGCCGTCACGCCGGCCTATGTCGCCAGCCTGCCGGCCTCGCGCGAGTTGCCGATCGTCTGGAAGATCGCGCGGGGCTCCTTGATCAACAAGCTGGTCATCCTGCTGCCGATCGCGCTGGCGCTGAACGCCTTTCTGCCCTGGCTGCTAACGCCGCTTTTGATGCTGGGCGGGGTCTATCTCTCCTTCGAGGGCGCGGAGAAGATCTGGCATGCGCTGAGGCCGCACGCCGAGGCACCGGAAGAGCAACCGGCAGAGCCGCTCGATGCCGCGCGGCTGGAGGAAGAGCGGGTCAGGGGCGCAATCAAGACCGACCTGGTGCTCTCTGCCGAGATCATGACCATCGCACTGGCGGCCATCACCGTGGACGACTTCTGGATCGAGGCCGCGGCTTTGGCCGCCGTGGCGGTCGCCATGACGGCCTTGGTCTATGGCGCCGTCGCCATTCTGGTGAAGCTGGACGACCTGGGTTTGCGCCTCAGCCAGGTGCGCCGGTCAGCGCAGATCCGCGCGTTGGGCCGTGGTCTGGTGAAGGCCATGCCGCCCGTCTTGCGGCTGCTGACCCTGGTCGGGACGCTGGCGATGCTCTGGGTCGGCGGGCAGATCCTGGTGCATGGAGTGCATGACCTGGGCTGGCCTTGGCCGCTAGAGACCTTTCACGGTCTGGCAGTGGCCGTCAGTGGCGGTTTCGGTGCCGTGACCTGGGTCATAACGGCGACCCTGGATGCCCTGGTGGCCTTAGTCGTGGGGCTCTTGGTGATCCTCCTAGCGACGTCTATCGTTGTACCGCTGGTAGGGCGTCTGCCCAAGCGCGACTAGGGAGAATAGCCAATGGATCGCTTTGATGGACAGCTTGCCGTCGTAGTCGGCGGCGGGTCCGGGATCGGGCGTGCGATGGTCGAGCGGTTGGTCGGGCTTGGTGGCGCGGCGATCATTGCCAGCCGCTCCGCCGACAAGCTGGCGCGGGTGGCCGAAGAGATCGGCCCGGCGGTGACGGCTCGTCCGCTTGACATGACCGACACCGGCGCCGTTGAGGCTTGGGCCGAGGCACTGCCGGAAGTGGACCATCTGGTGATCTCCGCCTCCAGCGCCGCGCATGGTCCCTTCCGCGATCTGCCGATGGAGGATCTGCGCGGCATGTTCGAGGCCAAGTTCTTTGGCCCCTACCAGGTGGCCAAGGCGGTGCTGCCGAAGCTACGGGCGGGCGGCAGCCTCACCTTCTTCTCCGGTGTGCTGAGCCGGCGCCCGGGCGCCAACTGCTCTGGCCTGGGTGCGGTGAATGGGGCGGTCGAATCGCTGACCTACGCTCTGGCCTTGGAACTGGGGCCGGACCTCAGGGTCAACTGCGTCTCCCCAGGCATGGTGCGCTCCGAGGCCTATGCCGGACTGCCGGAGGCGGCGCGGGAAGCCATGTACCGCGATACCGGAGCTTCCTTGCCGCTGGGCCGCGTGGGATCGGTGGCGGACCTGGCCGAGGCCGTGACCTTCCTCATGGCCAATGCCTACACCACCGGGCTGGTCCTGGACATCGACGGCGGCCACCGCGTCCGCCAGTACGCGACGCGCTAAGTCTCCGCCTGGTCGCTAGAGATTGACACAGTTGGCGTTACATGTTACGTAATGTGTATCGAGATCTGGCGGAAACAAGCTGTGCGCCGGGGTTATGATACAGTCTTTCAGCTGTCGCGAGACCGAAGCGCTGTTCAGGCGAGAGTCTTCGCGACGATTCGGCGCCATTGAGCGGCAAGCGAGGCGTAAGCTCATGATGCTTGATGCTGCCTGCGTCTTGGACGATTTGCGGCGCCCCCCTGGCAATCGTTTGGAGGCACTGCGCGGAGACAGGGTTGGAGCGCATTCCATTCGGATTAACGACCAATGGCGGCTTTGCTTTGTCTGGACGCAAGAGGGGCCGCTAGACGTAGAGATCGTGGACTATCACTAGCCCTCTCGAGGGCAACGCGCACGATGGGCAGTCCTGCTGGGGCTGGAGAGGCCCGCGGACCTGGGCAAGGAGGCCCGAACGCAACATGACGGCAAAGTACGACCCTATCCATCCTGGAGAAATCCTCGATAAAGAGTTCCTTGAGCCACTCGGCGTGAGCGCATCGGAGCTTGCTCGGAGGATTCACGTGCCGCCCAACCGCGTCACCCGGCTCCTCCGTGGTCAGGCGGCGGTGACTCCGAACACGGCGCTGCGTCTGGCGCGCGCTCTTCGCACCACGCCGGAGTTTTGGCTCAATTTGCAACTGCGCTTCGACCTCGAGACGGCTAGCGACGCAGGAGAGGCATTGGACGACATCGCCCCTATCGTCGCGGCATGAGATCAGTCCATGAAGCGATGCTCGCCCCTGGCTGATGGGGCAATGTTCAAACCCACAATAGAGCTTGAATCCCTACATACGCGTACCAGGCCTGCGCCTTAGGCTGCTGGCGTAGCGAAGCGATCCCGTATTGCCGATGGGACCGCGCGTTGATCCTAGCCACTGGCGCGCATCTGCTCGATGCCGTCGAGCACAAGCTCGACCATCATCTCGTAGGCGCGGCCTGCCTTTTGATCGGCGAAGGCTGGGAGCAGTTTGGTCATGACCGGGAAGTCGGCCGAGGGCAGGCGGTCGATTTCGGCGATGATCTCTGGCGTGGCCGGCTTGAGGAGACCGCCGACTTCCGCGGCGGCAAGCCCCAAGAGGCTCGCATACCAGCCGAAGCAGATGTCCACCAGGTCCCGATCCTTCAGGCCGGCATCCGCCAGGGCCTGATAGACCATCTCCGCATTGCGATAGTCGGCAGGGCCGGTGATCCAGAAACGCATCAGAAGTGGGAAGGTGAGGGGGTACTTGCGCGCCAGGCCGCGGTACTGGAAGGCGATATCAGTCAAGCGTACCCGCCAGGGCGCACGCGGGTCGATCGGCGTGATCTCCGCATTGATTTTGTCGGCCATGGCGCGTTCCAGGCCGGTCTTCGACTTGAAGTGATAGAGCACCGCCATGGGGTCGCAGCCGAACTTGGCGCCCAGCTTGCGGACGCTAAAGGCATCCGGACCTTCCTCCTCCATCAGCACCAGAGCGGTCTTGACGATCTCGTTGGGTTCCAAGCCCTTGGGGCCGGACCGTGCAGCTCTTTTCGACAACGTAGAGAATTTCCTTGACGTCTCTTCGGCGTAGAAATTATATCTCTTCACCGTAGAAATCAACGCTGACATCCCTGCGTAACCACCGGGGTCGGGTCGCAGGATCGTCGAGAAGGGAGCCTGTCAATGTCCGTCGCTGCCGCAGCCGCACTGACCCCCAGGCAAAGGAGCCTCAGCATTGCCGCGGTCATCGTCTCGACCCTGGGCGTCGGCGTCTCCTATGGCATCGGCTATCCCATCACCGCGCTGACCTTGGAGCAATGGGGCGCGCCCTCTTGGCTGAACGGGTTGATCGGCAGTGCACCGGCCTTGGCCATTCTGATCTGCCTGCCCTTCTTCCCGAAACTGGTGGGATGGCTCGGCACCATTCCAGCCATGGCGCTAGGCTGCTGTGCGGTCGGCATCGGCTTCTTGCTGATGCCTTTGTTCCCCTCGCCCGAGGCTTGGCTCATCCTGCGCCTCATGATGGGCGCCGGGCTCGCCCTGCCTTGGCTGGTGGGAGAGACCTGGATCAACACGGTGACGAGCGAACAGATGCGCGGTCGCATGCTCGCGCTCTATGCCATGGCCCTCTTCACTGGTTTTGCCGTCGGGCCCGTCATTCTGGATCAGGTGGGGATCGATGGCTGGACGCCCTTCCTGATCGGTGCCGGCGGCATCTTCCTCGCCGTCGTTCCCCTGGTGCTCGCAGCGGCCCTAGCTCCGCGCATGCCCAAGCATCCTGAGACCTCTGTCTTCGGCGCCATCCGGCTGGTGCCGGTGGCGACGATCGCCGGTATCCTCGGCGGTGTTCTGGAGTTTGGGCACTTTGTTCTCCTG
>JBCBSF010000099.1:0-19484 GCA_039819325.1 Pseudomonadota bacterium | reverse complement strand
TGGCGGTTCAGGGAATGATATCCATTTCGGGCGCGATGACGCCGACGCGCTCTTCGGCGGCAATGGTGACGACCGCCTAGATGGAGGAACAGGCAACGACGTTCTTTATGGTGGTGAGGATCCTGACACCCTGAACGGACGGTCCGGGGACGACACGCTCTATGCAGGTTCAAATCGCGATACCCTCTCTGGCCAGAGCGGCAACGACTTACTCTATGATGGAGACGGTAACGACCTGGCCAACGGGGGCGACGGCGATGATACTTTCACGGTAACCAGTGGCGCCGATACCTTCTTCGGCCGCTCTGGTACGGACACGCTCATTATCCGGAACAGCGACGAAATAGGGTCATCCGACAGTCTCTTTGGCACCAGCGGGTTCGACGAGGTCTCGATCTACGTTTTTCCAAACTCGAGCTTCAGTCTCGTCCCTGTTCAAGACCGGATCACGAACTTCGAGCGCTTCATCTTCTTCGGCGCGTCGCTCAATGAGACGATCGCCGGTGGAACGCTCCCTGATACACTCTATGGAGGCTCTCTCAACGATACCCTCTATGGAAGAGAACGAGAGGACACTCTTTTTGGCGGTGCCGGTGATGATCTTCTCTATGGAGATGATCCCGATGCGCCAAACCGAGCCGATACTCTCTTTGGCGGTGACGGCGATGACCGCCTCTATGGCGGACGCGGGGACGACTGGCTCTATGGTGGGGATGGCGGAGGTCTTGTCAGCGGGGCGTCAGGCTACGACAGGTTCTTTGTGAATTACGGCGCTGAGGCGCAGGCCGACGTTACCTTTGATGGTGGCAGCGGCGAGGACTTCTTGACCTTGGGCAGGGGCGTCACGCTGCAATCGGCACAGCAGGCACTCTCTATCGAGGCTTTCACCATCTTCGGTTCAAGCGGCAATGATAGTCACACCGGCGGCACGTCTGGAGACAGGTTCTACGGGGCAACAGGCAACGATACCTTCTATGGCACATCCGGCATCGACCGCTTCTACGGGGGCGAGGGCGACGACACCTGTTACACCTCTACCGGGAACGGTCAATTCTTTGGTGGTTCAGGTAATGATATCTTCATCATCACGTCGCAAGCCCTTCAGCAGCAAACGGGACGTCGCTTCGGTGGGACCGGCAGTGATACTATTGTGTTCGATAGTGGCATCTCGTTCTTGAGAACGGATCCTGATCGACTCAGCTTCAGTAGTATTGAATACTTCCAGTTTAATGGTACGCGTTACGCCGATACGATAGATGGCATGAGCACTCGCGACCGTTTGTTTGGTTTGGATGGGAAAGACACCCTTAGGGGTCTCGACAACGACGACCAGATCTATGGTGGCCGAGGGTTTGATCGGCTCTATGGCGACAACAGCGATGACACCATCTTCGGCGATTCTGGCGGGGACTATCTCTACGGCGGCAACAGCGCTGACAGCCTCTCTGGCGGCAGCGGCGGCGACCGACTCAATGGCGGCGACTATACGGATACGCTCTACGGCGGTCTCGGCAACGATGTGCTTTCGGGCGGCAACGACGACGACGAGGCCTTTGGTGCCAGCGGCGGCGATATGCTGCACGGTGGCGAAGGCGCTGACTACCTCGCCGGTGACAGCGGGCGCGATAGCCTAACGGGCGATAGTGGGACGGATCGCCTGTTCGGTGGCAATGGGGATGACCGTCTGATAGGCGGCAGTGGGCTTGATTCCCTCTTCGGTGCGTCTGGCCGTGATACGCTCGTCGTCGTGAACATGGGAGACCTGACTGCTGGAGAGACGTTGGATGGTGGGTCGGGGGCAGATGATGCTCTGTTGTTGTTCGGCGATACACCAATTCCAACTGGCGTCTTGATCACCAACGTAGAGCGCGTGATTCAGTATGGCACAAATGGTAGCGAAACGCTGAAAGCGCTAAGCCTGGCGGACCAGGTAAGGGGCTTGAGTGGAAGAGACACGATTTACGGCAGCTCTGGCTCTGACTACATTTTTGGCGATTACGGCTATGATACGATCTTCGGTGGAGGTGGCGACGACACGCTAGAAGGCCTCGCCGATCGTGATGAGATTTTTGGCGGCTCTGGCCGTGATCAGCTGGTTGGTGGTTTCGGGGAAGACACCCTCTACGGCGGCAGCGGGGCAGATACGCTGGTCGGCGATTCGAACATCGATATTCTGGTCATCCGTAGCCAAGGCGACTTGGTCGCTGGCGAAACAATCGACGGCGGGAGCGGGTTCGATGTCCTGCGTCTCCAACAAGGCGCCGCTATAACGAGCGGTATCAATGTAACAGGTATTGAGGCTCTCTTGCAGTTTGGAAGCAGCGCTGATGAGAGTTTTGAATTCGGTCCCTTGTATGACTTCATAGACGGTGGATCAGGCAGCGATACCATCAGCGCATACAGTCAAGGGGTGCTGTCGTCTGGTGAAGTCCTCTTTGGTGGCAGCGGGATCGACACGCTGATTCTGGGTCCTGGTGTCACGCTGCCGCCTGGCGTGGTGGATCCTCTCGCTGACGATATCGAGGTAGTGGTCAAAGAGGGTGATAGCGGGTCGGACGGCTTGGTCGGCAGCAGTCTCATCGACAGCCTGCTCGGCAACAGCGGGGCCGACAGCCTATACGGTCAGGCTGGCAACGATGATCTCCAGGGCGGCAGCGGCCGCGACCGCTCTCTCTATGGAAGCTCCGGCGATGACCGCCTCTCCGGTGACAGCGGGGCCGACTATTTCCTGTATGGAGATAGCGGTGCGGACAGTCTCTATGGCGGCGGCGACCGCGACCGGCGCCTCTTTGGCGGCAGCGGGTCTGACCGGCTCGATGGCGGCGCCGGCCTGGACACCTCGCTCTTTGGCGGTTCAGGTGCCGATACGCTCTTCGGCGGCAGTCAGCGCGACCGCCTGCTGGAGGGCAACAGCGGCACGGATCTGGTCTATGGCGATAGCGGCAACGACATTCAGCTGCGCGGCGGTGCTGGTGACGACAGCCTCTTCGGCGGTGATGGTAACGATGCGGCCTTCTACGGTGCTGCCGGTGATGACAGCCTGGAAGGCGGGGCTGGTTCGGATCGCCGCTTCTACGGCGGTCAAGGTAAGGACAGCCTGTTTGGTGCCTCGGGAGATGATCGTCTCCTCTATGGCGATCAAGGATCCGACCGTCTCTATGGGGGCGACGGTGATGAGCGCTCGTTCTTCGGCGGCAGCGGTGCGGACAGGATCTATGGCGGTGCCGGCCGAGATCTGCAGCTGCACGGCGACAGCGGGCGCGACCGTCTCTTCGGCGGGGCGGGGGACGACGGCCTCTTCGGCGGCTCCGGCGGCGACAGCCTGGACGGTGGATCGGGCGCCGACCGGATGGCCGGCGGCTCCGGCGACGACCTCTTCTTCGTCGATACCACCGTTGATCGGGTTCAGGAGGCTGCTGACGGCGGTGTCGACCGGGTGATCGTCTCGGCAGACGGCTATCGCCTGGCCGAGAACATAGAAGTCTTGAGCAACGCGCAAGACGGGGTTGCACGGACCTTGACCTCCAATTCCGGCGGCGCCTCTCTGATCGGGAACACGGCAGGCGACTATCTGCAGGGCCGTGCTGGCGACGACTGGCTCTCCGGTGGGCTGGGGGACGACACCCTCTTTGGAGCGGCCGGCAACGACAGCCTCTATGGCCGTTCCGGGCAGGATCTGCAGTATGGCGGATTGGGCGATGACTTCCTGAATGGCCAGGATGACGACCTGGCCGCCGATGCGCTCTACGGCGGGCGCGGGCAGGATATCCTCTTGGGCAATGCCGCAGACAGCCTCTTCGGCGGGTCTGGCGGCGATGTCTTCGGCTTCAACGGGGACGAGACGGGCGTGACCTTGAGCGGGGGCATGGTGGTGGCCCAGCTGGAGATCGGCGACTTCGAGGGCGTGCTGATAGCGGGCAGTGCCGCCGATACTCTGGCCTTCGTACCTGGGCTGGAGACGGGGTCCTTCACCTACGTCGAGAGTGCGGCCTTCAGCGGCGGCGGCAACAGCGAGGCCCGCTTCGACGATGCCTTGGGCCAGCTGGAGGTCGACAGCGATGGCGACGGCACGCTCGACATGGCAGCACAGCTGGCTGGTGTGAGCGACGCAACGCAGATCACAGCTGCCGACTTCCTGTGGCTGTAAGGCGCTAGTCCAGCACGACGCCCGGGTTCATCAGACCCTTGGGGTCGAGGGCTTGCTTGATCGCCCGCATCATGGCGATCTCCGGTGCTGGCTTGTGGGCAGCATTGTCGGCGGCCTTCAGCCGGCCGAGGCCGTGCTCGGCGGAGATGGAACCGTCGAAGGCGCGGACCTGGGCGTTGACCGCTGCCTCGATCCTTGGGCGCCATGCGGCAAAGTCGGCTTCGGCCATGCCCTCCGGTGCCAGCATGTTGTAGTGCAGGTTGCCATCGCCGATGTGGCCGAAAGGCATGATGCGCAGGCCCGGGAAGGCGCGCTCCAAGGCCGGCGTGGTCTCCGCCAGGAAGGCGGGCAGGGCGGAAACCGGCACGGCGATGTCGTTGGCAAGGCCGGGTCCGGATTGCTTGCGGGCCCAGACGATCGCCTCTCGCCACTTCCAAAAGGTCGCTGTCTGCGCCGCGTTCTGGGCGATCACTGCGTCGGTGATGGCGCCGGCCTCATAGGCCTCGGCCAGGCAGGTTTCCATCTGCGCGGTCAAGCCGGCCTCATCCGCGCCGGAAAGCTCCAGGATCAAGGCCCAGGGCGGTGTCTGCGCAAAGGGGGCTTGCAGATCCCTCAATAAGTCTTGGGTCAAGTCCAGCAGGTTCCGCGGCATGATCTCGATGGCGGTGACCTGGTCGCCGCTGGCGGCCCGCGCGACCTCCAGCACGGCGAGCGCGTCGGTGGGCTTCTCCAGCGCCAGATAGGCGGTGGCTCTGGCCCTTGGCCGGGGGAAGAGCTTCAGACTGGCGGCCGTGATGATGCCGAGACTGCCCTCCGCACCGATAAAGAGCTGTTTCAGGTCATAGCCGGTGTTGTCTTTGCGCAGCGACCGCAGGCCGTTCCAGATTTCGCCGTTCGGCAGCACCGCCTCGATGCCCAAGACCAGCTCGCGCATGGAGCCATAGCGCAGCACGTGGATGCCGCCTGCGTTGGTCGCGATGTTGCCGCCGATCTGGCAGGTGCCCTCTGCTCCCAATGAAAGGGGGAAGAGGCGGTCAACCGCCGCCGCAGCTTCTTGCACCTGCTGCAAGGTGCAGCCGGCCTCCGCCGTCAGCGTGAAGTTGGCCGGGTCGCAGGCGCGGATCGCCTTCATGCGGGAGAGCCCCAGCAGCAGCCCGCCAAAGGGCGTGGCGCCACCGCAAAGCCCGGTATTGCCGCCTTGCGGCACGATGGGCACCCCGGCCTCGGCTGCTAGAGCGACGGTCGCCGCCACCTCCTCCGTCGTTGCCGGCAAGGCCAGCGCCAGGGCGTGCCCGTGAAAGCGGCCACGCTCGTCGTGCAGATGCGGGTCCAGGCTGTCGCGGTCGCGCTTCAGACCCTTGGGGCCGAGGCGTTCTTGCAGGCTGTCAAGGAAGGCATTGGTCATAGTTCTTGAGACTAAAGCGGTGATCGGGAGATCGCCAGCAGCCTAACGCGGTGCAGCTGCCCGTCGGAGACGGTCGTTGATCGCCTCCCCAAGACCCTGCGCGGGCACTGGCATAGCGGCCAAGCCAGCGAGCCCGGGCTGATCGAGCCGGCGCAGCGCTGCGAAGAGGTTGGCCGCTGCTTCCACGACATCGCCTGTCTCGGAGAGGTTTTCGACCTGCGCGGCGCCGGCAAGCGGGGTGCCGAAGGCCAGCAGGCCCTCGTCCGCTTCGACGGACTGAGCGTTCAGCCGGAGCGGCAAGCGCGGTGCATAGTGGCTGGTCAGCTGCCCAGGGCTCAAGGGCCGCTCCGTCGTTTCCGTAGCGTCGGCCAGTGGTCCGATCAGGGCTTCGATCGCCCCGCGCTCTAAGCCGCCGGCGCGCAGCAGACGGGGCGGCGAGACGGTCACATCGACCACGCTGGATTCCAGGCCGATGGGGCAGGCGCCGCCATCCAGGATCTGCGCGATCCGATCGCCCAGATCGGCGCGGACGTGGTCCGCTTGCGTGGGACTGACGTGGCCGGAGCGGTTGGCGCTTGGTGCTGCCAAGGGGCAGCCACAGGCCTCCAGCAAGGCTTGCGCCAGAGGGTGTGCGGGGACCCGGATTGCCAGGCTGTCCAAGCCGGCCGAGCAGAGCAATGACAGGCGGCTTCCAGAAGCGCGCGGCAGCACCAGTGTGAGAGGACCAGGCCAGAAGTGCGCCGCCAGCTCTCTGGCCAGCGCCGATACCTCTACCTCACTGGCAAGCGCCGCAAGGCTGGTAGCATGCACGATCAGTGGATTGAAGCTGGGCCGCCCTTTGGCGGCGAAGATGGCCGCCACAGCCCGGTCGTTGGTGGCATCACCGCCGAGGCCATAGACGGTCTCGGTGGGAAAGGCGACCAGACGGCCGCCCCTCACGTGGGCAGCCGCCTGGCTGATCTCGTCTTGCGTGGGCATGGCCGCTCTATGGCAGAAGCCAAAGGCGGCGTCATTGCTAAGCTGCGATGCGTCGGACGCATCGCTGCGGCGCCGGCCCTCCCCCCCCCCCGCCCACCCACGCCTGTATCCTTTGGGGGGGCCGGGGGGGGGTGCGGGCCGGCGCGGACGGTCACGGCAGTGACCGAGACCTTTAGTCGTGCTTATGCGGCTCCATGGCGCCGACGCTCTCGACCGCCACTTCGATCTGCATCTCGCCGGCCTTTTCGAAGGTCAAGGTCAGCGGCACCCTTTCGCCTTCCTTCAGCGGCTCCTTCAGACCGATCAGCATGATGTGCAGGCCGCCGGGCTGCAGGACGCTGGGCTCACCCGGGGCGACCTGGATCTTCGTCACTTCGCGCATCTGCATCACGCCGTCCACCAGCGTGTGCGTGTGCAGCTCGATGCGCCGCGCGACATCGCCGCTGGCACCGATTAGGTAGTCGGCGCTCGCGCCGCTGTTGGTCAGCGTCATGTAGGCGGCACCATTGGGCGCCTGGCCGGCCGTGGCGCGGGCCCAAGGATGATCGGCGGTGATATCGCCGGTCTGGAAGTCATGCGCCGCCGCCGACAAGGGGAAAGCGACGATCAGCAGAAGAACAGAGAGGATTTTGGACATGAAAGTACACTCCCTTTAGGTGAAGTTTCGGCTAGAAGCTCTTTTGAACACCGACGACCACCGCCCATCTGGCGGCCATCTGCGGTCCGTTCAAGTTCTGGTAGAAGGGAACCACGAATTCGAGGCCGAGCCGGCTGTTGCGTAGCACGCCCTGCTGGCCAGCCAGGTTGATGCCGAAGCTGGCATCCAGCCGCTGGCCGCCGTAGTTGTCGGGGTCGGCCGTCTGAACCGGGGCGACGATCTCGCTATCGATGCCCTTGATCTGCCCTGCCGTGCGGCCAGTCAGACGGAAAGAGCCGGAGATCCAGGGCTTCGGCTGATAGCTGCCCCAGGCGGTCAGCATGTGGTTGTTGCCCAGCGCATAGTCCTGGCTGTTACGGAAGAGCCGGATGGTGCTGGCGTACTGCGCCCCCCAGCCGAAGTCTCCCGTCGACCCGGTGTAGGTCAGGCCCGGCTTGAGGTCGACGGTGCCAGAGCCCAGCTGCATAGCGTAAGGCAAGCGCTGGGTTGGGGTCATGCCCATGGGCGTCAGCACCTGGTCTTCCTTGGTGATCGACCCGCTGGGCAGCGACAAGCCGCCGTTCAGGTGGAAGTGATGGATCTCGTCCTCATAGATCTTGCCGAGCGCCGTCACCGTCGTGTCGCCGAAGCCGGAGGTGTTGGTCTCGAAAGTGCCAAGCTGCGTGGTGCCTACTGCTCCCTGGAAGGTCGTGTGCTCCATCGACTTGGTGGTGTAGTTGCCCATCACCATAAGCGTGACCCAGTCGGTCGGCGCGTACATGGCGCCGAACATATGCATGTTCGTGTGCATGGAGGTCGGCACCACGCGCAGGGTCGGCGGCTGTCCCGGCGTGCCGAAGAAGCGGTTGGGCTCGGTCGTGGCGATCTCTTCCGCACTGACGTAGTCGGTGCCGATTTTGTTGCCGCCCATGCGCATATGCATGAAGCGGTAGGAGAACATCCACTCGCCGGCTTTGTGCATATGGTCGCCCATCACCCCGATAGGGGCGTGGGAATCGGCCCGAATGGGTGCCAGGCCATCTCTCGTGTATTGGGCGCCGGCGCCGTCCGGCGGTGTGCTGCTTTGGTCATGTGCCAAGGCGGGCAGGGATAGGCTGATCAGTCCCGCGGCCGCCAAGGCCGCGCAGAGTCTGCGTGTCATGGTTCTTACGTCTCTCGATAGCGCGGCGGCCACGCCGGACTTTTGTCCGACGCAGGCCTTGCCGCTGCAGATGCCGTCTGGGGAGCCACAGGCACCCTGACCCTCTCGGGTCACAGGTCCCGCGGACTCCGCTCTAAGCCGCCCTGTTCGGCGGCACTGCGCTAGAGAGACAGGGGTGGTGCGCGGCTGCGGAAGCTGGCAGGGGGTGGTGCCGTCTTGCGCGGCCGATCCAGGCCGAGACGCGCGCTGAGCAGGGTGATGAAGGCCACCAGGCTCAAGAAGATCAGGGTCTCATTGCCCAGTACCAGGGCTGCCGCGGCGACGCAGAGCGGGCAGTGCCCCAAGGTTGTGGTCTTGGTCTCGCCGTTCAGGTCTTCCTCGATAACCAGGAAGCCGCTGCCGGTGCAGATGATCTGGGTGAAGACCAGCGCCGAGCCGGCGCCTTCACCGCTGAGTCCCTCAACCGCCGCGGTCATATGCAGGGGTGAGGATGCGAAGGCCGCCAAGATGACCTTCACGCCGATCGCCAAGCCTGCGAACCACAGACCTAGGCCTGAGAGAAGAGACCGCCCACCCATAACCCTTTCAGCTGTAGCCGCTTGTCTGTTGTCGCCACAAGCGGGCGTGGCGGCAGGTCACAGGGGACAAATCATCAGCGGTGAGACAATTCGTGCAAATGCGAATGACTTGCATTTTCTTATTGGCTGGCTCTAGGGTCGCTCTCCACAGCCTGGTCGCTTCATGAAGGAGAGAGACATGCCGCACAGCAGCCTGTTGGCGAACACCACGACGGAGAACCTGGTACTCGGCGAGCAGCTGCTGCTCTGGTCGCTGCGCCGTTGGGCGGAGGCTGTAACGCAAGAGGGCTGCCCGCACTGCGCCATTGTCGAGCCCTTTGCGCTGATCAAGGCGGAGGCGGTGGCTGAGGCATTGCATCAGAGCCTGCTTCTGCTGATGAAGCCAGGAATGGCGGTCACCCGGCTGCATCGACCCTCGGTCGCCGTCATTGCCGAGGATGAGTCCCGCTTCTTGTTGGCGGCTGGGGCTGCCTATCACGGCGATCCTGATTTGGCCGCGCGTCTGCTCTCCGGCGGTGCCGGGTCGGAGGCTGCGACGGCGCTTGGCAAAGCTCTGCAGGCTCTGGGCGTGTTGCTGGCCCGTCATGGCTTGTCCTTGCCGCAGCGTCTGCCCCCTGTGGTGCGTCTCGCCCGGCCGGTCAACAGCGCGCCGCTTAGTGCCTGGGCAGCGGTTGATGCCAACGCTGGAATGGCCTTGGTGCACTAGCACTGCTCAGCCCACGAGGTTGCCGCCCGACCGGCGCGCCGCTACCTAGGGGGCCATGGCAAACACCCCGGCCCCACCGCTTCTCTCGCTGCAGGACACCAGGCTCTCCTTCGGCGGCGACCCGCTGCTGCGCGGGGCGGAACTGCATCTCTTCGCTGGAGAGCGGCTCTGCTTGGTCGGGCGCAATGGCTGCGGCAAGTCCACTCTGCTGAAGATCGCCGCCGGGCTGGTCGAGGCCGATGGCGGCAGCCGCAAGCTGAAGCCCGGCACCACCCTGCGCTATCTGGAACAGGAGCCGGACTTCTCCGGTTTCGAGACCACGCAAGCCTATGCGGAGGCCGGCTTGGCGCCGGGCGACGACGCGCACCGCGTCACCCGCCTGCTGGAGGCCTTGGGCCTGACCGGGGCCGAGAACCCGGCCAGTATCTCCGGCGGTGAGGCCCGGCGGGCGGCTTTGGTGCGCGCTCTAGCATCCAACCCGGACATCCTGCTGTTGGACGAGCCGACCAACCATCTGGACCTGCCGGCGATCGAATGGCTGGAAGGCACCCTGGCCGCGACCCGCGCCGCCATGATCCTGATCAGCCACGACCGCCGCTTCCTCACCAACCTGTCAGAGCGCACGCTCTGGCTGGACCGCGGCGTGACCCGCCGGCTGGAGCGCGGCTTCGGCGCCTTCGAGGCCTGGCGCGACGAGCAGCTGGAGCTGGAAGAGCTGGAGCGCCACAAGCTGGACCGCAAGGTCGCCGCGGAAGAAGATTGGATGCGCTATGGCGTCACCGCCCGGCGCAAGCGCAACGTCCGCCGCGTGGGCGAGCTGCAGGCCTTGCGCCAGCAGCGCCGCGAGGCCCGGGCGGCCACCGGCACGGTGGTGATGGCAGCCGCCCAGGCCGAGGCCTCAGGCAAGCGCGTGCTGGAGGCCAAGCGCCTCTCCAAGAGCTTCGGCGAACGGCCCATCGTCTCCGACCTCTCGCTGGTCCTGCAGCGCGGCGACCGCCTGGGCATTGCCGGACCGAACGGCAGTGGCAAGACCACCTTGGTCAGCCTGCTGACCGGCCAGCAGGAGCCCGACAGCGGCAGCCTGAAGGGCGGCAGCCGCATCGAGCTGGTCTCGCTGGACCAGCGGCGCGAGAGCCTGGACGGCAGCCTCAGCCTATCGGAGGCACTGACCGACGGGCGCGGCGACCGCGTCGCGGTGGGCGACGGCCAGCGTCACGTCATCAGCTACATGAAGGATTTCCTCTTCACCCCGGAACAGGCCGGCACGCCGATCTCCCGCCTCTCAGGCGGCGAGCGGGGGCGTTTGGCGCTGGCTATCGCCTTGGCGCGGCCAGCCAACCTGCTGGTGCTAGACGAGCCCACAAACGATCTGGATCTCGAGACCTTGGATCTGCTGGAGGATCTGCTCGCCAGCTACCAGGGCACGGTGATCCTGGTGAGCCACGACCGCGCTTTCTTGGACAGTATTGTGACCTCGCTTTTGGTGCCGGCACCGGAAGAAGGGCCCGGCCGCTGGCTGGAGTATGTCGGCGGCTACACGGACATGCGCGCACAGCGCAGGGGGATCGAGACACCCGAAGCAAGGGCCGCAAAGAAGCGCAGCAACGGGCAGGCGGTGCCCGCCGCTAAGACAGCGCCCAAGGCGAAGCTGAGCTTCAAGGAGAAGCACGCTCTGGAGACCTTGCCCGACCGCATTGCCACCCTGGAACGCCAGGTCGCCCGCTTGCGTGAGGGCCTAGCAGACCCCACCCTCTATAGCCGGGACCCAGACAGCTATCAGCAGCAGGTGAAAGACCTGGCCCGGGCCGAGGCGGCGCTTGCCACCTCGGAAGAGGAGTGGCTGCGTCTAGAGCTGCGGCGCGAAGAGGTAGAAGCCGCCGGCTCTGCCTGACGGACCCTTGCGGTCGGCACGAAGAGGAGAAGAGGCGATGTTCGAAGTCGGTGGAATCGTTGGCATTATCTCGCTCGTTCTCTTCATCTACGCGACCTTGAAGATCGTCGGCTCGGGCGCCTCTACCGCTGCCAAGGTGCTGTGGATCGCGCTCATCTTCCTGCTGCCGATCCTGGGCTTCATCGTCTGGCTGCTCTTTGGCCCCTCCAGCCCGGCGAAGTAAGGGGTGGCGTCTCACGCGCGCGTCTTCCGCAATCCGGCCAGCGTCAGTCCATAGATGCAGGCGATCACCACCAGCAGGGCCAGGACCTGATAGGTCTCGATGCGGTCTCCGAGCAGCGGTACGGCCAAGACCATGGTGATGGCCGGCCAGGGCGTGGTGATCGAGCTGGCGAAGGACACATCTATGTGCCGTACGGCATAGAACCAGACGATCAGCTCCAGGAAGTAGACCAGTCCCATTAGGGCCGAGAGCACTTGAGGAACCGCGAGGATCCCGGCGCTGAGCGCGGCTGAACCCTCAACGGCCAGCACCGCCAGCAGGAAGAGCGTGGAGATCGCGACGCGAAAGAAAGTGACTTGTGCGGGCGTGATCGGGGTCTTGCCCAGCTCCTCCTTGATGATGACGTGGGCGATGCTCCAGAGCAGGGGAACGCCAAGGCAGAGCAGGAACCAGGTCGACAGACCAGAGAGCAGAAAGGTTCCGCCGGTGCCGAGGTAGTAGAGTGTCGCGATCAAGAGGCCGGTGAGCAGCAGTTCGACCGGCGTCTTGCGGCGCTTCAGGAAGAGACTCTCCCAGAGGATCGCAAAGAGTGGATAGGCCTGGATGGCGATCGCCGCCTTCGCCGCGCCCGCCTTCTCCACCCCCAGCACGAAGAGATAGGTGGAGAGGCCGAAGAGCATTCCTGTGAAGAGCGCGACCAGCGCCATCCGCAAACGCTCCCGTCCGGATAGCTACAACCCGAAGATGCCCCTGGTGCCGCCGCGAAGCTCCAGTGCGAAGACCGGTGCAGCAAAGACCACTTGCCAGAGCGACAAAGCGAAGGCGAAGGAGAGGGCATCCATGCCCGCAGGACGCAGGTTGGCCAGGATCGGCATGATGCCCAGCAATCCGAGACAGACCAGCGACAGGGCAACGCCTTTAGCCTGCGATGAGGACCCCTTTGCCATCTTTTCTCTTCACTCCCTACCTTGACGCACAGCAGGAATTGCGCCCAGAGTTGAATCAGTACAATAGAAAGATTGATCTGATAGCAATGTGGATCCCAGATCTCAGTGGACGCCGTGGGCCGAAGTACCAACAGCTGCTGGACGCGCTGGCGGAGGACATTGCGTCAGGGCGCTTGCCGGCCGGGGCGCAACTCCCGCCCCACCGTGAGCTCGCCTATCAACTTGGCATCTCTGCCAACACCACCAGCCGGGCCTATGCGGAGGGGGTGAAGCGGGCCCTGTTGCGTGGAGAGGTTGGGCGCGGCACCTTCGTCCGTTCCGCCAGCCTTTCGTCCCAGGCCGAGGCGCCTGAAAGCCTGCAGAGAGCCGACAGTGGTCCGATCGACCTCTCGCGCAACTTGCCGCTTCCGGGGCTGGCCGCATCGCACGTCAAGCGCATCCTGGCGGAGATGGCGGAGGATGACAGGCTTGCGGCCTTGCTCGACTACCAGACCGAGGCCGATCTGGAGCAGCACCGCACGGCAGGCCAAACCTGGCTCGCCCTCTGCGGCCTGACGCGCGCGCTGCCGGAGGTCATCCCAGTGATTGGTGGCCAACACGGTATCATGAGCAGCCTTATGGCCCTTCTGCAGCCCGGCGATCTGCTCTTGACGGAGGCCTTGACCTACATGCCGGTCTTGGCGATGGCGGAGCGGCTGGGTCTCAAGACCGCAGCGGTCGCCATGGATGGCGACGGGGTTCTGCCCGATGCCTTCGAGAGCCTCTGCCGGGAGGCCAAACCAGGCGCTTTCTACCTAACGCCAACGCTGCAGGCGCCGACCGGTGCGACCTTGAGCGCCGCCCGGCGGGCTGCCGTTGCGGAAACCGCTGCGCGCCACGGGGTCGTGGTGATCGAGGACGATGTCTTCGGACCGCTGAAGCCCGATAGGCCGGCTCCCATCGCCGCCTTGGCGCCAGAGGTCACGGTCTACATCACCAGCCTGTCGAAGGCTGTGGCGCCGGGCCTGCGCGTCGGTTACCTGGCGGCCCCGCGTCGTCTCGCCCCGGCGCTGCATCGCGCGGTCAATCTCAGCGTCTGGATGGCCCCGCCGATGACCCTGGAGGTTGCTAGCCGGCTGATTGCCGAGGGAACAGCCGAGGGACTGACCGCACAGCAACTGCGCTTGGCCAGGCAGCGCAAAGACCTGGCGCGAGCCCTGCTTGGTGGCGAGGCGGTGGCCGGTCAGGAAGACGGCTATCACCTCTGGCTGCCGCTGCCGGAGGGCTGGCGGGCCGACGTCGTCGCCGCGGAGTGTCTGCGCCAAGGCCTTCGCATCACTGAGGGCCGCAGCTTTGCGCCCGACCCCGCCACGGCGCCGGAAGCCATCCGGCTCTGTGTCAGTCACGAGGCAAGCGAAAGCCGAGTCATGGAGGGTTTGACGATCCTCTCCGCGGTTCTGGCTGCGCAGCCTGGCCGCTCGTCATTGATCATCTGATCCTCTCGCTTCAGGAGGAGTCTCAGCCCCGACCAACGTCCAGGCGCCAATCGGTGACGAGCCCGCGCCAGTAGACGAAGGGGCCCTCCGGCAGGATCCAGGCAACTTCCCCTTTGCTGGGCAGGCGGCGCGGGCCGATTTGCTGGTAGTCCCAAAAGCGGGCTTGCCAGGGCGTGGGTTCCAGACCGCCATCAGTGGCGCGGGGGCGGGCGTCGGCTTGCACTTCGACGATATCACCCGCCTCGAAGATGAGGCGCAGGCTGGTGGGGCCGTCGGGCGTCATGGCGCTGACCTCCAGCCTGTTCGGGTCGAGTTCACGCCAAGCCAAGGCGCGGTTCTGCAGGATGGCATCGGGCGCCCAGGCCAGTTCGCCCAGATAGCGCAAGGCCTGCGCCTGGTCGCAGGCCTCTCCTGTGGCGCTGGCCATCGGCAGCAGGGAGAGGAGGCGGGCCTGCATCAGGCCCTCACCGCCGATCAGGCTGTCCAGAACGGTCACGATGGTCAGTGGTCCGCGCTTGAGGCTGCCTTGCCAAACGAAGGCGGTCTGCGCGGTCGAGACCCGGCTGTCGCCGGTCATCTCGTGCCAAGACCCCTCTGGACTGAAGCGCAGCTCACAGCTCTGCTGGATGCGCACCACGCCGCTGGGCTCTGCCTCGGCACCGGCCCGGATTGCGAAGTTGCGCGCCAAGGCGGGGAGGCTGTCGGCTGGCGGCCCGGCTGGCAGGCGGCTGAGGCGCTTGGCGAGGCGTGGGCCTTTGCGGGCATAGGCGATCACCAGCACCGTGATGATAAGATCAGCCAGCAGTACGAGGACGATGATCCAAAGCCAGTCGGTCATGCCTTAGTCGCACTCCTTCGCCTCGATCCGGTAGACGCAGCGCTGGTCGCCGGACAGCAGGTGCTGAGAGCGCTCCACCCGTGCCACCGGCTCCAGCAACTGGCGGAAGAGGTCCAGCTCTGAGCGGCAAAAGCCCTGGCAGGCGGTCGCCGCCGCGCAGATCGGGCAGTGATGCTCGCTCAAGAGAAAGACGCCTTGGGCCTCCTGCTGCAGGCTGGCCATATAGCCTTCTGCCGAGCGCAGCGCGGTCAGCCGTTCCAAGCGCTCTTCCAGGGTCTTTGCGCCCTTGAGCGCTGCCGCATAGCGTGTCTTCTGCTCGGCTTCCCGACGCTCCAACAGACGCTCCAGAGCGTCCGGACCGAAGAGGCTGGTCAGATCATCGATCAGGCTGACCGTGACCTCGGCATGACCGTCGGGAAAGCGGGCATGACCGGCGGCGGTCAGGGACCAGGTGGCATTGGGACGACCGACACCGGTGACTGTCCGGCTCTGCCGCAAGAGCCCGGTAGCCTCCAGGGCCGTCAGGCGCTGACGCATGCCGGCCTGGGTGATACCCAAACGCTCCCGCAAAGCAGCCGTGGTCACCGGGCTACTGCGTTTGATTGCTTCCAGAATCTCCCAGTCGCTGACTGGCATGAGCTGGTGTCCTCTGTTGCGCGGTCGCTTGCGCGACCGGGCGGCACCGGCCCTCTCCCCCTCCCGGCCACCCACGGCAGTATCCTATTGGGTGGCCGGCCCGTTACGCCTTTGGGGGGAGAGGGCCGGTGCCGCCGCGATGAGCCTGCTCATCGCCTCTTCAAAATCCCGCTTGCAAAGCTGCCCGAAGCGGCGCAGGCTGGCAATAAAGATATTTTCTTCTTTTTTAATTATCCAACCCGGACGCGAAGGAAGACGGTGATGCAGGAGGCCCCGCGGGAGAGTTGGGCGCAGGTCTTAGGCGAAGGGCGCTGGGCGCTCTTTCTCCTGGTCCTAGGCGGGATCTGGCTGCACGCCGCCGACAGTCTCGTGGTGGCCACCGTCATGCCGGCCGTCGTCGCTGACCTGGGCGGCATCGCTTGGACGCCTTGGGCCTTCGCGCTCTACGAGCTGGGCTCGATCATCGCCGGCGCCATGGGCGGCCTGGCCTCCTTGCGGCTCGGGGTCGGGCGCGCGTTGGGCGGCTTTGCCGCGCTCTTCGCCCTCGGCTGTCTGGCCTCCGCGCTGGCGCCCAGCATGGGGCTCTTCCTCGGCGGGCGCCTCTTGCAGGGGCTGGGGGGCGGCGCCTTGCTGGCGCTCTCCCACGTCGCCGTCACCAAGAGCTTCCAAGAGCGGCACTGGAAAGGCCTCTTCGCGCTCATCTCTGCCGTCTGGGGCTTGGCCTCTCTGGCCGGGCCGCTGATTGGCGGTCTCTTCTCAGATGCTGGCTGGTGGCGGGGTGCCTTCTACGTCTTCGCCGTCAAGGGAACCCTGGTGGCGCTGGCGGCACCTTGGCTCTTGGCACGGGTGAGCAAGAAGGGCGGCATGGTGGGGCAGGTGGGCGTACCCTGGGGCAGTCTGGGCCTCTTGACCCTCGGTGTCTTGGCCATCGCACTGGCCGGCGTTGTGCACAATCTGGTGCTGGGCCTGCCGCTGGTCCTTGTCGGCATCCTGCTGCTTGCGGCCATGTTGCGGGTCGATTCCTTCCAGACTTCGGCCCTGCTGCCGCATGGCGCGCTGGCCAAGCCGGGGCCGGCGCGCGATGGCCTGATCATGGTGATCGCGCTTTCCATGGCGACCATCGGTTTCCTGATCTATGGGCCCTTGCTCCTGGCCGAGCTGCACGGGATCTCGGCGCTGACGGGGGGCTACATCGTGGCCATGGAGTCCGTGGCCTGGACCATTGCCGCCATGGCGGTGGGGCGGGTGAAGCCGGCGGGCGAGGGCTTCTATCTGCGCCTGGGTGCCTTCGTCATTCTGACCGGCCTTATCGGCATCGCCATCTTCCTGCCGGAGGGACCGCTTTGGGCACTGCTGCCCTTCGTCGCCTGCCAAGGCGCCGGTTTCGGGCTGGCCTTCGCCTTCATCATCCGCCGGGTGGTGACAGCCGCGCCCGAGCAGGAGCGCGACCATGCCGCAGGCGCCGTTGCTACCGCGCAGATGCTGGGCTATGCGCTGGGCGCTGCCTTGGCCGGGATTGCGGCCAATAGTGTGGGTCTGGCCTCTGGTGCTGCGCGCGACGATCTGGCCGCCGGCGTGCCGATCATCTTCCTGGCTTTCGTCCCCTGGGCAATCATCGGTGTCTGCGGTGCCCGGCGCTTAGCCGCGGCACCGGCCGGCGGCACCACTGGAGGTGGCGTTTCTGGGGGCGGGACTGGGCTTGCCAACTCCTAAGCATCTTTGGTATCGCCATCTAGATTACAAAGTGATGCCGCTTTGGGGCCAAGATTCCCGGCGGCGCTCATCAGACGGGAGAACGCAAGATGACTGTCAGCACTGGTGCTGGACGGTATCTTTTTATGATTCTGGCAGGATTCCTCTTTTTCATCTTGCCCACTGGCGGCGTTGCGGCCCAGCTACAGCCTGTTGAGATCGACGTGAACATCAACTCCGGCCAGCAGCACCGGCTGGACGATGTGAAGCTCACGATCGAGCCCTATCGCGGCGAAGGCGATATCGAGGCTCCGGTCTCGCTCACCGGCCCCGGCCGGGTCTCCCTGCCGGAGGGGCGCTATATCGTCCGCGCTCAACTGGATCAGTTCGTGATTGAGGAGCTCTTCTCCGTCAGCGGCCCCACCAATCATGTGGTGGTGATAGACGTCGGTTTCGCCACCTTGGCACTGATCCCGCGCATTGGCTCCAATCCCTACCGTCGCAATGTCGATTGGCGGGTGATGACCTGGCGTAAGGACGCCACTGGCAACCGTAAGCTCCTGGCCGTGCTGACCGGCGCGCGCCCGCGCATCGCCTTGCCGGAGGGCTTCTACATGGTGGAGGCCACCCACGGCGGCCAGCAGACCCGCCACACGATCGAGATCAACCGCGGCCGCACCTACGACTACACGCTCATCAAGCGCTAGCGGCCGAGCGTTCCGGCGGCACTGCCTGCGGCTTGGGACCAAGCCGCAGGCAGGCTGAACATCAGAGCGCTAATGGCGGGATTTTCCTGTGCCATTCGGTGACACGCTGCCAAGCGGCGCCGAGTTGGAAGAGCTTGGTCTCTCCAAGATGGCCAGCCATGGCTTGAAAGCCTACTGGGCCGCCGCGGCTGTCGAAGCCGCTGGGTAGCTGCAAGGAGGGAAACCCGGTCAAGGGCGCAGGTGCGGAGAAGGCGATCAGCTGCCGCCAGGCCTCTAGCGTGGGGTCGCCCTCCTCAACGTCCGTCGCGCTTGGCGGAGGGTCGCTCATCAAGGGCAGCAAGAGGATATCGATCTCCTCAAAGAGCCTGCTCATCGCCCCTCTGTAGTCAAGACGCGCCAGGTGAGCCGCAGCCAAGACCTCCGCCGAAAGGCTGCGACCGGTTTCCACCAGCAAGCCAAGCCCGGGTCCGTAGAGGCTCGCATGCTGCGCATAGTCCTCTTGGTGTACCAAGGCCGTTTCGGCCGCGCAGACTTCGATCCAGCCGACGACGGCGCCATGGTCCTTCGGAAGCGTGACCTCTTCCAACTGACCGCCAGCCGCGCGAAGCCCAGCCAGGGCAGCATCCACGCCCGCTTTGATGTCGGGGTGCAGACCCTCGTTAAACACCTTGGGATCATAGCCGATGCGAAGCGCGGCGATGCCCCTGTTGAGCTCCGCCAGGTAGTCTGGGACGGGCGCAGTCAGGCTTGTCCTGTCGGCCTCGTCCGGCCCGGCGATGACCCGCAGCAGGGCGGCCGAGGCATCGATGTGCCGCGACAGCGGCCCCACATGATCCAGCGAGGGAGCAAGGGGCAGTACGCCGGCCCGGCTCACCCGCCCCCATGTCGGCTTCAGGCCGACCACGCCGTTGCAGAAAGCCGGGAAACGGATGGATCCGCCTGTGTCGCTGCCGATCGCAGCCACGCAGAGGCCAGCCGCCGTTGCGATGCCCGAGCCGCTGGAGGAGGAGCCATACCAAAAGTCCTGCCCCTTGTCCGACCAGGGATTGACCGGTCGCACCATGCCGGTGTGCTGGGACATGGCCCCTTGTGTCATCGTGAGCTTGCCCAGTATAACCGCACCGCCGGCACGCAGGCGCTGAACCAGGGTCGCGTCCTGCTCTGGCACGCGCGACAGGTGCCAAGTCATGCCGCCCGCCGTGGTGACGCCAGCCGTATCGCAAAGGTCTTTGACGCCTATGGGAATGCCCTGCAGCGGACCAAAATCCTCTCCGCGCGCGAAGGCAGCGTCTGCGGCCCGGGCCGCTGCCAGCGCGTCCTCCTCCAGCACCAGCCGGTAGCTCTTCAAAGTGCAGTCCAGTGCGCCGATCCGCTGCAAGAAGGCCTGGGTCAGCTCCAGTGACGAGATCTCGCGCAGCCGCAAGAGGCCAGCTAGGTCGGTCAGGCTCTTGAAGGCCAGATC
>JBCBSF010000098.1:0-20167 GCA_039819325.1 Pseudomonadota bacterium | reverse complement strand
GGTGGGGCGGCTCCTCCTTAGGGGGGGCCTTCCGCCGCGGGGGTGGGCGCTCTCCTTCGCCGTCCGCTCGCCTGCGGCTCGCTGCTCAGGATGAGGGCATACGTGGGTGGATGGGCATTCAAACCAAACCCATCATCCTCTAATCCTCTCCGCGCAAGGCCGCCACGAAAGGGCCGAGGCCGGTCTGGCGTTCGCGCTTCAGACGCTCGGCGGCGATGATGTTGCGCAGCTTTCCTAGGCTGTCCTCCACCACCTCGTTCACGATGACATAGTCGTACTCAGCCCAGTGGCTCATCTCGTCGGCGGCCTTAGCCATACGCCGGCGCACCACCTCCTCCGGGTCTTGCGCGCGGGTCTGCAGCCGGCGCTCCAGCTCCGCGACCGAGGGGGGCAGGATGAAGACCGAGACCAGATCCTTGTTGGCGTTCTCGCGCACCTGCTGGGTGCCCTGCCAGTCGATATCGAAGAGCACCACCTGCCCAGCGGCCAGGGCCGCCTCCACCGGCGCCTTCGGCGTCCCGTAGCGGTTATCGAAGACCTTGGCATGCTCCAGAAAAGCGCCGGCGGCGACCATCTCGCCAAAGCGCGCCGGATCGACGAAGAAGTAGTCCTGCCCTTCGACCTCGCCCGGGCGCGGCGGGCGGGTGGTGGTGGAGACCGAGGCGACGAAGCTCTCGTCCTCCGCCATAAGCCGCCGGGTGAGCGTGGTCTTGCCCGCACCTGAGGGCGAAGAGAGCACCAGGATGAAGCCGCGCCGGGAGAGCGGTGCCAAGGGTGTCGCGCTATTCAAGGTTCTGCACCTGCTCGCGCAGCTGATCGATGATGCTCTTCATCGACAGGCCCAGTTCGGTCAAGGCCAGGTCTTGCGCCTTGCTGCAGAGCGTGTTGGCCTCGCGGTTCAGCTCCTGACAGAGGAAATCCAGCTTGCGGCCCACTGCATCCCGACTGTCCAGAAGCGCCAGCGCTGCGGCAATGTGCGCGCGCAGCCGCTCAATCTCCTCCCGCAGGTCGCCCTTCACCGCCAGCAGCGCGGCCTCCTGCGCCAAGCGCTCCTCCGGCAGCGCCGGGGAGGCTGCCAGGAGCTCTTCAACCTGGCGGCGCAGCTTCTCGGCAAAGGCCTGGGGTTGAGCTTCCGCGTGCGCGCTCGCTGCCTCCACCGCCTCGCCCAAGGCAGCGAGCCGGCCGCGCAAGGCAGCCTCCAGGCTAACACCTTCGGCTTGGCGGGCGGCAACCAGAGCGTCAAGCAGGCGCTCACCATCAGCCAGTAGGGCGGCGTCCCGGGCCTCGCGGTCGAGGCTGTCCTCAGGATCGATGCTCTCCACCACCCCGCGCAAGGCCAGCAGGCCGTCGGCGCGTGGCGGGGCAGCCCCTTGCGCGACCAAGGCCTGTGCACGCTCCCAGTAGAACTGCAGCTGGGCTTCATTGATGGCGAGGCGGCTCTCGCTTTCCACCTTGTCGAGGGTGAGCGACAGCTGGATGTTGCCACGCTGCAGGCGTTGCTGGGCGGCCCGGCGCAGCGCCGGCTCCAGACCCTCTAGCCCGTTGGCGAAGCGGCAGCGAAGATCCAGGCTCTTGCCATTCACGCTTTTGGCCTCGAAGACCCAGGCGAGGCCAGCGATACCGCCCTCGACCCGGGCGAAACCGGTCATGGATGACAGGGCGGTTGCAGATGGCATGGGCGATTCCGATGGCGGGGAGGCTGACAGGCGATGGAAAGCGCGCTTATAGCAAGCAAAGGCCGCGCGCAGCTAGAGAACAGGAGTGAAGCGTCATGAGCGTCAAGCGGGCGAGCAGCCTTCTCATCACCGGCGCCTCCAGCGGCATCGGCGAGGCCCTGGCGCTGCTCTACGCCGCGCCTGGGGTAACCTTGACCCTGACTGGGCGCGCGGAAGAGCGCTTGCAGGCGGTGGCCGAGGCCGCCCGCGCGCACGGCGCCATGGTGCAAGCCGCCAGTGTCTCGGTCACCGATGCTGCGGCCATGCGGGGCGTGATCGAGTCGGCGGAGGCCTTGCAGCCGCTCGACCTGGTGATCGCCAACGCCGGCATCTCCGGCGGCAGCGGCCAGCCAAGCGGTGCTTTGCAGGCGGAGAGCATTGAGCAGACCCAAGCGATCCTCGAGACCAACGTGCTAGGGGTCCGCAATACTGTCGAGCCGGTCTTGCCGCTGATGCTGGCACGCGGGCGGGGTCAGATCGGCCTGGTCGCCTCTCTGGCCGGCTTCCGCGGCCTTGCCGGTGCGCCGGCCTATTGCGCCTCCAAGGCCTGGGTGAAGGTCTGGGGTGAGGGCCTGCGCGCCCAGCTGGCACCGGGCGGCGTCGGCGTGAGCGTCATCTGCCCCGGCTTCGTGAAGAGCCGCATGACGGCCGGCAATGCCTTCCCCATGCCCTTCCTCTGGGAGACCGAGCGCGCCGCCCGGCACATCGCCAAGGGCCTGGCGCGCAACCGCGCGCAGATTGCCTTCCCCTGGCCATTGGTTGCTAGCCTGAAGCTGATGGGGATCTTACCAGCCGGATTGGTCGAGGCCCTGCAACGGCGCTTGCCAGCCAAAGCGGCGAGATAGAGAGGCGAGGCCTTGGCTCTTGGCATCGCATGTCGCCTTGCTTTCACCTCTCTTTGCGACACTCGGTCCGTGGACAGCTGCCGACAAAAATGGGTCAATGAAACCTATACGAGAGGGGCGCTTCTCTAAACGACGCAGCTGATGGGATCGGCGCTCTCTAAGCGACCGGGTGTTGACTTCGGTCTGGAACCGTCGGGGAGCACGCCATGCCCTTTGGATCGAACACGCGCCTTCCTCTTGCGCTCGCCTCTCCTCTGGTCCTTCTCGCCTTAGGCAGCACGCCGGCTGAGGCCGACTGCACCATCGCGAACAACGTGGTGACCTGTACAGGGGATGTCAGCGCCCAGACCTTCGGCCTGCCCAATCAATCGCTGATCGCGCGCGACCTGACCAGCAACATAGAGGGCGGCCTGAGTATCCAAGTCCTGGGGCAAGACGGCAGCGGCATCTCCGCCGGCGTCTCCGAACTCAGCTTCGACGGTGGCAGCTTCGGTATCACACAGAACACTCTGAATGCGCCGCTGCTCGGCCTCTCGGCGATTTCGCGGGGTGGGACCGGCGGGGGCGGACGCAGCGCCGGTGGAGAATTCAGGCCCGGAGACGCGACCGGTGGGTCTGGCCAGTCTGGTGGCTTCGGTGACCTGGCGCAGCTGACCTTCACCTCCGGCACGACGACGACGCAGTCGAACCGGGGCAACGCCATGCTGGCGCTCTCGCAAGGGGCTGATGGCGGCGGCGGCGGCGATGCCCGCTCCAGCGCAGGAACGGTGCGTGGCGGCAGTGGCGGCACGGGTGGGAGCGGCGCGCAGGCCAGGGTCATCATCGACAACGCGACAGTGAACTTCACCTCAAGCGGTGTTTGCTGCTTTCCGGCCCTGCAGGCGCTCGCGGTCGGCGGCGATGGCGGCAATGGTGCCTCCGGAGTCACCGACAACGGCAATGCCCATGGCGGCCACGGAGGCCAAGGAGGGGCAGGCGGCGATGCCAGCTTCACCATGAGCGCCGGCTTTGTCCAGATCACCGACCTCGCCACTGGGATATCGGTCATTAGTCAAGCCGGCGATGGCGGTAACGGAGGCAATGCCGACACTGGCGTATCGGCCGAAGCCAACGCTGGGGCTGGTGGCCGGGGGGGCGATGGCGGTGCGGTGGCGGTGCGGATTGGACCGCCGGCATCGAGCCTCAGCAGGCAACCGGTTGTCATCTCAATGAACGGCATTGGCAAAGGCAGCATCGGTATCCGGCTTGCCTCTAATGCCGGAGACGGGGGTGATGGTGGCAAGGCCGATTCCGAGCTGATCGGCAGCGCGCGCGGCGGGGATGGCGGTGCCGGCGGTTCGGGCGGCTCTGTCGATGCCAACATTCTCGCCAATATCGGTTCGCAGTCGACCGACGGGAACTACATCGCGCTCTTCGCGCAGAGCTACGGCGGCTCCGGCGGTGACGGCGGCGAGGGGCGCACACTGGCCGGGCGTGGCAGCGGTGGTGCAGCCGCAGGATCGGGGCCAGGCGGTGATGTCACCATCACCTATGCGGGCAATATCGGTGTTGGCGAGACGGAAGGCCTCGGCATGCTGGTACAGAGCGTCGGCGGCTTCGCTGGGGCCGGCGGCAAGGCCGAGGGCTTCGAGGCCTATGGCGCCGGCAGTCAATCCGCTGGCGCCGGCGGCACGGTTAGCCTGACCATCGCGCCAACTGAGTTCGAGATCGGCAGCACGATCTCCACCACGGGCGATGAGGCGGTTGCCGTTCAGGTGCAGTCCGTCGGCGGCGGTGGCGGTCACGGCAGCAGCGGCGATGGGATCGATGCGCTGGGCGGCAGCGGCAGCGCCGGCGGCGACGGTGGCAAGGTCACCCTGACCTTCGAGACTGCGCAGAGCGACGTGAACACCGAAGGCTTCAACGCCGACGCCCTTGTGGTGCAGTCCGTCGGCGGCGGTGGTGGTTCTGCGGGCAGCGTCGGCGGTGTCCGGGCGCTTGGCGGCTCGGCCGGCTCAGGCGGCGACGGCGGTGATGTCGAGATCGATTTGAACGCCAACGTCATCACCCGTGGCGGCTCGGCGACGGCGATCCTGGCCTCTAGCGTCGGCGGCGGCGGTGGCAGCGCGCACAGCACCGACGGCCTCAACTCCATCGGCGGTTCGGGCGGCGATGGCGGCGCGGGCGGCAGTGTCAGCATCGTCAACAAGGCGACGGACTCCTACAGCATCATCACGGACGGCAGCGACGCCGATGCGGTGGTCATGCAGTCCATCGGCGGCGGCGGCGGCCATGGTTCTAACGCGCTCTCGGTCTCCTCGAACTACGCACAAGCAGTCGGTGGCCGCGGCGGCGATGGCGGATCTGGCGGCAGCGTGTCCTATCAAGAGGAGGGCAACAGCCAGTCCTCCATCACCACGCAGAGAGACCGGTCGCGCGGCCTTGTCCTCCAGTCGGTCGGCGGGGGCGGCGGCCACGGCGGCGGCGCCATCAGCGTGACCGTGCCCAGCTTCATCGCTGCCGTGTCGCTGGGCACCAGCGGCGACGGCGGGACGGCCGGTGCGGGCGGCGCGGTCACCTTCTCCGCCAGCGACACGGCGGTCAGCACCAAGGGAGAGCAGGCAGCAGCCATCCATGCCCAGTCAGTCGGCGGTGGCGGCGGTTCGGCTGGAACCGCTATTGCGCTCACTACGGTCGACAACATCGACTTCGCCTACGCCATCGGCGGCTCTGGCGGCAGCGGCGGTGCCGGCGGCACGGTCGACCTGACCAGCAGCAATCAGAGCCTCTCGACCGCCGGGGATCAGTCTGCAGCGGTCTTCGCCCAGTCCATTGGCGGCGGAGGCGGCCATGGCGGCACCAGCGTCTCCGGCAACCTCGGCACCGTGCTCGCCGCCTCGCCGGCGATTGGCGGGACGGGCGGCGGCGGCGGCGATGGCGGCGCGGTTACCCTCTCGGTCGACAGCGCGATTGAGACCGGAGGAGAGCTCTCCTACGGCATTCAGGCGCAGTCTGTGGGCGGTGGTGGCGGCCATGGCGGCACCACCCTCTCTTTAGGGGCCATTTCTCTGCTCAGCGCGGACGTGGGTCTCGGCGGTGCTGCCGGCGACGGCGGGGCGGGCGGCAAGGTGGAGGTCAGCCAAGACTCCTCTCTGGCGACCACAGGCGATGAGGCCATTGGCATCTTCGCCCAGTCGGTCGGCGGTGGTGGCGGCTCCTCCGGCTTGACAGGCGCCTTCTCCGCCGTTGGCTCAGGCGCCAACGTCACCATCGGTGGCGCCGGCGGCTCTGGCGGCCGAGGCGGCGCTGTGACGGTCGATGCTGAAGGCCAGGTGACGACCGAGGGCGAAGGCGCCTCTGGCATCCGGGCGCAGTCGGTCGGCGGCGGCGGCGGTCATTCCGGGATCACGCTCGCGGCCTCGGCGGCCTCCAACGTCGCTCTCGACTTCAATGCGAACGTGGCCTTGGGCGGGGCCGGCGGCTCGGGCGGCGATGGGGCTGCGGTCACAGTGACGGCGCGCGACATCTCGACGACCGGCGCCAACGCGCTGGGTGTGGCCGCCAGCAGCATTGGCGGCGGCGGCGGCTCCTCTCACTTCAGCGGCGCCTTCGATGCCTTCTCCGGTGTTACCGCCGACGTGACGGTCGGCGGGGCGGGCGGCGATGCCGGCGACGGCGGGGCTGTCTCGGTCTCTCTCGGTGGGGCCATCCAGACAGCCGGCAACAATGCCACCGGCATTCTCGCCACCTCCATCGGCGGTGGTGGCGGCGACAGTGGCATCAGCGTCTCCGGTAGCGGGATCAGCACGCCGGCCGACTTCGCGGTCGGCGGCCAGGGCGGCAACAGCGGCGACGGCGGCAAGGTGGAGGTGGATCTTGGGATCACCGGCACGGTCACCACCAAAGGGGACAATGCCGAAGGCGTTCTGGCCTCCAGCATCGCCCGGGGCGGCGGTCATTCCGGCTATGTCGGCGCTGGTGCGGGCATCGTTGGCGGCGCGTCGAGCATGTCCGTTGGCGGCAAGGGTGGCTCGGCCGGCTCCGCCGGTGATGTCACCGTTTCCGGCATAGCGCCCACACTCAGCACGACAGGCAGCTTTTCCAACGCGGTCACCGCCCAGTCGGTCGGCGGCAGCGGCGGCAGCGCCAAAGGATCGATCACCGCCGATGCCTTGGCGGTCGGCGACCTGAGCCTCACCATCGGCGGCGATGGTGCCGCGGGCGGCACCGGCGGTACCGTCTCCGTCAGCCTACCAGGCGCCACCGTCAAGACCGAGGGTCACAATGCGGTCGGCGTACTCTCCCAGTCGATCGGTGGTGCCGGTGGCAACGGCGGCTTTGCGGCCGAGGCAAGCATCACCGCCGGCAAGGTCTCCGGCGAGGCGGGCTTGAGCATCGGTGGCAGTGGTGGCGGTGGCGGTAGCGCCGGCGATGCCTCTGTGGTGCTGCGCGACAGCAGCGTCGAGACCGGCAACATCTTCGCGCCCGGCGTTCTGGTCCAGTCGGTCGGCGGCGGCGGCGGCAACGGCGGCAATGTCTATACCGGCAACGCCACCTTGTCTCAGACTGCCTCAGCCGACGTGAACGTCGCCATCGGCGGCAACGGTGGCCTGGGTGGGAGCGCCGGCAGTGCGAGCTTTAACGCTGGCCCCATTGGCTCTCAATCCAGCATCACCACGAGCGGCTTTCTCTCTCCTGGCATTATTGCGCAGTCGGTCGGCGGCATGGGCGGCAGCGGCGGCTCGGTCTACACCCTGCTCGCGACGGCAGCGCGGGGCAGCAACGCCACTGTGGACGTCGATGTCGGCGGCACTGGCGGCAGCGGCCAGGACGCCGGCGCGGTCTCGGTCACCTATCCGGTTGCCCTGGACATCACCACAGGGGCAGGGGGTTCACACGGCGTGCTGGCTTTGAGCGTCGGCGGTGGCGGCGGGCAAGGCGGCACGGCGGCCAGCATCAACCTGCAGCCCCTCCCCTCCTCCGACGTGGCAGAGGACGACAGTGGCTCCAGCTTGGATGCCTCGCTCTCTGTCTCGGTTGGCGGCTCGGGCGGCAGCGGCGGCGACGGCGATATGGTCACGGTCGATCTGGCAGGTGGTGACATCACCACCAAGGGCGACAGCGCCAAGGGCGTCTATGCCTTGAGCGTCGGCGGCGGCGGCGGCGACGGCGGGACTGCGTCTGCGACCTCCTTCAGCTTCGACGGCATCTGCAATGCGCTGAGCGGTGGCACCGGCTACGTCTGCCAAGCGGAGGAGGGCGACGAGGACGAGAGCACGGACGTCACGGTCTCCAGCAGCGTCGTGGTCGGCGGGTCCGGTGGTGCTGCCGGCAAGGGTGGCGAGGTCAACCTGAAGCTCTCCAACAGCATCACCACGGAGGGCGCGCTCAGCCACGCCGTCGTCGGCCATTCCATTGGCGGCGGTGGCGGCAATGGCGGCGAGGGCGCGCTGGGTATCACCGGCTGGACGACCAACGAGACGGCCAACTCCATCGCCAACCTGCCGGGCAATTTCACCTTCATTCCCGAGTTTACCGATGTGGATGTCTCGGTCGGCGGCGCCGGTGGCGCTGCCGGCGATGGCAGTGCGGTCAGCATCTCCACCGGTTTTCTCACCAAGCTCTCGACCAGCGGCGATCATGCCTATGGCATACACGCGCAATCGGTCGGCGGCGGTGGCGGCAATGGTGCGGCGGGGTCCAGCGGCTTTTGGGCGGCTGCTACCGTCGGCGGTCGCGGCAGCGGCGGCGGCGATGGTGGCGACATCTCCGTCGATACCTCGCAAGGCTCTCAAATCGAAACGAGCGGTGACGGCGCCGTCGGCCTCTTCGCGCAGTCGGTCGGCGGCGGCGGCGGCACGGCCGGCGATATAGAGAAAGGCTTCTCCGACGCCTGGGCCGATCTCAACATCGGTGCTGGCGTCGGCGTGCAGCTGGACGCCGGCAGTGGTGGTGACGGCGGCGACATCACACTGGATATCCACAGCGTCGCGACAAGCGGCGCGCTCGCCCACGGTATCGTCGCACAGTCGGTCGGCGGCTCAGGCGGCGTGCTGGGCGTCTCGGGCTTCCTCGGCAGCGAGCCGATCAACAACTTCGCCGGTAACGTCGGCGATGCCGGCAGCGGTGGTGACATCAAGATCACCATCGACGAAGGCAACACCAGCGGCATCCGAGTGTCCGGCGAAGGCGCGCATGGCATCTTCGCCCAATCGGTCGGCGGCACGGGGTCCGGCGACACCAGCGGTGACATCACGTTGGATCTGCAAGGCGACGTCACCGCCAGCGGCAAGGACGGCCGCGCGATCCTGGCGCAGAGCGAGGCCGCGGACGCCAGCGGCAATGGCACCATCGCCATCACCATCGCCGAGGGCGTGACCGTCGCGACCGGTAGCGAGGGGGCGGAGACCATTGGCCTCTTGGACGGTAACGAGAACAAGATCACGAACAACGGCACGCTGCGCAACGGCAGCAGCGCCATAGATAGCTTTGTGATCCGCACCAATGGCGGCGCTGATCTCACCATCCGAAACAATGGCCTCCTCGAAGGCCAGATCACGATCCCGGAATCCAGTGCACTTCCTGAAACCATCTTCGTGAACGCGTCGGGCGCCAGCTATGGGATGGGGGGAGAGGCCAATCTGGGCTTCCTCGGTACCCTGGAAAACAACGGGACAATGTCAGCCGGAACGGTCGGGACAGTCGGTACCACGGAGTTTACCGGAGCACTCACCCAGAACGGCAGCGGCACCTTGCAGGTGGACTACGCCTTCGCTGGCGGCAACGATCTCATCATCTTTGGCGGCGGCCTCACGACCAGCAGCCTGGCCGGAAGGGTTCTGCCCAACCCGGTCGATTCCCTACCGACGAACGCGCAGATCGAAGAGCGGGTGATCCTTAGCTCAGATAACCCCTTAGGCACGGTGAGCCTTTCGGTCGAGAGCACGGCGGTGATCACCTACGCGATCAGTCGCGAGATGCCGGCAAATGGGCCTGACCAGGTCATCTTGACCTATGAGGTCGACTATTCGCCCTGGGATGGCAGCGAGGCAGCACAGGCCAAGGTGTCTGGAGCGACAGCGGAGCGAGTCGGCGAACGGCACAGCAACCTGGGCGACCACATCGACGAACTCATCGCCTTGCGCCAAGCGGACCTAGCCGCCGGCACCGAGGAGGTGGCCTTCGTCAACGACCTGGTCGATGGCCTTCTGGCGGTCGAAGAGGTCTCAGAGCTGGTCGACATCTACGACCGCTTGGCCCCGGCTGAGATCTTCGCCCCGGCCGATGCGGCCTTCTTCTCCTCCCAGCGCTTTGCCAATGCCCTACAATCCTGCCCGCGGCGCGGTGAAGGGCGGCAGGCGGTCTTCACCCAGGAAGGCAGCTGCGTCTGGCTGCAGGTCGGTGGCGGTGGCGTCGACCGCCAGCGTGACGGCGACACGGTGGACTATGACGAGACCTATGTCGGCGTGTCGCTCGGCGGCCAGATGGCGCTGGCCGATGGCTTCTTCCTAGGTGGCGCCTTCGGCTATGAGGACAGCAACCTCTCCAACAGCCGCTTCAGCGCTGATGGCTCACGTTTCCAAGGCGGCATCGCGGCCAAGAAGGAGATCCAGGCCACCACCCTCTCCCTATCGCTTTCCGGCGGCGTCGGCAGCTACGACGCATCGCGCGAAGTCTTCACCCCAGGCGGCAATGTGACTGCCGATTCCTCACCGAACGTTAACTGGGTCGGCGGACACGCGCGCGTCGCCCATGTCTTCGACGTGACGGAGGAAATCTACCTCAATCCCCAGTTCGATCTGGGCGTCACCCATCAGTGGCAAGGCGATTACGCAGAGAGCGGCGCTGGCGACTACGGCCTGGACGTAGAGGGTTTCAACACCACCATGGTCTCGCTCAACCCCGTCTTGGAAGTCGGCAGCGGCTTCGAGATCTTCGGCGCGCAGGCGAACGCGACGGCGGCAGCCGGCCTGCTGGCGATCGTCAGCGGGCGCGAACGCGCCACCGACGTGGCCTTCCTTGGCACTGGCGGCGGTGGGCCGAGCTTCGAGATCACCGACAAGGCACGCCCCGTCTTCGCGGACCTGTCTCTCGGCTTCAACCTGCTCTTGCACGAGCAGGTCGTGATCAGCCTTGGCGGCCAGGCCCTGCTGGCCGGCAATCAGCAGGAGTACGGCGGCAGCGGCCGGATCTCCTTCCTCTTCTAGGCAGCTGGTCGTGTAGAAGCCTAACGCGTCGAACTGGCATCGGCGGGAGCGAAGCCGTCCTGCACCTGCGCCAAGAGGGTGGTCCGAGCAGAGACGGCCTCCGGCAGCGGCAGCGCGAAGGCCACGGCGAAATCGCCGGTATAGGGTCCGGTAAAGAGCGCGCGTTCCTTGGCGAAGGGCGCCAGCTTGGCCTTCGGATCGAAGCTGTGCCCCAAGTCAGCCACGATGTAGCCGGGGGCCGCTGCGACCGGCTCCAAATAGCCCTCTACCGATAGGCGGGTCAGCGGGCCGGCGAGGCCACTGAAGCGACCGGCACCCAGGCGACTGGTCATCAGCCTGCCACCGGTTAAACGCCCGACCGCGGTAGCATAGCTGCCCGCCGCCGGCGGCTGTTCGCCCAGCGGCAAGACGAGGGGCACGCCGCCCAAGGTCACACCGGACTCGGCCTCGCGCACCACCGCAGCGATCACATCGGCCGCATCGGCCGGCTGCTCGTCCACGCGCGTCGCCACCACACGGGACTGATCACGCCAGAGCCCAGAGACCGCTACCCGCTGGCCGATCGTTGGGGTCAGGGGCTGTCCATCTTGGGTCAAGAGGATGGCACCTGGGTCCAGGATCACCTCGTTGCCGAGGACCTGGAAACCGCCAGGGGTCACCGCCTCAATCTCACCGGAGAGCGGCTGCACCAGAGTGGCCGCCCGCGCCAGTAAGGTGCCGTCGTCCAGCGTCTCCGCCTCCAGGGTCACGGCATGACCGGGCTGAAGCGCTGCCAGGCTCTTGACGCCCAGCGCGTCGGCGACCTGCAAGTCGTCAGGCGCCATCACCTGCAAACCATTGATGGCAAGGCGGTTGGGACCGAGGCCTTCGGACAGCAGGGTGCCGACGATCCCGGTGCCGCCGATCCCCCCTTCCGCGGGACGGTCGGCCCGGCCGCCCGTGGTCAAGGGCGGCCTGTCCTCCGTCTCGGACCGGCAGCCGGCAAGGATCAGAGGCACGGCACCAAGGCCGAACAAGAGCCTACGTCTGGTCGTCTTGACGCTCATCATCCCCTCCGCCGTTTGCGGTCGTTTCCGCCTCGCCCTCGTCCTCGCGGTAGAAGAAGACGCCGAAGCGGAAGCGCTCGTTCGCGCTTCTTGTCTTGTCCGGGCGATCCCGGTCTTCCGCCTGCTTGGCAAAGGCCAAGCGGTTCAAATCGTTCAAGAGCTCAGCGGAAAGCACCCGCGCGCGCTCCTCAAGGTCATCCACCGACTCCGTCTGCAGATTGTTATAGAAGATCGCGCGTTCGAGGAAGGGCGGCGGCCCTTCCTCCCGCAGCACGTTGGCCACGGCTGCTGCCAGATGGTCGGTCAGATTGCGGGCCAGGAAGTGCATCCGCTCCGCCTCCGCATCGCTGGGCAGCAGGGCCTCGCCCAAGAGCGTCACCCGCTCATCAGGGTCCAAGCGGACAGCGCCGCGCCGCTGCAGCTCGTCCAAGACCGTGCGCGGGCGGACGTCGCGGCTGACGGCTTCGACCAGCCTGTCGAAAGAGGGACCGGTCTCGGCGTGGCGCGGCAGGCTCATGGGCTGCCCCTCGGCATCACAAAGCTCCGGATCGGCGAGCCAGCGCCCAACCACGGTCGAGAGTACAGAGACCCGCCGCGCCAAGCCGCCGTCATCCGGCGCCTCCGCCTGCCGAAGAGAGCGCACGGATTTGCGGTGAATGCCGGTCAGCATGGAGACACGGCTATCCGTCGGCGGCGCGCCATCCAGCCGGAAGGCCTCGGCCGCTACCTCCACATAGATCTCCTTCACCAGATCATAGAGTGCCGGTGCCGGAAGGCCTTTCGAGATCAAGAGCTTTACGAGGGGCCGCAGAAGCGCCTTCAAGGCAGCGGGGTTCAGCTCCTCCGCGGCAGTCGGTTCAGTCGTCATGAAGACTATCTAGCGGGGTGTGGGAAAAATTTCCACAAAAATGTCTTGACGAAAGGGGGAAGGGATCACTACCTCACGACTCGTTCCGTGGGAAAAAATCCCACACCAACGGGAAAGAAATCCCACAACAACCGTGGAGTGCCTTCTATGTTCAAGCCCCTCGTCGCCGCTCTGGCGCTTGTCGTTTTCGCCGCCGGCTGTGCCTCTCAGCAGCGCAGCACGACCGCATCCTCGCCCGCCCCTGCGGCCCAGATGGACATCGTCGACACCGCGGTTGCCGCCGGTTCCTTCAACACCCTGGTGGCCGCCGTGCAGGCCGCCGACCTGGTCGACACCTTGAAGAGCCCGGGACCCTTCACCGTCTTCGCGCCGACCGATGACGCCTTCAACAAGCTGCCGCCAGGCACTGTCGAGAGCCTGCTGCTGCCTGAGAACAAAGACCAGCTGGTGGCCGTTCTCACCTATCACGTAATCCCCGGAGAGGTTCTGTCCAGTGACCTGGTCGGAAACCAGCTGGAAGTCGCCACCGTTCAGGGCTCCACCGTCGACATCGACGCCACCGGCAGCGCCGTCATGGTGGACAATGCACAGGTCATCCAGGCCGACATCCTGACCAGCAACGGCGTGATCCACGTGATCAATGAAGTGATCTTGCCGTAGCTCGCAATACCTAAATCGCAAGGCATCATTCCCCCCATGAGCCTTGTGCTCCAGGGGTCGGGCTAGACCTCCCCCCTCCTTAGCCTTCCCTTGGATGAAGCGTCGTCACGGGCCCCTTCGTGACGGCGCTTCGCTGTTTGGCCGCGGCTCAAGGTTTGAGCCGCGGCGTTCCTTTGCGGCGTTGCCGGTGACCTCCAGCGGCAGCACCACCGGTGCCACGGCCCAGATCAGCACCGCCGGCTTGCTGCTGCGATTGATCACCCGATGCGGGATCGAGGCCGGCAGGCTGTAGCTGTCACCGGCCCGCAGGGTCAGGACCTCCGCATCCAGCCGCAGTTCCACTTCCCCTTCGATCAGAACGCCATGCTGCTCACCCTCAAAGGAGATCAGTGACTCGTCACTGCCGGGTTCGCCGGGGGCGTAGTGGGCAATCCCCATGTAGAAATTGCCGCCGATGGAGCTGGAGAGCAGACGGTCCGCATAGCCCAGTTCCTTGGCGCTCTGGCCGTAAAGCGCGTTGAGGTTCCGCCGCTCTTCCTCGCGCACGACATAGGCGCGCTCCCGCGGGCCCTCGCCACTGCGCCGCGCGAAGAACCAGTCGGGCGTGATGGAGAGCGCGGCGGCCACCGCCTCGATCACATCCAGCGAGGGCTTGGTCGCATTGCGCTCTATCGCACTCAGGTGGCTGAGCGACACGCCGCTGGCGGCACTGAGCTGCTTCAAGGTAAGCCCGCGCACCTTACGCAGCTGGCGCACCTCGCCGCCAAAGGAGGGCGTCGGGTCAAGCCGCTGGGTGCCGGCATCGCTGTCGCCTGCCTTGAGCGTATCTGGCCGGAGAGAAACCTTCTTCATGACGCCCTAGGCTTATCCGAAGCCTCCGCCCCGGGCCAAGCCTTCCCTGGATATAGGAATTCTTGGAATAAATTCTTTTCTGAAAGGATTAGTCATGCCAAGCTCCATCATCGAATGTCCCCGAAAGGGGGACAGATGAGGCTGAGACGGGAGAGCAGAGCATGACGAAGAAGCCAGCAGAGCGGAGCCCTCTGGCCCTTTCCAATCTATCGCGACGGCAGGTCTTGGCCGGTGGTGCAGCGCTGGGCGCCACTGGCGCGCTGTCGGGCCTGCCCTTGGGTAGCCTGCGCGCCGAGACGCCGGCAAAGGGCGGTCATCTGCGCCTGGGTGCCGATGGCGGCAGCGTGACCGACACCTTCGTGCCGTTGCAGGCACTGGGTGCGGATCATGTCACGCTCTCGATCCTCTCCACCTTCGACACCTTGACCGAAATGGGGCCGGACGGCGCACCGCAGCCCAGCCTGGCGGAGAGCTGGGAGAGCAACCCAGACGGCACTTGGGTCTTCAAGCTGCGCCAGGGAGCGGAATTCCATGACGGCAAGCCCGTCACCGCCGAAGACGTGGTCTGGTCGCTGAAGCAGCATGCCACTGAAAACACCAAGTTCGCCGAGGGCAAGCAGATCGTCGAAAACCTGGAGGAGCTGCGTGCCGACGGCCCGCACCAGGTCTTCATGAAGCAGCGCGAGGTGAACTTCGACCTGCCGGCTCACCTCTCCTCCTTCGGCCTCATCATCGGCCAGGCGGAGAACAACGACTGGAACGCCGGCATGGGCACCGGCCCCTACAAGCTGGAGAACTTCGAGGCCGGACAGCGCTACCTTGGCCGCAAGTTCGAGAACTTTTACCGGGACGACCAGGGTCACTTCGAGGAGGTGGAAATCCTGAACGTCGCCGATTCCGGCGCCCGGGTTACCGGTCTGCTCTCTGGCTCGCTGGATGCCATCGGCTCGCCGGACATCAGCGTGGCGCGCCGGCTGGCGAACGCGCCCGGCTTCACCATGGTGGAGGTGCCGGGCACCCAGCACTACACCACCGACATGCGCACCGACGTCGACCCCTTCACCGACCACAATCTGCGTATGGCGGTGAAATACGGCGTGAAGCGCCAAGAGATCGTCGACAAGGTGCTGGGCGGCTATGGCAGCATCGGTAACGACATCCCGATCAGCAGCAAGCAGCAGTTCTTCAACGCGGACCTGCCGCAGCGCGAGTACGACCCCGACCGGGCTAAGGACTATCTGAAGAAGGCCGGGCTCGAGCAGATCAACCTGGTCTTCTCCACCAGCGACGGGGCCTTCGACGGGGCCGTGGACGTCGGCGTCTTGATGAAGGAGAGCATGGCGCCGATCGGCATCGACGTGGAGGTCGATCGCCGCCCGGCCGACGGCTACTGGACCGACGTCTGGCTGAAGGCGCCCTGGTGTGCGGTCTATTGGAACGGCCGCCCGACGGTGGATTGGATGCTGAGCTCCACCTACACCTCCGATTCGCCCTGGAACTCGACCTACTTCAAGAATGCGACCTTCGACAAGCTCTTGGTCGATGCCAGGCGCGAAGCCGATCAGGACAAGCGGCAGCAGATGTACTACGAGGCCCAGCGCCTGCTCTATGACGAGGGCGGACTGATCGTGCTGGCCTTCGCCAACATCCTGATCGGGCAGAGCGACAAGCTGGGTCACGGCGCAGTCGGCAGCAGCCGCCGCGTTGACGACAGCCGCCTGCCGCGCCGCTGGTGGTTCAAGACCTAAGGCTCACGCCCGATGGATAGCGCCTCCAGCCAGGCGGTTGGGGTCGAGGAGACCGAGCACCTCTGGATCCCCATGCCGGACGGCACCCGGCTGGCAGCCCGCTTGTGGCTGCCAGCCGGCGCGCCGCTAGAGCCAGTGCCGGCGATCTTCGAGTACATCCCCTACCGCAAGGGCGACATGGTCCGCTCCCGCGACGAGCGGAACCATCCGCGCTTTGCGGCAGCGGGCTACGCAGCACTCAGGGTCGACATGCGCGGCTCCGGCGACAGCGAGGGCGTCATGCCCGACATGTACAGCCCGCACGAGTTGGACGACGCGCGCCACGTCATCGGCTGGATCGCCGAGCAGCCCTGGTGCAACGGCAGGGTCGGGATGATGGGTACCTCCTGGGGCGGTACCGCCAGCCTGCAGGCTGCCATTGATGCTCCGCCAGCCCTGAAGGCCATCGTCGCCGTCTGCGCCACCCACGACCGCTACGAAGACGACATCCATCACAAGGGCGGGCTGCTGATCACCGATTCCATCGAGTGGGGCGCCACCTTGCCAGCCATCCTGGCCTCCCCGCCTGATGCCGCCAACCTGGGCGAGGCTTGGTACGAGACCTGGCATCACCGGCTGGAGCGTCTGACCTGGCCGCTGGAGACCTGGGTGCGTGAAGAGGAGCGCAGCCCCTACTGGCAGTGGGGCTCGGTCACCCGCCAGGCGGAGCGCCTCTCCTGCCCGGTGCTGGCCGTCGGCGGCTGGTCCGACCGCTACTCCAACTCCGTCATGTCTCTCGTCGAGATGAAGGAGGCGCAGGTCTGGGGGATCGTCGGCCCCTGGGGGCATCACTACCCGGACCAAGGCCACCCTGGTCCAGGGATGGACTTTCAAGGCGTGGCCCTGGACTGGTGGGACCACTGGCTGCACGGTCCTAACGATGCGCCATCCTGGCCGCGCCTGCGGCTGTGGCTCAGCGAATTCGACCCACCGGCAGCGATCATCGATCAGCGCCAGGGCCAATGGATTGCACTCGACAGCAAGGCCAGCGACACCACGCGTGTGGAGACGCTCTACCCCACGCCTAAGGGCTTGAGCGACACGTCAAGCCAAGCCAAGGGGGAGGCCGAAATCCCTTACGACCTGCGAGTCGGCAGCGCTGGCGGCGACAGCGGCTACTTCGGCCGCTTCGGTGGCCTGCCGACCGACCAAGCGGAAGACGATGCCCGCTCGTTGGTCTTTGATGGCCCGCCCCTAACCCAAGACGTCAGCTTGCTGGGCGCAGCGGCAGCAGATCTCGTCATCCGCTCCGACAAGCCCTTGGCCCAGGTCGCGCTCCGCCTATCGGAGGTCAGGCCGGACGGCAGTGTGGCCCGGATCGCCCTGGCCTTGCGCAACCTGGCCTTGGAAGACTCCTTTGAGGCTGGCTTACCCCTGGAGCCAGGCGCTTGGCGAGCTGCGCAGGTACGCTTTCCGACCAAGGCGCACCGCTTTGCTGCCGGCAACCGCATCCGCCTCGCCGTCTCGGCCTCCTACTGGCCCCTCGCTTGGCCAGCGCCAGAGCGGACGCAGCTGACGCTCTCTCTGGCGGAGTGCCGTTTGCAGCTTCCCTGCCTCGCCGCTGCTGCTGCGCCGCTGGTACCGGCCTTTGGAGCACCAGACCTCCGACCCTCGCGGCAGCAGACGATCGCCCAAGGCCAGCTGCGCCGCTTCGTCGAAACGGCGGACGGCTATCGTATCGACGGCTGGCATCAAGAGCCCGTCGCGCAGTTCATCCCCGCCACGGCCACGACCTTCCGCTATGAGACGGCTGCTCGCCACGGCATCCAGAAGGATGACCCGACCAGCGCCAGCAGCAGCTTTACCCATTCCCTGCGCTTCGAGCGGCCAGACGGGGCCGCGGTGATCGAGAGCCGTGCAGAGATCACCGCCGACGCAGCGCAGTTTCACTTGAGCGGACGCCTGACGGCCAGGTGGCGTGGCGAGCGCGTCTTCGAAGCCGGCTGGTCACCAAGCCTGCGGCGGCGGCTATCCTAGTCCCTTGAGCAGAAGAGCCTCAGAATCCGCTGCCTGGTTCATCTAGATAGGCTTGTTCTTCTGGCGTCGACTCCCGGCCAAGCGCCGCGTTGCGGTGCGGGAAGCGGCCGAAGCGTTCAATAATCTCAAGGTGCGCCACCGCCCAGGGCTTGTAGTCCAGGTCCGGGAGCGCGCCGATGAGGGCGACGGAGAGGTATTGGTCACAGAGGTCTTCACTGTGCTCGAAGGGCAGGTAGACGAAGACGCGTTGGTCGGGCGCCAGCCGCAGATCCCAGCCGCGCTGGACCATCCGCCTGGCCAGAGCCACAGCGGCCGGGTCGTTGGCGAAGGCTTGCGGACCGCCACGGAAGAGATTGCGGGAGGCTTGATCCAGCAGAAGGATCAGCGCCAGGCAGCCCTCGGGCGTCTCTTGCCAGGCGGTTAGGGCGCCCGTCGCGGCTTGCTTCTGTAAGTCGCCTAGGGCCTTGGCACAGCGCTGGTCGAAAGCATCGTCCCGCTTGAACCACAGCCGCTCGTTCTCTGGGGCAAACCAGAAGTCCAAGACACTCCTAGCAGCGTCTGGCCCACTCACCCGTCCTGCTCCGCTGGCTTGGCCTCTGGGCACTTATCGCCGACCCAGGCAGTAAGCGCCGCGCGAGAGCCGCGCCCGAAGGCACCATCAATGGCGCCGGTGTAATAGCCGGCGGCCTGGAGCCGGCGCTGGAAGCCGCGCGCATCCGGGGCGCCCAGAGAGAGGGCTTTGCTGAAAGCAGCCTCCGCGCCAGCCGTCTCTCCCTTGCGGCAGAGGATCCAGCCCTGGGTATCTTCGATATGGCCGTTGCCGGGCGAGAGGCGCAGCGCCTTGGTGATGTCCTGCTCAGCCTTGTCCAGTTCACCCAGGTTAAAATAGCTCCAGGCGCGGTCGTTGAAGGCCGGCCCATCGTCCGGCGCCTCGGCCAGCAGACGGTCCAAGAAGCCCACAGCCTGTTGCCACTGCTTGTCGCGCATTGAGATATTGGCCAAGCCGGTCAACGCGATGCGGTTCTTCGGTTCGCCGGCCAGCACCGCGGTGAAGTCGACGCGCGCCTTTTGCCATTCGCCTTTCTGGAAGCGGACAATCCCCCGCGTTTGGCGCGCCGGCAGCAGCTTCGGATTCATCGCCAGCGCTTGGTCGAACGCGGTCACGGCCTCGTCGTCGCGGCCCAGTTCCATCAAGGCCACGCCCTTGCTGTAGAGCAGCCCGGCGCTCTTCGGCTCCAGACGCAGGGCTCGGTCGTAGTCGTCCAGCGCTTTCTGGTGATCCTTCAGCGCCTCATAGGCGTTGCCGCGATTCTGGTAGACCAGAGGCGCGTTAGGCGTCAGAACCGCCGCCGTGTTCAGGTCCTTCAAGGCGGCCTCCGCCTCGCCGCCGCTGATCAGCAAGGCGGCACGGTTCACATAGGCCTCGGCGTACTTGGGATCGGCCTCGATCGCCCGGCCGTAGTCTGCGAGGGCAAGCTTAGGCTTCCTCTGCCGCTCATAGGCGATCGCGCGGTTGAAGTAGACCGAGGCATTGCCGGGATCGAGTTTCAGCGCCTCGGCGTAGTCGGCAAGCGCCTCGGCCTCCTTGCCCAGCCGGTCCAGCGCGTTGGCCCGGTTGAGGTAGATGAGCGCCAGGGTCTTGCCTTGGGCCGCACCGGACTCAATGAGCGCGCTGCAGTCCTGCGCCCGCACCTCTAGGTTCTCACCGCGCGCACAGCCGATCAGCTGCTGGCCACGCGTCGTCGCCGTTCCCTCTTCAGACTGGGCAACTGCCGGTGCGGGATGAAAGAGGAGAGCCAGGGCTGTCAGCGACGACAGCAGGCCAAGGCGATGCTGGATAGCAAACATACGGCAAGGCTCCTCTTCGGGTGCTCAATCGGCTTGGAGATACCAGGCATACTCGGTTGGCGATAGCTCCTCGTAAAAGGCCTCCATCTCCGCCGACTTGGTGGCGACATAGGCATCGATGTAGTCCGCGCCGAAGTAGTCGCGCAGCACGTCGTTGCCGCGCAGCGTCTCCAGCGCCGGATAGGGGCGCAAGGGAAAGGACTTGTCCAAGGGTGGTGCGCTGGCGCCTGCAGCAGGCGGGCCGGGATCGCGTTTGGTGACGATGCCATGGTGCAGCGAGGCCAGAATGGCCGCCAGCGCCACGGCCGGCGCGGCCCAGGCGATCATCGGCTCATATCCGTCAGGAGACGCTGGGCAGAGGCCCCGCCGCGCTTTTCCAGTGC
>JBCBSF010000097.1:0-20523 GCA_039819325.1 Pseudomonadota bacterium | reverse complement strand
TGGAAAAGCCCCTTGGCCTTCGAGGCCCAGGCCGCCTAAATGAGAAACCGGGGCGGCATCAAACTGTGACAGGTCCAGATCACGTTATCGTCCGGGCATCGCCTCACGCTTCCTGGCCGCTTCGATGTCGATGTGGTCCTGCGTCTGGTCCGGGCTCTGACAACACCATGATCCCGGTCCCGACGAGTTGCTGTCTTGGCGTTAATCTACAACCGAAACGTAACGGGGCCTTCAAGCGCTCAGCCAGAGCGGTCACACCAGGCGCAGCCGCTTACTCAAGCGAGTATGGCGGGAAGTGAGCCGCCCGAGTACGACCCGGAGGCGTTCCACTCCCATCCAGCGCGCGAGACTCTGAGACGTGGACCATCCCGCTCCTGAAGCAACCCTTTAGGAACGTCAAAGAACAAGCAACATCGCACCGATTGCTGCCAGGAGAAGCAAAAGGGTCTGAACAACCACAAGCGCGATATGCTGCCCCCCAAGGCTCAACATCGCCCCCAGCGAGGTCTTGATGCCCAAGGCCGCGATGGCCGTCACCAGCATCCAGCGGCTCAACTCCACCATCAGAGCCACAAAGGCTTCCGGTAGATACCCTGTTGAGTTGATCAGCATGAAGGCCACGAAGCAGATCACAAATGGCGGTATGCCCACCCGCTCGCCATCGGTTTGGCGGGTGACAAACAAGATGACCAGAATGACGACAGGCAGGAGCAAGACGCGTTGCAGCTTGGTGAGCGTGGCAATGGTCCCGGCCTGATCGCTGATCGAGAAGCCAGCGCCGACAACCTGCGCGACGTCGTGAATGGTAGCGCCGATGAGAAAGCCGGCCTGATTGTCGTCAAAGCCAAGCAGGGCGAACAGGGCGGGATACAGCACCATGGCGATGGTGCTCAGCGTTGTCACAGCAACAACCGTAAAAAGTGTATTGCGCTCTAGACCATCGTGTTTTGGCATAACTGCGGAGATCGCTAGAGCGGCAGACGCGCCGCAAATGGCTGTTGCTCCGCCTGTCAGAAAGCCGAGAGCCAGCTTGCGTTTGAACAAGGGCGCGAGGAAAGCACCGCTGCCCATCGTCAGCGCGACAAGCGCGATGATGACGATGACCGGAAGCCACCCTTGTTCGGCCACATCGCCAAGGCTGAGGCGAAATCCCAACAGCGCCACGCCCATGCGCAGCAGGGTCTTGGATGAGAAGGTCACGCCAGCAGCGCATTGGGGGTGATCGGCAAGGAAATTGAACGCCATGCCGATCAGCAAGGCAAACAGCATCACCGGCGCGCCGTAGTGCTCGGAGAGAAACCCCGCGCACAGCGCAATGGTCACCGCCAGCGCTAGGCCGCGATAGCCAGCGCGTAAAGGCTCAAAAATGGGAAGCACGTTGGAGCTGTTACCCCGTTACTTTCAGGTCAAAAGCTTCGTTTGGAAAATACTTTTCAAGACGGATGTCAGCCGTGCGCGCATGGCCTTCCATCCCTTCAAGGCGTGAGATGCGCGCGGTCGCCTCTGCAACCGGGCGCGCGCCCTCCCGCGTTGCGCGCTGCCAGGTGACGGTCTTCATATACTTATGGACTGAAAGGCCGCCGGTATAGCGCGCAGCACCCGATGTCGGCAGCACGTGGTTCGGACCGGCTGCCTTATCACCGAAAGCCACCGTCGTTTCTTCACCGAGGAACAAAGAGCCATAGGCCGACAAGCGGCCCAGCCACCAATCAAGATCAGCACATTGCACATGCAGATGCTCTGGTGCGTAGCGGTCGGACAGGGCCGCCATCTCCTCACGGTCAGCACAGACGATGATCTCGGCATAATCGCGCCACGCCGCCTCGGCGTTCTTGGCGTTCGTTTCGGGCAATTGGGGAATGAGCTGCGGGACAATATCCATCACCTCGCGGCCAAAGGACTCGCGGTCTGTCACCAGCCAAACCGGGGAGTTGTAGCCATGCTCCGCCTGTCCGACGAGGTCCCACGCCACGATCTTCGGGTCTGCGGTCGCGTCCGCAATCACCATGGAATCGGTGGGCCCAGCGAACATATCGATGCCCACCCGTCCGAAAAGCAGGCGCTTGGCTTCGGCTACATATTGGTTGCCAGGGCCAACCAGAATGTCGGCCTGCGGAAGGCCGTAGAGTCCAAAGGTCATCGCCGCGATGCCTTGCACGCCGCCCATGTTGAGGATCGTGTCCGCCCCGCAGAGGTCCATCGTGTAGAGGACGGCAGGCGGAATCCCCTCACCCGGCTTGGGCGGTGAACAGGCTGCAATGTGGGGCACGCCCGCGACTCGCGCCGTCGTGATGGTCATGATAGCTGAGGCAATGTGGCTGTAGCGGCCGCCTGGCACGTAGCAGCCAGCTGCCGAGACTGGGATCTGCCGTTGCCCGGCAAGCAAGCCTGGCACCACTTCGATGGTCGTCTCGCCAATTGTCTCACGCTGCGCTTCGGCAAAGCGGCGCACGTTGTCGTGCGCGAACTGAATGTCTGCCTTCAGCTGTTGGGGTACCTTGTCCTGCGCGGCATCGATCGCCTTGCGGTCGACAAGGATCGGGCCCTCCCAGCGGTCAAGCTTGCGGCAATACTCCGCCGCTGCTTCGTCGCCACCCACTTCGATGTTGGTCAGCATCTCCTGCACGATTGCCTGGACGTCATGCTGATCGCTTTCGGCGGTCTTTGCCGCCTTCTTGAGATAGGTAACGGGCATTGAAGCGAGAGTTCCTAGTTCTTGAGATCGGAGCGACGGAAGGCTCCTTGGACGATCCGGTCGATGACCATGGCGACAAAAAGAATGGCGAAGCCGCCCAGGAGGCCGGGTCCCTTGGCCGCGAACTGCAGCGCCTCAAGGATAACCTGACCGAGGCCGCCGCCGCCGATAAGTGAGATGATCACCACCATCGACAAACACATCAGGATGGTTTGGTTCACGCCGGTCATGATGGATGGCAAGGCCAATGGAATTTCGACATCGCGCAGGATCTGGCGGCCTGACGCGCCGAAGGCGGACGCCGCTTCCTTGATGCTGTCGGGAACCCCGCGGACGCCGAGCGCCGTAAGGCGCACGACCGGCGGCATGCCAAAGATGATGGTCGCGAGGATGCCCGGCGGGTTGCCGGTTCCAAAGAAGGCGATGATTGGAATGAGGTAGACGAAGGCCGGCAAGGTCTGCATCAAGTCGAGCACCGGCTCAGCGAACTTGTAGGCGCGCTGCGACTTTCCAAACCAGATGCCGAGCGGAATGCCGATGACGACGCACAGCACCACCGCAGCGCCGACGAGCGCAACAGTTTCCATCGCAATTTCCCAGTAACCAAGGAAGGCGATGTAGGCGAGCGCTGCCGCCGTAAAGATGGCCACACGGGACCCCGCAGAACGCCAGGCGATCACGCAGATCACGATCATGACCACCGGCCAGGGTGTCCCCATCAGCGCCAGCGAGACGGTATCGAGAACCGAGCGGACCCCCAGCACGATGCCGTCAAAGGTTCCCGAGCCGGCAGCGGCAGCCGCGTCGATGCGGCTCTCAAGCCATCGTGCGGAATCGGCGTAGTAGTCGGAGTTCGCAGGGAACGCCGTCAGAAACTCAGGAACGTTTTCGACTGTGAACCGGTAAACCGTCATGGGCATGACGGCGAGAACCAACAGTGCGCCAAACAAGGCGCTGGCTTTTTTGATACCCGAGGGAGTCGTTTCAGGCGAAACCCGCCAGTTCGAGTACTGCTTCTCGTAAGCGATGTTGCTCCAAACGCCTTGCGCAAGCCGTAGAATCAAGAGGAGCGCGAGCCCGCTGATCAAGATCATCATACCGTCAGCGGCAGCTGCCTCCGCCGCCGCACGGCTACGCTCCGCCGCGCGCATCAAATTGTTCCCTAGCGTTTCAAAGCGCGAGCCATCCTCACCGTTTGCAACCGCTGCCGCCGCGCGATCGAGAAACTCCTGTGCGCGCGTTTCCTGGCGGATCGCTTGTTGAAGGTTCTCGGCACCCAATTCGCCCCACGAACCCCGCCCGATTTGTACCCAGGCAACGATCTCAAGGATCAAAAACCCCCAAAACAGACCCCAAACGCCGCGCGCTGCCGACCAGAGCGGGCCGAGAAGCGCGGCGGCCGCATTAAACGTGAGCGGAATGCCTGATGTCGTATCGTGGATCTTGTGAAAGGTGCGCTGGTAATAGCTTGGATTCTTGACCACGAACTGTTGGATCGATTGATCGAGCTCGGCGCGGTTGACCTCAATATCGGCGACCTTCGAAGCCGTCGCGGCTGTATTGGCAGGTGGCGTAGTCGGGTGAAGCGCTTCATCAGCCATGCTGCTGGTCTCCGTCTTTGTCTGCCAATGGGAGGGCTATTTGCCGCCCTGGATACCGCGCAGGAGCGTGGCCTTTGAAATGGTGCCAACTGGTTCGCCGCCATCGGTGACGATCACCGGGTGATCGCTTCCAACCGACAGGTCGATGAGCGCATCGAGGTCGGTTTCGCCATCAGCCCGCGGTGCGTCAGGCATAGACGCCACGTCTAGTCCGTTGATCGGCTGCATGATGGTGTGGGCCTTCACGAGCTTCAAGCGCGAGATGCCTTGGACAAATTCGCGGACGTAATCGTCGGCCGGTTCGGTAACGATCTGCTCGGGCGTACCGATCTGCACGATCACGCCATCCTTCATGATCGCGATGCGGTGGCCAATACGGATCGCCTCATCCAGATCGTGAGTGATGAAGAGCGTCGTCTTTTGAAGCTCGGCAACCAGCGCGCTGAACTGGTCCTGGAGCTGCAAACGGATCAGCGGATCGAGCGCGGAAAACGGCTCATCCATCAGGAGGATTTCGGGATCAGAGGCGAGCGCACGGGCGATGCCGACGCGCTGCTGCATGCCGCCGGACAATTCGCGCGGCAGCCGGTCCTCGTAGCCGGTCAGATTAACCAGACCCAAGGTGTGATCAGAGATCGCCCAGCGCTTGGATTTGGGCACCCCCTGAATCTCAAGCGGGTAGGCGACATTGTCCTTCACCGAGCGGTGCGGCATCAGCGCCATATGCTGGAAAACCATGCCGATATGGCGGGCGCGCATGGACCGCAACTGCTTCTTGCCCATCGCGCTGACGTCTTCGCCAAGCACCTTAATGGTGCCGGCGGTCGGCTCGATCAGCCGGTTGACGTGGCGAACGAGCGTTGATTTCCCCGAGCCAGACAGGCCCATAATGCAGAAGATTTCGCCGCGCGAGACCGAGAAGCTGGCGTCGCGAACGCCGATGACCGTCCCGTACTCCTCAAGCGCCTCAGCCTTGCTGATGCCCCGCTGTTTGGCAGCCTCAACGGCCTGTTTGGCCTTGTCGCCAAAGACCTTCCAGACGCCTGATAACTCGACAACTGCTTCGCTCACGAAAAGCTCACTTACGGTTTGAGGGGATGAGGCTTGGTGGCCGCCCCAGGGAGGAACAAGGGGCGGCCACCAGACGCAACGCTTAGTTGGTCAGCCACTCTAGAACGACATCTTCGTTCTCAGCGACCCAACGTGTGGCATAGTCGGCGGCGTCTTCGCCCTGGACGCTCAGCGCGTAGCCCATGTCGCTAAGGGCTTCTGACGGCATCTGGTAGGCGTCGAGCATCGCGGCGACTTCGGGGAAGTTCTCGCGGACATTGGCGGCATAGTGTAGGTGCAAGGTCGCACCCTTCCAAGCCGTCGATGCCTGCGAGTTCTCAAGCCATGCCGGATCATCGGTAGGCTGGATGATGGTCCAGGTGTCGGGATCGTGTGCCGGCTCTTCGAGAATCGTCAGATCGTAAGCGACGAAGATGAAGTGTGGATCATAGCAGAAGCCGATCCAGGGCTCCTTAGCGGCAACCGCTGTGCCCAGGGCACCCCAAGCGACCGAACCGTCATATTCCTGCAGGTCCATGACTTCGTCATAGCCATAGGATTTTGCGCGGATGCGCTCAATGACCGTGGACGCCCAGCCCGGTGCACCGATCCAGACTTCGGGGGTTCCGTTGCCGTCCAGATCGAAGATCTCCATCTTCTCGGGATCGGTCAGATCTTCGATAGACCGGATGTCGTACTGTTCAGCAATGTAGGTCGGAACGCACATCCCCTGCACGGCCTGCACAGGGTTGCCGTTCATCACAACGGTTTCGTTTTCGACCACATAGGTGTTGTGCAGGTTTTGCTGGTTCGGCATCCAGACTTCGGGATGCAGGTGCATGGAACCGGCGTCCATAGCTTCGAAGATGATCGGGTTTGTTCCGTTTTGCAGTTCAACATCGAGACCAAAGTTCTCTTCGATCACGACCTTCAAAATGTTGGCCGTTGCGTTGGCTGCCGGCCAGTTCGGCACGCCAAGGACCATATCGGCTGCGCTAGCACTCGATACGGCGGCAAACGTACAAACGCCGGTCGCCAGAGCGATTTTGGACACGGAGTTCATCATGGAGCTGTTTCCCTTGTTGTGGAAGCGGATTGTATGGTGGCACCGCCAGCGCCCGGTTCGTGCGTAGCGGTTTGGGCAGCGCGCGGTTGGCCTGCCCCAAATCGTGAGAAGGACACCGTCGCTTCGACCAGCACGTCGAGACTGTCGATGACCGGTGCATGTTCGCAAAGCGCGGGGGTGAGGAGTGAAAACTCGCTACAACTCACCAGCACCAGATCCGCACCATCGGCGCGCAGAGACCGCGCAACATCGAGAGCAGACTTGTTGGCGGAGGGATCGGTCGTGTCGCATTTGAGCGTGCGAATAGCACCCAGCAAGGCCGCTTCATCACGCGCATAGAGAGGTTCAAGGCCGTGCTGCGTCATGGGCGCATCGAACACGCGCGCAATGCGGACCGCGGGGGATGCCAGCATGCCGATACGCGCACCGGGGTGGGTGGCTGCGAGCGCGCCAACTGTAAGCTCGACCATCGACAGGAACGGAATGGTGACAGCCGCGCGAACTTCGGGGGAAAAGGCGTGCGCGGTGTTGCAGGGCATGACCAGCGCTTGGGCTCCTGCCGCTTCCAGGCGTGTCGCCATGGCCGCCAGAACAGGCGCGGGATCAGCGCCATCGCCATCGATCAACGCTTCAATACGGGAGGGGACTTGGGGGTTCTGGTCGACCAGAAGCGGGACATGATCGCGATCATCATTCGCTGACACCAGATCAATGACCCGCTGCATGAACTGAACGGTCGCTTGCGGACCCATGCCGCCGAGCACGCCGATAGTTCGGGGGGTCGGAAGGGGGCGACGATCAGGCATGCGCCATCACCTCCTGCGCAGCCTCGACAATATGCTGTCCAATGAGCGCGCAGTCTTCGACGGCGAAGGTCAAGGGGATTCGCATGTCAAACAGGCGCGATAACACGGCGTCGGTTTGCGGCAGGCTCTGCTGCGGCACATAGTGCCAGCTTTGGTGCGTCGACGTGAACGCGACCGGTTCCTTGCTTCCGAACCATTTCAGCTCAACGCCGCGCGCCGCCGTATCCTTGAGAAAGGCCTGCACCCCCGCGTCAGTGAGGTCCGGTAGCCGAAACTGGATGGAAGAGCCGACGAAGAATTCAGCCCCCGGACGGGCCGGCAAGGTGATCGTGGGTTCCTGACCGATCAGGTCAGCCACCTGCTTGTACCGCTCGTTCCAGCGGGCAATCGCCTCGTCGAGATGCGCGAGCTGGGGTCGCAGCAGCGCCGCGCGCAGATTGTCCATGCGCGCTGACATGTTGGGCATGTCATACTTGGCGGCGCCATAAGCTTCCGCTTCCGGACCTGCGCCATGCCGCTCAAACAGCATGTAAGAGCCCGACAACACCGTCGCGCGCGCCATGAAGGCGGCATCATCGGAGGTCAGAAAACCGCCCTCGCCGGAGTTCATGTGCTTGTAAGTCTGGGTCGAGAAGCAGCCTGCGCGCCCGAAACTCCCCGAAAGCCGGCCGCGCCAACGGGCACCCATCGTATGGGCACAATCCTCGATGAGAGTGAGACCGAGCTCATCGACCAGCGCTGCCAGGCGATCCATGTCGCAAAGATGGCCGCGCATGTTGGAGAGCATCAGAACCTTAGCGCGCGACGCCACCGCCTTTTGCTTCAGATCATCGAGGTCGATCACCATGTCCTCGGTGATCTCGACTAGGACTGGTTCCGCGCCAACCGCTGCTATGGCGCCGGGGACGGGGGCTAGTGTGAAAGCGTTGGTGAGCACCTCGTCGCCGGGCTTCACCCCTGATGCACGCAGCGCGATCTGCATCGCCTGGCCACCAGAGGTGACCGCGAGACAGAAGCGGGCGCCCTGCCATCGCGCATATTCACGCTCAAGAAGAAGGGTTTCCGCCTCTTCGCCAGCTTGGGTGTTGTAGCGATGAAGCCGCCCCGACCGCATAACGTCGTTAGCCGCTGCGATCCCATCCTCCGGGATCGGCTGCTGCTGTGTGAAGCTGCCTCGGAAGGGGTGCAAAGCCATCGGCTACTCCGCAGCCGCGGCGAGCGTTGACTGCTTGATGTGGGTGTCGTAGCCAAACAGCGCCACCGATCCTCCCGTGTGAAGAAACACGACCCGCTCGCCCTTCTTGAAGTGTCCTTTGCGAACGTAGTCGATGAGGCCCGCAGCGCCTTTCCCCGAGTAGACGGGGTCGAGCAGGATGCCCTCCAACTCTGCAAACATGCGGATCGCCTCGATCGTGTCGGGGCGCGGAAGACCGTAGCCCTCGCCGACATAGCTCGTGTCAGCGCGAACATCCTCGCGCTGGACAATGCCGGGGCAACCAAGCTTCTCCGCTGTTTTCACCGCCAGGTCGTAGACCATCTGCTCCTGTTTCGGCTGCGGCGCGCGCGTCCCGAAGCCCAAAAGCGGAATCTTTGCGTTGATCGCTTTCAGGCCGACCACCAGGCCGGCCTGGGTCCCCGATGATCCTGTTGCATGAACCAGATGGTCGATCACCAGACCGCGTTCATTGGCTTGTTGCAGAAGCTCCAACGCACAATTGACGTAACCCAGAGCGCCCGTAGGGTTCGAGCCACCGCCGGGGATGACATAAACTTTCTGGCCGCCCGCGCGCGCTTCTTCGGCTGCGCGTTCCATTTCGCCGGGCATGTCGTGGCCGCCGGGATACTTGGCCGTGGTCGCGCCATGCAGATGGTCTAGCAGCACGTTGCCATTGTCGTTGTAGTTGCTGTCAGCGTAGCCCGTCCGATCCTCAAGAAGGATGTGGCACTTCATGCCAAGCTTGGATGCAAAGGCTGCGGTCTGGCGCGCATGGTTGGACTGGGTCGCGCCCTGGGTCAGGACGATGTCCGCGCCCATGGCTTCGGCCTCGGCCATCAGAAATTCGAGCTTGCGGGTCTTGTTGCCGCCCGTCGACATGCCGGTGCAATCGTCGCGCTTGATCCAGATTTCCGGACCGCCGAGCTCCTTGCTCAGCCGCGTCAGCGGCTCCAGGGGCGTCGGAAGGTGCGCCAGAAAGAGCCTGGGGAAACGAGCCAGGTGCATGTCAAGTCCTCTTCATGATTTGCGCATCAACACTGTTGCGCAGGAAAAATCTTGACGCAAATTCGAATGTGGACATCTAACTTGCAAGATCTGCAATTTAAGGAGTTGCGCAGTGCGTCTTGAGTGGCTCGAAGATATTCTGGCGGTTGCTGATACGGGCTCCTTTACAGAAGCCGCGGAGCGTCGGCATCTGACAGCCTCGGCTTTTTCCCGGCGTGTTCAGCAGGTCGAAGATCATCTTGGCGTTGAGCTGTTCGATCGGACACGTAAACCGATCCAGCTGCGCCCGACGACCGAGCTGAACAAGGAGGAAATTGCGCGGCTTGCCGGCGCGCTGCGGCAGTTGGGGTTTCAGCTTCAGCGCGCGAGCCGCATGTCGGGCAACCGCGCTGTTCTGGCGAGCCAGCATGCGTTGACCACCTCCTTCACCCCGCAGCTGCTACAACAGATGCTTGCGAAACATGAGGAGCTGTTCCTTCGCTTGCGCTCGGCAAACTCGCAAGAATGCTACAACCTGCTTCTGACGCGTCAGGCCGACATCGCCTTGCTCTATGAGCGTCCTTTAGAGCCCATCCAGCCCGATGCGCCTTACCTTGAACGGATAACGGTCGGCGCGGATCGGCTCATTCCGGTGATCGGGGTGACCGATGTTGAACACATCAACCGCGCTTTCAGCCGGGGAGTCTTGCCGGTAATCGCCTATCCCGACGAGGTGTTCCTTGGCGTCGTCATGGACAGGACTGTTTTACCGCGCATGCCAGCGGGAACGGAAGCTGTGCCCAGGGCTGAAACCGCGCTGACCCTCGCCGCGCTCGAGCTGGCCACCGCAGGGGTCGGGGTTGCCTGGGTGCCCAAGAGCCTGGCACGCAGACCTCTGGCAGCCGGCGAAATTCATGACCTGTCGGATACGCTACCGAGCTGCGATTTAAGCATCGCCGCCTTCCGGCTGAACGATGCGCCGACTGAAGCGGGCAGGCTGATCTGGGATTTGATGTCAGGGACTGATGTTGGTGACCGCTAGCGCAGTATTGCAGGCAAAGGACTCACGATCGAAGCGAGTCGGTGGGGGCTGGTGCTATGGCTCGTCAAACCGTCTGCATCCTCGTGCCCGATGATGATCGTGACCGTCTGAAGTCCACCATCGGCGATCACTCTCGCCCATTCAAGCACGTCCGGCGTGCCCGGATCGTGCTCGCCTCTGATCGCCAGCCGCAAGTTCTGACGGTCGCCCAGAGCGCACGCTGCTCGTGGCCAGCCGTCTGGCGCTGGTAGCTGCGCTATGCCGAAGAGGGCGTCCACAGCCTCTTGCGCGAAAAAAAGCCCGCAAGCCCGGTACACCGCCGACCCCGCCAGAGTTCGTCGCACAGGTCATCGAGAAGACCTGTCAGCCGCCCCCCGCCTCCGGGAAAGGCCATAAGACAGTCGCCGCCCGTAAGGGCCGCGTCCTTTTCCCGGACCGCAGGTTCGGGCCGCGCCAGGGATGGAAGCCCGAAGGGCCGAGACCGGCGGTACGCGGGGCTCGGTTCACGACAGCCCGGCGACCGGCCTTAAGGACCGGGCGGGCGCCATTCTTTCTTGCCTGAAGCAATCGGTAGCGACGGGTTGCTCGCCTTTGCTGGGCCTCCGCAATCGGAGTGAGCGACTGTGTTGATCTTTCAGCTGAGGCGAGCGACCGCTGATCCGTGTGGTGGGTTTTGCTTGCAGGGGCCCGGTTTGCGCTTTGTGCACTGTTCTCGGCAAGGTGGCCATTTTCGGCACAATAGGTTCGTCTCACCTGCCCGATCTGGACCCTGTAGACTGGTGCGAGCAGCTGGCTGCAATCGCAGCCGCTGAAACACATAGTTGCTGAATAGACCAGATGTGCAGGAAGTGGGTATCTCAGGTGGACCAGTATGGAAAGGCTGTCGACGGAAACTGCATCGAATGTGCCTAGAGACGCTGCATACACTGAGAGCTTCCCTCATTAATTGTCAAAAACAGCCCTAGCGATCCGTTTCGATGGAGCGTCGGAATAGCAGCAGGCTGGCGATCAGAAGCAGCAGCCCAAGCAGGGCGACGGCAGCGAAGTTGAGCCAAACACTCTCGAGTGTCACACCTTTGTAGAGGATCGCTTGGCTTGAGGTGATGAAGTGTCGGGTGGGCAGGACCAGGGTCAAGGTCTGCAGAGTCCGGCTGGTTCTCCACCGGCGTATCGCCGCCTGAGAGCATCTGCAAGGGGATGATCGCCAGGATGAAGAGCAGCGCGAACTGCGCCATGGACCGCGCGATCGTGGCCAAAAAGATACCCAAGGCCGTTGCGGTGAAGAGGTAGAGGACAGTACCTAGGAAAAACAGCAGGCGCGAACCGGCGATCTCGATCTGCAAGAGCCCCTCGACAACGATCACCATGGCAAGGGTGGAAGCCAGCAAGACGACCAGGCCATTGGCCCAGATCTTCGCTATTGCGATGTCCAGGGCCGACAAGGGCATGACCAGCAAGTGCTCGATGGTGCCGTGTTCACGCTCGCGCATCAGTGCCGCACCGGTGAGGATCACCGTCAAGGTCGTAATGGTGTTGATCAGCGCGATCACGCCTTGAAACTGCACCGTGTCGCGGTTGGGATTGAAGGCGCTGCGGATGATCAGATCGATCTGCGGCGCTGCTCCCAGGTCATGGCGCCTGGCAAAGCGGGAAACCTCGTCAGCCAAGAGGTTCTGGATGTAGCTGGCGCCGATCCCGGCCTGCTGCATGGCCGTAGCATCGATTAAGAGCTGCAGCTCCGGGCCGCGCCGTGCCCTCAGGTTCGCCTCAAAGTTCGGTGGTACGCCCACGACGAAGAGAAAGCGGTCGGCATCCATCGCCGGATCGACCATCGTCGCATTGATGAAGACGACGGCCTGAAACTCCGGGGGCAGGAAGACCGACGCCAGCGCCCGCGACAAGGAGGAGCGGTCTTCGTCTACGAAGGCGATGCCAGCATTGTTGACGGCAGTGGAGGTCCCAGTCGCCTCCATGGCCAGGCCGAGTGAGAAGGAATAGACCAACAAGGACATCATCACCACGTCGCTGCGCAGGGCGAAGATCTCCTTCAAACAAAGCCAGAAATCCCCTCCAGGCGCCGCATGGATCACCGCTCCTGCGCGCGCAGCGCCAAGGCGGCGATCAGGGTGAAGAGAGGACCGTAGAGCGCCAAGAAGGCGACGTCTGACGCCAACCCGGGCCACCCTAAACCCTTGGTAAAGGCGCCGACACTCAGCTGCAGGAAGTGTGATGCCGGCCAGAGTGAGCCTAGAATCCGGGCGCCACCTTCCAAGGTCGAGACCGGTTGCAGCAGGCCGAAAAACTGCAGCGTCGGGATCACAGCAGAGAGTGCGTTCGCGAAGACAGCAGCAACCTGGCTGGAGGTCAGTGAGGAGATCACCAAGCCGAAGGCGGTCGTGCCCCAAACGTAGAAGAGGCCGCCCAGGGCGAGCGCCCAGACACTGCCCTTTAGCGGAACTCCGAAGAGGACCACGGTCATGGCCGCCAGCAGGACGAAGTTCGCGAAGGAAATCAGAACGTAAGGGGCCTGCTTGCCGATCAGGAACTCCAGCCGCGTGGTCGGCGTGGCATAGAAGTTGGCGATAGAGCCCAACTCGCGCTCGCGCGCGACACTGACCGCGGTCAGGATGGCTGGAAGGAGTATCAGCAGAATAGCCGGCATGCCCGGCGCCATCGCGTTGATGCTCTCGAAGCTGGGTTGTAGCGATAGCGAGGCTCAAGCCGAGCCAAGGGTGCTGTTTCGCTGTGGAAGACGCCGCCTGGATCGTTGAGCAAACGGTCATGAATGCCGGCGACGTGACCTTCGACGGTTTCGCCCTTGAAGGGCATGGAGCCGTCGACGGTCGCCAGTACCTCCGTCTGCGCCCCGCGCAGGACGTCGCGGCCGAAGCCAGGAGGGATCTCCAAAGTCAGCGAGACAGAGCCCTCGACCAGACGCTTCAGGCCATCATCCGGACCGGCTAGCGGACCTGTCTCGCTGAAGTAGCGCGAGCCTTCGAAAGCAGCGACGTAGGCGCGGCTCTCCGGGCTTTGGTCCAGGTCCAGGACCGCGAAAGTCAGGTCTTCGACATCGAGTGAGATGCCGTAGCAAAAGACCACCATCAGCAGCGCAGACCCGAAGAAGGCGAAGGCCAAACGGACCGGATCGCGCAGAACTTCTTTGCCTTCGCGCAGCGCATAGGCAGCGAGACGGGCCGAGGAAAACCACTGCGTCCCATCCCTGGGCCGGGGCGGCGGCAGGGCGAGGGGAGCCGCCTCACTCTTTGCCTCCTCTGCGTCCACCGCTTGCAGCCGGGCGATGAAGACCTCTTCCAGGCTCCGGGCACCGGCTGCCGCGATCAAGCGCCCGGGCGTATCGCAGGCCAGGACGCGGCCTGCATGCATCAAGGAGATGCGATCACAGCGCAGTGCCTCGCCCATGAAATGGGTCGAGATGAAGATGGTAACCCCTTGCTGGCGGGAGAGCTCCACCAGGAGCCGCCAGAAGTCGTCGCGCGCGTCGGGATCCACGCCGGAGGTCGGCTCGTCCAGAATGAGCACCTTTGGCTCGTGAATGACTGCGACCGCCAGCGAGAGTCTTTGACGCAAGCCAAGAGGCAGGTCGCGCGGCCGCGCGTTCAAGTGCTGATCCAGCCCGAAGCGGCTGCAGAGCGCGGCAATGCGTTCCCGGCGTTTGTCTGCTGCCAGGGCAAAGAGGTGCGCATGGAGGAGCAGGTTCTGATGAACCGTCAATTCTCCATAGAGCGAGAAGGCCTGGCTCATGTAGCCGATGTCACGGCGCGCAGCGCGATCCTTGGCCTCGACTGGCCGGCCGAAGAGCCAGGCTTGGCCAGCGCTCGCGGGCAGGAGACCGGTCAGCATCTTCATGCAGGTGGTCTTTCCGCAGCCGTTCGAGCCCAGGAAGCCGAAGATCTCACCCTCCTCGATCTCGAAGCTGACCTGGTCCACGGCGGTGACGTCGCCGAAGCGGCGGGTCAAGCCTTCGGCCTGGATCACCGGGCCCGCACCCCTGCTTCGCCGTGGCGGTACCAGAAAGTCGACCGGCGGCATGCCGCCCGACACCAGGCGGCGATATGCGGCCTCCAAATGCCTGGTGCCCACGCCAGCCGTCACCTGATCTGGGCGGCCCTCAGCAAGCAGGCGGCCCTGGTTCATCGCGACCAGCCACTCGAAACCTTCAGCCTCGTCCATGTAGGTGGTCGAGACCAGCAGGCTCATCTGCGGGCGGCGCGCGCGCAGCCGTGCCAAGAGCTGCCAGAATTGCCGGCGTGAGAGCGGATCGACGCCCGTCGTCGGCTCGTCCAGGATCAAGAGGTCCGGGTCGTGGATGAGGGCAGCGCAGAGCCCTAGCTTCTGCTTCATGCCGCCGGATAGCTTGCCGACCAAGCGGTCATGAAAGGGAGCGAGCCCCGTGGCGCTCAGAAGCGACGCGATACGCCCCGCCCGCTCCTCGCCGTCTTGCCGGAAGAGCCGGCCGAAGAAGTCCAGGTTCTCGCTTACGGTCAGGTCGGCATAGAGGTTCTTGCCCAGACCCTGGGGCATGTAGGCGATGCGAGAGCTGATCTGCCGGCGGTGGGGAGGCTCACCGATGGATCCCTCCAAGAGTTCGATGCGACCCGACTGCAAGCGCTTGGCGCCGGCGATGAGGCCCAGCAAGGTGGACTTGCCCACCCCGTCCGGTCCGATCACACCGACCAGGCAAGAGGTGGGAAGGGTCAGAGAGAGATCATCGAGCGCCAAGGTCTTGCCGTAGCGATGCGAGACGCCCTCGATGACGATTCCCGGGGTGCCGCTCATTCGAGAAGCTCATCAGGCATGCGGCGCTGCAGCTGCTGCGGCCAGGGGAGCGAGGGGCTGACGGACATAACCGACGCCGCGCAGTCCTGTCTTCACGTGCTGGATGCGCTTCGTGACGAGAGCTGGGGGAATGCGCAGTCGCACACGAAAGACCAGCTTCTCACGTTCCGAGAGGGTCTCGACCTGCTTGGGGGTGAACTGCGCCTCGGGCGAAACGAAGCTGACGGCGGCGGGAATGGCGTAGTCCGGCAGGATGTCCAGCACGATCCGGGCCTCAGCGCCGATGGCCAGTTGGGCTGCCTCCTCGGCCGGTAGGAAGATCTCCATGTAGACCTGATCCAGGTCGAGCAAGGTGAGGATGGCCTCCCCTGCGCCCACCAACTCGCCCGGCTCAGCCAAGCGATAGAGCACGCGGCCGGCACTGGGTGCCGTCAGGATGCTGTCGTCGCGCTGGCTTTGGATCCGCCGCACCTCTGCTTCAGCGGCAGCGATCTGGCCAGCGGCAGTGCCGACGTGGGCCCTGGCTGCTCCCACCACCGCGGCGGCAACATCACGCTCGGTTTCCCGCTGATCGAAGACGGATTGCGAGATGTGTCCTTTGTCAACCAAGGTGCGGGCGCGGCGCAGCTCCCCTTCGGCGTAGCGCTGCTAGCTCAGCCGCTGAACCACCAGCGCTTCGGCCTCGTGCAGGGCGTCTCGGGACAGGGCCGCTTCGGCTTCCGCCCGGTCAAAAGCCGCGTCCAGCTCAGAGGTGTCCATACGGGCCATGACCTGGCCTTTGTCGACCAGGTCGCCCTCTGCAACCAGCAGGCTCGCGACCCTGCCGGCATACTTAGGCGCGATATCGACTTGGTCGGCCTCAATCCGCCCATTGCCGTAGACGATTTCCTCCGGCAGAGCCGACCACTCGGCCTGCCACCAGGTGTAGCCGACGTAGCCGGCAGCCAGGAGCAGCAGGACGGCAACCAGAAGAAGGAGAACTTTCAGCGGCATGGTCGTTCGGCCCGCGTGGGGAAAGGGAACTGGGTTGGCCAGATCACCCTTACCGTTTTTCGCCGGTGGCTTTTTGCGTTCCGTCAAGAATTGCGCGAGGGGGCGCAGTGCAGAGCCACGTCGCGGAACAAGCGGCAGCAAGCCTTGCTCTAGGTCACCGACTCATAAACCGCATCCAGATACGAGAGGCAGCGATTTTGACGAGTGCCAGGTAGTTTTCGGCGTGTTTTTCGTATCTGGTGGCGATGGCTCTGCAGTGCTTGAGCTTACTGAAGAAGCGCTCAACCATGTTTCTGTGCCGGTAGAGATAGGTGTTGAAGTACGGTGGGTGCTGCCGGTCCGGCATAGGCCTGACGTTTGCGAGTGCGCCGCGCTTCGACATTCGCTCATGCAGCGCGTTACTGTCGTAGGCGCGATCAGCGAGAAGAACCTGATTGTGTGTCACGCTGTCCAGCATATCTGCAGCACTGCGCCCGTCATGTGCTTGTCCTGGCGTCAGCTTGATCGTGATCGGCAGCCCGTTGCTGTCCACGACCACATGGATCTTGGTGGTCAGTCCGCCGCGCGAGCGCCCCATTGACTGGGTTCCAGGGAGGTTCCTCTCGGCGGCTTGCGCCGGCGTCCAGACCCCCTTTTTACATTGGCGCCGTGTTGGTGCACCCGCACCGAAGAGCTATCCACCGCCTGGATCTCGCCCTCATAGGCCGCTGTTACCGCTGCAAAAATCCGATCCCACACGCCCTTCTTACGCCACCGCACAAAGCGGTTGTAACAGGTCGTGTAGGGACCGTAGCGCTCAGGGATCTCAGACCAGGGAGAGCCGCTGCGAATGCGCCAGAAAATGCCGTTCAACACTCTTCGGTCATCCACACGCGGCACGCCACGTGGCTTGTTCGGCAAGAGCGGCTGAATGATGGACCACTCGAAATCACTCATCTCGTAACGGCGGACGGGGGGAATGGTCTTCTCCTCTCCACCCCGTCGAATCACACTGCGCCGAGCCGACACCAGTAGTTTTATGAGTGTACCACCTAGCCGTAGACGAAGCTCTCGAAGTTAGTGACGGTGACGCCACCGGGCAAGGTAACGCCAGCGCCCACCATGAGCGTGTCGATACCGGCCCCGCCGTCGAAGACATCCCCCGCCTGCAGGTCCTCTTGGCTGTCGATCACGATGGTGTCGTCACCGTTCTGGCCCTCGATCGTATCGATACCGCTGCCGCCAAAGAGATAGGAATCATCGCCGCCACCGCCTTGCAAGGTGTCTGACCCGCTGCCGCCGTAGAAGAAGGCATCGCTATCGCCACCGCCAGCCAAACGATCATCACCCAAATCGCCGTAGAAACCGACGTCTTGGCCAGCCCGGCCGCTCAAGCCATCGTCGCCCACACCGCCGTAAAGGAAGCCATCCCTGCCACTGTCGCCGGTTAGGAAGTCATCCCCCGCCCCACCGAAGAGAGAGAGGTCATCACCGCTGCCGCCGTAGAGCCTGTCGCTGCCAACGTCGCCATAGAGGACGTCGGCCTCCCGGTCGCCATAGAGCCAATCGCTCCCATTGCCCCCGAAGAGGCGATCGCTGCCATCGCCGCCATAGAGGCCAAGGTCGCCAGCAGTGCCCCCGTAGATCAGGTCTACCCCGGTCCCACCATAGAGCCCAAAGTCTCTACCGCCGCCCCCATTGATGAGATCGTCGCCGTCGCCGCCGAACAAGGCCGTGTCGCTGCCGCCGTCGCCGCTGAGCGTATCTGCACCGCTCAGGCCGACCAAGGAGACATCGTCTCCGCCACCGCCGTGGAGCGTGTCAGCGCCGCTGCCCCCGTAGAGGAAGGCATCGTCATCCCCACCGCCGGACAGGCGATCATCACCCAGATCGCCGAAGAGGCTGACATCCTCGCCGGCACGGCCGCTCACCCCATCGTCGCCAGCCCCACCGTAGAGGAAGGTATCACTGCCGCTATCGCCGGCTAGGAAGTCATCGCCCGAGCCACCTGCAAGAGACAGGTCGTCGCCGCTGCCGCCATAAAGCGTGTCGTTGCCGACCTCGCCGTACAGGAAATCGGCCTCCGCGTCGCCGTGAAGCCGGTCGTTCGCGTAACCGCCGAAGACGCTGTCGCTTCCCTCGCCACCGTAGAGACCCTCGTCGTTAGCGGCGCCGCCATAGACCAGGTCGTCTCCAAATCCGCCGTAGAGGCCACTGTCGCTCTGACCGCCGCCCTCAATGAGATCGGCGCCACTGCCGCCGAACAGAGAGGCGTCACTGCCGCCACCACCGTAGAGCCTATCCATACCGCTGGCCCCGACCAAGGAGACATCGTTGCCGGCACGCCCAGAGAGAATGTCGTCCCCGGCGCCGCCATAGAGACTGTCCGCACCGCTGTCGCCGGCCGCGAAGTCGTCTGCACTGCCGCCGAAGAGGGCGTCACCGCCGCTACCGCCGAAGAGGCTGTCGATACCGCTCGTGCCATAGAGGCTGTCCGCAGCGTCCAAGCCAAAGGCCAGATCCTGTCCGCTGGTCCCCTCCAGGCGATCCGCCCCGCTGGTGCCGTAGTGCACCACCAGTTCGATGGAGCTCAAGACCACACCGGCCGGCAGGCTCGCCGCATCGCGCAGGATTAGGGTATCGACGCCGCTGCCTCCGTCGTAGGTCTCGCCCGAGACCAACTCGCCCTGGCTCGACACTGACAGAACATCCGCACCGCTACCGCCATAGACTCCATCAAGGCCTGCGCCGCCGTAGAGGCTGTCGTCGCCGGCACTGCCGTAGACGCGGTCGTCGCCGGCTAGCCCGTAAAGGCCGTCATCGCCACTTAGGCCAAAGAGAAGATCGTTGCTACTGGTGCCGTTCAAGCTGTCAGCGCCGCTGCTTCCTTCTCTTGCCAGGAATTCGATGGAGCTCAGCACCACGCCAAGAGGCAGGGTCGCGCCATCACGCAGGATCAAGGTATCGACGCCACTGCCGCCATCGTAGATCTCGCCCGCTACCAGATCGCCCTGGCTCGCAACGGAGAGAAGGTCCGCGCCGCTACCACCGTAGACGCTATCGAGACCTGCGCCGCCAGCCAGCAGATCGCCGCCAATGCCGCCGTAGAGCAGGTCCGCGCCGCTGTCACCATAGACCCTGTCAGCGCCGTCACCGCCATACAGTCCCTGATCGTCACCGCTGCCGCCGAAGAGGCTGTCTGTGCCAAAGCCACCGTAGAGATAGCTATCCTCGCCATCCCCACCCTCTAGGGTATCCGCGCCAGCCCCTCCGAAGAGAGAGACGTCGGCGCCCACGCCAGCAGAGACGAGGTCATTGCCAGCTTGGCCGCCCAGGTCGGTGTCATCGCCGATACCGCCAAAGACACTGTCGTCGCCGTAACCGCCGCTGAGCTCGACGTCGTTCCCGCTGTCTCCATGGATCAGATCGTCTCCGGCTCCGCCGATTAGTCCTTCGTCGTCACCGGCTCCACCTGACAGGCGGTCATCTCCATCGTCACCGAACAAGCGGGTATCGATGCCGCTGCCGCCCGAAAGCGTATCATCGCCATCACCACCATAGAAGTAACGGTCTAGGCCCGATCCACCGTAGAGGCTGTCATCTCCACCATCGCCATACAAAGCAAGATCATCGTCAAGCCCGCCTTCTACAATATCATTGCCAGAGCCGCCGTAGAAGTCGGTATCACTCCCGCTGCCGCCAAAGAGCCGATCATCACCGTTTCCGCCAAACAAGAGTCTGTCGTTTGCACCGGCGGCGTAGATGCGATCGTCACCCGCGCCCCCTCTGAAGGTGAAGTCTCGATCCTCCGTACCCAGGAGTTCGTCTGATCCCGAACCACCGAAGAGGTCGAACCTTCCATCGGTAATCCGGTCATTGCCACTGCCGCCGAAGACAGCACGCAGCTCGCCAGAGCCACCGTAGATCCCATCCGATCCGGCACCGCCAAAGAAGTAGCGATTGAGTCCGGCACTACCATAGAGAAGGTCTTGACCGCTGCCGCCACTGACATAGCTGTCGTTCCCGCTGCCGCCGAACAGGCGGTCCGCCCCACTACCGCCGTAGAACCCTCGGTCGAAGCCACTCTCACCATAGAGACTGTCAGCGCCGTCTGCTCCATAGAAGCGGTCATCTGAGCCGAGGCCACCGTCCAAGCGGTCGTCGCCAGCGCCACCGTAGAGCGCAACGTCATCGCCGGTACCGCCGTAGAGGCTGTCGGCACCGGCATCGCCGAGTAGCTGATGATCCTCGCCGTCACCGCCGTAGAGCAGATCGCTGCCGGCACCGCCATAGA
>JBCBSF010000096.1:0-21763 GCA_039819325.1 Pseudomonadota bacterium | reverse complement strand
GCCAGCTGTGCCAGTTCGTCTTCCAAGTTGGCGCTGCGCGGAGAGACGACCAAGTCCAGCAGCAAGGAGGCCTCTCGGCCGCTCTAGGGGGCGCGGAAGGCGGCCATGAAGCAGGCCATGGGACAGCCGACAGCGGCCCTGAGTGCTTTCACCTTGGCGATGATGACCGTGGCGGCTGTCGTCAGCCTGCGCGGCCTGCCGCTGATGGCCAAGGAAGGCCTCAGCCTGCTCTTCTACATCGGCTTTTGCAGTCTCTTGTTTCTGCTGCCGGCCTCTCTGGTCGCCGCCGAACTGGGCAGCGCCTTCGCCCATCGGAAAGGTGGCATCTATATCTGGGCCAAAGCGGCCTTTGGTCAGCGCGTCGGCTTTCTAGCGATCTGGCTGCAATGGACCCAGAACGTCGTTTGGTATCCGACCCTTCTGGCCTTTGCTGCCAGCACGCTGGCCTATCTCTTTGGCCGTCCGGAGCTGGCCGGCAGCGGGCTCTACACCGCAGCCGTCATTCTGCTGCTCTATTGGCTGGCGACCCTGGTCACCTTGCGCGGCCTGAATGCAGCGGCGCATCTGACCAAGTGGTTCTTGCTGCTCGGCACCCTGCTGCCCGGCCTAATCGTCATCCTTCTGGGCGTCTTGTGGCTGCTGCAAGGCAACCCGGCTGCCTTTCTAGAGGCACCAGCGGAGGGCGCGGCGCAAAGCTTGGATCACGCACGCTTCTTCCCCCACATTTCTGGCCTCAGCAGCATTGCCTTTCTGGCCGGCATTCTGCTGCTCTTTGCCGGGGTCGAGGTGCAGGCCGTGCATGCCAGTGCCCTTCGGCAGCCGGCGCGGGACTTTCCTGTGGCGCTCTTCATCGCCGTGACGGTGATCTTCGCCCTCTTCACGCTGGGGGCGCTCTCCGTCGCCGTGGTGGTGCCGGCCCAAGAGATCAGCCTAACCGCCGGCCTGATGCAGGCGTTGGAAATCCTGCTGGATCGCTTCGGTCTGGCCTGGGCCTTGCCGGTCATGGGCTTCCTGGTCGCGCTCGGCGCCATTGGTGGAGTCATGGCCTGGGTCGGTGGACCCAGTCAGGGGCTCTTGGCCACAGCGGCGGACGGTGCCTTGCCGAAGGTCTTGGCGGCCAGCAACAAGCGTGGCGCGCCGCTTCCTATTCTGCTGCTACAGGGTGGCGTCGTGACCCTGCTGTCCTTGCTCTATCTGGTCTTGGACGATGTCAGCGTCGCCTTCTTCCTGCTCTCGGCCATGACGGTGACGCTCTATCTGGTCATGTACATGATCATGTACGCCGCTGCCTTGCGCCTGCGCTACAGCCAGCCGGACCTGCCGCGCAGCTACCGCGTGCCCGGCGGGATGATTGGGATCTGGCTGGTGGCCGGGGGTGGGTTCCTGGCCGTTGCCTTCGCCTTTGTTGTGGGCTTCTTCCCGCCCGATCAGCTGCCGATCGGCAGCCCGGCGCTCTATGTCGGCCTGGTGGCCGGCGGACTGCTGCTCTTCGTTGCAGCAGCCCTGCTGATCGAGGGCGGCGGACGGCGCCAAACAGGCGATCAGGCATAAACCCCCTGTAAGAACCAATCGGCACCGGCGCGGAAGACCCAGAAGCGGCGGCCGTCGGCGACCTGCAGACGGTAGTAGTCTCGTGCCGGCGTCTCGGCCTCGCGTGGGTCCCACCAGGCGGGTTCGATCCGCTCCGGCCCCTCGGCGGCGATGACCTCCAGCCGCTCGCCGCGCCAGTCCAGGCGGCGGGGCGGGTGGTCGGGCAACAGAGCCAGGACCGCGATGCGCTCCGGCTTCGTCAAGAGCAGCAGGGGGCGGGGCGGCTGCTCCTCCGGCCAGCTCTCCTCTTGGCTCTGCTCCAGTGCTAACGGGCTGGCGTAGGCCACGGCCAGCTCCGGGCGGTGGCGGGCGCGGGCACGTGGGCGGGCGACGGAGCCGGCGCCGAGGCGGCTTTGCAGACGATCGACCAGCCCGGCCAGATCGGCAGGTTGAGGCGCTGCCCCCTGCGGGCGGTTGCAGGCGGCCTGGGCGTCGGCCTGTAGCGCCTCTTGCGGACTTTGATGTGGCCTGGAGGAGAAGCGGTCGCCAGCTGGCAGGCTCACCTGCTCCGGCCCTAGCGGTTCGCTGCGGGTGGCGGTCAGGCTCAAGACCTCCAGCCCATAGCCGGGGTCCAGCAGGTCGCGCTGCGGGGCGGCCAGGCGGCTGAGGTGCCGCGGGTCGCGGCTGGGCCGGCTGGTGCCGATCGCCAGACGCACCTGGCTGCCGTCGGCACGGTGGCCCACCGCCTCCAGCCGGCGCGCACCCAGGCCGCGCCGCTCCAGCTCCACCGTCAGCGCGACCAGCAGACGTTCCAGCACCGCGGCCACGGCCTCGGGCGTCAGCAGCGGCTCGGCAAAAGCCTGGCGCACGGCAGGCAGCTCTTGCGGCTGCTGGGGCGAGATCGGCTCTTCCACGCTGCCCAGGGCTTGGCGCAAGCGCAGCAGGGTCTCGCTGCCGACCCTTGCGCTGAGGCTGGCGGCCGGCAGGCGGCGCAGGTCGGCGATCCGGCTGACCCCCAGGCGCTCCAGCAGCTGGCTGGCAGCTGCCGAGAGGCGCAGGGCTGCCGGCGGCAGGGGGTCGAGCGCGGCGGCCGTTGCGCCGGGCTCGCTCTGCTCCGCCACCAGGCGGCGCGCCGGTGCCGCGTCGGAGGTGGCGTAGCGCGCCAGTGCCCAGGCCGCACCCGGCGAATCCGCCAGACCGGCCCGCGCGCTGTGGCCCAGGCGGGCGAGGCGCCCCAGCAGGTCGTTCAGCAAGACCGTCTCGCCGCCGAAGAGGTGTGCGCAGCCGGTGATGTCGAGATAGAGGCCGGCCCCGCCGCCATAGGCCAGGCTGCCGCCATCACCGCCGTCGCCCAGAGGGTCGAGCGCCACCAGCGGCGTGTAGCGCTGACACCAGGCCTCAATCTGGCCCAGGCGGCGGGTTTCGCTGCTGCGTTGGCGCACTGCCTGCACCAGATCCGGCACCTGGGCGCGGGCGGCGGCCAGCGCTTGACCGGGGATCAGGCCCAAGGCGGCAGCACTGGGGTCCAATGCTGCCAGCACTTGGCGCTGGCCTTGCTGCTCCACCAGGGCGAAAGGCGCCTCGCTCTCAGCCGCAGGCCGCCGCGTCAGCCGCCAGGTTTCGCTCGCCAGGCTGGGCAGCCAGAGAGAAAGAATACGTCGCATGATCCCACTCCACCAAGGCCTCGGCCGGGCGTCCACCACGGCTCTGTTGTAGATCCACTTGCCACGCCGGCCGCTCCGGCAGCGGCACGTGCCGCTGCTGCTGCTGGTAGCGCACTGCCGCGGCGCGCACCTGCCAGCGGGTCATGCTGACCAGCGGGGCGCCGCTGGGGTGGCTGTCCACCAGCAGGCAGGCGGCCTGTCCGCGCTCTGCCGCCAGCTGCAGGCGGCGCCCGGCCACCCGCTCCAGCCCGCTCACCAGGCCCAGCACCACTGGCGCCTGGCCGCTGCGCAGGCATTCCTCCAGCGCCCAGAGCAGCGCGTCGCGGCGCCCGGCACGGACCAGCAGCAGATCGCGGGCAGCCAGACCGAAGCCGCGCAGGCCGGGCGCATAGGGAAAGCCGCTGCTGGCCGCCCAGATCAGCGGTGCTGGCGACGCCAGAGCGGCGCGCAGATGCACGGCAAAGGCCAGCGCCAGGCCAAGGGGGGCCGCCAGACCACCGCCCTGCGCTTGCCTATCGCCCTGCAGGCAGTGCAGCCCGACCCGCGCCAGCCCACCACCGGCCAGCGCCTTGTCCAAGGGCGCCACGCCCAAAGGCCGCGCTGCTTGCACGGCACCGCCAGCCGTCTGCCGGGCCAGCCAGGCGCGCAGATCGCCTGTCGTCGTCAGGGCGCTTTGCCCGCAACCGTCTTGGCGCTCTGCCTGCTCTCTCACCCCTCGCCCTCTCGCCAGTGTGTTCATGCTTTGTTCGATCTAAGATGACGGGTCTCCCGGCCAGGGTCAAGCGGCTGTCTGCTGGCCTCAGTCGAGCGCCAGAGTCAGCGCTGTCAGGTAGCTGCTTTCGGGCAGCAGGGGATGCAGCGGATGGTCGGCGGCAGCGCCGGAGACGCGCAGGATGCGGCTCTGCCGCCCGGCGTCCTGCAGGCCCAAGGCCACGGCCTCGCCAAAGCGCTTGGCATCCACCGGCTGCGAGCAAGAGGCGATGAAGAGCAGTCCTTGCGGCGCCGTCACCTGGGCGGCCAGGCGGGCCAGCTTGCGATAGCCCTTCAGGCCCTGGTTCAGGTCCTTGCGCCCCTTCACGAAGGCCGGCGGGTCGACGATGGCGAGATCGAAGCGCGCGCCCTCGCGGGCCAGACGGGCGAGGCCGCCAAAGACCTCCTCCCGCTCGAAACGGCAGGTGGCCTCCAGGCCGTTGCCTGCTGCGGCCTCCCGCGCCAGGGCCAAGGCCGACTCGGAGCGGTCGAGGCCCAGCACCGCGGCAGCACCGGCCTTGGCGGCATTCAACGCGAAGCCGCCAGCGTAGCAGTAGGCGTCCAGCACCCGCCGGCCTCGCGCCAGGCCGGCGACCCAGGCCCGGTTCTCGCGCTGATCGAAGAACCAGCCGGTCTTCTGGCCGCCGCTGAGGCGAGCCAGACAGGTCAGCCCGTTCTCCTCGACCGGGTGCGGGTCCTCCGGCTGGCCGAGGATCAGCCGCTCCCCATCCGGCAGGCCCTCGGCAGCGCGTAGGCTGGCCGAGTCGTTCAGCAGCAGGCAGCGCGGCTGCAGCAGGCTCTGCAGTGCCTCCAGCAAGGGCTCCTTGAGTAACTCCATGCCGGGCGTGTTCAGCTGCACCGACAGGCTGTCGCCGTAGCGGTCGACGATGACGGCGGGCAGGCCATCGGCCTCGGCATGGATCAGGCGGTAGAAGGGGGCCGGATAGAGCGCCTGCCGCAGGGTCAGCGCGCGGTTCAGGATCTTGGTGAAGAAGGCCGCGTCAGGCCGCTGCTTTGCCGTCCGGCTGATCAGCCGGACCGCGACCAAGGCATTGCGGTTGAAGAGGCCCAGGCCCAGGCTCTCGCCCTTGTCGGTCAGCAGCTGCACCAGACTGCCGGCCGGCAGGGCCTTGGCCTCTGCCGTCATGGCGACCTCGTTGGAATAGACCCAAGGATAGCCCTGCGCCACGCGGCGATGCTGGCCGGGCAGCAGGGTGAGGGCCGGAAGGGACTGGGTCATGACCCGCGATGGCACAGGGTGAATCGCGCTAGGGGAGGTCCTAGGCGGCAGGCCGCTCGCCGGCGACGCGCTTGAAGAGGTTCAGCGACTCGGCCGCCAAGCCGCAGCCGAGGAAGGCGGTGACGGCGCGGTTGTCGGGCTTGGCCTCGCTGTGATGCGGCAGCTGCAGCAAGAGCGCCCCACAGCCTTGCTTCTGCGCCTCTGCCTCAAGGCCCTGCTCCAGCGCCTTGGCAACAGCGGTGGCGCCTACCAGGTCCATGATGATGACCGGATCGGCGGCCAGATAGCAGCCGTGGCGTAGATCCTTGCGCAGGGTATAGGCGGCGCAAGCCAGCAGCACGCCGCGCGGATTTTCCACCGCCAGCACGCCGCTGCCGGGCTGCTGCAGGTGGCTGAAGAGGAAGCGCCGCCACTCAGGCAGCGTGAGATCCGGCAAGGCCGTCCTGGCCAGCGGCAGGGCCTGATCGAAACGGCAGACCGTCAGCTCGATGACGTTGAGGCCTGACAGGTTCGGTAATGACAAGGATCTCTCCTCCTTCAAGCCCGGCCGAAGACGGCTAGCCGCAAAACGCTGCACCCCGACACGAGCCTCCAAACAGGGCACCCGGGGCATCTCAAACCCGGGAAGAGCGCAACACTGCCGAGAAGCTGCGCGCGGTGGGACATACTGCGCTTTGATCTGCATCAAGTCTGGCCTAGTCTCTGGGGGAGAGCGTCGATAAGGTCATTTCGGAAAGCGTGAGCGCCAGCCGGGATGCGGCTTGTCAGGCGCTCTGCCCAGAGTGTCGACTCAGCGCTGGAAGCGAGGATTGAGCGCGTGACGAGCAGTGCGAAGGCCAAGTCTGTGGTATTGCCCCCCGGTGTCGCCATTCCGGCGGCCTGCGGTGTCTGCGGTGTGCGCTCCCTGACCGTCTGCGCGCCCTTGGACGAGGTGGGGCTGACGGCAGTCGATGCCATTGCGGTGCGCAAGACCTTCGGCGCCGGCGAAGGTCTCTTCGATGAGGGCGAGAGAGCGGAGCATGTCTTCAACGTGACCGAGGGCGCGGTGAAGATCTTCAAGCTGCTCTCTGACGGCCGCCGTCAGGTCACCGGCTTCCTCTTCGCCGGCGATTTCCTGGGACTGGCATCAGGCGAAGCCTATGCCTACTCCGCCGAAGCCATGACCGAGACCAAGCTCTGCCGCTTCCAGAAGAGCCATCTAGAGATGGTCTTGCAGCGCTTCCCGGAGATGGAGCGGCGCTTGCTCGACATCGCCGGGCACGAGCTGGCTGAGGCGCAGGAGCAGATGCTGCTGCTGGGCCGCAAGACAGCGCGGGAGCGGATTGCTTCCTTCCTGTTGCTGCTCTCTCGCCGGGCCGAGGCTGGCGGGCGTAAGGCCGATCCCGTCCAGGTGCCGATGAGCCGCAGCGACATCGCCGACTACCTGGGTCTCACCACGGAAACGGTCAGCCGCACGATCACCAAGCTGAAGAGCGACGGGCTGATCGAACTGCAGTCCGGCGGCCTGATCCGTCTGGCCGACCGCGAGGCCTTAAGCGACATCGCGGAACGCTACTAGGCGAGATCTCAGGCTCCAGGTGCCGGAGCCTCAACCAGGCGCACGCCTGCGATCCGCCAGCTGCCGTCCTCTTCCTGCTGCATCAGGTAGATCGCCAGCCAGGTCTTGCCCCGGCGGTCCTGTAGCAGGACCTCCTGCACCGCGCGATTGCCATCGAACTGGGCGTCTTGGAAGGCGCGGCTGATCGGCCGGTAAACCGGGTCATAGCCCTGCCGCACCATGGTCATGAAACGCGCTGCCGTGCCGAACTGCTGCTGAATGCGCGGCGAGGCGAAGGAGAAGGCAGTTTCCGCATCGTCGCGCTGAAAGGCCTCGAGCTGCTGCTCGATCACCGCCTGTATCGGGGCTGCCTGATCGGCGCGAGCCGGTCCGGCGATCACAAAGAAGGCGGCGAGGGTCAGTGCCAAGAACCGCATAGGGCCTCTTCCTTTCGTCCAGGTCTAGAGAACGCACCGCAATCGACACGCTCGCAGACTTGAACTAGGGATGGAAGCCGCGAAAAGACAGCCTCGGGCTGGGGATCCTTCGCGTTCGCTAGAGCCGACCTTCGCTCGCTGCGGCTCACTTCGCCCGTTCTAGCCTTTTGACGTTGCAGCAAATCGTCGTCGCGAGGTGGATCATCTCGCTCGGGATTTGCTGCTCTAGCGGACGTAGACGTAGACCTCGTCCACCTGGACGGCTGGGCTCGAGGTGGCAGCGAGGCCGATGCGATCCAGCGGCAGGCCCATATTGGCCAAGCTACGCACCACCCGCTCCGCATTCTGACGACCGCGCGCGGAGTTGAGGCGGGCCTGCGTGCTGCCGGGCGAGACGGATACCACATCGAAGGCGGCGTTGGGCCGGCGCTCCAGCGCGGCAGAGACGGCGGCGTAGAGCGGGGCGTCATAGTTGACGTTGGCGCGGTCGAAGCGGATCACCACCAGGGGCTCGCGCGTGCCGACCAAGCTCTGCGCGCCGCCGAAGGGGGGCGGGGCGGGCACGCCGGAGGAGAGCGAGGCCAGGCTAGTGCCGATGTACTGACCGTTGTCGACAGCGACCGCCAAGGTGGTGAGGTTGTTGCGCTCGGCTGCCAAGAAGCCAGAGGTGCGGCTGACGTCGGTGGTTAGTTCGTTCATCAGCCGATCAATGGTGATCGCGGTTTGACGCGTCTCGTCCTGCAGCACGGCCAGTTGCTGATGGTCCGCATCGACGGCGCCGCGCACAGTGAAAGTTGCCTGCGTTGCCTCAAGGAGAAAGCCGGCCATGGCCGAGGATCCGGAAACCTCGCTCATCAGCCCGGTAAGGCGCGAAGCGTCGGTATTGATTTGGTCGAGCTGCGCGCGCGCCTGCTCCCAACTGGAGACCAGATTGGGGTTGCCGGGCGTGGTGCCGACCTGCAGGCGGGTGTTGATGGCGGCAACAGTCTGGTTGTAGGCGACCGCGTTGGTGCGGACGTTGGAGCGGACGGTTTGCAGCGTTTCATTCTCGCTGCGCACCATGTCTTGCAGATCCTCAAGCTCGTCGCGCAGCTGCTCGATCCGGTCGCCGACGGCGGTGCCGGTTGAGGGGAACTGGGTCACACCCGGGACGGTGAAGTTGGTGCTTCCAAGCTGCACCCCACCATCGACGCTACCAGCACTGGTGCCTGGCAGCAGCGCGTTATCGATTTGCTGACAGCCGGCCAAGAGAGCAAGGGCGGCGACCAGTCCAAGGATCCGGCCCGGCTTCGGATCTATGCGGAGATGCATGGCGTCACTTTCCCGGCTGCCCCACGGTCCACGGCCTGTCTGGAGGACAAACGACACGGCCATCACACCTGTTGTCCCTAACCCCGAAGTTAGCGAAATGGAAGGGTGATTCGCCGACAAGCGCCAGAGCTGTGGCGCATTCGCATCACCTCACGTGCACATACGACAGCCGCTTCACTAGACCGTAGCGCCGTCTTCGCCTGTGACATTCCGGCCACCTTTCGAGTCGAGCGTCTCACAAAATCCCTCTTGCACGCCCGAACGCCTTTGGCTAGGTTCCGCGCCCTCGGGATCGGGGCGCCGCAGTTCCCCGTCCCTGGCAAGCGCCCGTAGCTCAATTGGATAGAGCATCTGACTACGGATCAGAAGGTTGGGAGTTCGAATCTTCCCGGGCGCGCCATTCTTTTAAGAATGGTGGCCCTCGTATCCAGAAGAGAGTTCGAACTTCGCTCGAACGGGCGCGCCCTGCTTCCAGAAGGATAATCCGAATGGGTGCGGCCTGTTAGGACCGAGCCAGAGTAGCTTCAAAGCCACACAAAGTCTGTCGCGGTCAGTTGTCCGGCGTTGGAGACTCCATCGACCAGGAAGGCGATGTCCGTCGTTCCATCCCCGTCGCGGTCTACCTGCACCTGGCGCGACCCGGCGAATCGGGCCTCGCTGTCGCCGGCTCCGTTGAAGGTGGCTGACCCGATGTAGGCGAAGGTACCCACCTCCAGGCCGGTGGCGAAGACCAGCTTGTCCGCGCCGTTAGCGGCGTTCAACAGCTCCCCATCAAAGTCGCGGATCACCGGCCCGCCGGAGTTGCCCATGCCCAGACTGATCTCAGCGAATCGGAAGCTGTCACCGCCCGAACCGCCGAAGGCCACATCGCCGGACGCCATCCAGATTGTGTCCGCGCCGCTCTCCCCCTCCACGCGGTCGTCACCGACGCCGCCGAAGAGCTGGTCGTCCCCATCGCCGGCCTCGATCAGGTCGTCCCCTGCTTCGCCGCGCAGCGCATTGTCGCCTGTGTTCCCCTGGATGGTGTTGTCCAGGCCGTTACCGGTCCCATCGATGTCGCCGCGCCCACCCTGCATGCGCAGGTTCTCGATGAAGTCGCGGATGCCACCGTCGGGCAGGGTGTAGCTTACCTCGGCACGGATTAGATCGGTGCCGGCGCCGGCGAACTCGCGCACCTCATCCGTGTCGGTCGCCACCACGAAGGTGTCGTCGCCAGAGCCGCCGGTCAGGATGTCGGTGCCGCCCTGGCCGTTCAGAATGTCATCGCCGCTGAGCCCAAAGAGGCGGTTGTCGCCACTGTTGCCCAGCAGCGTGTTGGCGAATTCGTTGCCGCGCAGATCCGCGTTGCCGATACCAGTGTTGATGTTGGCACGTTCGATATGGCCTTCCGGCCCATTGGCCAGGGTATAGTCATCGGCGTTGGAGCGCAGGACATCCTGGGCGCCGCCGCTTGCCGTCTCGCGCGCGACATCGGCTGCTGTGTCGACGATGAAGGTGTCATTGCCGGACCCGCCGGTGGCTGTATCGACACCACTGCCACCGTTCAAGCGGTCATTGCCGATACCGGCTTCCAGGATATCTGTTCCGCTGCCGCCGCCAAGGCGGTCGTTCCCCTCGCCGCCGTATTGGCTGTCATCACCGTCAGCGCCGAGAAGGGTATCCCGGCCGCTATCTCCCTTTAGCTCATCGTCGCCCGCTTCGCCGCGAAGGGTATCCGCGCCCGAGCCGCCAAAAAAGCCGCTGTCCTTCCCATCGCCGCCATAGAGGCGATCGTCACCACTGCTGCCCAAAACGTAGCTGTCGTCACCACTGCCCCCGAAGAGGACATCATTGCCCTGGTAGCCGGCCAAGACGAAGTCCGTGCCGCTTCCACCGAAGAGGCTATCGTTTCCACTGCGACCATCGAGAAGAGAGTCGTCTCCTCGGTCGCCGAAGAGGCTGTCGTCGCCGCTGTCGCCGCGCAGCCGCAGGTCGTTCCCTTCGCCACCGTAAAGGCGGTCGTTGTCGTGCCCGCCAAAGAGAGACTGGTCGATGCCGCTGTCGCCATGCAGGTGATCCGCGCCGGATAGGCCATAGAGCCGGTTGTCGTCGCCGCTGCCGCCGTAGACCCGATCGTCACCACTGCCCTTGAAGGGATAGTCACCGGGGCGGTAGTCGCCGAAAAGGCTGCTGTCCGCGCCATTGCCGCCGAAGACGCGATCGTCTCCGGTGAAGCCACGCAGATCGCGATCATGTCCGCTATCGCCGTGGACGACGTCGTCACCGTCGCCGCCGAAGACGTAAGTGTCCGCATCGTCACCGCCGAAGAGGCTGTCGGCGCCGCTGCCTCCGAACAAGGAGACGTCTGCTCCCGCGCCACCAAAGAGGCTGTCGGACCCGCTGTCACCGAAGAAAGAGATTTCTACCCCAACATCGCCATAGAGGCTGTCGGCCCCATCGCCGCCGAAAAAGCGTCCGTCTGCGGCGTCGGCGCCGAAAAGGCCGTCGTCGCCGGCGCCGCCGCGGAAGAGACCGTCTTGTCCGCTGCCGCCGAGAAGACTGTCGGACCCACTGCCACCGTAAAAGGCGGCGTCGCCTCCGCTGCCGCCGACGAGGCTATCGGAACCGCTGCCGCCGTAGAAGTAGATGTCACCTTGTTCGCCGCCGAAGAGGCTGTCGGCTCCCAGTCCGCCGAAGAAGCTCCCGTCGTTGGAATCGCCACCGAAGAGACGGTCGGAACCGGTCGCGCCATAGAGGAAGAAGGCGGAGGAGGAGCCACCGAAGACAAGATCGTTGCCGTTGTCCCCGAAGAGAAAGCGGTTGTTCCCGCTGCCGCCATAGATCCAATCGGCATTGGCACCGCCGAAGAGAAAGCTGTCGTTCCCGTCATCACCGAAGATGCTGTCATCGCCGGCGCGGCCGTAGAAGGAGACGTCCGCTCCACTTCCACCAAAGAGGCTGTCATCTCCGTTCAAGCCGTTCAGGCGGTCGTCACCGCTCAATCCATAGATCGTATCGTCGAGGTTCGTGCCGAGCAGTGTGCTGTTCTCGCCGGCAGTACCAAAGATGAGTGCCATGGACGATCTCCTCCCGTCGTTCGGCTGCGTGATTTCAGAAACGCAAGCTAGTTACCTCTTGGAGTAACACGAAACCTGCCGGGTCGCAGGCTTGAATGCGATCTGTCTTGGAGGCGCCCTGGTCGAGACACGGCGCCTCCGCTGGTTTTCAGGCTGACGCTTACAACCAAACGAAATCCGTCGCGGTTAGCTGGCCTGCGTTGGAGACACCATCGACCAGGAAGGCGATGTCGGTCGTTCCGTCGCCGTCGCGGTCCACCTGAACCTGGCGCGACCCGGCGAAACGCGCCTCGCTCTCGCCGTTTGCGTTGAAGTTGGCAGCCCCGATGTAGGCGAAAGTGCCGACTTCGAGGCCGGGGGCGAAGACCAGCTTGTCCGCCCCGTTGCCGGCGTTCAGCAGCTCCCCATCGAAGTCGCGGATGACGGGGCCGCCGGAGAAGCCGTTGCCCAAAGTCACCTCGGTGAAGCGGAAGCTGTCCCCGCCCGAGCCTCCGAAGGCTACATCGCCGGATGCCATCCAGAGGGTATCGGCACCGCTCTCCCCCTCCAGCCGGTCGTCACCGACGCCGCCGAAGAGCTGGTCGTCGCCGGCGCCAGCCTCAATGAGATCATCGCCAGCCGCACCGCGAAGAACATTGTCGCCGGTATTGCCTTCAATGGTGTTGTCCAGGCTGTTGCCAGCCCCGTTGATGTCACCGCGCTGACCTTGCAGGCGCAGGTTCTCAATGAAGTCGCGGATGCCGCCGTCGGGCAGGGTGTAGTCGACCTCAGCCCGCACCAGGTCGGTGCCGGCACCTCTGAACTCGCGTACCTCGTCGCTGTCCGTCGTGACAACGAAGGTGTCGTCGCCGCTGCCGCCGGTCATGATGTCATTGCTGTTCTGGCCATTCAGGATATCGTCGCCGCTGAAGCCGAAGAGCCGGTTTGCGAAGCTGTTGCCGAGAAGCGTGTTGTCGAACTCATTGCCGCGCAGGTCGGCCAAACCGGCATTATCGTTGATGTTCGCGCGCTCGACGTGGCCAAAGGTGCCGCCGGCCAGGGTGTAGGCTTCGGCGTTGGAGCGGATGACGTCTTCCGCACCGCCGGCCGCGGTCTCGCGCACCACGTCCGCACTGGTATCGACGATGAAAACGTCGCTGGCCACACCGCCCTCTGCCGTATCGACGCCACTGCCACCGTTCAGCCGGTCGCGGCCACGGCCGCCAAACAGAAGGTCGCTGCCGGAGCCGCCGGCCAAGCGGTCGCCGCCGGTGTAGCCAAAAACCGTATCGTCGCCGCCGTCGCCAAGGACAGAGTCGCGGCCACTGCCACCGTCTAGGCTATCATTACCACTCTGGCCACGTATCTGATCATTGCCATAGCCCCCGTAGATCTCATCTGTGCCGGAACCGCCGCGCAGGTCATCGTTGCCGCTGGCACCACCCACGTAGTCTGCGCCCAGGTCGCCGAAGAGGCTGTCGTCACCGGACCCGCCTATGACCAGGTCTTCGGCAGATCCGCCGAAGAGAGTATCGCTGCCATCATTGCCATAGACCCGGTCGTCACCGCTGCCGCCTAGGGCATAGTCATTGCCGACATCGCCGAAGAGGTAGTCGCCGCCGTCATCGCCGTAGAGGTCGTCGGCGCCCGAGCCCCCGACCAGGAGATTCATGCCAGACCCGCCATAGGCCCGATCTGCGCCTGAACCGCCGAAGAGATAGTGCGAGGCTGAATCGCTACTCGCCAAGACGTCGTCGCCCGCCTGTCCGTAGAGGGAGTCGGCGCCGGACTCAGCGACAAGTAGGTCGCCGCCGGAGCCACCTTGCAGCTGATCATAGCCGCCGCCGCCTTTCAGGTAGTCGAATCCAGAGGCACCGTAGAGGCTGTCGTCTGCGGCATCTCCGTAGAGCGCATCGTTGCCGCCTGCCCCCGACAAGGTGTCGGTCCCCGCGCCCCCGAAGAGACCGTCCTTGCCCGAACCACCATAAAGCAGATCAAGGTCCAACCCGCCGAACAAGCCGTCGGTGCCGGAGCTGCCATAGATCGTATCGCCGCCGCTGCCGCCGACAGCGCAATCGTCGCCCAAGCCTCCATAGAGGACACCACCGCCCGATCCCCCATAGATGAAGTCGTTGCCTACCTCTCCGGCCAATGTGTCGTTGCCGGCACCTCCATAGAGACCGTCAATGCCGCTGCCGCCATAGAGACTGTCTTTGCCGGAGCTGCCGAAGAGGACGTCGGCGCCGCTCTCGCCTGTCAGGGCATCCTCTCCGCTACCACCGAAGACCTGGTCGAGACCTTGCCGCCCGCGCAACAGGTCGCTGCCGACTTCGCCGTAGAGGGTGTCATCGCCGTCGGCGCCATAGGCGGTATCGTCGCCCTCTCGCCCGTAGGCAAGATCTTGGCCGGTGCCACCGTCGAGGAAGTCCTGGCCTTGACCGCCGGAGAGCGTGTCGTCGCCGTCTTGAGCGTAGAGAATGTCGTCGCCGCTGCTGCCTTCCAAGGTATCCAGGTCGTAGCCGCCGACCAGAAAGTCGTTGCCGTCGCCACCGACCAGCCGGTCCGTGTCTACGCCGCCGTAGGCTGTGTCGGCGCCGCTGCCGCCGCCGAAGGTGTCATCACCTGCGTCACCATAAAAGGTGTCATCACCTGCGTTGCCGCCGGCGAGATCGTCGCCCTCCTGCCCGCGCAGCGTGTCATTGCCGGTACCGCCGTACATGCGATCGCGGCCACCATAGCCGCGCAGTTGGTCGTCACCATCGCTGCCCAGCAGCAGGTCGTCGCCGGCGTCACCATCCAGTGCGTCGTTACCGCTTTCTCCGAAAAGACTGTCCTTTCCAGAGCCTCCCCACAGCACGTCGGCGCCACTTCCCCCGAAGAAGAGGTCGTCTCCTTCGCCAGGGGTTTGGTATTCCTCGATAAAGTCATTGCCGTAACCGCCGCGCGCAGTGTCATTGCCGCTGCCGCCGCCGATAGTGTCATTTCCTGATTGACCGAAGAGGCTGTCGTCGCCGCTATCGCCATAAAGACTGTCAGTGCCGGTACCGCCGGAGATCAGGTCGTAGTCCTCACCGCCGAAGGCGATGGCCTGACCGGAGCCGTCGGCGATGGCCAAGGTGTCGGGACCATCCCCGCCGTAGATCAGCTTGTCCATTCCGTCGCTGGCGTCGCCGAGGAAGATATCTGTGCCCTCGTCGCCGAAGAAGGTGTCTTCACCCAGTCCGGGAATCGCGTAGTCATCGCCAAGGCCGCCGTAAAGCACGTCGGCGCCGCTGCCGCCAAAGAGAAGATCACGGCTGTCCTTGCCGATCAGCGTGTCGGCGCCCGACAAACCGTAGATAAAATCGTCTAGGTTGCTGCCGGTCAGCGTGTTCGCTAGCGCATCACCAATATAGGTTGCCATTGTCTTCCCCCAAAGATTGTTGTCTCTGACGACAGTATTTAGGAGGCTATAGGCTTGCTAGATCCAAGTCTACTGGGCCTGTGAGACGAGTCATTGAAGCGCTGCGTTTGATTTCAGGGATCTTCGCGGGAATCGCGACGCCGCTCTTTTTCTTCCCGCAAGGCGGCGGCTGAGGGCATCCAGCCGCGATAGACCGTCGTCGCCTGCAGCGGCATGCGGAAAAAGCGCTCTTGCGGTGCGTCGCTTGCCACCTGCCGGCGCTTGTAAACCAGCCAGAGTGCCGCCGTGAAGGCCAGGCTGCCGAAGATGACGCCGCCCAGCGCCTGTCCCCAGATGATCCCGGGCGCGCCATAGAGATGGTCGCCCAACCAAACCAGCGGGATGGTACCCACTGTGGCCCGCCCCCAGTTGGAAAGCGTGGCCCAGAAGGGGCGTCCTAAGTTGTTGAAGGCCGCATTGGCGATGAAAAGGGCGGCGGTGAAGACGAAGAGCAGGGTGACGCCCTCGATAAAGACCCGGATTAGGTCAGCCGCCCCATCGCTGGCGCCGAAGATGAAGACGATCTGCTCTTCCAAGAGATAGAAGAGGAGGGCGGGCAAGGCGACCGCGGCGCAGGCGAAGCCCAGCGCGTTCCAAAGCGCCAAGCGTACCCGCTCGAAGTTGCCGGCGCCGTAGTTCTGCCCGACAATGGGGCCGATGGCGCCGCTGAGTGCAAAGACGGTGGCGAAGGCGACCGGCACCAGCCGCCCGATGATGGCGAAGCCGGCGACCGCGTCGTCCCCATGCTCTGCGAGAGCGGAAACCACGACGGTGTTGCCGACGGGTGTGGCCAGGTTGGTCGCCATGGCCGGCACGGCGATCACCAGGAAAGGCTTGATGTCGGCAAGCCAGGCAGCCGGCTGGATCGGGCCTAGCATTTGGGTCATGCCAACTACCCGGTACCAGGCGATGGCGAAGACCGTCACCCGGGCAGCGACCGAGGCGATGGCGGCACCGACGATATCGAGGTTCAGGCCAAAAATCAGGATCGGGTCCAGCACTGCGTTCACCAGTCCGCCGCCTACCGTCGACCACATGGCCAAGCGCGGCAGCGCAACCGCACGCAAGACACCGCCGCCGGCCATCGCCAGCGCCAGCAGTGGCAGCGAGGGCATGATGATCTCCAGATAGACCTGGGCCAATTCGTGCGTGCGGCCGGTGGCGCCCAGCCAGGTCAGGAAATCGGGGATCATGAACCAGGCCGCAATGGCGATCGGGACGGTCACCAGCAAGCTGGCGCTGGCGTTGTGCGCGACCAGACGTTTGGCCCGCGCCCGATCGCCTTGGCCGATGGCGCGCGAGATGGTGGCGGCTGTCGCGATCGCCAGCCCGATGCAGAGCGAGGTGGTGAAGAAGAGGATGGAGCCGGCATAGCCGACAGCCGCCGCCAGCTCCTCCTGGCCTAGCAGCGAGAGAAAGAAGAGGTCCGCCAAATCGACCAGGAAGAGCGTCATTAAGCCGATGGCGCCGTAGGAGGTCGTGGCAACGATGTGGCGCAGGATCGAGCCTTCGGTGAAGGCAGCCCCGCCTTGCTGTTGGGCTGCTGGCGGGCGCGTGTCGGCCAAGGGGGCCTCTCCTCGGGAGCGCGGTTACGGAGGAGCCCTTAGTCTGCGCCCGGAGCGGCTAGAAACAGGCATCGCGCCTTGTCGCAGGCAGGTGGCTGTTCATGCCGCTTGGCCATGCTATAGCAGGGACGACGGCGCCCAGCGCCGTCGCGGTTGCGCCCAGTTCAGGGGCGTCGCCCGAATGCGAAACGGCCCCGTCTGCCGGGCCGAGGCAACGGCGAGAGGTAATCTTCGGTTATCATGCAAAAAGTGAGAAAAGCCATCCTGCCGGTGGCAGGCCTCGGCACACGGTTCCTGCCGGCGACCAAGGTGATCCCCAAAGAGCTGCTGCCAGTGGTCGACCGCCCGGTCATCAACTACGCCATCGAAGAGGCGCGGGAGGCCGGGATCGAGAAGTTCATTTTCATCATCTCCCGCGGCAAGTCGGTGATCCAAGATCATTTCGATCGCTCACCGGAGCTCGAGCAGGTCTTGGAGTCCCGCGACAAGCAGGAGGCCTTGGCCGCCGTCCGCGCGTCGGAGATCCACGCCGGCAACGCCATCTTCGTTCGCCAAAGCCAGCCGCTCGGCCTGGGTCACGCCATCTGGTGCGCGCGCGACCTGATCCACGACGAGCCCTTTGCCGTGCTGCTGCCAGACGACATTGTCGAGGGTGAGCGCTCCTGCGTTGCGCAGCTGATCGAGGCTTATGAGAGCCTGGGCGGCGGCAGCGTGATCGGGGTGCAGGAAGTGAAGCGCGACCACACGGACCGCTACGGCATCCTGGACTGTGACGATGCGACGGGTCCGCTGATCAAGGCCAAGGGGCTGGTGGAGAAGCCGCAGCCAGCGCGCGCGCCCTCAAACCTGGCGGTTATCGGCCGCTACATCTTAGACCCCGTCGTCTTCAAGTATCTGGACCGCAAGGACATCGGCGCTGGTGGCGAGATCCAGATTACCGATGCCATTGCCAACTCCATAGGCGAGTCCCAAGTCCATGGCCTGCTGTTTGAGGGCACGCGCTATGACTGCGGCGATAAGCTGGGCTTCCAAAAAGCCAACATAGCCTTCGCGCTGAAGCACCCAGATCTGGGTGGTCCGCTGCGCAGCTTCTTAAAGGGCTTAGACCTCTAGACGCCTTTGGACCCTGGCTCTCGGGTTGGCTTTCGGGGCTGGGGAGCCAAGGTAACAGGTTCAGCAAATCGGGGTTATCAGGCTGCCAGCGCTTGCGCTGAATGCGTGATCTTGTCATGACTGGGAGTCCGCCTGCTCCCCTCGCGCTGACGGGGCAACAGCGAACCGGACGAGAGTGATGCGGATAGCGATTATCGGTACCGGCTATGTGGGATTGGTTTCCGGCGTCTGCTTGGCGGAGCTGGGCCACGAGGTCGTCTGCGTGGACAACAACCTCGACAAGGTCACCCGGCTGCAGGCGGGCGAGGTGCCGATCTACGAGCCCGGCCTGGACCGCCTCTGCGCCAGTAACACGGGCGCTGGCCGCTTGACCTTCACCAACTCGCTTGAAGAGGCGGTGCAGGATATCGCCTTGGTCATGGTCGCCGTGGGCACGCCCTCAGCACCCTCTGGCGAGGCCGATCTGGGCTTCATCCACCTGGCCTTCGATCAGCTGGCCCGCGTGCTGCCGGGACCGGGCCTGGTGGTGATCAAATCGACCGTGCCGATCGGCACCAACCGCTCTATGGCTCGTCGCCTGAAAGCCGCCGGGCGCAGCGATATCGAAGTGGTCTCCAATCCTGAGTTCCTGCGTGAAGGCAAGGCTGTCGAGGACTTTCTGGAACCCGATCGCGTCGTCGTCGGCCTGGAAGGCGAGGCTGCGCGCCCGGTCTTGGAAGAGCTCTACAAGCCGCTGACAGACCGCGGCTTCCCGCTGCTGATCACCAACCGGGAGACGGCGGAGATCATCAAGTACGCCGCCAACGCCTTCCTGGCGACGAAGGTTGCCTTCATCAACCAGGTCGCAGACCTCTGTGAGGTCACCGGCGCCGACGTCGAAGAGGTGGCGCAAGCCATCGGTCTGGATAAGCGCATCGGCCAACGCTTCCTTCGGGCTGGTCCCGGCTATGGCGGCTCTTGCTTCCCGAAAGACACCCGCGCGCTTGCCTGGTCTGCACGGCGCTTCGGCCGGCCGGTCGGCATCGTCGAGTCGGTCATCGAAGAGAATGAAATCCGCAAACGCCAAATGGCCGACAGGGTGGTCGAGGCCTGCGGTGGCAGCGTGGTCGGCAAGCGCATCGCCATTCTGGGCGTCGCCTTTAAGGGCGGCACCGACGATACCCGCGAGAGCCCTGCCCTGGTCATTCTGCCGTTGCTGCAAGAGTTCGGGGCGACTCTCATCGCCTACGACCCGGCGGCGATGGAGATGGGGGCCCGTCAACTCCCAGGCGTCCTCTGGGCCGAGTCGGCGATGGAGGCCTTGCGCGATGCCGATGCTGCGGTGATCGTCACCGAGTGGGAGGATTTCGCGGCGCTTGACCTCAAGGCCATGGCAGCGGCCTTGCGCCAGCCCTTAGTCATCGATCTGCGCAACCTCTTCGACCCGGAAGAGGCAGCTGCGGCGGGCCTGGACTACATCTCCATCGGCCGCCGCTTCGTCCGCGCCAGCGTGAGCGTCCTCTAGCGTACCACGTCCTCACAAGTATCTGACCCGACCGCTGGCCGTCGGCCTAGCGATGATGCTCGCGGCTGTGCTGCGACATCTCTGCCCGGCCCCTTCTCATTTCGGTCATATTTAAAGCATGACGCCGCCAAGATACGAAATTCATCTTAGCTTTGCTGACTCTTCGCAAAAGAATGGGTCGTGCTACCGCCGCTATTCGGAGCCTGTCCGCTGGTGTCAGGAAGTCGTCGAGACAAGGAGTGGCTGATCAAAGAGTCTTAACTGCGATCTAGAAGGGTAGATCATCGAAGCGACCTGATATGGGGCGTGTTGTACCGATGCAGTAATGGCCAATGCTTCTCTAGACGCAGTCACATGACGAGGGTGACGCCCGCCAAGCCATAGTCCGCTGGCAAACCGGTTAGCTGGAAACAACGGTCGAGGAGGGATGACTGGTGAGCGATCTTCCCAAGATGGATCCAGATGATGGGATCGCCGATGGGGTGGGGGACCTGCTGCTCCCGATCCTCGACATCTCTAACAAGCGGGGAGAGGAAGGCGTCGATGCCATCCTGCGCCTGCGCGTGACACTGTCTGAGCCAGCATCTGAGGAGGTGTCCGTCACCCATCAGACACGGGACTCCACTGCTAAGGCTGGCCAAGACTATCAGTCCGTCACGGGGACCTTGGTGATTGCTGCCGGCGCGACGCATGGCTTCATCGAGGTTCCGCTGCTGGACGATACAAGAGCCGAGCTCGAAGAGCGCTTCATCGTCGACTTGTTGTCTGCGGAGGGCGCGGATATCGGCGATGCTGTCGGGCTGGGTTGGATTGAAGACGACGATCCGACAACGCCAATTCCAGACCTGGAAATCGGCAACCGCAGGCTTGAGGAAGCGCCCGACGCCGAGGCCACTCTGCGCCTCTCGCTCTCTGAGCCGAGCGATCAGGACATCACCGTCACCTACGCGACCCGCAACAGCACGGCCAAGGCGGGTGAGGATTTCGTTGAGACCCAAGGGCAGATCGTCATACCGGCAGGCGAGACCCGGGTCTTCATCGACATCGATCTGATCAACGACAATCAGGCCGAAGCGGAGGAGCGCTTCTTCGTCGATATCCTCTCCGCCGAGGGTGCAACAGTGACCGATGCCGTTGGCCGGGTACGGATCGAAGACAGTGACGACCCAGGGCAGCCCACCGTCACCATCGCCGATGTCACTGTGATCGAGGGTGATCCCGGGAGCACGGGCGGCGGAACCGGCCAGATCGCGCCAGGGCCGCTCAGCACCAGCGGCAACCAGATCATCGACAGCAGCGGCACCCAGGTCGAGATCCGGGCGGTGAACTGGTTCGGCCTGGAAACCAATCTGCAGGCGCCGCACGGCCTTTGGGCGCGCAACTGGCAGGACATGATGGATCAGATGAAGGGGCTGGGCTTCAACGCCATCCGGCTGCCCTTCTCCAGCGAACTGGTCTTGGACGGGGCGACGCCCAGCGGGATTAACTTCGGCTTGAACCCGGACTTACAAGGCCTGAGTGGTCTGGAGATCATGGACAAGATCGTCGACTATGCCGACGAGATCGGTATGAGGATCCTGCTGGACCACCACCGCAGCGAGGCTGGCGACGGCGCGAACAGCGGTGGCCTTTGGTACCAGGGTGCCTACAGCGAGGATGACTGGATCGAGGTCTGGGAGACCTTGGCCCAGCGCTACCTGGGCCAGGACGCCGTCATCGGCGCTGATATCCACAACGAGCCGCACGGCCCCGCAACCTGGGGCGACGGCTCTGCCAATGACTGGGCCGCAGCGGCGGAGCGGGCCGGCAACGCCATCCATGCCATCAACGCCGACTGGCTGATCGTGGTCGAGGGGATCGGCGCCTACCAGGGCAACAACTACTGGTGGGGCGGCAACCTGCAGGGTGTCGCCGATCGGCCGGTTGAGCTAGACCAGTCTGGCAAGCTGGTCTACTCGCCGCACGACTATCCGGCTTCGGTCTTCCCGCAGCCCTGGTTCTTCGACGGCTCCGACCTCTACCAGGTCTTCGACGAGCATTGGGGCTACATCTATCGGGAGGAGATCGCCCCCGTTTTGCTGGGCGAATTCGGCTCCCGCTTGCAAACCCAGGTCGATCGCGACTGGGCGGAGGCTATCGTCACCTATTTGGATGGCGACTTCGACGGCGATGGCAGCCGCGATATCCCCGCCGACCAGGCCGGCATCTCTTGGGCCTGGTGGTCCTGGAACCCCAATTCCGGCGATACCGGCGGTATCCTGGAGGACGACTGGACCACGGTGCGTCTCGGCGCCATCGGTGTCCTGCAGCCTCTGCTCGAGGAGCCGAGTGGCGGCGAGCCGCAGCCCGGCGACGGCTCTCCTCAGATCCTTTTCCAGGTCGACCTGGCCCAAGCCGCGGAGGAGGAACTGGTCTTCCAGGTCCGCACCCTCGACGGAACGGCGCGCGCCGGAGACGACTATGAGGCGCTGAACGAAACCCTGATCTTCGAGGTCGGGGAGAGCAGCAAGACCGTGGCGGTGACCCTGCTGCCCGACCTGCTGGCGGAAGCCGACGAGACCTTCTCTCTGGAACTCTCCGGCGCCGGTCTCGACCCGGTCGTCGCCCAAGCCACCATCCTCGACGACGACGCGAC
>JBCBSF010000095.1:0-21763 GCA_039819325.1 Pseudomonadota bacterium | reverse complement strand
AGCAGCTGTTCGTGGCTATCATCGGCTGGTTATTGACTATCGTCGTCGCAGCGGCGATCGCCATCTTCATCGTCGTCAATCAGTCGGCAGCGGCCGTGCACTTCTGGCCTTTTCCTGAGGCCTTGTCCCTGCCCTTATGGATGGTGGCGACGTTTCCCTTCGTCGTCGGTTGCCTAATCGGAGCGCTCGTCGGCGTCATCTCCGGCGCCTCCACCCGCCGGCGCGCACGCGAAGCCAAGCGCCGGGTGCAGCAGCTGCAGCGCCAGCTGGCCGCCGCCCAGCGTGCCGAGCCGGAGCCCAGCAATCCCACCGTGCCGGCCGCCCTGCCGCCGGCGATGAGCGAGACCGCCAAGGCCGCCCAACTGGCCGGGCCGGTCCGCTAAGCCAGCCGGCCGTCCCCCTTTGCTCACGCTCGATGCCGATAGGCTGCGCGACAGCCTGACAATGCCGGCCTTGATCGACGCCTTGCGCGAGGGCTTCCGCGCCGAGATCTCGGTGCCGCCGCGCCATCACCACAGCATGCCGGTGCCCGGTGGCCAGGACGCCACCTTGCTCTTGATGCCGGCCTGGCAGAGCGGCCGGCACTATGGCGTCAAGCTGGTCTCCATCTTCCCCGACAATGGCGACAAGGGCCTGCCGGCGGTGCAAGGCCTCTACCTTCTGGCCTCCGGTGAGACCGGCGAGCCCCTGGCGCTCTTGGACGGGCAGATGCTGACGGTGCGGCGCACGGCAGCCGCCTCGGCTCTGGCCGCCTCCTATCTGGCCCGACAGGGCGCGGCCACCTTGACCATGGTCGGCACCGGCGCCCTGGCCCCGCACCTGATCGAGGCGCACTGCAGCGCACGCCCGATTGAGCGGGTGCTGATCTGGGGGCGCAACAGCGACAAGGCCCAGGCCTTGGCCGAGCAGGTGGCGCCCCTAGCCTCCAGGGTCGAGGCCGTCGCCTCCCTTGAGGAGGCAGTCGGCCAGGCCGACATCATCAGCTGTGCCACCCTCTCCCGCGACCCGCTGGTCCTGGGCGACTGGCTGCAGCCGGGCCAGCATCTAGATCTGGTCGGCGCTTTCACGCCGGAGATGCGCGAGAGCGACGACCGCGCCGTTCAGCGCGCTGAGGTCTATGTCGACACACTGGAAGGCGCACCGCGCGAAGGCGGAGACATCGCCATGCCGCTGGCCGCCGGCGTACTCACTCGCGACGACCTGCGTGGCGATCTCTTCGGGCTCTGCCGCGGCAGCGTGCCTGGCCGGCAAGACGCTGAGGCCATCACCCTTTTCAAGTCGGTGGGCCACGCGCTGGAGGACCTGGTGGCAGCCCAACTGGCCTACGCGGAGGCGTCATGACCCCGAGAGACCGCATCTACGTCGCCCTCGACACGCATGACCTGGAGCGAGCCAGCGCGCTTGTCCGCGCGACCTCCGGTCTGGTCGGCGGCTACAAGGTGGGGAAGGAGTTCTTCACCGCGCACGGGCCGCAGGGCCTGCGCAAGGTGATCGGTGCGGCACCGCTCTTCCTGGACCTGAAGTTCCACGACATTCCCAACACGGTCGCCAGCGCGGTGAAGGCAGCGCAAAGCCTCTCGCCCCGCTTTCTCACCCTGCACGCGGCCGGTGGCCCGGCCATGCTGCGCGCCGCTGCGGAAGCCGCCGCCACAGCCGGCAGCGCCCGCACCAGGCTCTTGGCTGTCACCGTGCTCACCAGCCTGGACGACGCGGACCTGACCGCCGTCGGCCAGCACGGCCCTGTCGAGGCGCAGGCTGCGCGCCTCGCCCAGCTGGCGGTGAGCAGCGGCCTGGACGGCGTGGTCTGCAGCCCCTTGGAGATCGCCACCCTGCGCGGCCTGCTGCCGCCCGACTTCCGCCTGATGGTGCCGGGCGTGCGCCCGATTTGGGCAGCCAGTGGCGACCAGAAGCGGGTCATGACACCCGCTGACAGCTTGGCACTGGGCGCCGATTTTCTGGTCATTGGCCGCCCTATCACGGCAGCAGAGGACCCACGGGCCGCCGCGCGGCGGATCCTGGACGAGATCTCGGCCTAGTCCTTCGGGCCATCCCAGCGCGAGATACGCACCAGCGCCGTATGCGCGATGTTGCCTTGGCTCAAGCCCGAGCAGCCCTTGTCCAAGGTCAGGACATTAGGGTTGCCCGAGACGTCGATCAGCCGGCCGTCGATCTCCTGCAGGTCAAGCCAGGCACCGGTCGGAAGCGCGATGCAGTCCTTGCGGATACCCTCCGACAGCACGGCACCGGCCAGGCAGGCGCCACGGCTGTTTTCGATCAGTACGCTTTCGCCGGCCGCGATGCCAAAGCGAGCCGCTGTCTCCGGGTGCAGGGTGCAGGCCTCATGGCCATTCACCTTGCCGGCCTGTGAGACAGGGCCGGCGTCGAGCTGCGCGTGCAGGCGGGTCAAGGGCTGCGGCGTGATGAGGTGCAGCTGATCCGGTTCCGCGGCGCCCAACCACTCCGCCGGCTCGTACCAACAGGGATGGCCAGCACAGTCGGGGAGCGCCATGGCCGCAATGGTCTGGTTGCCGATGGTGATGCGGCCGCTCTCGGTCGCCAGCGGCTTAGCCTCGGGATCGGCGACGAAATCGCCGAGTACGATCTTCGTCTCCTCGCTGTCCGGGCAGGCAAAGACGCCAGTGGCGCGGAAGCTGTCGAAGTCGGGAAGACTGAAGCCCTGGGCCTCTGCCACCTGACCGCAGCCCGCCCAGAGCCAGCGCAGCCAGGCCTCCTCGTCCCGCCCCTCGCTGAAGGCGGCTTCAGTCCCGAAGCGTCGCGACAGTTCCACCATGATCTGGTGATCGTTCTTTGCCTCGCCGAAAGGCGTCAGCAGCGGTTCCATGAAGATGAGGCGGGTGTCGCGCTTGTTCACCATGATGTCCGCGCGCTCCAGCGGCGAGGTTGCGGGTAGCACGATATCCGCACGCCTGGCGGTCGCGGTCCAGGAGTGCTCGGTAACGATCACCGTCTCCGGCCGGCACCAGGCCTCTTCAAGCCGCAGCAGGTCTTGGTGATGGTGGTAGGGATTGCCGCCCGCCCACCAGACCAGCTTGATGTCCGGGTAGTGGCAAACCTGGCCGTCGAAGTGATAAGGCGCGCCTGGATGCAACAGCATGTCGGCAATCCGCGCCACCGGGATGCGCGCGCTCACCGGGTTGCGGCCTTGCGGGAGCGAAGGCCAGGAGAGGAAACGCGCCGGGCGCCCCACCGGCGTGACCGAGCCATAGCCGAAACCGAAGCCCAGGCCGGGCTGGCCGATCTGACCCAGCACGGCTGCCAAGGTCAGGCCCATCCAGATCGGCTGCTCGCCATGATCGGCGCGCTGCAGACCCCAGGTGACGGTGATCATGGAGCGCTTGGTCATCAGTTGCCGCGCCAGCGCCTCGATTGCACTGACGGGCAGGTCGCAGAGCGGTGCTGCCCAGGCAGGCGTCTTGGCCACGCCGTCGCTGCGGCCAGTGAGGTAGGCCTCAAAGCCCGCCCAGCCGCTGGTGTAGCGCTCTAGGAAGGCACGGTCTGTACGGCCCTGGGCGTGGATTTCATGCGCGAGTGCCAGCATCAGCGCGACGTCGCTGCCGGGCCGGATCGGCAGCCAGGCGGCGCCCTCCGCATCCGAGAAGTCGCTGGCTTGCGGCGAGATGTTGACGATTTCGATCCCTTTGGCCGCGATGCGCTGCAGCCAGGTCTCCACCTCATGCTCGGAGGTGCCGGCCGAAGAGATCTGCGCAGTGCGCCCGGAGATGCCACCGAAGGCCACCAGCAACTCGCAGTGCCGCTCGATCAGCGGCCAGGAGGTCATGCTCTCCTGCAGCTCCACATTCGAGAAGCCGGTGATGTAGGGGAAGATGATCTCGGCAGCAGCGTGGGAATAGGTCGTGCGCGACGCCGTAAAGCCGCCGATGGTGTTGAGGAAACGGCGCATCTGCGATTGCGCGTGATGGAAGCGCCCGGTGCTGGCCCAACCGTAGGAGCCGGCGAAGATGGCCTCGTTGCCGTAGTCAGCGATCACGCGCTTCAACTCTTCTGCGACCAGGTCTAGGGCCTCGTCCCAGGGCACTTCGACATGGCTGTCGCGGCAGCGGATGGCACGCTCGCGCCCGTCCAGCCAGCCCTTGCGGATCGCCGGGCGGCCGATGCGGGTTGCCGGATCGCGCATCGCCGCCACCCAGCCCTGGCCGATGAGGGAAGGGTTGGCGTCGCTGCTCAAGGGCTCCAGCCGCAAAGCCGCGCCTTCACCCACCGCCTTGTAGGCGCCCCAGTGCGCCGCCGTGTGTTTCGCCGTCATCTCAGTGGTCCTTTCGCCTGCGGCATTCTTGCGCGCTGACGCCTGGCGGCAAGCTTTGACATTCCATCATCATGTGATATTCCAACTGATATATTCAAAGAAGCGGCAAGGCAAATGCCGCTCTGGGGAGGATCAAAAAGGGCGGTGAAACAGCTCTTCTACCGGCTTTGCGACCTGGTCGAGTGGCTCTTCAAGGGCGCCGGCTTCCTGCTCTTCTGCATCATGATCGTGGCGGTCTTCTACGAGGTCGTCATGCGTTACGTCTTCAACGCGCCGACCTTCTGGTCGGAGCCCTTGGCGCGCAACGCCATGATCTGGATGGTGCTGCTGGGCCTGGCCGTCGGCATCCGCCACAAGGACAACATCTGCGTCGACTTCATCGACGCGCGCCTGCCGGAGCGGCTGAAGCCCGTTGCCGCCTGGCTGCGGTTCGGCTTCGCTTTCGCTTTTGCCGCGGTCCTGCTGATCTACGGCTGGAAGATGGCCTCGGTGAACCTGCGCCAGACCATCACCGGGCTGGGCCTCCCGGTCTTCTACATCCAGATGGTCGTGCCGATCGCCGCCTTCGGCATGCTGCTCTTCCTGGTCGAGCTGATCGTCAAGGGCGACCGGGGGCGCTTTTAGGCATGGAGCTGCTCCTCCTCTTCAGCGTCCTCTTGTTCACGCTGGCGATCGGCCTGCCGCTGCCCTTCAGCCTGGGCGCTGCCTCACTAGTCGCCTTGCTGGTGATGGACTTCCCCATTCCGCTCACCGTGGTGCCGCAGCGCTTCATCTCCGGCATCGACAGCTTCGCCTTCATGGCGATCCCCTTCTTCCTGCTGGTGGGCGAACTGATGAACACCGCCGGCATCACCCAGCGGATCATCAACCTCTCCAACGCGCTGGTCGGGCATATCGCCGGCGGTCTGGCGCAGGTGAACGTGGTGAGCTCCATGTTCTTCGGCGGCATCTCCGGCTCCTCGACCGCCGACACCGCCTCCATCGGGTCGATCCTGATCCCGGCAATGGTGAAGGAGAAGTACGATCCTGAGTTCGCCGTCGCGCTGACGGCCACCTCCTCCTGCTGCGGGCCGCTGATCCCGCCCTCCATCGGGCTGATCCTCTATGGCGTCATCGCCAATGTCTCGATCACCAAGCTCTTCTTGGCCGGCTACATTCCAGGCCTGATGCTGGGCGTTGGGCTGCTGCTAACCAGCTACATCATCTCCAAGCGGCGCGGCTACAAGACCCACCCGCGGGCCAGCCTGGGCGAGATCGCAAGGGCCTTCAGCCGCTCCGTCTGGGCGGCCGCCCTGCCCTTCCTCATCATCGGCGGCCTGCTGTCCGGCGTCTTCACGGTGACCGAGGCGGCGGGCGTTGCCGTGGTCTACACGCTGGTCGTCGGCCTCTTCATCTACCGCGAGCTGGCGCCGCGTGACCTGATCCCGATCTTTCAGCGCGCCATGGTGAAGTGCGGCGTGATGATGACCATCGCCGCCTCCGCCCTCATCTTCGCCTGGGTGCTGACGATCCTGGAGGTGCCGCAGCAGCTGGCCTCGGCCATTCTGGCGGTGTCGGAGAACAAGTACGTCATCCTGCTGCTGCTGAACGTCTTCTTCCTCTTCATCGGCACTTTCATGGAGCCCAAGGCCTCGCTCCTGATCCTCATGCCGGTGTTGCTGCCGGTGCTGCCGGACCTGGGCATCGATCCGATCCACTTCGGCATCATCATCATCTTCAACAACTGCATCGGCCTGATCACGCCGCCGATCGGCCTGGTCCTGAACCTGGCTGCCAAGATCGGCAACGTGCCGATCGACAAGGCCTCCAAGGCCTCGCTGCCCTTCCTCGGCACCATGCTGGTGATCTTGATGATCATCACCTACCTGCCCGACCTCATCCTCTGGCTGCCCAACATGCTGTAGCCCGGGACTGCAGCCAAGATCCAAGAAACCGCTGAAACGAAAGGGAGAATAAAATGGGTATCTTGAAAGCCTCTTTAATTGGTGCCGGTCTGACGGCCCTGATGGCAAGCGGGGTGGCCGCCGAGATGCGGATGAGCCTCTCGCACGTCGCCAACACTGACCACCCGATCCACGCCGCTGCCGAGACCTTCGCACGGGTGGCCGGCGACCTCTCCGACGGGGAGATCAACGTCCGCATCTTCCCCAACAGTCAGCTGGGCAAGGCCAAGGAAGCGCTGGAAGGCCTGCAGCTGGGCACCATCGACATCACCCTCGACAGTATCGGCGCGCTGTCCAGCTTCCACCCGGTCGCCGGCGTGGAGTCCATGCCTTACCTCTTTGAGGGGCCAGAGCACTACATCGCCGTCTGGAACAGCCCCACCGGTCAGGAGATCAAGGACCTGCTGGCAGAGGAAGCCAACTTCCGCGTCATGGGCCACCTCTACCGCGGCTCGCGCGAGCTGACGGCCAACCGCCCGATCAACTCGATCGATGAGCTGGAGGGCCTGAAGATCCGCGTCACCCCAATCAAAGAGCGGCTGGAGACCTGGAAGGCTTTTGGTGCCAACCCCACGCCCATGCCTTGGTCGGAAGTCTTCACCGCCCTGCAGCAAGGCGTGATCGATGCGCAGGAGAACCCCATCGCGGCCATCCACGCGCAGAAGATCCACGAGGTGCAAGACTACCTGATCTTGACCTCGCATATGGCCAACGGCTGGACCTTCGTGATGAACGCCGAGCGCTTCGACGGGCTACCCAAGACCCTGCAGATCGCGCTGCGCGGTGCGGCGGAAGCAGCGACCATCCAGTTCCAGGCCTACGTCCAGGCCAACCGAGATCGCCTGATCGAGGCCTTGAAGGCCGAGGGCATGACGGTGATCGAGATCGACCAGGGTCCCTTCCGCGAGAAGGCCAAGGAGGTGGTGGCCCTCTTCCCCGAGCTGCAGCCCTACTACGAGCGGATGATCGCGGAGTAGGCGACGGTTCTTGAGTGGTCACTGACGTGACCGACGGCACAGGCCCTCTCCTGCGTGGGCAGGAGCAGGGCCGGCACCGCCAACCACGACAAGGAGGTCGCGATCATGACGCAAGAAACTGAGCAAGAGAGCGCTCTGCCGCTTGAGGGTACGCGCGTGGTCGACCTCACACGGCTGGCGGCCGGCAACATGCTGACCCACATGCTGGCCGATTTCGGGGCAGAGGTGATCAAGATCGAGCGGCCAGGGGTGGGCGACGACCTGCGCCGCTTCGGCAAGGCGCACACCTGGTGGAAGGTCTATGCCCGCTCCAAGAAGAGCCTGACCCTCAACATCAGAAGCGAGGAGGGCAAGGCCGTCTTGCGCAAGCTGATCGCCCAGTCCGACATGCTGGTGGAGAACTTCGTCCCCGGCACGCTGGAGGCCTGGGGACTGGGGCCTGAGGCGCTGTGGGAGGTTCAGCCCAACCTCATCATCGTGCGCGTCTCCGGCTGGGGGCAGACAGGACCCTATGCCAAGCGGCCCGGTTTCGGCAGCCTGATCGAGGCGCTGTCGGGCTTCGCCGCCATGACCGGCTTTCCCGACAAGCCGCCGCTGCTGCCGCCCATCGCTCTGGCTGACATGGTAGCCGGCCTGGCCGGCTTCGGCGGTGCGGTGACTGCGCTGCTGGCGCGCGAGACAGGCCGCGCCAAGGGCCAGGTGATCGATCTTTCTCTCTTTGAGCCGCTGCACGCGATCCTCGGCCCCTGGGCGGCCAACTACGTCGCAACCGGCACGGTGCCGCGGCGGGAGGGTAACTCCAGCGAAGTGGCGGCGCCGCGCGGGGTCTATAGCTGCGGCGACGGGCACCATATCGCCATGTCGGCCTCTATGCAGTCCATGTGGGAGCAGCTGGCCCGTGCCATGGGCCGCGAGGAACTGATCGAGGATCCCAAGTACAAGACCAACCTGGACCGGGTGAAGCACCATGAGGAGCTGGACGCGATCATCGACGCCTTCTTCGCCCAGCGGACCCTGGAGGAGAACCTGGCCTTCTGCGCAGAGGCCGGCTTGACCGTCGGACCCATCTGCGATGCCTCCGACCTGGTGACGCACGAATACATCCGTGGCCGTGGCGTGTTGGTGGATGTCGAGGACGCCGACCTGGGTAGCATTCCCATGCATCAGGTCTTCCCACGCCTTTCCGAGACGCCAGGTCAGATCCGCCGGCCAGCACCCAGCCTGGGCCAAGACACAGACGAGATCCTAGAGCTGCTGGGCATCGGGCCTGAGGAGGCCAAGGCGCTCGCCGCGCAGAAGGTTGTATAGGGCCATGCGCAAGCCTTGGCGCTCCCTCCTCTTCATCCCCGTGCTGGAAGAGCGCTTTCTGGCCAAGGCCGCGGAGCGCGGCGCCGACGCCATCGTGCTGGACCTGGAAGCCAGCATCGCCGCTGAGCGCAAGCAGGAGGCGCGTGCGGCCCTCCCTGCTGCGGTGGAGCGGTTAGCAGCAGCCGGCCAGGAAGTCTTGGTACGGCTCAACATGCCTTGGCGTCCGGCCTTTCAGGACCTGGAGGCCGCCGTCCGTCCCGGCGTCTCGGCCCTGCTGCTCGCCGGCAGCGAGTCGACGGCCTACGTCGAGGCCGTCGATGCTCTGCTCGACGAGATGGAGCCGGCGCAGGGCCTCGCCCTGGGTAGCATCGGCCTGGTCTTGTTGATCGAGTCTGCAAGAGGCGTCACGCAGGCCGCAGAGCTGGCTGCGGCATCACCGCGAGTCTGCGCCATGACCTTTGGCATCGAAGACTACCTGGCCGACATGCAGGCCGCAGCGGACAACGACGTGCTAGAGCGCGCCGGTCAGCGGATTGCCGAAGCCGCGCGCTCCGTCGGCGCCGAGCCCCTGGTCGTGCCAGCCTCGCTTGCCGAGTTGAGCGATCTCGATGCCTTTGAGGCAGCAGTGAAGCGGGGCAAGGCCTTGGGCTCCAGCGGCGGCTTCGCCGTGCATCCCGGCCAGGTGGCGGTCCTCAACCAAGCCTTCGCCCCCAACGAAGCGGAGGTCGCTTGGGCACGCAAGGTGATCGACGCGGCCGCAGCAGCGGAAGCCGAGGGCAAAGGTGCGATCAGGCTGGATGGCCGGATGATCGACCTGCCGATCGTGAAACGCGCCGAGGCTATCCTCGCCCGGGCCCCTTAGAACGCCTGGGGAGACGCCGGGACGCCGCTGGTCTAAGATCCATCACACCCCAGTGAGAGTAAGCGAGACCCGAGCTGTCCACCGTCGCACCAGAGGACGATCTGCTGGCCGCCAAGCCGAAGGGCGAGAAGCTGTCGCGCAAGGAGCTGGCCTATCGAACTCTGCGCGACAAGATCCTGACCGCCGGCTACCCGCCCGGCGGCCTGATCGACGACCGGCAGGAGGCAGAGCAACTGGGTATGAGCCGCACGCCGGTGCGCGAGGCGCTGCTGCAACTGGAGGCCGAGGGCCTGGTGAGTATGGAGGCCCGCAAGGGCGTCATCGTCACCCCCATCACGCGGCGCGACATGCGCGAGATCATCGACATCATCTCCGCCCTGGAGGTCACTGCGGTGGAGCGCTTGGCCGAGCAGCACCCCACTCCAGGTGACCTAGCCCCCTTGACGAAGGCCTGCGACGCCATGGCCGAGGCCATCGCGGCAGAGGATCGCGACGCCTGGTCCGCTGCCGACGAGGATTTCCATCGCAGCTTGCTTCGCCTCTCCGGCAACCGGCATCTGGCGGAGACCGGGATCAAGTTTCGCGACAAGATCCGCCGCGGCCACTTCGTCGCCATCCGCATCGTCCCCGACGGGCGCATGCAGAGCTCTCTCGCCAATCACCGCCGCCTGGTTGAGCTGCTGGCCGGCAAACCCCAAGAGGCCGTGGCCCTGCACCTGCAGCAGCGCGTCTCCGCCGGGGTGGAGATCATGAACTCCCTGGAGCGCCTTGGTCTGACCATGCTCTAGGACCTTCGCGGCTGTCTTTTCGGCACACTCAGCATTGAGCCCGCGCTCAGGCAGGCGCGGTGAGAGGCCCCTGGATCACTCTCCGGTCTCGAGCCAGTCGATCCCTTCGGCAACCCAGTCTGCTTGAAAGGCGTGCCCGCCAGGGTGGAGGCAGAGAGCGAGAGGCTTGCCGCTCCCACAAGAGGTCCAGATCTCACAGGTCAGCGGACCTTCGCTTTGGATTGCATCGGGCTCTGCCGCGCAGGCGTTTTCAACGCGCAGTCGGGCCACAGAGGCAAGGACATCGCCCTGATGCCATTGCTGGCCGATGGGTCGGCCTTCCATCGGCACCACGCCATCGCTGGTGCCGTGAACGTGGCGCAGGGCGACCGGCCCGGCTGGACAGTCCTCTGGCAAGGGGTCCCAGAAGGCACCGGCGATGGGCGCGAAGCCGGTGAAGGCCTCCCCCCGATAGCAGGCGATGTCCCAGGCCATAGAGCCGCCTTGGCTGAAGCCGGAGACGAAGCGCCGCCCCGCATCGAGCGGCCAATGCTGTGCAACATCGGCCAGCACTTGGTCAGTGAAAGTCAGCTCGTCCCGCGCCGTGCTGGGCGAACCGCCATGCGCCCAAGAGGTGGGCCCGTCCGGCCGGCCTGGAACGCCGTTGGGCGCAACCAGCAGCAGGTTCCGTTCGGCGGCCAACTGCAGCAGCGTCTCGTTCCGCAGAGGCGACTCGCCTGAGGAGCCGTAGCCGTGGAAGAAGAGCAGCAGCCCAAGCGGGCGGGCGCCGTTCCAGTCCGCCGGCGCCACGGCCTGATAGCTGCCGAGCGGGACCGCGCAGGGGTTCCCGATAGCTCCGCAAGTGGTTTCGGCTCGACCAGTCGTGGCGACGGTCAGACAGGCCAAAGCGGTTAGGCAAAAGGAAAGCAGGCGGCGCATGCTCTTGGAGCTACGCCGCCTGCCTCTTTCCGGTCAACTCACAGCCTCGTGGAGGCTTGCGAGATTTGCTCGTTAGGCCGCACGGAAGAGGGCGCGGTTGTGGTTGGCCGCGGCCACCCGCTGATCGATCTCGTTCACCTCCAGATCGCCGCGGCTGACGCCAACGTCGGCCAGCAGGTGGTCGTTCAGGCGCTGCAGGGCGTCCAGCTTGGCAAAGGTGGCACGCATCAGGGCCAGGCTGGTGCTGCCGGCACGGGCCAGGGCGGCGTGGTTGTCGCGTTGGAAGCTGGCGGCGCGCTGATCGACGGTGGCAGCCACAGTCTCGCTCAGGGTGCCGGGCTCCAGGCCGATGTCACGCAGGGTGGCATCGTCCAGGTCGCGCAGCTGATCGATGGTCTGGCGGCGGGCGCGGTTGCGACGCAGAGAGGCGAGGAAGCCCGAGAAGAAGCCGCCACGGGCTTCCGGCTGCCTAGCACTACGTGTCTTCATCGCCTCGACAGCAACCGAACGCTCGGTTACGGGCGTGGAAGCCGTGCTCAGCAACAGGTCCGACTTGGTAACGCCGGTCATCTCAGTAAACTCCTCTCAATACGCTCTCTGGCGCAGGTGTCTGGGTGGGTTAGTTTCCTCTCTTCGGGTGCCGGTCATGGCCCCGATCACAAGACGGGAGGTAGGCCCGTTGAGCCTTGTGGAGAAGTGGTCTCCCTGCACCGCTGAGATGCAGCGCCAGCATAGCTATTTCGCTTTGTTTTTCGGTTGCTTAGCAACGGGTTGCCCAGGCCGGTAAGAGGGCGCTAGCTTATGCCTCATGACCGTCTCAGAAGCGCTTGAAAGCGACCACTCCACCGCCCCAATCCACGAGCGTTTGGCGGCCCTGCGCGGGCAGCTCAAGACCGCTGGCCTGGATGCCTTTCTGGTACCGCGCGGCGACGCACATCGCGGCGAGTATGTGCCGCCTCAGGCCGACCGGCTGCGCTGGCTCACCGGCTTTTCCGGCTCGGCCGGGCAGGCCGTCGTGCTGGCGGAGCGCGCCGCCCTCTTCGTCGATGGCCGCTACACGCTGCAGGCCGCTGCCGAGGCACCGGGCGACCTCTATCAGATCCTGCAGATTCCCGGCGAAGACCCGGAACGCTATCTGGAAAGCCATCTGAAAGCCGGCCAGGCACTGGGCTTCGATCCCTGGCTGCACAGCCTTACCGAGCGGCGGCGGCTAGAGCGCCTGACCGAGCGTCTGGGTGCGCGCTTGGTGGCGCTGGAGGAGAACGCGCTGGACGCCGTCTGGCACGACCAGCCGCCCCCGCCCCTGGCCCCGGCCCGCCCGCAGGAGCTGGCCTTCGCCGGCGAAAGCAGCCTGGACAAGCGCCAGCGCCTGGCGCGCGATCTTAAGAGTAAAGGCGCAGCGGCAGCGGTCTTGAGCCTGCCCGATTCCATCGCCTGGCTCTTGAACCTGCGCGGTGGCGACGTGCCCCGCACGCCCTTCGTGCTCTCCTTCGCGCTCCTCAAGGCCGACGGCTCCGTCGCCTGGTTCGTGGCGCCGGAGAAGATCACTGCGGCCACCGCAGAGAGCCTGGATGCGGGCGTGGAAGCAGCCGCGCCGGAAGCCTTCGGCCCGGCCTTGGACGGCCTTGCGGGAGAGACGGTCGTGGTCGACCCGGCGACGGTCCCCGCCTGGGTCGCTGCCCGCCTGCAGGAGGCTGGCGCGACCTTGCTGGAGGGGGAAGACCCCTGCCAGCTGCCCAAGGCCAAGAAGAACAAGGTGGAGCAGCAGGGCACCCGCGCCGCGCATCACCGTGATGGCGTGGCACTGACCCGCTTCCTCGCCTGGTTCGACCGCGAGGCCAAGCCCGGCGCGGTGAGCGAGTTGGCCTGCAGCGACCATCTGGAAGGCCTGCGCCGCGAAGGGAATCTCTTCCAAGAGCTCTCCTTCGACACCATCGCCGGCTCCGGCCCGCATGGCGCCGTGGTGCACTATCGGGTGACGCCGGAGAGCGATCGCCACCTACAGGACGGTGACCTGATGGTGCTGGATTCCGGCGGCCAGTACCTGGACGGCACGACGGATGTCACCCGCACCCTGGTGGTCGGCGAGCCGCCGGCGGAGGCACGCAGCCGCTACACCCTGGTGCTGAAGGGCCATATCGCGCTGGCCGAGGCCCGCTTTCCTGCCGGCACCAGCGGCGCGCAGCTGGACGCGCTGGCCCGCCACCCGCTCTGGATGGCCGGGCTGGACTACGATCACGGGACCGGCCATGGCGTCGGCAGCTATCTCTCGGTGCACGAGGGACCGCAGCGCATCTCCAAGCAGCCCAGCCGGGTGGCATTGGAGGCCGGCATGATCCTCTCCAACGAGCCGGGCTACTACAAGCAAGAGGCCTACGGCATCCGCATCGAGAACCTGGTTTTGGTGGTGGAGGACAAGCAGCCTGGCGACGAGCGCAGCATGCTGGCCTTCGAGACCCTGACCCTGGCGCCGCTAGAGCGCCGTCTGATCGATGCCAGCCTGCTGAGCGCCGGCGAGATTGCCTGGGTCGATGCCTACCACGCCCGCGTCCTGGCGGAGATCGGGCCGGCACTGGACGAGGGCGACCGCGCCTTCCTGGAGGCTGCCTGCGCGCCCCTCCCCTGACAGCTGCGCAGGGAGACCCGCCGTCACTTGCATGCCTGGGCGGCTGCACTGCCGCTTAGAGTGCGAATATGAGCGTCGCCACCCGCATACTGCCGGACGACCCGGCCAGCCGGTTGCGCGGCTACCTCCTCATGACCTCCGGCGTGCTCTGCTTCGGTGTCTTGGACACCATGGCCAAGGTGCTGACGGAGCACTATTCCATCGGCCAGATCCTTTGGGCGCGCAACATCGGCGGCCTGCTCTTCGCGCTGGCCATCTGCCTGCCCAAGCGCGGCCTGGGCGTCTTCCGCAGCCAGCGCCAGGGCCTGCAGGTCACCCGCGGCCTCCTGCTGGTGATCACCACGGCCCTGAACTTTCTGGCGCTCAGCTACCTGCCGCTGGCGACCAACGCCGCCATCCTCTACACGGCCCCACTCTTCATCTGCGCGCTCTCGGTCCCGATCTTAGGCGAGAAGGTGGGCTGGCGCCGCTGGACGGCGATCGGCGTCGGCTTCCTGGGCGCCATGATCGTGGTGCGGCCAGGCCTAGCGGGCTTCCACTGGGCAGTGCTGATCTCGCTTTTGGCCGCCTTCACCATCGCCTTCTACAACATGGCAACGCGCGAGGTTGCCCGCCAAGACGATCACTACACCTCGCTCACGTACGTCAGCGTCGTGGCCACCCTGGCCTCCACCCCCTTCGCCTTCCTGGACTGGCGCACGCCGGAGGGCTGGGACATCCTGCTCTTCCTGGCCCTGGGCGTGGCCGGCAGCCTCGGCCACTTCCTGCTAATCATCGCCCACGGCCTGGCCCCAGCCTCGGCCCTGGCGCCCTACGTCTATACCCAGATCATCTGGGTGGCGATCCTGGGCTACGTCGTCTTCAACCACCTGCCCGACCAGTGGGTCTGGATCGGCGCCGGCCTGGTCTCCGCCAGCGGCCTCTATCTCGGGTACCGCGAACGCAAGGTGAAGGGGCTGGGTTAAAGCAGAAAGGCACCGCTCGAGAGCTGGTCGGCAGCGGTTAAGCCCTGTAGTCGGAGCGACTGATCGACGATGCCGTCACCATCGTGATCGATCTGCACCTGGCGTGTGCCCTTGCCAGCGAAGCGGGCTTCCGGATCGCCGTTGGCACTGAAGGTGTCTTCACGGATGTAGCTAAGGGGTTTGGAGGGATCGAACGTGTTGTAGTGGTCGAGTCACAATTGCTCTTTCCCGAACTCAAACCCACGAAGGATCGGCCCGCCTTGGCTGGGATCATCTTACGACGCGCCGCCGTCGAACAAGAAGCGATCCCGCTCAAAGTTGCTCGTCGGACCTTCGGAAAAGGCCACATCGCCGCTGCTGAGGAGGAAGGTGTCGGAGGCTGTGCTCAAACCGCTGATCAACCGGTCGTTGCCGCCCATGCCCGCAAGGAAGTCTGGCCCCTCAGCGCCGAGATGCGGTTGTTCATATCGTTGCCGAGAACCGAAGTTTGTGACCGCTAACAGAACCTCAACCTTAGTGCGATTGGTTCGGTTGAGGTGACCAAACGGCAGGCGTGCATATCGAGGTCGCCGATGCGATCATTGCCGTCATTCAGACTACCCCACTGCACCGGCTCATAAATTCTTCTTCCGAGCTACCCGGTCGATTGCCGCCTCTTCTTTCAGCCACGCAGCGAAGGCCTCAATGCGTGGGTTGACAATGCGGCTCTTCGGGAACGCGATATGAATGCCTTGTGGGCGCTCGACGGTCAGCGGATGCAGCCTGACAAGGCGTCCCCGGGCTTCGTCGAGAGCCGTCATCCGAATATCGAAGATGGCCATCGCCTGACCGGATAAGACAGCGTCGAACACAAGCGGGCGTCCGTCGTAGGTACTTGGAGAGACATCTACCTGCCGTGGGAGTCCAGCAGCCTTGAACCAGTGCTTCCAGTCGTCCGGCCATTGCGCAGTCGTGACCTGTGGGAGCGATGCCAAAGCTTCCAAACTCAGCGGAGGCGTCATTTCTCCAATTAGCTCTGGCGCGGCGACAGGCCCAACACAGTCGCGATAGATTCGTTCAGTATTGAGACCCTGCCAGTCTCCTGCACCGTATCGCACTGCGCCATCGAAGCCGTCTGATTCCAGATCAACGAAGTCGAACGACAAGACCAATTCAACCTCAATCTCGGGGTGAAGCAATTGGAACCGCGCAAGCCGAGGCGTGAGCCATCGGTTTCCAAAGAACGGCGCGACGGACAGGCGAAGTGGCCCCTCCAGTGTCGCATCCCGCAAATCTCGGACGGCCGAGGAAATCCCCTCAAACGCCCGCGTCAGTTCCAAGGCCAGTGGTTTTGCAGCGTCGAGCAGTCGGACGTGCCGCGTGCCGCGGTGGAATAGCGCGCGTCCAAGGTCGTCCTCCAGCCCTTTGATCTGATGGCTGATGGCCGCCTGTGTGACATGCAATTCTTCAGCCGCCGACTTGAAACTGCCCAGCCGGGCCGCCGCCTCAAAGGCGCGCAGTTGACTCAAAGATGGTAGACGCTTGTTCATTGCACATACTTTAGCTGAACTAATCCATGCTGAGAAGAAAGCTCGTTTGCCGTCGCACCGGTGGCGCGCCTATCCTGATGTCATCCTTGGGGCCCCCGCTAACCAGACAACCAAGGAGTCAAAAGATGATACCGAAGCACCAAGTGATTGAGCGAGAGATCGAAGCCATAGGCGCCTGGGGCTCCTCGCTCGCCATGCAATCGATGTTGCCAAACACTGGCAATTCGCGAATCCGGTGTTCACTGACACCCAGAGTTGGAGCAAGGTCATGACCGAACACGCTCTGTACTATACCGACGCCCTCATCGAGAAGCTGCAACTCAGGTGGGGAGATGGCTTTCTTTCTCCGGGCGGGGAAAACGAGCTCGCGCAGATGCTTGGGGATTTCTCCGTCGCAGGAGCTTCGGTCTTGGATCTGGGCTGCGGCGTGGGCGGTTACGACACGCTCTTGGTGAAGGCGCATGGCGCTCGGAAGGTCACAGGGATTGATATCGACGCCGCTTCTCTGGAACTTGCGCGAAGAAACGCTTCCTTGGCAGTTGTTGGCAGCCAACTGGAATTCCGCCACGTTGTGCCCGGTCCTCTGCCTTTCGAAAATGCGGCCTTTGACGTCGTGTTCAGCAAGGACACGATCGTTGACCTGCCGGACAAGCGAACAGCACTCAGTGAACTCTACCGGGTTCTGAAACCGGGCGGATCGATCGTACTGAGTGACTGGTTCCGCTCGAACGGCCCAATGACAGCTGAGATGCGTGCGTGGACGAGTGAGGGAGATGAGACCTACGACATGGCGACAATCGCCGGGACAGCCGAAGAACTCATACGGGCCGGGTTCACTAATATCGTGACGGACGACCGAAATGAATGGTTCAAAGAGTTTGCACGCGATGAATACGAGCGCCTCAAGGGACCCCTTTTTGAAGTTTTCGTGGAACGTTTCGGCCGAGACGATGCCGAGCAGTCGGTCGAGAATGCGCGCATCCGCGCATTGCTGGCCGATCAAGGCCAATTGCGGCCTGGGCATATTCGCGCAGTGAAGCCGAAGTGACTGCCACTTCGTGATCAGGCTTAACTCTAGGGCCTTGGCTGGACTGGGCAGTTCTCATCGCGGTAGGCAAATACAGCGAGAAAAACTTTGTAGTGTTGGGCTGCTAAGGCTTGGACTCGAGCCGCTCGACCAATGCAGCAGATCGGAAGCAACCTCAGCGTGTGGGCCGTAACGATGTTGATGTCAGAAACGGTCGTTTTTGTCACGCACGGGCGCTACACGCGAAACCAAGCTGTTGGCAAGGACAAGAACCCTCAGCAGAGCGTGCCCGCTTTTGGCAGGTTCTTGTCATGCCACCCCGGATGCCTAACGAAGGCCAAATCGTGCAATCTGAGTCAGGTTTGGCTGTGGGCAATATGGCGCCGCTGGGGGAGCAGTCGCATAAGGTCGCTGCCGAAAGCACTGCGGGGCATCAGATCTGGTCCGTGGTTGTTGTCGGTGGCGAGGGAACCGCTTGGCGAAGTGGCATGCACGATCAGCCATGGGCCAGTTGGAACGTCTACGCGTAAGGGCAGGCTGACACCACGACGATGCGGGACGCGCTCACAGCGGCTCCCCACTGCCGGGCCGGCCGGGCGAGAGCGCATAGGCCGGGAAGCTGCGGAACTGGAAGGGGACGCGGCCTTGGATGCGGTCGGCACTGGGGGTGGTTGCGAAGCGGCGGCGGTAGCATTTCGTCAGATACTCCGGCGTGCCAAAGCCACAGGCCAGCGCGATCTCCAGGACGGAGAGGTCGGTCTGGGTCACCATTCCGCGCGCCCGGTCCAAGCGGCGGTCCAGGTAGTAGCGCAAGGGGCTGAGGCCAGTGTGCAGCTTGAAGAGGCGCTGTAGCTGGCGCTCAGAACAGCCGGCGCGCTGGGCCAGGGCGGCCAGAGGCAAGGGCTCCTCCAAGGCTGCGTCCATTGCTGCCAAGGCCTGGCGCAGCGCCTGGGGGAGGTGCGGGCCAAGGGGCTCCTGCAGGCCGGCCTGGGCCTCTGCGGCTGGGCGCTGCTGGATGTAACGGGCGGCCGCCTCAGCCATGCTGGCGCCCAGGTCGCGGCGCAGCAGCTCCAGCGCCAGATCACAGGCGGCAAGGCCGCCGCTGGCGCTGATGCGCTGGCGGTCGATGACAAAGCGGGCGGCGGAGGCCTCGGCGCGGGGGAAGAGCTCTTCAAAGGCGGCCAGGTGCTCGTAGTGGACCGTGGCGCGGAAGCCGGCCAGCAGGCCGGCATAGCCCAAGAGGAAGGCGCCGGTGTCCAGCCCGCCAAGCCAGGCGCCCTGGCCGGCCTGGCGCCGAAGCCAGGCGAAGAGCCGCGGGTCGCAATAGCGCTCGGGCGCCCAGGAGGCACAGACCAAGGCCAGATCAGCCGCCGTCGTGGCCGCGGGGAGGGGCTCTGCGCGCACCGGCAGGCCGTTGCTGGCGGTGAGCGCCGGCTCTTGGTCGAGGGTCAGGAACTCCCAGCGATAGAGCTGATCGGGAGTCGCCGCCGGTCCGCGCAGGTAGTTGGCGGCACGAAAGGGATCGAGAAAGGCGCTGACCGCCAGCAGATTAAAGTTTGGCAGCAGGACCAGGGCCAGGCGCCGTCCCGGCAGGGCTCTTGTCCGTTCCTCAGCCACAGGCTCGCCTCCCCGATCAGTCGTGATTAGACCGAAGACTGGCGGATTTTTCCCGGCCTGACCAGCGGAAGCAGCGATAGTAAGCTCACGCGTGAAAGCCAGAGGAAAGGGACAGACCCATGAGCGTTGCGATCTCCCGCGAGGAGTTGGCCGAGCTGACCCGGCAGTACCACCCGGACCCCGCGCGCTCCCACTCCCTCGGTGCCGAGAGCTACACCGATCCGCGCTATCTGGAGCTGGAGCGCCAGGCGATCTTCTATCGCTCCTGGCAGTGGGTCTGCCATGTGGAGAAGCTGCGCCAGCCGGGCGACTATGTGGTGACCGACGTGCAGGGCCGCTCCGTCGTGGTGGTGAGGAACCGGGCCGGGGAGCTGAAGGCTTTCTACAATGTCTGTAAGCACCGCGCGCATGAGCTCTTACGCGGGTCGGGGCGCACGAACGTGCTGCTTTGCCCCTATCACGCCTGGAGCTATGACCTGGACGGGCAGCTGCGCGCCGCCCCCAAGACCGGCGACCTGGTGGACTTCGACAAGAAGGAGATCTGCTTGGATCCAGTCCAAGCGGAGGTCTTCTGCGGCTTCGTTTATGTGAACCTGGATCCCACCGCCGCCTCCTTGGCCGAGCAAGCGGGTGATCTGGGTCAGGAGATCGCCGCCTTCGCGCCGGATGTCGAGAACCTGACCTTGGCGCGGCGGCTCACCTTCACCATGCAGTCCAACTGGAAGAACGTCGTTGACAACTTCCTGGAGTGCTATCACTGCCCGACGGCGCACAAGGACTTCTGCTCGCTACTGGACATGGACACCTATAAGGTCACCACGCACGGTCGCTATTCCAGCCACATGGCCAAGGCCAGCAAGGGGGCGAACAGCGCCTACAACATCGAAGGCGCTACGGTGGACGACCACGCCGTCTGGTGGCTGTGGCCCAACACCTGCCTGATGCGCTATCCGGGCCGCGGCAACTTCCTGATCATGCAGATCATTCCCGTCTCGGCCACCGAGACGCGGGAGATCTATGACTTCTACCTGGAGACGGCGGAGCCGACGCAGCAGGAGGAAGAGGCCATCGCCTATGTAAAGGACGTGCTGCAACGTGAGGACATCGATCTGGTGGAAAGCGTCCAGCGCGGTATGGCGACACCGGCCTTCGAAAGCGGACGCATCGTGCACGACCCGGCCGGCTCTGGCCGCAGCGAACATGCCGTGCACCACTTCCACGGACAGGTGATCGAGGCCTACCGCGAGGCCCTCTCTTGAGCAGCTCTCTAGCCGGCAAGACCGCGCTGGTCACCGGCGGGCGCGGCGGCATCGGCCGCGCCATCACCGCCCGCTTCGCTGCCGAGGGCGCAGCCGTCTTCAACGCCGACATCTCCGCGCCCGACGCCAGCGCCACGGGCACCCAGATCGTCCTGGATGTGGCCGACGAGGCCTCCTGCAAGGCAGCGGCCGAGCAGGTGGCGGCGGAGGCCGGACAGCTGGAGATCCTGGTGAATGCCGCTGGGATCGAGATCGAGAAGACCATCGAAGAGACCAGCCTGGAGGAATGGAACCGGATCTTCGCCATCAACGTCACCGGCACCTTCCTGGTCTCCAAGGCGCTCTTGCCGCTGATCCGCAAGGCCGGCGGCGGCTCCATCATCAATTTTGGGTCTTATGACGGCTTCATCGCCGATCCCTCGCTGGCGGCCTACTGCGCGACTAAGGGCGCGGTGCATGCGCTGACCCGGGCCATGGCCTGCGACCACGGGCCGGAGAACATCCGGGTCAATGCCATCTGCCCCGGCTTCATCGACACACCCATGCTGCAGAGCTTCTTCGGCAGTGCCGGCGATATCGAGAGCCTGAAGCAGAAGGTCCGCGACATTCACCCCATGCGGCGCTATGGGACGCCCGACGATGTCGCCAGCCTGGTGACCTGGCTGGCCGGCGACGAGGCGCGCTACGCCAGCGGCCAGCTCTGGGTGCTGGACGGCGGGCTGACCGCGCAGGTCCAGCAGATGCGGCTCTAGGCGCATGCGGCTTCTGGACAAGCGGGCTCTTGTGACCGGCGGCGGCCGCGGCATCGGCCGGGCCATCGTCGAGCGCTTCCTGGCCGAGGGCGCCACAGTCATGACCTGCGGGCGCAGTGCGCGCCCCGACGGCCTGCCGGAAGCGGTGGGCTACCTCAGCCTCGACATCTCCCAAGAGGCCGAGGTCCAGCTCTTGATGGAAACCGCGCAGGCAGAGCTGGGCGGGCTGGATGTTCTGGTCAACAACGCCGGCCTGCAGATCGAGAAGACGGTCACAGAGAGCGATGCCGCCGACTGGGACGCCGTCATGGGCGTCAACGCCAAGGGCCTCTTTCTCTGCTGCCAGGCGGCGATCCCGGTCATGGCGGCTGCGGGCGGTGGCTCCATCGTCAACATCGGCTCCATCTCCGGGCGCACCGCGGATGCCGGCTTGGCGCTCTACAACGCCTCCAAGGCCTTCGTGCATGGTCTGACGCGCTCCATCGCCGGCGATCACGGGGGCGACGGCATTCGCTGCAACGCCATCGCACCGGGCTGGATCATGACCGAGATGGCGGAGAGCGCCTTTGCCGTCGCCAAGGACCCGGCCGCCGCCCAGGCCGACGCCTTGGCCCGCCACCCGGTCGGCCGCTTCGGCAAGCCGGAGGACATTGCCGCCCTTGCGCTCTGGCTGGCCTCAGACGAGGCCAGTTTTGCCAGCGGGCAGGTCTATGTGCTGGACGGCGGATTGACGGCGGTCTCGCCGCTCAGGCCGGATTATTTCTGAGTGGGGGGGCGATGAGTGTCTAGTGAGCGGGCCGCGCGCCCTTCGACGGACTCTCGCTATCGCTCGCTGCTCAGCGACTATGTTTCCAGTCAAGCGTTTTGCCATGGTTTCTTGTCTCTGAGGATCGCGTTGAGAAGGATG
>JBCBSF010000094.1:0-21860 GCA_039819325.1 Pseudomonadota bacterium | reverse complement strand
AACCACTGGCTGACGTCGACGGCAGAGCCCTCTTCCGCGCCATGCGGCAGCAGCTGATTGTACTTCATCCAAAGAAGCCGGGTGGTCTGGTCCGCCCGCTCAATCTGCTGACCCATGACGTAGAAGAAGAAGGCCTCGTCGCGGTAGAGGGTCTCGCGCGTGACGCCCAGATGGGCCTGGCAGTTCTCCTTGATCTGTGCGGCCAGGCTGCTGAGGCGCCGCGGCGTCGCGTCAGCGGGACCGAGATCCAGCAGCATGCGGTGGAAGCCGTTCAGCTGGGACCACATCTCGGTCGAGATCAGCGGACGTAGGGTGCGGGCATTCTCCCGCGCCTGGGCGATGGAGCTGCGGACCGAGGCAACATTCTCCGGGTCCAGCAGGTGGTAGTAGAGAACCGTTTCCGGCGTGATCGTGTCGTTACGCGCCGCGTAGTCCTTCTCCTGCTCGTAGAGCCGCAGCAAGACCTGCCAGTTGCGGCCGCCGCGCGCGTCGTGGCTGTAGGACTGATTGACGTCCAAGACGCGCGCCAGGGCATTGGCGCGCTCCACCTGGCGGCCCATCCAGAAGACGCATTCGGCGAAGCGGGCGAGCAGTCTAGTCAAGGACCCAGGTATCCTTCGATCCACCCCCTTGCGAGGAATTCACCACCAATGACCCCTTGCGTAAGGCCACGCGGGTGAGGCCGCCAGGGAGCACCCAGGTCGACTTACCGGTGAGCGCGAAGGGGCGCAGGTCGACGTGGCGGGCGCCCACCTCCCCCTCCATCAGGGTCGGCGAGACCGAGAGCTGGATCATCGGCTGGGAGATGTAGGTCTCCGGCTTAGCGATCAGCTTCGTGCGGATGTCTTCCAGCTCTTCCTTCGTCGCATGCGGGCCGATGACGATGCCATAGCCGCCCGACTCACCCACGGGCTTCACCACCAGCTGGTCGAGATGGGCCAGTGTGTAGTCCAGGCCCTCTTTCTCACCGCAGATGTGAGTTTCCACGTTCTCGATGATGGCGTCTTCGTCCAGGTAGTAGCGGATGATGCGTGGCATATAGGCATAGACCGCCTTATCGTCCGCGACGCCGGTGCCGATGGCATTGGCCAAGGTCACCCTGCCCTTGGCCAGCGCGCCGACCAAGCCCGGCACGCCCAGAAGCGAGTCGGGATTGAAGGCCTTGGGATCCAGGAAGGCATCGTCGATCCGGCGGTAGATCACGTGGATCTGCTCCAGCCCATCAATGGTGCGGGCGTAGACCCGGTCATCCTCGACGATCAGGTCCTGACCTTCGACCAGCATGATCCCGGCCTCGCGTGCCAGGAAGACATGCTCGAAATAGGCCGAGTTGTAGGTGCCGGGCGACAGGAGTGCTATGCGCGGGCGGCTCGCGTTGCTGGGCGCCAGCTCGCCCAAGGTCCGGGCCAGACGCTGGCCGTAGTCGGAGACCGGGCGGATCGCCACCTCGTCGACCAGGTCGGGAAAGGCGCGCTGCATCAAGTGGCGGTTTTCCACCACGTAGGAGACCCCCGACGGCGTGCGGCAGTTGTCTTCCAGGGCGCGGAACTTGCCGTCGCCGCCACGCACCAGGTCAGTGCCGTTGATCACCACGTAGCTGCCGTGCGGCACTGGGATGTCGTGCATGATGGGGCGATAGTTCTCGTTCCCCAGCACCAGCGCCTTGGGCACCACGCCGTCGTTCAGGATCTGCTGCCTGCCATAGATGTCGGCGAGGAAGAGGTTGATGGCCTGCACCCGCTGCGTCACGCCGGCCGACAGACGGTCCCACTCCGGCCCGGTCAGGACGCGCGGGATCACGTCAAAGGGCAAGGTCCGATCGATGGCCCGCCGCTGGGTGTAGACGGTAAAGGTGACACCCAAGAGCATCAATTCCCGCTCGGCTGCCTTGGCACGCTCCCCCAGGCCCTCCGTGGTGAAGGCGTTCAGGCGGCGCACCAACTCTTCTGCGGCTGGCATCTTTTGCCGACAAGCCTCGAAAAGCTCGCAATAGAAACCACCAGAATCATAGCCTGAAAAGAGGCCGTCCGCTTGGCTCCCCGAACTCTGCGATTGGGACTCTGCCGCCATTCTAGGCCTTTCAAACTGCAAGGAAGCGATCGAACTCTCGCCGTAAACGTTCCGGGCTGCAAGCGAGTAGCAGCCCTGCGCCCCATCAAACGGCCGCCTGTTGCCCTCCATCGACCACCAGAGTGGTGCCGGTCATATGCGAGGAGGCGTCCGAGGCCAGCAGCAGCAAGGGCCCGGTCAACTCCGAGAGCTGACCGAAGCGCCGCTGCGGGATCTTCTTCACCATGACCTCGCCAGCGGGCCCACGCAGGGTCTCGCGGTTGATGTCGGTCTCGAAGTAGCCGGGGCAGAGCGCGTTCACCCTTATGCCGGCACGCGCCCACTCCACCGCCAAAGTCCGGGTCAAGTTGATAACACCGGCCTTGCTGGCGCTGTAGGAGGCGAGAAGTGTGGCCCCTCCCAGTCCCAGGATCGAGGCAATGTTGATGATGGAGCCGCCCTTCTGGGCGTCCACCATCACCGCCGCTGAGGCCCGGGCGACACGGAACACGCCGGTCAGATTGGTCTCGATGACCCGATCCCACTCTTCCTCGCTGACCTCAAGCGCCTTGGAGGTCGCGGCGATCCCGGCGTTGTTCACCACCACGTCCAGGCCTCCCAGTTCCGTCTGTAGGCTCTTCAGTGCAGCGGTCACCGTGGGCGGGTCGGTCACGTCCATGGTCAGCGGCAGCACCCGCCCGCCCCCGGCCCTAAGCTCCGCGGCCAGTTCTTCCAAGGCCGCACTGCGGCGCGCAGCGATGGCTATCTTGGCACCGGCTGCGGCCATATCCCGGGCGAAGTGCGCGCCCAGGCCGGAGGAGGCGCCGGTGACCAAGGCCACCTTGCCCTCGAGACTGAAGAGGTTCTGCATGGGGTTAAAGGTCCTTGGCGTTCTGGCGTAGCACGAACTTCTGGATCTTGCCGGTCGAGGTCTTCGGCAGGGGCCCGAAGACCACGGTCTTCGGCGCCTTGAAGTTCGCCAGGCTGTTGCGGCAGTGCTGGATGATCTCCGCCTCATCAGCCTGCGCCCCGGGGCGCAAAGTGACGAAGGCGCAGGGCGTCTCGCCCCACTTCTGGTCCGGCCGGGCGACCACGGCGGCCTCCAGCACCTTGGGATGGCGGTAGAGCGCCTCCTCCACCTCCAGGCTGGAGATGTTTTCACCGCCGGAGATGATGATGTCCTTGGAGCGGTCCTTAACCTCGATGTAGCCGTCAGGATGGCGCACCGCGAGGTCACCGGTGTGGAACCAGTCGCCGGCGAAGGCCTCCTCGGTGGCGCGCGGGTTCTTCAGATAGCCCTTCATCACCGTATTACCGCGCAGCATGATCTCGCCGATGGTCTCGCCGTCCCAGGGCGTATCTTCCATGGTCTCGGGCGTCTTCACCGTGGCGCCGGCGGAGGTGACGTAGCGCGCGCCTTGGCGGGCCATGACGGCAGCGCGGGTCGGCAGGTCCATCTCATCCCAATCGGCCTGCGGATAGCAGGCGGTGGCCGGGCCATAGACCTCGGTCAAGCCATAGGCGTGAATGACGCTGAAGCCCTGCTCTTCCATCGCCTTGATGATGGCACTGGGCGGCGCAGCACCACCGGTCATGACCTGCACCGGTCCAGCCAGCGGGCGCTTGATCTGGTCATCCGCGGTAGCCAGCATGTTGACCACGATGGGCGCGCCGCAGAGGTGGGTGATCTTCTCCTCCTCCAAGAGCTTGAAGACCAGCGCCGGGTCGACCTTGCGCAGGCAGACATGCGTCGCCGCGGCAGCCGTCACCGCCCAGGTGAAGGTCCAGCCGGAGCAGTGGAACATCGGCAGGGTCCAGAGGTAGCGGCTCTCTCCGGTCAGGCCGAAGGTGATGCGGTTGCCCATGGCGTTGATCGCCGCCCCGCGGTGGCTGTAGACGACGCCCTTGGGGTTGCCAGTGGTACCGGAGGTGTAGAGCAGGCAAAGTGACTGCCACTCGTCCGCCGGCTCTTGACTGTCGAAGGCCGGATCGCCCTCGGCCAGCAAGGCCTCGTAGTCGCACGCGCCGAGCAGCTCCCCGCCCTCCCCCAGCGGGTCGTCGATGTCGATGACCGTGATCTTGTGCTGCAGCTGCGCCAGCGCCGGCTTGACCTCGCCGGAGAGCTCGCGGTCGGTGATCAGCACCTGGGCTTCGCCGTGCTCCAGGATGAAGGCGATAGTGGCTGCATCCAGCCGCGTGTTGATTGCGTTCAAGACGCCACCGGCCAGCGGCACGGCGAAGTGGGCTTCCAGGAGGGCCGGGATGTTGGGCGCCATGACTGCCACCGTACTGCCGCGCCTGATCCCCCGCTTGGTCAGCGCTGAGGCCAGGCGGCGCACGCGTTCAAAGAACTGGGCATAGGTGTAGCGCTGGTCGCCATGCACCACGGCCGTGCGCTTGGGATGCACGTAGGCCGCACGGCGCAGGAAGGTGATGGGTGTGAGGGCGGCAAAGTTCGCCGGGTTGCGGTCGAGGCCTTGCTCATAGATCGAAGCGTGCTGGGTCATGGGTTCCTGGAGACCTGGTCAGTCACTCTTGGGTGAAGTTTTTGGCGCTGGACTGCGGCTGGTTCTATGGTGGCGATCCAAGGCTAAGGCGGTCAAGCGCTGTGGCTTGGTTGAACGCGACCCCTGCAGGACCCGGGAGCACCCCCTTTGCGCATCGAGATCTATTCCGACACCATCTGCCCCTGGTGCCTGATCGGCAAACGGCGCCTGGCCCGCGCGCTGGCTGAGCGGCCACAGCCGGAACTGGAGATCACCTGGCGTGCCTTTCAACTGAACCCAGCCATGCCGGCGGAGGGCATGGAGCGGCAGCGCTATCTGGAGCTGAAGTTCGGCGGTGCCGAGCGGGCCGCGGCCGTCTATCAGCCGATCAAGGAGATCGGCGAGGAAGAGGGCATCGGCTTTGCCTTCGACAAGATCCAGCGCACACCCTCCACTTTGGATTCGCATCGACTGCTGCGCCTCGCACAAACCCAGAGGCCCGACGTGGCCGATGACCTGCTGGATAGGATTTTCGCTGCCTACTTCTTCGATGGTGTCGATATCGGCGACCGCGAGGCGCTGGTGCAGCTGGCGACGACAGCCGGATTCGATACGGAGGCCGTCCGCACCTACCTCAACGGCGACCAAAACCGTGATGCGGTGGCGGCAGAGGATACACGGGCCCGCGAGATCGGGATTCAGGGCGTGCCCACCTACATCTTCGAGGGCAAGTATGTGCTCTCGGGTGCACATCCGCCTGAGGTACTGTTCCGCCTCTTTGATCTGGTAAGCGGCAAAGCCGGCGCGGAGGAGCTGCAGCAAAGCGGTTAGATTGGTAGCTGGATACCGATATCACGAAACCGTGATGATAGTCGCGTTACGCGCCGGGTTGAAACGCTGCGCATGCAGCCCTGCCGTATGTCAGCCATGAATCTGCCTTTTTTTCATTGGCTCAGCACAGGTTTTAGAATAGCTCAAAAAAACCCAGCTATGGGATGTTGAATTGATTTATACTTATGTAAGCTCGACGCTTTAAGAATAAATCAGAATTCTACTGTAGACTCAGGATTTTTCTACTTGACGCATCATCTTGATTTTGCCTTTTCTAAACCACATTGATGACTTGACAGAAACTACTAGATGATTTTGTAGATTTACCTTGTATCATTGTTTCGAAACACCACGCTCCGCTGGGCATTGCTTGCGCGAGTTGCATACCCTCTGCGCTCATCTCTGCACCAGAAACCGGCATACCGCTTGTATTCTCACTCAAACTGCGCTTAGGATTCCCCCGAAGAAGAACGAAGGGGGCAGCCAGAATCACTATCAGGGGTGCGGCAGCTTGGCCGCTGTCGGGGAAATCCGCTTGTTGCTCAGGCGGTGCTGACAGCTATGGGCGTCGATCGCATCAGCTTGGTAACGCCCCTCCTTGAGTTTCTCCTGTAAGAAGTGCCCGAAAACCAGCAACACCCTATCGGAGAGAAAGAACATGCCAGTCTTTACCGGAACCAACGGTCCGGACACGATCACCGGAACCGATCTCGTCGATACCATCCTTGGTCGCGACGGGAATGACAGTCTCTACGGCCTCCTAGAAGCAGACCTCATCAACGCCGGCGATGGCGAGGATCTCGTTTTCGGTGGCGGCGGCGACGATACGCTGCGCGGCTCCGACGACAACGACACGGTCTACGGCGATGGCGGTAACGACAGCATCACCGGTGCGTCGGGCGAAGACTCGCTCTACGGCGGTGACGACAATGACAACCTGAATGGCGGCGGCAATGCCGACGTCATGGCCGGTGGCCTGGGTGACGACACCTTCCGGGTCAACAACATCTTCGATCAGGTTCTCGAGAACCCGGGCGAAGGCAGCGACACCATCATCTCCGACATCGGGCTGGTCATGCCCGACAATGTCGAGAATGCCACGCTCTTCAACAACGACCTCGATCTCGACATCACCGGCAATGGCCTCGACAACGGAATTCGCGGCAACAGCGGCTCCAACAACATGCACGGTGGTGCCGGCGACGACGCAGTTGCAGGACGCGACGGTGACGACACGCTTTATGGCGGCGATGACGACGACGCCGTGCGCGGCAACGAAGGCAGCGACACCGTCTTCGGCGGTGATGGCGACGACAGCGTCTTCGGCAACACCGGCAACGACACGCTGGTGGCCGGTACCGGCGACGACCGCGTGGGCGGCGGCGATGGCATCGACATCGGCCGTGGCGGAGAGGGCGACGATCACATCTCCGGCGGCGAGGGCGACGACAGCCTCTACGGTGCCGACGGCGACGACAAGATCCAGGGCAACACGGGCATTGACTTCCTGGTCGGTGGCTCCGGCAACGACGACCTGGAAGGCGGCGACGGCGGCGAGGGCGACTTCCTCTCCGGCGGTCAGGGTGATGACATCCTGCGCGTCAACGGCGGCGAGGTCGTGGTCGAGCTGGCCGGCGAAGGCACCGACACCATCGTCTCCACGGTGAACTGGTCGCTGGGCGCCAACATCGAGGACTTCGTGGCCGAAATGGATGCCGGGCCGATCAACGGCTTTGGCAACGAGCTTGGCAACACCATGATGGGTAACAGCGCCAACAACACACTGGATGGCACCGGTGGCGACGACATGCTCATCGGCAAGGAAGGCGACGACATCCTCGACGGTGACGACGGCACCGACTTCCTCTATGGCGGTGACGGCATGGACACGCTCCTCGGCGATGACGGCGATGACGTCCAGGAAGGTGGCGCTGGTGGCGATCGACACTTTGGTGGAACGGGCAATGACATCATCCACGCCGAAGGTGGCGACGATTGGGTCCTTAGTGAAGCGGGCGACGACTTTGTCGAGCTTGGCGACGGAGCAGACGTTGGCTACGGCAGTGATGGCGAGGACGCAATCTTCGGCGGCTCCGGCGATGACTTACTGAAAGGCGACACCGGCAATGACGAGCTCTTCGGCCGCTCCGGCGACGACGAGGTCTTCGGCGGAGATGGTGACGACCGCATCGCGGGCCTAGACGGCACCGATACCCTGCACGGCAACGGCGGTGACGATTCCATTACCGGCGGCCGTGGCGACGACGAGATCACCGGCGGTGGTGCATCTGACACCCTGAGCGGTCAGCTTGGTGACGATCTTGTTTTCGGCGGCGCCGGCGGTGACACCGTTACTGGGAGCTCCGGCGAAGATAGCCTCGTCGGCGATGGTGGCAGCGACAGCATCAATGGTGGCAGCGGCGTCGATACCCTGCGCGGTGGCGACGGCGATGACTTCCTGGTCGGCAGCCCCGTGGGCATTGAAGACGATGACACCCTGTACGGCGGATCCGGTGACGATACCTTCGTCGTCTTCGGCGGCGAGACCTTGTTGGAGGCGCCCGGTCAAGGTGATGACACTGTCCTGTCCGGTTTCGCCGGCGACTTTACGCTTGGCAACAACATTGAAGACTTTGTCGCCATCGAGAGCTTCGTCGGCGTGAACGGTGTCGGCAATGGCGAAGAGAACACCATGTGGGGCAACAGCCTCGCCAACCGTCTGCAGGGACTGGGCGACAACGACCTCCTCTACGGCGCCGGCGGCGATGACTTGCTGGACGGTGGTTCGTCCGGCGATACGGCCTACGGTGGTGACGACGACGACACTCTGCTGGGCCGCAACGGCGTCGACACGCTCTACGGCGATCTCGGTGACGACACGGCCTTCGGCGGTAGCTCCGGCGACACCATCTCCGGCGGCTCCGGCAGCGATCTCATCTACGGTGGCGATAGCAGTGACGTTCTCGACTATTTGTACGGGAACGGTGGAGATGATCGCATCTACGGTCAATCGGGCCGAGACGTCCTCATAGGTGGTGGGGGTGATGACACCCTCACTGGCGGCACTGGTATTGACTACATCGGCGGTGACACCGGCGATGACGTCATGACCGGTGACGAGGGCGACGACACCATGCAGGGCCTACAAGGCAACGACACTGCTTTCGGTGGTGACGGCGAAGACGAGATCATCGGCGGCGACGGCGACGATACGCTCTACGGCGGCAACGAGGACGACACGCTCTTCGGCGGCAGCGGCAGCGACTTCATCCTCGGTGGATCCGGTACCGACAACCTGATGTACGGTGGCTCCGGCAGCGACACCTTCGGCTTCAACGAAGACCTCAATGCCGAGGGTGATGAGGGCGACATCGAAGACTTCACTGGCGTCGTTCAGGGTGGTACCGACCAGTTCCTGGTCTTTGCCAACTCCCTTGACGTCTCCGGCGGTGAGTTCATCGGTGACAACACCTTCGACGGCAACGGCGTGGCGCAGGTCCGCTTCGACGTGAACTTCTTCGGAACGGATGAGGTCGACGTCGATGTCGACGGTGATGGCTCCACCGATTTCTCGGTGACCTTGACCGGCTTCTCATCAGCCAACGCGCTGACCAGCACGGACTTCCAGTTCGTCCTGATCTAACCAGCAGAAACCGGTACCAAAGACTGGGCTGGGAGCGCTTGCTCCCAGCCCTTTTTCTTTGCTCAATCGCTCAGTCTGCGGGTGCAGCCGGGTACCAGTACTCCGGTTCCGGCAGCTCGAAGTCCTCTGGAATGATGAAGGTCTCGAAGGTGGTGGTGGTCGCGTCTTCGGTCCCGAAGTAGGCCCAGGGCACCACGCCCTGCCATTTGCCCGACTGGATCACCTTGAAACCGCGTTCCGCGTAGTGGGCGACACGCTCGTCCCAAGACATGCCGCCGCAGTCGACGGCGACATGGTGGATGCCCTCGCCATGCGCCTCCAGGAAGTCATCATAGATGGTGCGCCCCTTGGTGGGCTGCACAATCTCCCACATCATGCTGCCGGAGAAAGCCATGCAGAGCTTCATGGCGAAGTCTGCCGGCCGACCGTCATAGGTCAGGTTGGTGCAGGTCTCGGAATCGAAGGTGTAGACCCGCCAAGGGCCGATCCCCAGCTTGGTCAGGCCCTCCAAGGCCTTCTTGTAGTCGCGGGTCACCACACAAATCTGGATCGTCTCACCGACGATGTTGTCGGGTAGGGTGGTCATAGGCGTCCTCCTGTCCTTCTTGTCAGGCGCGGGATTGAGCCCGCGCCTGACAAGAGGCTAACACCCTTTCCCGCACTTGGTGACCTTAGAGCCAGACGAAGTCCGCTGCGGTCACCTGGCCCGCCGCGGCCAGTCCTGTCACCTCGAAGGAGACATCTGCCGTGCCGTCGCCATCCCAGTCGACGGCGACCTGGCCTGCGCCGGCAAAGCGGGCCTCGCTGTTTGCGCCGCCGGTGAAACCGGCCGCGCCCAGGTAGCTGAAGCTGCCGGCCTCTAGGCCACTGGCGAAGACCAGCTTGTCCTCGCCATTGGCGGCATTGATGCCCAGTCCGTCAAAGTCGCCGACCAGCAGCCCGCCGGCGTTCTCAGACGCCGAGGAGAAGAAGAAGGAGTCCTCGCCGGCACCGCCGAAGGCTTCCGCGCCTGAGGTCATGACCAGACGGTCATCGCCGCCCTGCCCCAGCAGCAGATCGCTGCCCGACCCGCCGGTCAGCACGTCGTCGCCGCCAAGCCCGCGCAGCTCATTATCGCCCGTATTGCCGGTGATGCTGTTGTCCAATCCATTGCCGGCACCGTTCAGCGCAGCCGAGCCGCCTTGCAGACGCAGGTGTTCTATGAAGGCAGTGGCACTGCCGCTCGGCAGGGTGAAGTCGACCTCGGCCCGCACCAAGTCCTCGCCGCGGCCATCCAGCTCTCGCACCAGATCGCTGCTGGTATCGACCACGAAGGTGTCGTCGCCGCTGCCGCCTTCCAGGGTATCGCTGCCGCCCTGCCCGTTCAGGATATCATCGCCATCCCTACCGCGCAGGCGGTTGTCGGCCGTGTTCCCCAGCAGCGTGTTGTCCTCGTCATTGCCGCGCAAGTTGGCGGGGCCGACCGAGCGGTTGATGTTCGCCCGCTCGACAAAGCCCTCCACGCCACTGGCGAGCGTGTAGTCCAAGGCATTGGAGCGGATGACGTCTCGTCCCCCGTCGCTCAGCTCGCGCACCAGGTCACCCACAGTGTCGACGACGAAGGTGTCGTTCTGCGATCCGCCGCTCATCACATCGGCACCGCTGGCACCGTTCAGAAAGTCGCGGCCTTCGCCGCCGAAGAGACTGTCTGTATCTGCGCCGCCGGCCAGCCGGTCATTGCCCTCGTCACCGTAGAGCCTGTCAGAGCCGTCGTTCCCGAAGAGGCGGTCATTGTCCAAGCCGCCGAAGATGCTGTCGTCGCCGCTGCCTCCGTTCAGGCTGGTGTCATCGCCAGCGCGGCCGAAGAGAGTGTCGAGGCCACTGCCGCCGAAGAGCAGGTCACTGCCACTCACGCCATCCAGGTAGTCGTTTCCCGACTGGCCTTCCAAACGATCCTCACCAGGCCCGCCGTTCAGCTGATCATCACCGGACCCGCCTTCCAAATGATCATTACCCAGAGCCGCGAAGCCGTTGTCGTCTCCGTCGCCACCGTAAAAACGATCATCACCGTCGAAGAAGGCGCCGCCGTCACCGACGGCATAGAGGTCGGCAAAGATGTCGTTCCCAGACCCGCCGAAGAGCGTGTCGTCGCCGTCGCCGCCGACCAGTCCATCCGCGCCACTGCCACCAAAGGCGCGATCGGCTCCATCGCCGGCGATCAGCTGATCGTCGCCATCTTCGCCGAAGAGACGGTCCGCACCGCTGTTACCCAGCAGAAAGTCACCGCCAAGACCGCCATAGGCGCGATCCGCTCCGGACCCGGCGAAGACGGTATCGACGCCGGTGTCGCCGTAGATCCGATCGGCACCGGAGGCACCGAAGATCGTGTCGTCACCTGCCGCGCCATAGAGCGTGTCATTCGCCGAAAAGCCCAAGACCTCATCGTCGAGGGCGCTGGCGATGATGGTATCAACGTCATCACTTCCAGAAAAAATTGGCATGACCTTCTCCATTGTAAGCATACAAACTGCCGTCGCCGCACCTCAAGGAGCTCACGGCGGCAGCGGTCTGCCAGAGGAGAAGAATTTTGTCTAGCAATTACTTTGTAAGGGTACGATAGACTGCGTCCTGCCAGCCCCGGTAGCCAGTTGCGCGCGCCTCCTCTTCAAGCGCCGGTGAAAAGCGCTTCTGTAGAGCCCAGGTCTCGGCAAAGCCCTCTTGATCGGGATAGAGACCAGCACGCATGCCAGCCAGCCAGGCGGCACCCAGCGCCGTGGTCTCGGCGATCTTGGGTCGATCCACCGGCGCGCCCAGCACGTCGGCCAAGAACTGCAGGGTCCAGTCAGAGGCGGTCATGCCGCCATCGACGCGCAGCACCGTGTCTTGCGCTCTCGAGGCCGGCCAGTCGCGCCACATGGCCTCCAAAAGGTCGCGAGTCTGATAGGCCACACTCTCCAAAGCCGCACGTGCGATCTCGGCCGGCCCGGTATTGCGAGTGAGCCCAAAGAGGGCGCCGCGGGCCTCTGCATCCCAATGCGGCGCACCCAGGCCAGTGAAGCCAGGCACCAGATAGAGCCGCTGTTCCGGGTCGGCCTTGGCAGCCAGATCCTGCACCTCGCTGGCCTGTTTGATCACCCCCAGCTTGTCGCGCAGCCACTGCACCACCGCACCGGCGATGAAGATGGAGCCCTCCAGCGCATAGCTGGGCTTCCCATCCAGCTGGTAGGCCACGGTGGTCAGCAGACGGTTTTGCGAGGCCACCGCCGTCTCACCGGTGTTCAAGAGCGCGAAGCAACCGGTGCCGTAGGTGGACTTCACCATGCCGGGCTGGAAGCAGGCCTGGCCAATGGTGGCCGCCTGCTGATCGCCGGCGATGCCGAGTATGGGGATCGGTCTGCCAAAGAGTCCCGCCTCGCTCTCGCCGAAGTCGGCGGCGGAGTCCTTCACCTCCGGCAACAAGCTGGCCGGTACGCGAAAGATCTTCAGCAGCTCCGCGTCCCAGCAGCCCTCGTGGATGTTGTAGAGCAGGGTGCGGGCGGCATTGGTCGCGTCAGTGGCATGCACCCGTCCGCCGGTCAGCCGCCACAAGAGCCAACTGTCCACCGTGCCGAAGGCCAGCTCCCCGGCCTCTGCCTTGGCGCGTGCGCCCTCAACCTGGTCCAGCATCCAGGTGACGACGGTGCCACTGAAATAGGGGTCTAGCAGTAGCCCGGTCTTGGCCGTCACCAGTGGCTCCAGCCCCTCCCCTTTGAGCCGCTGACACTCGGCCGCCGTGCGATGGTCTTGCCAGACGATGGCGCGATAGATCGGCCGGCCGGTTGCACGCTCCCAGACCAGCGCGGTCTCGCGTTGGTTGGTGATGCCGATGGCGGCGATCTCCTCCGCCTCAGCCCCGGCGGCAGCGATGGCCTGACGGCAGGTCGCGAGCGTGGAGGTCCAAAGATCCTCTGGTTCGTGTTCCACCCAACCGGACTTCGGAAAGTGCTGTGGGAACTCCTGCTGGCCGATCCCGGCGATGCTCAGGTCCTGGTCGAAGAGGATGGCGCGGCTGGAGGTGGTGCCCTGGTCGAGGGCGAGGACGTAGCGTGACATAAGGGAAATCCTAAGCGCCAAAGGGCGCCGTAGAAAAGGAAGAAGGCCGGAACCCGCTAGAGGTCCCGGCCAACTCCTACTCTCATAAACAAGAAAGCTGCGACCGCAGCCTACTCGCGGGCAGAGGCCGCCCAGGTCTTCAAGAGCTCGTCATAGTCGACGGTGACAGGCGTCGGCTTCTCGTTGTCGAGCTTGGCCTTGGGCGCACCGGGCAGGTTCAGCCAATAGCTGGCCTCCCGCGGCTCGTTCAGCTTCGGACCGCAGTCACCCTGCACGCCGGCACGCTCCAGGCGGGCCATGACGCTGTCTTGGGCTTCCGCCAGCGCATCCATGGCTTCCTGCGGGGTCTTGGCACCCGAGGAGGCGTCACCGATGTTCTGCCACCAGAGCTGCGCGAGCTTCGGATAGTCCGGCACGTTGGTGCCGGTCGGGGTCCACTGCAGACGCGCCGGTGAGCGGTAGAACTCCACCAGGCCACCCAGCTTCGGTGCCCGCTCGGTGAAGCTCTCGTCCCAGATGTCGCTCTCACGCACGAAGGTCAGGCCGACGTGGCTCTTCTTCAAAGAGACCGTCTTGGACACGGTGAACTGGGCGTAGAGCCAGGCGGCCTTGCGGCGATCTACCGGCGTGGACTTAAGCAGGGTCCAGGAGCCAGCATCCTGGTAGCCGAGCTTCATACCCTCTTCCCAATAGGCACCACGCGGCGAGGGCGCCATGCGCCACTTGGGCAGGCCCTGCTCGTCCACCACCGGCAGGCCTTCCTTGACCATGTCGGCGGTGAAGGCGGTGTACCAGAACATCTGCTGGGCGATGGCACCTTGAGCGGGGACCGGGCCGGCCTCGCCGAAGGTCATGCCGGCAGCGGCCGGCGGCGCGTAGGCCTTCAGCCAGTCGATGTATTTGGAGACGGAGTAAACCGCAGCCGGGCCGTTGGTGGCGCCGCCGCGCACGACGGAAGAGCCGACGGGACGGCAGCCATCCACGCGGATGCCCCACTCGTCGACCGGCAGGCCGTTGGGGATGCCCTGGTCGCCGGCGCCGGCCATGGAGAGCCAGGCGTCGGTGAAGCGCCAACCGAGCGAGGGGTCCTTCTTACCATAGTCCATGTGGCCGTAGATGGTCTCGCCATCCATGGTGCCGATGTCGTTGGTGAAGAAGGCGGCAATGTCCTCATAGGCCGACCAGTTGACCGGGACTCCCAGCTCGTAGCCGTACTTCTCTTTGAACTTGGCCTTGATGTCCGGGTCGGTGAACCAGTCGTAGCGGAACCAGTAGAGGTTGGCGAACTGCTGGTCGGGCAGCTGGTAGACCTTACCGTCCGGACCGGTGGTGAAGGAGAGACCGATGAAGTCGCCGAGATCGAGGCCGGGGTTGGTGACCGCTTGGCCCTCGCCGCCCATCCAGTCGGTCAGCGGCACGATCTGATCATAGCGGAAGTGGGTGCCGATCAGGTCGGAGTCGTTGACGTAGGCGTCATAGATGTTGCGGCCGGACTGCATCTGCGTCTGCAGCTTTTCCACCACGTCGCCCTCGCCGATCAGGTCGTGGTTGACCTTGATGCCGGTGATCTCGGTGAAGGCCTGGGCCAGGGTCCGGGCTTCATACTCGTGGGTGGTGATGGTCTCAGAGACGACGTTGATCTCCATGCCCTTGAAGGGCTCGGCCGCCTTGATGAACCACTGCATCTCCTCCATCTGCTGCTCCTTGGTCAGCGTGGAGGGTTGGAACTCGCTGTCGATCCATTTCTTGGCGGCGGCTTCGTCGGCAACCGCCGGCCCGCCAAGACCGACGATGAGGGCAAAGGCGGAGGCCGTTGCCAGTACCTGCATCCGTTTCATTCTTTTCTTTCCTCCCTTTGAGGTTCCCGAGACACGGAAGATGAGCCCCCGACCGATCGCCGGCCAAGGGCTCGCGAACCGTCACACCCAGCGGAAGACCGCTGCAGCGTAGACGAATGACACAGCAAGACCGCCCCAAAGCGGCGGCCCGAAAGCCGCCAGCCAGCCAAGGCAGATGAAGGCGGTCCCCAGCAGGGACACGAAGAGGCGATCGCCGGGCGTGGTGGCAAAGCCCAAGATGCCGACACGCGGCGCCTGCGGGGCAAGGATCGACCAGACCACCATGGCCACCAGGATGACGAAGATGGCGGCGAAGAAGGCGGCGGTGGGCCAGGTCCAGGCCATCCATTCCAGGTTCATGGGACGGTGCCTCCCTATACCCGGCCCAGGGCAAAGCCCTTGGCGATGTAGTTGCGCACGAACCAGATGACCAAAGCGCCCGGCACAATGGTCAGGGTGCCGGCGGCTGCCAGCACGCCCCAGTCCAGGCCGGAGGCCGAGACCGTACGGGTCATGGTGGCCGCAATCGGCTTGGCATCGACCGAGGTCAAGGTGCGTGCCAGCAGCAATTCCACCCAGGAGAACATGAAGCAGAAGAAGGCGGCGACGCCGATACCGCTGGCGATGAGGGGCATGAAGATGCGCACGAAGAAGCGCGGGAAGGAGTAGCCGTCGATGTAGGCCGTCTCGTCGATCTCCTTCGGTACACCCGACATGAAGCCCTCCAGGATCCAGACCGCCAAAGGCACGTTGAAGAGGCAGTGCGCCAGGGCGACCGCGATGTGCGTGTCGAAGAGCCCGATGGAGGAGTAGAGCTGGAAGAAGGGCAGCGCGAAGACGGCTGCCGGCGCCATGCGGTTGGTCAGAAGCCAGAAGAAGAGGTGCTTGTCGCCGAGGAAGCGATAGCGGGAGAAGGCATAGGCTGCCGGCAGCGCCACGGTGATCGAGATCACCGTGTTCATCACCACGTAGATGATGGAGTTGATGTAGCCCGAGTACCAAGAGGGATCGGTGAAGATCACCATGTAGTTGGCGAGCGTCGGGTTCTCCGGCACCAGCGAGAAGCTGGAGAGGATCTCTTCGTTGGTCTTCAGGCTCATGTTGACCAACCAGTAGATCGGCAAGAGCAGGAAGGTCAGGTAGGCGGTCATCACCAGACCGCCCTTGGTCACGCGCGGGGTCATTGGCTGCCGTCCCGTCCTGGCTTTTCGACGCCGACGTTGGTCATGACGGTGTAGAAGACCCAGGACAGCAGCAGGATGATCAAGAAGTAGATCAGCGAGAAGGCTGCCGCCGGACCCAGGTCGAACTGGCCGATGGCCATCTTCACCAGGTCGATGGAGAGGAAGGTGGTGAAGTTACCAGGCCCACCGCCGGTGACCACGAAGGGCTCGGTATAGATCATGAAGCTGTCCATGAAACGCAGCAGCACGGCGATCAGCAACACCCGGTTCATCTTCGGCAGCTCGATGTAGCGGAAGACCTTCCAGCGGCTGGCGCCGTCGATGCGGGCGGCCTGGTAGTAGGCCTGCGGGATCGACACCAGGCCGGCGTAGCAGAGCAAAGCCACCAGCGAGGTCCAGTGCCAGACGTCCATCACCACGACGGTGATCCAGGCGTCCAGCCAGTCTTGCGTATAGTTGTAGTCGATACCCAGGCCGTTCAGCGTGGCGCCTAGCAAGCCGATGTCCACCCGGCCGAAGATCTGCCAAATGGTGCCGACCACGTTCCAGGGGATCAGAAGCGGCAAGGCCATCAGCACGAGGCAGAGCGACACGGTCCAGCCGCGGCGCGGCATGCAAAGGGCAACGATTATGCCAAGCGGGATCTCGATCGCCAGGATGATGAAGGAGAAGAGGAACTGGCGCGCCAGCGCATTGTGGAAGCGCTCAGAGGACAGGATCTGCTCGAACCACTCCAGGCCGGCCCAGAAGAACTGGTTGTTGCCGAAGGTATCCTGGATCGAATAGTTCACCACGGTCATCAGCGGAATGACCGCACTGAAGCCGACCAGCAGGACGACCGGCAGAACCAGGAACCAGGCGCGGTGATTGACAGGTTTGTCCATTAGCCCTGCTGCCCTTTCACCAGCCACCCATCGGCGTAGACGTTCACCCGCGTGGGCTCGAAGACCAGCCGCGGGCTCTCGCTCGTAATCGGCACGCCTTCGGCCAGAATCACGTTGATCTCTTGACCATCGCTCTGGGTGCGGACGATGCGGTGGCGGCCCACGTCTTCGACCCTGGTGATGGAGACCGGCAGGCCCTCGCCGTTCTCGCTGAAGCGCACGAACTCTGGCCGCACGCCGATCTCGACCTTCTCGCTGTTGAAGGCGGCATAGGAGCGGTTCAGGGCGATGGCGTGCGTACCCACCTCGGCGACCGCGCCGCTGACCTTCGCCGGCAGCAGGTTCATGCCGGGCGAGCCGATGAAGTAGCCGACGAAGGTGTGCTCTGGACGTTCGAAGAGGTCTTCGGGGCTGCCGATCTGCACCACTTCGCCCTCGTACATGACCACCACCTCGTCGGCGAAGGTCAGCGCCTCGGTCTGGTCGTGGGTCACGTAGATCATAGTGTGGCCGAACTGCCGGTGCAGCGCCTTCAGCTGCGTGCGCAGCTGCCACTTCATCTGCGGATCGATCACCGTCAGCGGCTCGTCGAAGAGGATCGCCGCCACATCTTCACGCACCATGCCGCGCCCCAGAGAGATCTTCTGCTTGGCGTCGGCCGTCAGGTTGCGCGCCTTGCGGGAGAGCGACTGGGACAGCTCCAGCATCTCGGCGACACGCTTCACCCGCTCGGTAACGGTCGCCTTGTCGAGGCCGCGGTTGCGCAAGGGGAAGGCCAGATTGTCGAAGACCGACATGGTGTCGTAGACGACCGGGAACTGGAAGACCTGCGCGATGTTGCGCTCCTCGGTCGGCAGCTGCGTCACGTCCGCGTCACCAAAGAGCACCTGCCCTTCAGACGGCGTCAGCAGGCCGGAGATGATGTTCAGCAAAGTGGTCTTGCCGCAGCCCGAAGGCCCCAAGAGGGCATAGGCCTTGCCGTCTTCCCAGGCATGGTCGATGCGCTTCAAGGCATAGTCCGCCGGGCCTTTGGGCGCGGGCAGATAAGAGTGCGCGAGGTTGGAGAGTGTGATGCGAGCCATGCGCTCCTCCCCCTCTAGGCCGCAGCCGCATAGGCGGCCATAGCCGCCAAGCGCCCATCTTCGCCGAAGAGGTAGAGGTGCTTGGGCTCGACGAAGACGTCGACCAGGTGCCCAACCTCCGGAACGGAGACGCCGTGGATCAAGGCGATCCAGCGATCCTCGCCATGGTCCACGTGGACGAAGCTCTCGGAGCCCGTGAGCTCGGTGATCGCCACCTCGGCCTTGAAGGAGAAGGCCTCGTCGCTGGGCCGCCCCAAGGTCAGATGGTTAGCCCGGAAACCGGCCCGATAGCGGCCCTGCGGAAGGCTCTCCAAAGTCGCCGGGCAGGGCACCACCGCTTCTTCGCCCAGGCGCAGGCCCTCGGCGCTCTTGTCCAGTTGGACAAAATTCATCGGTGGGTCGGAGAAGAGGCTGGCGGTGATCGCGTCATCCGGCCGGCGGTAGACCTTGGCCGTCTGGCCGAACTGCGTCACCCGCCCCTGCCAGAGGGTCGCGGTGTTGCCGCCCAGCAGCAAGGCCTCGTGCGGCTCGGTCGTGGCGTAGACGAAGATGGCACCGGACTCGCTGAAGAGCCTTGGGATCTCGGCCCGCAGTTCTTCACGCAGCTTGTAGTCCAGGTTGGCCAGCGGCTCGTCCAGCAGGATCAGCTCGGCGCCCTTTACCAGAGCACGCGCCAGGGCCGTGCGTTGTTGCTGTCCGCCCGACAGCTCCAAGGGCTTGCGCTGCAGCAGGGGCGTCAGCTTCACCAGCTCCGCCGCCGCCTCCACCTTGGCCGCGATCTCCTTGCGGCCCAGGCCTTGCAAGCGCAGCGGCGAGGCAATGTTCTCGTAGACCGTCAAGGTCGGGTAGTTGATGAACTGCTGATAGACCATAGCGACCTTGCGGTCCTGCACCTTGCGGCCAGTAACGTCGGCACCCTCCCACAGGAGGCGCCCGCTGGTTGGCTTGTCCAAGCCGGCCATGAGACGCATCATGGTGGTCTTGCCTGAGAGTGTCGGCCCGAGGAGCACGTTGAGGCTGCCGCGCTGCAGCGTCAGATCGGTCGGGTGGATGTGGGTCTTGCCGTCCACCACCTTGGCGACGCCGTCGAGGGTCAGGGTCATGCTCCGCCCCTCCTCACGCCGCCGCCTGGCGCTGGGCGGGATTGGCTTGCATCCAATCCTCCAGCGCCTGGGCCTGGGCTTTGGTGAGACGCAGGCCCAACTTGGAGCGGCGCCAAAGCACATCTGCTGCCGCGCGCGCCCACTCCTGCTCCATCAGGAAGCGGACCTCGCATTCGTAGAGACCACCGCCGAAGTCCTGCCCCAGCCCGGCCAAGCTGCCGGCTTCACCCAGGATCTGCCAGCTCTCCGTTCCATAGGCCCGGATCATCCGGCGGCAGGCGGCAGCAGACAAGAAGGGGTAGTCTTCAGCCAAACGCTGCGTCAGCGCCTCAGCCTCAGTCGCCGGGAAGTCGCCGCCAGGCAAAGGCGCATCCACCGTCCAAGACGGCGTCATCTGCGGGTAGTAAGGCGCTAGCTTCTCCAGCACTGCCTCGCCCAGCTTGCGGAAGGTGGTAATCTTGCCGCCGAAGATGTTGAGAAGCGGCAGGCTGCCGCTGCGGTCGTCCAGCTTCAGCACGTAGTCACGGGTGATGGCCTGCGCCTCGGCGGTGCCGTCATCGTGCAGCGGGCGCACGCCTGCGTAAGTCCAAACCACCTGGTCCTCGGTCACCGGCTGGCGCAGATACTCCGACACGGCAGCACAGAGGTAGGTGACCTCGTCATCGCTGCAAGCCGCCGCACCGGGATCGCCCTCATGGTCCTGGTCGGTGGTGCCGATAAGCGTAAAGTCTTCCTCGTAAGGGATTGCGAAACAGATGCGCCCGTCGGCGTTCTGGAAGATGTAGGCCCGCTCATGCTCGAAGAGGCGCGGCACGACGATGTGACTGCCGCGCACCAGGCGGACCCGGTCTGCGGCGTTCGTCCGCAATCGCTGGCGGATCACCTGCTCCACCCAGGGCCCAGCGGCGTTCACCAAGCCGCGCGCGCGGACCTGGTAGGTCTTCTTCTGCACCAGGTCTTCCAAGGTCAGGACCCAGGCCTCCGCCTCGCGCTCAGCCGAGAGACAGCGGGTGCGGGTTTCGACCCGTCCGCCGCGCTGCACCGCGTCGCGGGCGTTCAAGACTACTAGCCGGGCATCCTGCACCCAACAGTCGGAGTATTCAAAGGCGATGCGGAAGTCGTCCTTCAAGGCCGCGCCGGCGGCATCGCGGCGCAGATTCAGCCGGCGCGCGGGCGGCAGCAGCTTGCGGCCACCCAAATGATCATAGACGAAGAGGCCGAGGCGCAGCAGCCAGGCCGGGCGCAAGCCGCGGTGGTGCGGCAAGATAAACCGCAGCGGCCAGACGATGTGCGGCGCCGCACGCAGGAGCACTTCCCGCTCTTTCAAGGATTCCCGCACCAGGCGGAACTCGTAGTGCTCGAGATAGCGCAAGCCGCCATGGATCAGCTTGGTACTGGCGGAGGAGGTGGCCTGCGCCAGATCGCCTTGCTCGCAGAGGAAGACCTTGAGACCCCGGCCAGCCGCATCACGGGCGATACCGCAGCCGTTAATGCCGCCGCCAATGATCGCCAGGTCGTAGTCAGGCTCTGCCGACATAGATTCCCCGTCCCTGTGAGGCCCTCCTAGCGCGCTGTGATCGGCGGCTGGAGCGCTCGTTCGGCTTAGGGTTTCGCTTTTGCGCGAAACTGTCAAGAAAATGATCGTTTCTTGGCGCGATTTTTCAAAGAGGACACAAAGTCGCTCAAATGCGCAGGCATTACCGGGGAATTGGGCGTTCACGAGCGAAAGCGCTCACGGGGGCTTGACAGCCTCTCTAAGCCGCAAAAGAGTAGCCCTCCAACCGAAAGAAGGGCCCTATGCCTCTCGCCTTCCGCCAGCAAGAGATCGTCGACCTGACCCGTGCCAAGGGCCGGGTCTTGGTGGAGGAACTGGCAGAACGCTTCGGCATCTCGCAGCAGACGGTGCGCCGCGATCTGAACGAGCTCTGCGACCAAGGCCTGCTGGCGCGCGTGCATGGCGGTGCGGTCTTGGCGACCGGTACGGCAAACCTGGCCTATGGCGCCCGGCGTGCCTTAGCGGCGGCGGAGAAGGAGGCGATCGGGCGCGCCTGCGCTGCACGCATTCCCAACAACGCCTCGCTCTTCATCAACATCGGCACGACGACAGAAGCCGTCGCCCGGGCCTTGACCCAGCATCGCGGCCTGCTGGTCATCACCAATAACCTGAACGTCGCGTCGATTCTGATGGCGCAAGGCGACAGCGAGGTGATCGTGGCCGGCGGCCAGCTTAGGCGCAGCGACGGCGGTTTGGTCGGTGAGGCCACGGCCGACTTCGTGAAGCAGTTCAAGGTGGACATCGCCGTCATCGGCGCGTCGGCCATCGATTCGGAAGGCGCCCTACTGGACTTCGACTACCGCGAGGTCAAAGTGGCGCAGGCGCTTCTCGAGAATGCACGCCAGTCCTTTCTGGTGGCCGACTCCAACAAGCTGGGGCGGAGCGCTCCGGTGCGGATCGCTCACATCCGCCAGCTCTCCGCCTTCTTCACCGACCGCTTGGAGGCGCCGGCGCTGCGCCAGCTCTGCCAGGATCTGGGGGTCGATTTGATCGAAAGCGGGGCTTAGAACAAGATGAGTTCAGATAGAAACAGTGTTTCCACAAGCACTCCCTCGTCTTGAGCAGCGAGCGCGAGCGAGCGACCGTCGAAAGGCGGGCCGTTAGCACCGAGCCTGGGGCCCGCCTTTCGACGGG
>JBCBSF010000093.1:0-21888 GCA_039819325.1 Pseudomonadota bacterium | reverse complement strand
CGTCCGTCGAAGGGCGGGCCCCAGGCTCGGTGCTAACGGCCCGCCTTTCGACGGACGCTCGCTAACGCTCGCTGCTCAAGACGAGGGAGTGCTCTTGGAAACACTACTTCTATCTGAACTTTTTATGCTCAAAGAACGAACAAAAGAACGAAAAAGGCCGCCGCGGTAGTGTCCGCGACGGCCATCTTTCAGCAACAAGGGGAGGGGGAGGAGCGCTACTCCACCACCTCCGGCTCTTTGCTTTCCGTATCGTCGGCGTCCTTCGGGCCGTCCTTTGACGGTCCCGGCAGTGCCTTGATCGTCTCCGGGTAGGTGAAGATCGGCAGCTCGTCCTCGATATCGACGCGGACCACGCCGCCCTTCACCAGGCGCCCAAAAAGCAGCTCTTCGGCCAAAGCCTGCTTGATGTGCTCCTGGATCACCCGGGCCAAGGGGCGTGCGCCCATCACCGGGTCATAGCCGCGCTTGGCCAACCACTTGCGTGCGGTCTCCGTCAGCTCGATGGTGACCTTGCGGTCGGCCAACTGGGCCTCAAGCTGCAGGATGAACTTATCCACAACCTGCGCAATGATCTCCGGCGTCAGGTGGCGGAAGGGCACGACAGCATCCAGGCGGTTGCGGAACTCCGGCGTGAAGGTGCGGTTGATCGCCTCTTCACTGTCGCCGATCCGCAAGGAGTTGGAGAAGCCGACCGCCGGCTTGGCCAGCTCTGCTGCTCCGGCGTTGGTGGTCATGATCAAGATGACGTTGCGGAAGTCGACCTGCTTGCCGTTGTGGTCGGTCAGCTTGCCGTAGTCCATGACCTGCAGCAGCACGTTGAAGAGGTCGGGATGCGCCTTCTCGATCTCGTCCAGCAGCAGCACAGAGTGGGGATGCTGATCGACCGCGTCGGTCAGAAGCCCGCCCTGATCGAAGCCGACGTAGCCCGGGGGCGCACCGATGAGGCGCGAGACCGAGTGCCGCTCCATGTACTCCGACATGTCGAAGCGGGTGAGCGTGATGCCCAGCGAGTTGGCAAGCTGGCGAGCGACCTCCGTCTTGCCGACGCCGGTGGGGCCGGAGAAGAGGTAGCAGCCGATCGGCTTCTCGCCGTCGCGCAGGCCGGCGCGCGACAGCTTGATCGCGGCCGAGAGTGCGGTGATCGCCTGATCCTGGCCGAAGACCATGGACTTCAGGTCCCGCTCCAGGTTCTGCAGCGACTCACGGTCGTCCTGTGAGACCTGCTTGGGTGGGATGCGCGCGATCTTGGCGACCACGGCCTCCACGTCCTTGGCCGAAAGGCTCTTCTTCCGCTTGCTTTCCGGCAGCAGCTGCTGGGAGGCACCGGCCTCGTCGATCACGTCGATGGCCTTATCCGGCAGCTTGCGATCGTGCATGTAGCGTGCCGAGAGCTCCACCGCGGTGCGGATGGCCTCATGCGTGAAGCGCACGTTGTGGTGCTCTTCATAGTAGGGCTTGAGGCCGCGCAGGATCTTCACCGCGTCGTCGATCGTCGGCTCTTTGACATCGATCTTCTGGAAGCGGCGGACCAGGGCCCGGTCCTTCTCGAAGTAGTTCCGGTACTCCTTATAGGTGGTCGAGCCGATGCAACGCAGCGTGCCGGCCTGCAGCGCCGGCTTCAGCAGGTTGGAGGCATCCATGGCCCCGCCGGAGGTAGCGCCGGCACCGATCACCGTGTGGATCTCGTCGATGAAGAGCACGCCGTGCGGCTGCTCCTCCAGCTCCTTCACCACGGCCTTCAGCCGCTCTTCAAAGTCGCCGCGGTAGCGGGTGCCGGCCAAGAGCGAGCCCATGTCGAGTGCGAAGATCGTCGCCTCCGCCAGAACGTCGGGCACATCGCCCTCGATGATCTTGCGGGCCAAGCCCTCGGCGATGGCGGTCTTGCCGACACCGGGGTCGCCGACGAAGAGCGGGTTGTTCTTGGTACGCCGGCAGAGCACCTGGACGGTCCGGTCAATCTCCGCATCACGGCCGATCAGGGGGTCGACCTTGCCTTCCAGCGCCTTGTTATTGAGGTCCACGCAGTAGGCATCCAGTGCCTCGCGGCCCTTCTTCACCACCTTCTCGCCGTTGGCTTCCTTCTCCGACCCGCTGACCGGGCGGTCCTCTTCAAAGCCCTTCACCTTGGCGATGCCGTGGCTGATGTAGTTGACCGCGTCCAGGCGGCTCATCTCCTGCTCCTGCAGGAAATAGACCGCGTGGCTCTCCCGCTCGGAGAAGAGGGCGACCAGCACGTTGGCGCCGGTCACCTCCTCCCGGCCGGAGGACTGCACGTGGATGGCGGCGCGCTGCAGCACCCGCTGGAAACCGGCCGTTGGCTTGGCATCGCCGGCCGAGCGGCTGATGAGGTTGGAGAGGTCGTTGTCGATATAGTCGATCAGCTGGCTGCGCAGACGCTCCATCTCGACACCGCAGGCCTTCAGGACCGCAACGGCATCTTGGTCTTCGCTCAAGGCCAGCAGCAGGTGCTCCAGGGTGGCATACTCGTGCCGACGCTCGTTGGCATAGCCAAGTGCACGGTGCAGGGTTTGCTCCAGAGTGTTGGAGAGCATGGGCTAGTCCTTCTCCAGCGTCAGTTGCAAGGGGTGCTGGTGCTTGCGGGCGTAGTCTGTCACTTGGGTAACCTTGGTCTCTGCGACCTCATAGGTAAAGACCCCACAGACACCGACGCCACGGCGGTGCACATGCATCATTATGTGAGTAGCCTCCGAACGGTTCTTTCCAAAAAAACGCTCCAACACGTGGACCACGAACTCCATGGGCGTGTAGTCGTCGTTCAGCATCAAGACCTTGTACATTGAGGGTTTTTTGGTCTTGGTCCGGGTGTCCAGCAAGACACCGTCATCGCCGATCCCGCCGCCGGGGGGCCCCTCGTCCCCGCCCGGGGGACTTCCGGGGGGATCGGCTGGTCCTGCCAGCCGCGCCGTGGCCGGCCAGCGCGTCCTCATCGTCATCATTGTGAAACTCTCTTCACGCTTCTTGCATCCAGTCAATCTCAAAGCGTGGCGCCATGCCGCAGGGGTTGAGCCGGCCAGCGGGTCGAGGCGCGTCCGCATGGCTATGATATCGGGTCCGGGCTGGGGACGGAAAGGGTCACGTGGGAGAAAAGGGGTTAGGTCCTTGTTGAGGCGATGCGCTGTGCGCATCGCGGCGGCACCGGCCCTCTCCCCCACCCGGCCACCCACGGGAGTATCCTTGAATGGGTGGCCGGGAGGGGGTGCGGGCCGGCGCCGCTTCGTCACGCAAGTGACGATGCAACAGCCTCAGTACAGCCGGCACCTTCGATCAGTCCCCCTCGGTTCCTACCAAACGCATCGCCCTCATCCTGAGCCTGTCGAAGGATGTGCCCCAAGCGCGTTCTTCCCTTTGGCACATGCTTCGACAGGCTCAGCATGAGGGGAGTGCTCTTGGATCGAGTCTCGAGTACGCTCGATCAACTGTAGAATGCCGGCGCCAACAGATAGTCCGGGTAGCTCTCCGGGTCGTGGCTATAGAAGAGCTCCGCGTCGTGCTTCTCCGCCAGGTTCTTCAGCTTCACCATCGACTGATAGCTGTCGGTCGGGTCCAGGTGAAAGCTGGAGATGCACATCATGTCCATGTTCTTTTGGCTGTAGCAGGCATCTGCGGTGAAGAGCAGCGGCCGGCGGCCGGCGACCTCAACCATCAGGCTGTAGTGGCCTGCCGTGTGGCCAGGGGTCTCGAAGAGCCAGAGGCCCTTGGCGATTTCCTGGTCGCCGGTCAGGGTCTCGAACTTCGGCGTGTAGATATCGAGCGCCGGATCGGGCGGCAGCTCGACGCCGCGCTCTTTGGCGATCTCCGGCGCAAAAGTCATGTCGGAATAGCCCAGGCCTTCGAAGGGCTGCGGGCAGCCGCAGGCCTCCAGCTCCTTGGTGTGGCAGAGCGTGCAGGCCTCGGTCAGGTGCTTGTTCCCGCCGCAGTGGTCGAAGTGGTAGTGCGAGTTGATGACATAGTCGATGTCGCTGGGCTTCAGGCCGATCTTCGCCAGCTGACCGGGGATGGTCTGCTCCGGGGTCTGCAGCGGCTTTTCGAAGGGCAAGACCCGCATGACGTGGTCGTGGTCATAGCCGGTGTCGAAGATGTAGCGGCCATCGGCATGCTCGATCAGCACCGAATAGGTGGGGAAACGCAGCTCGCCGCCGGGACCGCGGTTCCAGAAGGCGTGGAAGCCGTCGATCACCAGGCTGCCACCGTCCAACAGATAGACCTTTGTCTCGCTCATTGTTCAGCACTCCTTGCTCTCTCGTTTTCTTCGCGCGGTCACGGACGTGACCGTTCGGCGCCAGCCCGCACCCCCTCCCGGCCACCCACGTGAGTATCCTTGAATGGGTGGCCGGGAGGGGGTGCGGGCTGGCGCCGCCCGATGAGCGTAGCTCATCGAAGAACATTCATCGATCTCCGCGCACGTAGGGCAGCCCCAAAGCCGGCGGCAGCAGCGAGTGACGGCCGAAGATGACCAGCACCAGCATGACCATGGCGAAGGGCAGCATCTGCACCACGTCGGTGGGTACGTTGACGCCGGCCACCTGCAGCGCCGTGGTCAGCGCCAGGCTGACACCGAAGAGCAGCGCGCCGGCCAAGACCCAAAGAGGGCGGCCGCGCGCCAGCATGGCCAGCACGATGGCGATGAAGCCTGCTCCACCCGTCATGAAGGGCACGAAGAGGCCTGCTGCGACGGTCGCCATATAGGCGCCTCCCAGACCAGCCAGCGCACCGGTGGCCAGCACGGCGGCAGTGCGTGTGCCGATGACGCTGACCCCGGCGGCGTCGAGGGCACCGGGTTTGTTGCCTGCCGCCTCTAGATTCAGGCCCAGCGCCGAGTTTCGGTAGAGCCAGGCGAGCAGGGGAACCAGAGCCAGCGCCAGGTAGAAGAGCGGGGTGCGTTCGAAGAGGGCAGGGCCGATGACGGGGATCTCCGAGAGACCGGGCAGCGGCCAGACCGGTGCCTCCGAAAGGCTGGGCCGGGCGCGGGCGAACTGGAAGTGATGCAGAAGCGCCGTCAGGCCGTCTACCGAGAGGGTGAGCGCGATGCCGATGACGATCTGGTTCATGCCCAGACGCACGCAAAGCAGCGCCATGATCAGCGCCACGGCCATGCCGCCGGCCACGCCGCTGATCAAACCGACTGAGAAGGAGTTGGCGAAGTAGGCGCCGCAGAAGCCGGCATAGGCGCCCAAGAGCATCATGCCCTCCAGCCCGATGTTCAGCACCCCGGCCTTCTCGGAGATCTGCTCGCCAAGGCCGGCCAGCAGCAGCGGTAGGGCTGCGGTGATGGCGCCGGCCAGCAGGGTGGTGAGGAAGAGCTCGCTCAAGAGGCCGGTCATAGTTGGCCTCGCTTCGCCCGGCGGCGGTGGTCCAGGTACTCGACCAGCGCCAGGAAGATCAGCAGCAGGCCGACCAGCACCAGCACGAAGAAGTTGGGCACACCCAGCCGCCGCGCAGCACTCTCCCCGCCGATGGCCAACACCGAGAAGAAGAAGACGAAGAGCGCAGAGCCGTAACCGTTGAAGCGGGCGAGGAAGACCAGCGGCACCACCAGCAGGCCATAGCCGGGGTTCCAGTCGGCCCGCACGTTGCCATAGACGCCCAGGATGTCGACCGCGCCGCCGACCCCGACCAGTGCGGCGCTGAGCGCGAAGGTCGCATAGGTCAGAACCCCGACGTTGAGCCCGGCATGCAAGGCGGCGCGCGGATTGGCACCGACGATCTGCAGGCGCAGGCCAAAGGCGCTGCGGGTCATCAGCAGATGGGTCAGCACGATTGCCAGGGCTGCCAGCAGGATGCCGGCATTCACCGTGGTCCCGAAGAGCCGCCAGAGGCGATCATCCACCGCCAAGGTCAGGGTCTGCGGTACCGTCGTGCTGGGATCGTTGAAGGCCAGCTTGACCAGCACGTTGGCGAAGGAAACGCCGAGGAAACTCATCATCAGAGTGGTGATGATCTCGTTAATGCCGTAGCGCGCCTTGAGGAGCGCCGGCAACAGCGACCAGGCCGCTCCGATCGCCGCAGCCAGCGCAAAGCAAACCAGCCAGACGATCCAGGGCGGCAGGGTGGCGACCAGGACCGGCGCCAGGGCCGCAGTGCCCACGGCAGCCAGCAAGAACTGGCCATCGATGCCCAGGTTCCAGATGCCGGCGCGAAAGGCGACGATCAGCCCCGCCGCGATGAGCAGCAAGGGTGCGGCACGCGTGATGGTGGCCTCCAGCCCACTGGCGCGCAGCAGGCCGCGTTCTACCACCCAGCCGTAGTAGGCCAAGGGGTCCTTGCCGAAGGCCAAGAGCAGCAGGCCGCCCACCAGCAGGGCGAGGAAGATCGGCAGCAGTATGCGCAAGGCCGAGCCTAAGAAGGCCGCCTGCCCCTCACTTGTAACGGCGCTCATGCCTCCACCGCCTGACCGGCGCCGGTCATGAGGCGGCCGATGGCCTCCTCTGCGCCCGGCGCGTTCTCCACCACGCCGACCAGGCGGCCGCCCAGCATGACGGCGATGCGGTCGCTGACCTCCAGCAACTCGTCTAGCTCGGTGGAGATCACCAGGGTCGCTCGGCCGGCATCGGCGCCGGCGATGATGCGCTCGCGCGCCAGGCGAATGTTCTGCAGGTCCAGGCCATAGGTGGGCTTGTTGAAGATGACGACCTTGGCGGCGCCTTGGCTCAGCTCGCGTGCCAGCAGGACCTTCTGGATGTTGCCGCCCGAGAGCTTGGCGATGGGGGTCTTCTCGCTTGGCGTCCGCACGTCATGGCGTTCGATGTCGGCCCGTGCGGCGGCGTGGACCTTGCCCCAGCGGGTGAGGCCGGCACGCCAGAGCGGTGCCCGGCCGGTCTCCTTCATGACCAGATTGATGGCGACGGAGAAGGGACCGACGGTGCCTTCGCCTAAGCGCTCGTCGGTGATGTAGCGCAGGCCCAGGCGCCGACGGCTAGCCACGCCGCTGCCGGTGATGTTGTGATCTTCCAGCCGGATGGAGCCGTCCGACAGCTGTCGCTGCCCGGCTAGGGCCTCCGCCAGGTGCTTCTGGCCATTGCCGTCCACGCCGGCGATGCCCAAGACCTCACCGGCGCGCAGCGAGAGGCTGACATCGCGTAAGGGGCACTCACCGCGTTCGGCCAAGGTCGTCATGCCCTTGGCGACGAGGAGCGGCGGCCCCGAAGCGGTTTGCCGCCGGGGTCTGTGATGACCATGACCCGACAGGGTCTCCGCGTCGCCCTCATGGCCTTCGCGGGCGCCGAACATCAGGCGGATGACGGCGTCCGTCGCTTCCGCCTCGCTCATTGCCTTCAGGTCGTCGGGCTCCAATACGCCCACCTTGCGGCCTAGACGCAGGACCGAGATGCGGTCGCCGAAGGCGTAGGCCTCGTTCAGCTTGTGGGTCACGAAGACCAGCGCCGTGCCGGCTTGCTTCAGGCGGACCATGACCCGGCCCAGATCCTCCACGCCCTTGGGCGTCAGCATGGAGGTTGGTTCATCCAGGATCAGCACCCGGCTGCCGCGCCAGAGCGCACGCATGATCTCCACCTGCTGCTGCTGACCCAGCGACAGCCGCCCCACCTGGCTATCCGGGTCCAGGCTAACGCCCAGCACCTCGGCCAGTTCGCGAAAGCGCGCCAGCGCCGGGCGGCGGTGTAGGCGCTGCCACCAGGGGCCGCCCAGCATCAGGTTCTCGATGACGGTGAGGCTGGGCACCAGGAGGACATGCTGAAAGACCGTGCCGATGCCCAGATCCAGGCTTTCGCGCGGCGAGCCGATGCGGACCGGCGCGCCGTCGAGCAGAATGCGGCCCTCGTCCGGCTGCTGCATGCCGGCCAGCATGGCGATCAGCGTGGACTTGCCGGCCCCATTCTCGCCCAGCAGGACATGGACCTCGCCGGCATTGAGCTGCAGCGAGACGGCGTCATTTGCCAGTACGCCCGGAAAGCGCTTGGTGAGGCCCTCAGTGGTGAGGACCGCTTTGCCCACCAGCTCAGACCTCATCCTGAGCAGCGGGCTTCAGCCCGCGTCCGTCGAAGGATCTGCCCCAAGCGCCGGCGCTTCTTGGCACAGGCTTCGACAGGCTCAGCATGAGGGGTGTGCTGCTTGGCGGGCATCATCACTGAAGAGGCCTGGAAGAATGAGCCCCAGGAGCCCCAGGAGCCCAGCGGCGCCTGGGGCTCAGGATCGTTACAGTTAGAGCTTACTGTGCCTCAACGCTGCTCATCAGCTTGCGGACCTCGACGGCGTCGAAGACCGGCTCCAGGGTCATGCTGCCGTCGACCATCTTGCCGCGCATGACCATGACCTCTTCCCAGATCTCGGCCGGGATGTGGTCGGTCTGCAGCAACTGGACCGAGTTGTCTTTCAGGCTGATGGCATAGCGGTTCTTGCCGAATTCGCCGGACTTCAGATCCTCCACCATGGCGCTGTAGACCGGCACCATGTTCCACATGACCGAAGAGAGTAGGTGCCCCTTGTCCAGCGAAGACTTGTCGCCGATCACGTCGATGAACCAGACATCGCCGCCATCCGTGGCCTTGGCGTTCTCCACGGCCTCGATCATGCCGAAGGAGGACCCATTGCCCTGGCCGAAGATGATGTCGGCGCCCGCTGCGATCACCGATTCCGTGACGCGGCGCCCGCCGGCGACGTCGGCATAGGCCGCCGGGCCGATCACGGCATAGAGCAGCTTCACGTCCGGATTGGTCGCCTGCACGCCCTGGGCGAAGCCAGCGGACTGCGCGTTCCAGGAGGGCGGCTCGCCGGAGACGACGACCCCGACGGTACCGGTGCGGGTCATCTTGGCGGCCATGGCGCCGGCCAGATAGGCGCCCTCGTGGCCGCTCAAGGTATAGTCGGCGACCAGGCCGGGCTTCAGCTTGTCGGGGCTGTCGACCACGGCCACCGGCACGCCGGTCTCTGCTGCGATCTCGGGCGCTGCCGTGTTGTAGCCGCTGGCGTGGGCGATCATCAGGCTGGCGCCGTCTTCAGCCAGCTCCCGCAAGGTGGGGCGCACGTCGCCATAGCCCAGGCCCTCGGCTGGCATGAATTCCAGGCCATACTGCTCGGCGACCGCGCGGGCGGCATCGACGCCTTGCTGGTTCCAGCCGTAATCCGTGCCCTGCTCCGGCACCAGGATGGCGATGGAGGTGACCTCTTCGGCCGCCAGGCTGGTGCTGCCGAGACCAGCGGCCAGCAGCACCGCTGCGCTGGCCTGGAGGAAAGACTTACGTGTCAACATGATGGATTTCTCCCTTTCTTCTCGTCCCTGTTCACTTGCCCGTGGCGGGCTGCTTAGCTCTCCAAGGCCTTGCGCACGGCGACCAGCTTCTTGGCGCGGGCATCGCGCAAGGCGGCTGCCTGTTCGGGCGTGTATTCGAAGATGCCGCCGCCGGTCTTCATGCCAAGCTTACCGGCTGCCGTCTTATCGGTCACGTAGGGGCTGACATCCCCGCGGGTGGAAAGGTCGGCATTCAGATAGCTGCCGACCGCCTGATAGATGTCGAGGCCCGCGACGTCCAAGAGCGCCATGGGCCCGATCACCGAGAGCTTATAGCCGATGCCCCAGGAGACGCAGGTATCCAGCCCCTTGGCATCGATCACGCCTTGCTCCACCAGGTCCACGCATTCGCGCAACAAGGCGTAGAGGATGCGGTTCTCGACGAAGCCCGGCACGTCCTTCTGCACCACCACCGGTAAGAGGCCGAGGCCCTTGATGGTGTCGCACATCCAGGTGACCGACGCCTCGGAGGTCTCGGCGCCGGCGATCACCTCGATCATCGGGATCACATGCGGCGGGTTCGACCAGTGCATGCCGACGACACGGCCTGGATTGCTGATGCCGTCCTGCAGCTTGCCGATCGGGATGCCGGAGGTGTTGGAGGAGAGGATACAGTCTTTCGAGACCAGGCCGTCGAGTTCTTTGAAGACCGCCTGCTTGATCTCCAGCTTCTCTGGAACCGTCTCGACTACCAGATCGACGCCGTCGAGGGCTGCCTCCAGGCTGCCTTCGATCGAGACAGTCCCGTTCTTCTCTTCCAGGCCCACGGCGCCAAGCACCTTCTGCGCCAGCGCCACGCCGGCCGGTGCCTTGGCGCGCTGCTCGTCGCTCTGGTCATAGGCGGTGACGGTCATCCCGCCACGGGCCAAGGTTGCGGCGATACCGGGACCCATGGTCCCCAAGCCGATCACAGCTGCCTTCGTCATCCTCGTCTCTCCTTACCTTGAGTCTATCCGGCGGTCGCCTTGGCGAAGGCCGGGCGGGCTGCAATAGCATCCATCCAGGCCGAGAGGCCGTCCAGCCCGCCGGTGTCGATGGGGAAGGCCAGGCAGCGCTTGATGATCGGCGCATAGCAGATGTCGGCGATGGTCAGGCCGGCCTCCGGCAGGAAGCCCTCCGCACTGAAGGCGCCGTCCGCCATCCGCAGCAAGCTGCTGAGCTCTGCGGCCGCAGCTGAGAAGTCCGCCCCTCGCTCCTCCGGCGCCTTCTTCGATTCCTTGAAGATGGTCACGTAGGGCGTGTTGAGGGTGGAGAGCTGCCAATCCATCCACTGGTCGATCTTGGCGCGCTGCAGCGGATCGGCGGGATAGAGCTTGCCGCCATGTGTATTGGCCAGGTAGCGCAGGATGGTGTTGCTCTCCCAGATCACCGTCTCGCCGTCGACCAAGGTCGGCACCTTGCCGTTGGGATTGAGCGCCAGATAGTCGCCGCCGGTGTTGCCGAACTGCCGGCCATAGTCCTCCCGTTCATAGGCCACAGCCAGCTCTTCAAGGGCGAAGAGGACTTTTTGGACGTTGCCGGAGGTCGCCCGGCCCAAGAGCTTGATCATGCCGCCGCTCCTTCTTGTGGTTTGTAGGCGATGCAGTCCATTTCGATCTTGCAGGAGATGACGGCGCGGGCCTCCACCGTGGTGCGGGCGATCCCGCCGTCGGGGAAGAACTCGGCCATGGTCCGGTTGTAGCGGCCGAAGTCGCGCGTATCCTCCAGGTAAGTGGTGATCTTCACGATGTCGGAGAGCTCGGCACCGGCTGCCTGCAGCGCCCGGCGCAGGGCCTCCATGGTCCAGCGGGTCTCCTCCTCGATGGTCCCGGTGAACATCTTGCCCTCTGCGTCTTTGGGTACCTGGCCGGAGACATAGATGAAGTCGCCGGCCCGGACCGCCGGGTGAAAGGGCAGATTGGGGTTCTTCTTGCCGTAGGCAGTGATGCCGCTCATGCCTGCTCGCCTCTCCTCTACAGGACGCTGCACTCGATGATGTCGACGCCGTTCTGCCGATCGATCAGATAGATGAGGCCTCGAGAATCCATGGTGACGTCGTTAGCCGAGGCCCGCTCGTGGCCCGGCGGTGCATCCGATTCGAAGAAGGCAACCTCCTTCGGCCGGAAGGGGTCGGCGATGTCCAGCACGCGCAAGCCTTGAGCAAACCAAGCGAAGGGGATGATGGAGCCGGAGAAGCGTTCAGAGGGCTGGTGACAGCCGGTCATCGGCTCTTGCGGCGAGCCGTCTTCGTCCAGCCCCTCGACCTGCCAGGTGGCAATGGGCGTCGGTAGGCGCTCTTCGGTGATGTCATAGATCCAGGTAAAGGCTGGGGCGGCCGGCCAGAGCTTGGCCACATCCTCGTCCGCCACCACCATGATCTGCCGGCCCTTCAGAGGCTCCGGGATCACCAGACAGGTGTGCGTGGGGTGCGGGTAAAGCGGCGAGGTGTTGCCGCCGGCAATGGCCTTGGGCTTCGACATGTCGGAGATGTCGAGGATCCAATAGCCGTGATGCCAATAGCTGACATAGAGACGGTCGCCACGGCGCAGCGGGTGGTGACAGCGTGGCGGTGTCCACTCGCGCCAGGGATACTCTTCCCCGCCGGCCTCCCACTGGCCCGGAATCCACCAGCGCCCGACCTCCTCAGGTTTGGCCGGGTCCTTCATGTCCAGGATCATCACGATGTTGCCGACATAGCCCTCGGCGGTCGGTGAGATGTAGGCGTAGCGGCCATCGAAGTCGAAGCGGTGTACGCCCTTGCCGTGGGTGCGCCACTTGGAGATCTCTTTCGGATTGCTGGGGTCGGAGACATCATAGATGCCGAGCCCGCCGCCGAACTCCGGCGTTTGATCCGGGCCTTGGCGTTCGTGGTTCACCAGCATGATGTCGCCAGAGACCCGCACTTTGTGCGAGTGCCAGCCCTCGGGCATGTGCAGCCGCGCCAGCTGTTTCGGCTGGGTCGGGTCGGAGACATCGTAGATCGAGGTGCCGCAAGGATTGCGCATATGGCCGACGAAGAGCGTCGTGCCCTCGACCCAGACTTGACCGCCGCCGGGGCAGTCGATGTGACCGAGCCGCTTGGTGTTCCAGGATTTTCCCATGGGTTCAGATCAACCTCACCACGTCGCCATTCTCCAATCGTCCATGCTTCTGATAGAGCGCCAGGGCCTTCAGGGTCGGCTCGTCGCTGGCGACGAAGAGGATCGCCGGCTGGCTCTCAGACCCGTTCACGTGGCTGCACCACTGACCGCCTGGCACGGCCATCGTGTCGAACTCTTGCCAGTCCAGTCGTGTCTCCGCGCCCGGCTCGCCGATCAGCGAATAGCCGCTGCCTTCTAGAGGCGCTACCAGCAGACTGGCGTTCTGCTTCAAGGGCCGGGTGCGCTCGCCCGGGCGTAGCATCTGGGCGAAGAAGGTGATGGTCTTGAAGACCGGCGCGCCGTTGGTGGGGTCGGTGTACTCGATCAACAAGGCCTCATAGGGATCGCCGTCCCAGTCGCGGAAGCTCTCCAGGAGGCTGCGCATCATCTCCCAGCGGTAGACATACATGGGCGAAGCCTGGCCGGTGCCGCGATGATGCGAGAGAAAGCGCGGGGTCAGCCCGCCCTGGCCGTAGACCCGCTGCGAATAGTCGGGCGGGAAGCGTTCGGACTGAACCTTTTTCGCCACGGTCTCGCCGTTTACCTCTTCCCGGTAATCATGCTCGAAGTAGGTGGCGTTCAAGGTCTCCACCAAAGGCACATCGAGGACCGAGAGGTTCACCGCCGGCTCGTCGCCCTGGTTGCCGTGGTTGTGCCAGGTGTCGTGCGGCGTCAGTACCATGTCACCGGGGCCGAAGGTGATGTTCTCCCCCTCCACGCCGGTGAAGTTCTGCTTGCCGGTCAGGCCCAGCCGGATGGCGTTGGGCGAGTGGCGGTGCGGCGGCATGATCTCGCGCGGATCGTTCAGGCGGTAGGCCGTGTACATGGTCGAGACCGAGGCTCGGCGCGGCGCCAGACCTGGGTTCACTAGGATCAGCGAGCGGCGCTCGGAGGATTCCATGGTGATGAGCTCTGCCGAACGCTCCAGCAGCGGTTCGATGTCGCTTTTGTAGCGCCAGAGGAAGGGGATGGCCTTTTGCTTGTCCATCACCTGGCGGTCTTCGTCGTTCTTGTTGGCCGTGTTGATCGCCCAGAAAGGCGCCATGTTGCGGTCGAAGACCTCGGCATGCAGCCGGTCGAGTGCTGCTTGATGGTTCTCTGCGCTGGTCGCTTGGCCCATGTCGCTGCTCTCCCGCTCGTGTCTCCTCGCGCGCCCGGTCCGTTGCGGCCTGCGATGGTGGAACCAAAGCGAAGAAAGGTCCCGATACCATCCGCCAGCTTGCGCCAGGTCGCCAGAGCTATGACCCAAAGGCTAGACAGCGGACGGACCAATGGTCAAGCCGTCTGTCTCATTGATAGGAGATATCGTCCCTGTCATGCCTCTTGACCTTCTAGGGGTGAACCATTTAGTCAGATTGGTACCGCTGAAAGGTAAGAGATCATGGATGAGGACAGTGATACCCTACACCGGCTGCGTGGCCTGATCGCCGAGGGCGTCTTGGGCCCTGAGGGGCGCTTGCCGCCGGAACGCAGCCTGGCCGCCAGTTTGGGCGTGGGCCGCCGCTCGCTGCGCCGCGCACTCGACCGGCTGGAGGAGGAGGGGCGCATCACCCGGCGTCAAGGCCGCGGCACATTTCTGGCCGACAGCCCGGAACCGGCCGGCGAAGGCGCGCTGAGCGGCATGATGGAACACGCCAACCCGCCCGAAGTGGTGGAGCTACGCCTGGCGATCGAGCCCTTTGCCGCCCGGCTAGCAGCCCTGCGCGCGTCGCCTTGCGAAATCCGCCGTCTGAGCGAACTGGCCGAGGCGACCGAGCAGGCCCGGGACGCACGCAGCTATGAGCAGGCCGATGCCGCCTTCCACCGCGCGGTGATCGAGGCCTCGCGCAACGCGCCGGCCCTCTCTGTCAGCGATGCACTCGCACCTTGCCGTCGGGACCAAGCCTGGCGCCGGCTGGGCGAGACGGCGCACTGCTATAAGCGCCAGTCGGTCCATGTCTCCTTCCACCGCCGGGTCGCCGACGCCATCGCCGCCCGCGACGGCGAGGCCGCCTTCGCCGCCATGCAGGCGCACCTGAGCGATATCCAAGAGCACATCTTCCGGCACACCTTCCCGCAGCAACCCAGCGGAGAAGTGGCGGCCTAAGCCTCACTCAGGCGCCGCGCCCGCGTCGCCAGCAGCGAGGCGCCCATCGCCGCCACCGTGATCAGCAGCGAGAGGTAAGGCAGCAGGTCATAGCCGAACTCCGTGGCCGCCCAGCCGGCCAGAAGCGCGCCAAAGGACATGCCGACGTAGAGCGCGGAGGCATGGAGTGCCAGCACCAGGCCACTGCTGGCCGGCGCCAGCGACACCAGGCGCTTCTGCTGCGGCGACTGGAACATCATGCCCGTGACCGCCCAAGCGAAGGTTAGCGCCAAGCCGATCAGCGGGCTGCCTGGCGCCAGCGCCAAGGCCAGAAAGATCGCGCCGTTCACCGCCAAGTTGCTCAGCAGCAGGGTCTCGACCCGCATGCGGTCCGCTGCCCAGCCGCCGATCGCATTGCCGACGATGCCGCCCACGCCGAAGAGCAAGAGCGCCAGCGGCAAGAGCGAGACATCGGTTGCGTAGCGCTCGGCCAGAAAGGCGGCGATGACGGCATAGGTCGCGAACTGGCCGCTCATCTGCAGGAAGGTGACCAGCACCGCCCAGGTGATCTTTGGCTGGCGGAGTGCCGAGATCAGCAAGGCCAGGCTGGCGGCTTGCCAGCTCTTGGGCTCCGGCACCAGACGCCAGACCAGGCCGGCGGCCAGTAGGGCGGCAAGGCCGATCAGCCCAGTCGCCTCCCGCCAGCCAACCAGCAGGCCGAGCCAGGCTAGGGCCGGCAGGCCCACGACAGTCGCCAAGGTCATGCCGCTGAAGACGGTGGCCAGTGCGCGGCCCTGCTGGCTGGGCGGCACCATGGTCCCGCCCGTCGCCAGCGAGAGCGGGCCGACCAGACCGGCGCCCAAGGCCATGACCACCCGCCCCACCAAGACCAGGCCATAGCCCGGCGCCAGCGCCGCCAGGGCCGCACCGGCGGTCATGACCAAGAGGCCACTGACGATCAGACGCTTGGGCGAGAGGCCCTTGAAGACGACCTGCAGACCGGGCGCGGCCAGCGCGTAGGTCAGGGCATAGACGGTGACCAGCAAGGCGATCTCGGCGACGCTGACCTCTAGGCCCGCCGCCATGGCCTCTGACAAAGCAATGACCGAAAGAGCGGCGACGCCCAGCACGAAGAAGCCGGTCGATAGCACCGAGAGCGCGAGAAAGGGGAAGGGCGGTGGCGCCGCTTGGCTGGTCATACCCCAGTCATGCCCTCTTCGCCGGGGCTGGGCTAGTGCTCCCTTCGGCAAGGTCTCATGACGCCCCTCGCAGGCCGTGGCGCCAAGCTTTTGTTCACCAGCAGTCAAGCCAAGCCGATCGGCGGCTTTCCTGCCTCCGCTAAGCTCTCCTGCCACCACACCCACGCCCCTTCAACAAGAGGAGAGGCTCTGATGAGCGAGAGTCTTGACGCACGCCTGGAGCGGCTGGAGGCCATAGAGGCCATCCGCGCGCTGATGCACCGCTATTGGCTCTACAACGACACTGGCCTCTTGGGCGACAAGATCGCCGCCCTCTTCATCGACGAGGGGGTCTGGAGCAATGCGGAACTGGGCTACCACGAGGGCCGCGCCGCCATCGAGCGCTTCTTCAACGGCGCCTCGGCCACCATTACCTTTTGCGCCCATCTGGGCATGAACGAGCTGATCGAGGTCGAGGGCGACCGGGCCCGCGGCCGCTGGCGCCTGCTGCTGCCCTGCACCTTCGAGAGAGAGGGCGTGAAGACCAGCCGTTGGATCCTTGGCGACTACGACAACGCCTTCGTTCGCAAGGACGGCCAGTGGTTCTTCGAGAAACTGGAGGTGATCTTCAACTTCAACGTTCCGCAGAACGAGAGCTGGGCGGGCCAAGAGCAGATCCGCCAGCCCGATCCCCAAGACTGATAGGAGACCCGACATGACCATAGAGGCAAGCGAGGCCAGCCTGACGGCGGCCTATGAGGCTTGGTACAAGGCACTCAACAGCGGCGACCTGGACGGCTTCTGGGCGCTCTTCCACAAGCAGAGCGAGATGCTGGACGAGGACTATCCCTGGCGGATGACCTTGCCGGAGTTCATCGACCACATCAATTTCCACGCCGCCGGCGGCGGCAAGGGCTTATGGGAGTTCTTCCAGTGGGTGCCGCGTGAGGAGAACCTGCTGGTGATCGGCAACACTGGCCATGTTAGCGGCTATTCCACCTTCCGCGGCAAGCCGCGCGACTGCGGCTTTCGCCAGCGCTTCATGGGCTTCACTTTGACCTGGGTCTTCCAGGACGGCGCCTGGAGCCTGCTCTGCTGGCACCAGAGCGTGCTGGCCGGACGGATCGCCGGAGCCTCGCCCTCTTGAGCCAAGTCTTGCTGATCTCCGGGCATCCGGATCTGGCCAGCTCCTATGCCAACCGCCGGATCCTGGAGGCCGTTGCGGCCGCCAGACCGGAGATCGCACTGCGCCGCCTGGACCAGCTCTACCCCGGCTACGCCGTCGATGTGGAGGCGGAGCAGGAGGCGCTGCTGGCCGCAGAGATCGTGGTCCTCCAGTTCCCCTTCTACTGGTACTCCGTCCCAGCCATCCTGAAGAACTGGATCGACGCGGTCCTAACCTATGGCTTCGCTTACGGCTCCGGCGGCGACAAGCTGAAGGGTAAGCCTTTGCTGCCCTCGGTCACCGTCGGCAGCCCGGAAGACTGCTATCAGACCTTGGGCTACAACAACTTCACGCTCGAAGAGCTGCTGCGGCCGGTGAAGCAGACCGCGCTGATGGCGCAAATGCACTATCAGTCACCGGTCATGACCTGTGGTATGATCTACGTTCCAGGAGTGCTGAACACGGAGGAGGGAATCCTGCAACGCGCCGACGCGCATGCAACACGCCTGCTGGCCCGGATCGCGCAGATCCAGACAGAGGGCTGCGACCTGCCCTTGAGCAAGAAGCTCTGGTAAGAGCGGCTGGCCAGAGACGCTGCATGGCAAGACCCGACGACAGCAAGATCACGGCTAAGCCCAGGCACCTCGGCGTCTCCACCCTGGCGATGGAGAAGCGGCTGAAGGCCTGGACCGAGGCGATTTACCAGAGCTACTACCCGCTGGATCTGAACTCGCCGGCGCCGGAGTTCGTGCGCGGCGAGCTCTCGATCTTCGACCTGCCCGGCATCCGCGTCGGCTACGTCGATTGCGATCCCATGGTGGTGGAGCGGCGGCGCTGTCACCTAGACCTCGGCGGCGACTACTTCCTGCTGCCGATCCCACTGGCTGACACTCTGGGGCTGCAGCAGCACGGCCGTGAGACTCTGCTGCAAACCAAGGAGTTCGGGCTGATCGCTACCACCGACTCCTACAAGTACCTGCAGCATTCTGCCAACAAGCTAATCACCCTGCGTCTCAATGGGGCACTGCTGCGTGGCCGCCTGCCCTTGGCCGATGATCTGGTTGCCCGCCCCTTGCGCAAGTCAGCCCCCATGACCCGCCTCTTCGTCGACTTCGCCAGCCGCGTCTGTGCCGAAAGCACGGCCCTGACGGAAGAGGAGGGCAGGGCGCTGGAGCCGCAGCTCTTGGATCTACTGGCCTTAGCGCTGACAGCGCCGATCAGCGCCTTGGAGAGCGATGAGAGTGCCGTGCGCCTGGCGCATCTGCGCCGGCTCTACCGCTTGATCGATCTGCGCAGCCGGGAATTCGGCCTGACCCTGGACAGACTCTGCCAGGACATGGGCCTCTCAGCGCGCTATCTGCAGCGCATGCTGGCCGCGCGCGGGCAGACCTTCTCCGGCTTGCTGCGGGAGCAGCGCTTGGCCCGGGCCAAGGTGGCGCTGGCCGACCCGGCCCGCCGGGCGGAGAGCATTGCCTCCATCGGCTACTCCGTCGGTTTCGCCGACCCGGCCCACTTCAGCCGCAGCTTCCGCTCTGCCACCGGCCGCTCGCCAAAGGCCTTTCGAGCGGAGACCCTTGGCTAGCCTTGCTGCCTAGACCAGATAAAGCACGCTCTCCACAGAGGTGACGGTCACGTCGCCTGGCAGGCTGACACCGGTGCCCAGCACCAGGGTATCGGTCCCAGCGCCACCGTCGACGTAGTCGCCGGCCTCCAGCTCGCTCTGGTCGGCGACGTTCAGCGTGTCATCGCCCAGGCCGCCGAAGAGGCTGTCGATCCCCTCGCCGCCGAAGAGGGCATAGTCATCGCCAGCACCGCCGCTGACCCGGTCCGCGCCGCTGCCGCCATAGAAGAAGCCATCATCGCCGGCCCGGCCGGTAAGGCCATCGTCACCGCTGCCACCCTGGAAGAAGCCGTCGTTGCCGCTATCGCCGACTAGGAAGTCATTGCCCGCTTCCCCAAGGACGAGCCGGTCGCCGTCAGAGCCGCCGTAGAGCTTATCGCGGCCGCTGCCGCCGGCGAGGCTGTCGATGCCCGCATCGCCGAAGAGCCAGTCGCTGCCGTTACCGCCGTAGAGCCAGTCATCGTCCAGGCCGCCGAAGAGGTCGCGCTCTGCGCCATCACCGCCGTAGATGCGATCACTCCCCTGATCGCCATAGAGCCTACGGTCATTCCCGTCGCCAGCCAGCAGGGCGTCGTCGCCGGAACCACCGAAGAGGAGGCTGTCGTCGCCCGCGCCGCCGGACAGTCTGTCCAGGCCGCTGCCGCCGTAGAGTTGGTCGCTGTCACGACGGCCGGTCAAGCGATCGTCGCCCGCCCCGCCGAAGAGGCTGTCTGCGCCCTGATCACCGGCCACAAAGTCGGAACCGCTATCGCCCCAGAGGCTGTCATAGCCGCTGCCGCCGAAGAGGCTATCGGCACCAGAGCCACCGTAGAGGCTGTCCAGCCCGCTGCGTCCGGCCAGATAGTCGCTGCCCCGGCCAGCGTAGAACTGATTGTCGGCGGCATTGCCCAGCAGGCTGTCGTCGCCGTCGCCGGTGACCAGGTCTTCGACACCGCTGATGGAAATCACGATGCCGTCCAGAATGCCGCTGCCGGCTTCCAGATCCAACGAACTGTCCGACGTCAAGGCCGCAGCGTTCAAGCCATCACGGCCACCATCGCTGTTGTCCAGGCTCGTCCCATGGCCAGAGCCGGCTGCCAGGTCGGAGAAGGCTTCGGTGAAGACATAGAGGTCGTCGTTGCTTGGCGGGCTGCCCCAGACCTCCAGCGAGACGTGAGACAGGGTGCCGACCCGATCGAGGAACTGATCGACGATGGTTACGGTCCAGGTGCCCTCTGCGACTTCTCCGCGGAAACCGCTGGCCGTATAGGTCCAAGTGTCAGGGTGATCGGCGAGGCCCGCTGTCGTGTCCAGAAGCGTCGTGGTGGTGCCCTGCGGCGATGTAAACGTGATGACCAGATCGGCCGCGCGCGTGTGCGGCAGGTCTAAACGCAGGGTCACGTATTCGACCCGCCCCACCGTGGCGTCGACATCCAGCTGAAAGGAGAGGCCGGTAGGGTCGGCGTCCGGCAAGTCGACGGGCGTAATCGGGCCGCCGGCCGTGGTTGAGAGCAGATTCTCGGTCGTGTTCTGACCTTGCCAGTACTCGGCCAGACGCACGGCGGCATGGGCATCGATCAGGCCATAACCGAGATCGATGCTGTGGTGCATGCCGCCTAGGTTCCAGGTGTCGCTGCCGTTCCAGGTCCAGGTGGGATTGGTGTCGTCCGTGCGCCGCGCGCTTGCGGCCAGGATCTCGTGCACGTCGCGCCAGCCTAACTCTGGGTTGGCCTCAAGGATCAGTGCGACCAGGCCGGCGACCATGGGGGCTGCTGCAGAGGTTCCGTTGAAGCTGGTCATGACATCGCCGGCTTGATAGCCGTCGTCGCCCACCCGGTCGCTGGTGACGACAGAGCCCGGCACCGGCGACCCGAAGGCGGAGACCAGCAGATTGGCACCCGGCGTCGAATAGAAGGTGACCAGCCCCTCCGCATCCGTGGCGCCGACCGAGATGGTCTTGAAGTCCGCGTTCCAGGAGGAGGCATTGGCGTTGTGCGTCGGGTCCACGTGGCGGCCGTTCCCGGCGGACTTGATCAGCAGCGTGCCTAAGCCATCGCGCCCGCCATCGACGGCGGCATCGATCGCCACCTGAAGGGCCGCCATGGCAGCCGGGTCGAGCGAGCGGTCGAAGAAGTTGGGCGAGGTCTGCGTGGAGAGACTCATCGACACCAGATCGGCGCCGTTTTCCGCTGCTGTCTCGATCGCATCCGCGATCTGCGTCACGAAGCGGTTGCTGATGAAGCTGAAGACACGATAGCCGGCGAGATTGACGTCATAGGCCACGCCGACCGCGGCGCTCTCGTTCTGGGCGGCGCCCAGAATGCCCATGGTCGAGGTGCCATGGCTGTCTTCGATGGGATCGCCGAAGGGATCGCCGTCTTCTTCCTCGAAGTCGTAGTCCAGGTCCGTGTCGTAGTTGGGCAGAAAGTCTGGATGAGTGTAGTCGAAACCATCGTCGATGACGACGGCGGTCACGCCCTCGCCGCTGTAGGAGGGCCAAACGCTGGCGACGTTGAGGTCCAGCTGGTCGAGCGTCGTGTTGTCCAGGTGCCATTGCTGGGCGAAGGCAGGATCGCTCGGAAGGTTGGCCTCACTGCTCTCGGCTGCACTTGCTGCGTCTTCGGAAGAGAGGCGGTCATTGACCGCTTGACCCTCCGGCGATTCCTCGCCTGATCCGCCGAGTGCGACGGTCTCTTCTCTTGTGATAGTGTTAATCGTCATAGCACTATCGATGTTGCTAAATCTGACTCAACGACATACCGACATACCCACCGAAGGCCTGAGCACCAGCGCTTTCGTTCCGAGCCTTTCGAAATGCTCTCACCGCGTCAACTGTGAAAAGCCACAGAAGAGAAAAGGCCTCAGATCTTAACTTGTATGTGATAGCAAGCAGTTTCCTCTCGGTTTTACTTGTGACAGGGGACACGCGTCTGGGTCTTTGTCCCCCTGTCGATCCAACCCCGGCGGCGGCGAGACATAAAGCAGGCCGCTGCCATTCCCATCCTGTGCTGCTATAAGGCTGGCAATAGAAAGAAGGCAGCAGCATGACCGAGGCAGAAGATGAGACGGCAAGCCTGGACCCGGTTGCCCTGGCAATCCTGGAAGTGGTGCGCGCGCGGGGCCCAGAGAAAAGCTGCTGCCCGACGGACGTGGCGCGCTTGCTCGCAGACCGCCGCCGCCGAGCCGGCGATCCTCCCGACCTTTGGCGGCGCTACCTACAGGCTGTGCGGGAGCAGGCCCGCTTCCTAGCACGGCAAGGCCGCATCGACATCCTGCGCCGTGGTGAGCGTCAGGACCCCACCGCCCCCATCAAAGGCGTGATCCGACTGCGCATCGCCAGCGGCGGTAACTAGAGCGCGGCGGCGGACTGACACGCCCGCCACCGCGATCGATCCTTCTCTTACAGCCAGACGAAGTCGCTCGCCGTCAGCTGACCAGCGTTGGTGACGCCATCCACGAGGAAGGCGATGTCTGCTGACCCGTCACCATCCTGGTC
>JBCBSF010000092.1:0-23098 GCA_039819325.1 Pseudomonadota bacterium | reverse complement strand
CGCCTGCGCGCGCGAGCAGGGGCTGAACCTGCCGATGCTGCGAGGATAGCTAAGGATAGAAGAGATATGGGATCCGCACCTGACGGCGATCTGGCCTTCAAGAGCCTGACCGACCTAGCTGGCCTCTTGCGGCTGCGCGAGATCTCGTCACTGGAGCTGACCCATATCTCTTCTATCCTTAGCTATCCTCGCAGCATCGGCAGGTTCAGCCCCTGCTCGCGCGCGCAGGCGATGGCCTCGTCATAGCCGGCGTCTGCGTGGCGCATCACCCCGGTCGCGGGATCGTTGGTCAGCACCCGCTCCAGCCGGCGGTCGGCCTCTTCGCTGCCGTCGCAGACGATAACCATGCCGGCATGCTGGGAAAAGCCCATGCCCACGCCGCCGCCGTGATGCAGGCTGACCCAGGTGGCGCCCGAGGCCGTGTTCAAAAGCGCGTTCAAAAGCGGCCAGTCGGAGACGGCGTCGGAGCCGTCCTTCATGCCCTCGGTCTCCCGGTTCGGGCTGGCGACGGAGCCGGAATCAAGATGGTCGCGGCCGATCACCAGCGGCGCCTTCACCTTGCCCTCACGCACCAGCCGGTTGAAGGCCAGGCCCAGCTTGGCCCGGTCGCCCAGACCGACCCAGCAGATCCGCGCCGGCAGGCCTTGGAAGGCAATGCGCTCCTTCGCCATGTCCAGCCAGGTGTGCAGGTGACTGTTGTCGGGCAGCAGCTCCTTCACCACGGCGTCGGTGGTGAAGATATCCTCCGGATCGCCGGAGAGCGCGCACCAGCGGAAGGGTCCAATGCCGCGGCAAAAGAGCGGGCGGATATAGGCGGGCACGAAGCCTGGGAAGTCGAAGGCCTGGGCCTCCCCCATCTCGAAGGCCATCTGGCGGATGTTGTTGCCATAGTCCAGGGTCGGGATGCCTTGCGCCTGGAAGGCCAACATGGCGTGCACCTGCACCTTCATCGATTCCTTGGCGGCCATGACCGTGCCCTCGGGATCGCGCTCCTTACCGCGCGACCAGTCGTCCAGGCTCCAGCCCGCCGGCAGATAGCCGTTCAAGGGATCGTGGGCTGAGGTCTGGTCGGTCACCACGTCGGGACGAATGCCACGGCGCACCATCTCTGGAAAGACCTCCGCCGCATTGCCCAGCAGGCCGACCGAGATGGGGCGGCCTTGGCGCTTCGCCTCCTCGATGATGGCCAGCGCCTCCTCCAGGCTATCGGCCTTGCGGTCGAGGTAGCGGGTCTCCAGCCGCTTCTCGATGCGGCTGGGCTGGCATTCCACCGCCAGCAGCGAGGCGCCGGCCATGGTGGCCGCCAGCGGCTGCGCGCCCCCCATGCCGCCCAGGCCACCGGTTAGGATCCACTTCCCGGCGAGCGACCCGCCATAGTGCTGGCGCCCGACCTCGACAAAGGTCTCGTAAGTCCCCTGCACGATCCCTTGGCTACCGATGTAGATCCAGGAGCCTGCGGTCATCTGGCCGTACATCATCAACCCCACCTTATCGAGGCTGTTGAAGTGCTCCCAGGTCGCCCAGTGCGGCACCAGGTTGGAGTTGGCGATCAGCACCCGCGGCGCGTCGGCGTGGGTGCGGAAGACGCCGACCGGCTTGCCGGACTGCACCAGCAGGGTCTCATCGCCCTCCAGCTCTCGCAGGCAGCGCACCAGAGTGTCGAAAGAGGCCCAGTCGCGCGCCGCCCGGCCGATGCCGCCATAGACCACCAGCTCCTCCGGTCGTTCGGCCACGGCCGGGTCCAGGTTGTTCATCAGCATGCGCAAGGGGGCTTCCGTCTGCCAGGACTTGGCGGTGATCTCCGTCCCCTGTGGCGCGTGGATCTTGCGGCTGTTGTCCAGGCGAGGATTGCTGATCTCGGCCATCGTCGTGTCCTTCCGTTAGGGTCGTGTCGTGTCGCCCGGCTGCTTGCCGGCGCTGCGGTAGTCTTGCCGTCCGATGAAGCTGAAGCGGCCGCCGGGATGCAGCAGCCGCCCGCGGGTGGCGACCAGCCCGCCCGACCAGGTGCGGCGCAGCAGGCTGAGGCAAGGCAGGCCAGCCTCCATCCGCAAACCCCGGCGCTGCTCCTCGTCGGGCATCAGGGCATCGATGCGGTGCTCGGCGGCCTCGATCGGGCCTTGCTGCAGCAGATAGTCGTGCGGGGTCACCGCGGTGAAGTCTTGGGCCAGGTAGTCGGGCGCAAAGGCCGGGTTCACCAACCGGTCTTCCCACTGGATCGGCTCGCCGTCCTCCCAGTGCAGGATCACGGAGTGGAAGAGTGGCTGTGTGGCCTCGAGCTGGAAGGCCTTTACCGCCCAAGGCTCCGCCGGCGCTTCGACCAGACGTAGGACTTGCGCCCGGTAGCGCCCGCCACGGGCTTCCACCTCCGCCCGGATCGAGCCGATCTCCAGCAGGACCGATTGCAGCTTCTCGCCGGCGACGAAGGTGCCGGCCCCCTGAATGCGGTTTAGCCAGCCTTCGGCCGCCAGCTCACGCACCGCCCGGTTCACCGTCATGCGGGAGGCCTGGAAAGCGGCCATCAGCGTGCGTTCAGAGGGCACGCGGTCGCCTTCCGACCAGACACCGGCCCGGATCTGCTGCTTGATGTGATCCTTGACACGCTGGTAGAGCGGAGGCTCGTTTTTCGGCAGGGCTTCGCTCACGGCCGGCCAAGGCTCCTTGATGGAAAGAGGGGCGGGGGGTCGAGGTCCGGGTAAGACAGGAACTTGTATAGACAAGCTGGGTGGGGAAGGCCAGGGCGCATGATGGGCGATGAAGCGGAAGCTCCTTTCTCCTTTCATCAGGGCGAGGTGCCTTTGCTGGTCTCGCTGCCGCACGCGGGTGCCGAGATACCCCCGGACATCCTGCAGCAGATGACCCCGGCGGCGGTCAGCTCCGCCGACACCGACTGGCATGTCGAGAAGCTCTATGCTTTCGCCAAGGAGATGGGCGCCTCTGTCCTGCAGGCGCGCTATTCGCGTTACGTCATCGATCTAAACCGTGCGCCGGACAGCCGGCCGCTCTATCCCGGTGCCAACAACACAGAGCTCTGCCCCACCTCTACCTTCGCGCTGGAGCCGCTCTACCCGCCAGGTAACACGCCGGATGCAGCCGAGATCCTTCGCCGCCGCCGGCTTTACTGGGAGCCCTATCACCGCTGCCTCGCCGACGAACTGAAGCGCATGCACCAGCTCTATGGCCCGGTCGTCTTGTGGGAGGGCCATTCCATCCGCAGCCAGGTGCCGCGCTTCTTCGAGGGCAAGTTGCCGGACCTCAACTTCGGCACGGCCGACGGTGCCTCGGCCAACCCGCGCCTGCTGGCTGCGGTGCTGGCCGAGGCTGAGCGGGTCGGTGGCTTCACCGCTGTGGCCAACGCGCGCTTCAAGGGCGGCTACATCACCCGCAGCTACGGCCAAGCCGACCAAGGCATCCAGGCTTTGCAGCTGGAGCTGGCACAGAGCGCCTACATGGATGAGGACCCGCCCTTTCCTTACAGTCCGGAGCGGGCCGCGCCGATGATCGCGCTGTTGAAGGCGCTGCTGGAAGAGACCCTGGCCTGGATCTCCCGGCCTAGGGGGGACTGATCAAGGCCGCGCCAACCAGCGCCCCAAGGCCAGTCCGGCAAGGAAGCCACCGAGGTGCGATTGCCAGCCGATCATCAGAAGGTCACCGGTCACGCCGCTGGCTGAGACCAAACCCAATAGGGCGTTGATCGCCACCAGCGCGATCAAGAGCTGGCGCTGCGGGGAGCCGCGCCGCATTGCCGGCGCGCCGCAGGTGAAGGCCGCCCCCATCAAGCCGAAGAGGCCGCCTGAGGCGCCCACCACAAGCTCAGTCGGCGGACCCCAGTCGTTCACGATCAGCACCTGAAGCGCCGCACCGGCGAAGCCGCAAGCGAAGAAGAGAAAAAGCAGCAGCTTGCCGCCCAGATGCCGCTCTACCAGGCTGCCGAAGATCGCCAGGAAGAGCAGGTTGTTCAGCAGGTGGAACCAGCCGCCATGCAGGAAGAGCGAGGTGATGAAGGGCCAGAGCGCCGGCGCCAGCGGCGCCTCGCCGGCCAGGGCGGCGCGCACCAGGTTGGGGTTCAGCGCATAATGGCGGAAGAAGAGGACATCCTGCTGATAGCTCATCTGTGAGACCAGGATCTGCACCAGCAGCATGATGGCGCCCAGGATCAGGCTGTTGCGGCCAAGCCCCTGTCCCAGGAGGCTCGGCCGCTGCCGCTGGTAAGGGCCGCGCGGTGGTCCGAAGAAGGGCTGACGGGTCATGCCTGTCCCTGATTGGGGAGCCCTTGGCGCAGCACCCGCACCAGCGGATTGAAGCCGACCCGGTAGGCCAGTTCCGCCGGGCGCTCGATCTCCCAGAGGCAGAGGTCTGCGACCTTGCCGGCCTCCAGGGTTCCGTGGCTCTCGGCCAAGCCCAGGGCGCGCGCGGCTTCGCGCGTGATCCCGGCCAAGGCTTCCTCCGGCGTCATGCGGAAGAGGGTGCAGGCCATGGAGAGCATCAGCAGAAGCGAGGTCACTGGCGAGGAGCCGGGGTTGCTGTCGCTGGCGATTGCCATGGGAACGCCAAGCCGGCGGCAGGCCTCGATCGGCGGCAGCTGGGTTTCGCGCAGAATGTAGAAGGCGCCGGGTAGCAGCACCGCCACACTGCCGGCCTTGGCCATGGCGGCCAGTCCTGCCTCGCTGGTGTATTCCAGGTGATCGGCGGAGAGTGCGTCGAAGCGCGCGGCCAGCGCTGCCCCGCCTTGGTCGGAAAGCTGATCGGCGTGCAGCTTCACCGGCAGGCCGGCAGCCTTAGCCGCGGTGAAGACCCGCGCCACCTCATCTGGTGTGAAGGCGATGCGTTCGCCAAAGGCATCGACGGCGTCGGCCAGACCCTCGGCGGCGATGGCGGGCAGCATCTCGATGACGGCGTCGACATAGTCGCCCTGCCGTCCGGCGAACTCGGGCGGCAGCGCGTGGGCGCCCAGGAAAGACGTCTTGACCGTCACTGGGCACAGCCGGCCCAGCTGCCGGGCAGCCCGCAGCATCTTGGCCTCTTGCTCCAGATCCAGCCCATAGCCGGACTTGATCTCGATGGTGGTGACGCCCTCGGCCAGGAGCGCGTCTAGGCGCGGCAGGGCGCCGGCCACCAGCTCATCTTCACTGGCCGCTCTGGTCGCCGAGACGGTGGAGACGATGCCGCCGCCGGCCTTGGCGATCTCCTCATAGCTCGCCCCTTGGAGCCGCAGCTCGAACTCTGCCGCGCGGTCGCCGCCATAGACCAGATGGGTGTGACAGTCGATCAGTCCCGGTGTAATCCAGCGGCCGTCACAGTCCAGGGCCTTTGAGCAGAGGTCTGTAGGTGCCTTGGGCAGGTCGGCCATGGCGCCGACCCAAGCGATCTTGCCGTCCTTCACGGCGACGGCCCCAGACTCCAGCGCACCGTAGGGCGCGCTGTTCGGCACTAGGGTTGCGAGACGGGCGTTGTACCAAAGCTGATCGAAGGGCCCCATCGTCTTACTCTCCTTGTTTGTAGCGATGAGCAAGCTCATCGCGGCGGCCCACCTTCGCATTCATGGGGCCCGTACCCCCGCCCGGCCACCCAACGAGAGTATCCTGGCCTAGGTGGCCGGGCGGGGGAGCGGGCTGGCGCCGCTCGGTCACGTGAGTGACCGATGAAACCGAAACCGCCAGGCATTGTTCCTGCCCGCTTGCTTGTCTATACAAGTTTGCCCTCCGTGGTACCCACAACTCCAGTCATAGGTGCCTTCATGCAGCAGGAAAGAGCCCTCTTCGCCCCCTGGGCCTTGTTGCCGCAGGGCTGGTTGCGGGATGTGCGGCTCACGATCGATGCGGCCGGTTGGATCACGGGCCTTGAGAGCGATGCGGAGGCTGCCGGAGCCGAGCCCTTGGGCGGGCCGGCCATCCCGGGTCTACCCAACCTGCACAGCCACGCCTTCCAGCGTGCCATGGCCGGTCTGGGCGAGGTGGCGGGTAAGGCTGAGGACTCCTTCTGGACCTGGCGGCAGGTTATGTACGGCTTCCTGGCCCGCATTACGCCGGAGCAGCTGCAGGCCATCGCCGCGCAGCTCTATGTCGAGATGCTGAAGGGCGGCTTCACTGCGGTCGGTGAGTTTCACTACCTCCATCATGCGCCCGACGGCAGCCCCTACGCCGACCGGGCAGAGATGGCGCGGCGCACGCTGGCTGCTGCCGCCGAGAGTGGGATCGCTATCACCCAATTGCCGGTCCTCTACGGCTATGGCGGCTTCGGCGGCCAGGCGGCGGGTGAGGGGCAGCGCCGCTTCCTCAACAAACCGGATGAGCTGCTGCAGATCATTGCGGCCTTGAAGCATGATCACGCCGACGATCCACAGGTGACTGTTGGCCTGGCGCCGCATTCTCTGCGTGCCGTAACCGAAGCGACCTTGCGCGAGACTTTGGACGGCTTGGCGCAGCTTCATGGTCCCTCGCCGATCCACCTGCACATCGCCGAGCAGACCAAGGAGGTGGAGGACTGCCTGGCCTGGAGCGGTCAGCGGCCCACGGCCTGGCTCTTGGATCGCTTCGAGGTCGATGATCGCTGGTGTTTGATCCATGCCACCCACATCGATGCGGAGGAGACCGCGCAGCTGGCCAGCAGCTGTGCCGTTGCCGGCCTCTGCCCCACGACGGAGGCCAATCTGGGCGACGGCTTCTTCCCGGCCCTGGACTATGTGAGCCAGGGCGGGGTCTTCGGGGTGGGCAGCGACTCTCACATCTCCGTGTCGGCCATTGAGGAGCTGCGCTGGCTGGAGTACGGCCAGCGTCTGCGTCTGCGGCGCCGCAATCTGCTGACAGGCGGTGCCGCCGATCCGCACTGCGGGGCCTGGCTCTATCGCCAGGTACTGGCAGGCGGTGCGCAGGCGCTTGGTCGGGCCTGTGGTGCGCTAGAGGTCGGTAAGCGCGCCGACCTGCTGGTGCTAGACGCGGAGCACCCGCTGCTGGCCTGTCGCGAGGACGACGCCTGGCTGGACGCCTTGGTTTTCTCCGGCAATAGCAGCCCGCTACACAGGGTGATGGTCGGCGGGCGGGTCTTGGTCGAGGCAGGGCGGCATATCGACGAAGAGGCAATCAAGCGGCGCTACCTGGCCGCCCTGAAGGAGCTGACGGCATGAGCGATGAGATCTACTTCACCTATCTGGGCGGGCCGGAGGTCACGCAACTGAACCTCACGGACGCCGAGATTCTGGATGCGGTGGAAGCGGGCCTGGCCGCGCAAGGCCGTGGCGAGACGGTGATCGAGCCCCGGGTGCATCTGGAGCCCGATCCGGCTTTCCGCGGGCACTTCAATGTGCTGCGCGGCTACATCGCGCCTTTAGGCGTCGCCGGGGTGAAGATCGTCGGTGACTACATCGACAACTATAAGCGCGGCCTGCGGTCCGAAATGGCGCTGCTGAATCTCTTCGACCCGCGCACCGGCATGCCCGTCGCCCTGGTCGACGCCGCCGACATCACCGACATGCGCACAGGCGCGATGACGGCGCTGGGCGCAAAGTATCTGGCACGGAAGGACTCTAAGATCCTGGGCCATATCGGCGCGCGCGGTTCCTCCTACTGGAACGTCCGGCTGCTCGACAGCCTTTTCGACTTCGACGAGATCCGTGTCCACTCCCGCCGGCCGGAAAGCCGCGAGGCCTTCGCAGCCCGCCTGACCGCCGATCTGGGCAAGCCGGTGATCGCTACGGACGACTGGGAGAGCTGTCTTGTCGGCGCCGACATTCAGGTGGAGGCGACCCGCCTGGAAGCGCCCGAGCCGCTCTTCAAGACCGCGTGGGTGAAGCCGGGCAATTTCGTCGTTCCCTACGGCACCATGAGCGCGGTGGAGCTCTCGCTGACCGACATCATGGACAAGCTGGTGGTCGACGACTGGGGCCAGTGCAAGGGCGGCAAACTGGGCAGTCTGCGTGCGCACGTCGAGACGGGGCGCTTGTCGGAGGAAACGCTCTACGCCGAGATGGGCAAGATCGTCACCGGCGAGAAGCCGGGCCGCGAGCGCGCGGAGGAGACGATCCTCTTCTGGCACCGCGGTCTCTCCTTGTCCGACATCGCCTTGGGCCACGCCATGCTGAAGAAGGCCGAGACCCTCGGCCTGGGGCAGCGTCTACGCTACGCGTAGCCAGGTTCCTCTTTTCCTCTAGCGGAAAGGGTGACGACGCGCTTTTGCGTGCTAGAAAACCACGCATGGCGTTGCTATGCCGGCAGAAGGGGTCGGGGGCACACCCTTGGACGAGGAGAGGCCATCCTTGCTTGGCCGGCAACAGGACGACGACAGCGTCGCTGCAGCCAGACGACCCAAGTCTGTCCTAGGCTGGTTGTCCGCTGTGGTGGCCCTGGCCGGACTGGCCCTGCTGGCCGGCTGGACGCCAGCGCGCGCCGATGCGGCGGCCGATATCGCGGCCGCCAGGGAGGCTGCCGAGGCTGAGCGCGGCGGCGATGGCGAGGCCAGCAGCGTGCCCTACTCGGTTGAGTTCACCGGGACCGCGCCCGACGACCTTGTGGATAAAGTCAGGGCGGCCTCCAGCCTGATCCGCGATCAGGACAATCCGCCTTTCTCCCGCGCTGGGCTGGGTCAGCGGGTGCGCAGCGATCGCCAGACCTTTCAGCAGGTGATGAACGCGCAAGGCTACTATCAGCCAGAGGTCACCGTCGCGGTCAGTGAGGCGACGCCGGCCGTCGTCACCTTCACCCTGACCCCCGGTCCGCGCACCACTTTGGCTTCCGTCAACATCACCTATGCGCCGCGCCCGGGGCTGGACAAGCTGGACAAGCCGACCTTGGCGGATCTAGGCCTGACCTTGGGAGAGCCCGCGGTCAGCCAGCCGATTCTGGATGCCGAGGCCTTCTTGATCGCAGACCTGCAGGACAATGGCTTCCCCGATACTGAGGTTGTCGATCGCCGGGTGACGGTCGACCTGAACAGCAACGAGATGACCGTCACCCTCTCCGTCGACTCTGGCCCTTACATGGTCTTCGGGCCGCTGGCGATCGATGGCTTGGATCGCACGGAAGAAGAGTACCTGCGCCGTGTCCTGCGCTGGCCGGAGGGGGAGACCTTTTCCGACGAGCAGCTAAACCTCGTGCGCCGGCGGGCCGTCGCCACCAACCTCTTCTCCGAGGTGCAGATAACCCGCGCGAGCACGCAGCAGCGCAGCGGCGAGGCTGAACCAGTGACCATGAAGCTGCAGGAGCGCCCGCCCAGGACCATCTCTTTGGGTCTGGGCTTCGCCACCGACTTCAGCAACACGCCTTTCGGCTTCATCGGCGAGGCTGCTTGGGAGCACCGCAACATCCTGGGCCGTGGCGAAAGCCTGCGTCTCTCCGCCAATGCCCAGCCGGACGAGCAGGTGGGCGCCGTGCTCTTCAACAAACCCAACTGGTTCATCAACGATCAGTCGCTGCAATGGCGTTTCAACATCACCAACGAGGATCAGCCGGCCTTCAAGCAGCTCTCGGCCGAGACCTCCTTAGGCGTGGAGCGCATTCTGGCGAGGCACCTGACCGGCTTTGCCGGCGGTGCATTGAAGTACCTGCGCTCCGATGATCTGAACCCTGATACGCCGGAGGGCCGGGACGACTACATCCTCTACTCCATCCCCACGCGCCTGACCTATGACAACCGCGACGACCGCTTGGACGCCACCAAGGGCTTTCTGGGCGTGCTCGGTATTGCGCCGACCTTGGTGACGGTGACTGACACGGCCTTCTACCTGCAGGCCGACGTCATGGGGACGCACTATCAGCGGGTGCTGGAGGATCCGGACATCGTGCTGGCCGGCCGGGCCCGCGTAGCCTCGCTGGTTGGCACTGCCATCTCCAACATCCCTGCCGGTGAGCGGCTCTATGCCGGTGGTGGCGGGTCGGTACGCGGTTATGAGGTCGATAGCCTAGGCCCGCTGGATAGCGAGAACGACGCCATCGGTGGCCGGTCGCTGATCGAGTTCGGGATCGAGGCCCGCTGGCGCTTTTGGGACGACTACGGCATTGTCCCCTTCCTGGATGCCGGCCAGGTTTACAACGGCATGGCGCCTGATTTCTCTGACACCATTCAGTATGCCGCCGGCTTGGGCTTTCGCTACTACAGCCCGATAGGCCCGATCCGGCTGGATTTCGCCCATCCCATTAACAAGCGGCAGCGCGATCGTGAGCTCCAGTTCTACATATCGATCGGTCAAGCCTTCTGAGCGGCCCAGTGGTGTGGCTGCCGGCGCCGGGTCTGACGAGCCGCCGCCGCCCAGCGATACCAAGCCGCCGCGCCGCCGCCGGCGTATCTGGCGCTGGTTGCGCCGTGGCCTCTATGCGCTGCTGCTGCTGATCTTCCTGCCGCCGATTCTGATCCTGCTGGCCCTGGAAACCGGGCCCGGGCAGCGCTTCGTTGTCGGTCAGGTAAACGACCTGCTGGCGGCGCCCGACGGCGGTATCGAGATCAGCGATCTGGGCGGCAGCCTCTGGGATGTGCTGACCCTCGGCCGGCTGCAGATGAGCGACGCCGATGGCGTCTGGCTGACGGTGGAGGGGATCACACTGGACTGGTCGCCCTTCGCGCTCATCTCCGGCGAGGCCGACATCCGGCTGGTGCAGGTCGCCTCTGTCGACATGCCGCGCGCACCCTTGCCGAGCGGCGAGGCGCCAGAGCCGGAGCCGGTCGAAGACGATGGCAAGCTGCTGCCCGAACTGCCGCAGTTGCCGCTCAACATCGACCTGGAACGGCTGGAGGTCTTGAGCGTCTCTCTGGGCGCGCCTCTGGCCGGTGTCGCCGCTGACCTCTCGGTGACCGGCCAGGCCAGTTATCCGCAAGAGGGCGCGACCGAGGTGGTGCTGGACATCGCCGGCCTGGGTGACACAGCGCTGACCCTCGACGCCGATGTCAGCCTGGACCCGGCGACGGAAGTCCTCGGCGTCTCGCTGCAGGTGCAAGAGCCGCAAGGTGGTCTGATCTCCCGCTTGGCTGATCTGCCGACCCTGCCGGCCATCGACCTTTCTCTGGAAGGCGAGGGACCGCTCAGCGACTGGCGCGGCAGGCTGCGCCTGGCCTTGGACGAGACCGAGGCCGTGGTGGGCGACATCCTGCTCGCTGGCGAGCCCGAGCGGCGTTTCGCGCTGACCGGACGGGTCGACCCTAGCGGCAGCCTGCCGCCCGAACTGCTGCCGCCCGATGCGCGGCCTTGGCTCGCCGGCGGCGCCGATCTGGATGTCGACGTTCTGCTGGGCGAAGAGGTGATCACCCTGAACCGCCTGACGATCCAGGCGACCAGCGTCGGGCTCTCCGCCAGCGGCAGCCTCTCGCCCGAGAGTGAAGAGGTCGATGCCAAGCTGTCAGCCCGCCTGGAGGCCGACTCGCCGCTGCGGACCCTGGTCCCAGAGGTCGATCTGGGAGCTGTGACCTTGGACGCCACGGTCTCTGGCCCTCTGGCCCTGCCGCAGGCCCGGCTGAACGCGCGCGTCGAGGGCGTGCAGACGGCAGAGGTGGAACTGGCCGGGGTTGACCTCGCCGTCGAAGCGACACCGACCGAGGGCAAACTGGACACCACGCTGGACCTGCGCCTGCAAGACCCGAAGGTGCTCCTGGCCGAGGTGCCGCCGCTGCCTTTTGGCTCGCTTCAGCTGACGGCTGCCGCGCTGGTTTCGCCAGACGAGGGCAGCGCCCTGCTGCGCCGCTTCACCTTGCGGGGCCAGGACTTGGATTTGGAAGTGGCGGGCGATCTGGTGCTCCCCGACCTCGTCGGTCAGCCGGAGATCACGCTTTCCGCCCTGCTGCCGGAGCTGGGTGGGATCGAGCCCATGCTGGCCGGGCTGCCGCTCTCCATCACCTTGGGCAGCGCCGTGGACCTGCAGGGGCTGGAGGCGCCGATCGCGGCCGATCTGGATCTGACCCTGATCGGGACCGGCGACCTGCCGGACGGCATCGGCCCGGCCTTAGGGGAGGGGCTGACGCTCTATGGCGGTGTCACCTACGCACCTGACGGCGCGATCACTCTAAAGGACGTGACCCTGCTAGGGCAGACCCTGGAGGTAGTGCTGGATGGCGCCGTCGGCTCAGAACAGCTGGCCTTGGACTACCAGGTGATCCTGGCCGACCTGGGTGTGGCGGAGGGCCTGACCGGCACGCCGGCCAGTGGCGCGCTGCAGCTCTCCGGCGCCTTCTCGCAGAACTCCGCCGACGGCCAGCTCTCGCTCTCCACCGACATCGAGGGGAGCGACATGACCTTCGGGCCGGACCGCATCGGCGATCTGCAAGGCCAGATCTCCGTCGCCGGCGTGCTGCCGGCGCTGAGCGGCCAGGTGGCGATAGAGGCGCCCAATTCCTCCTTCGGGCCGCTCAGCCTTTCCGCCGATATTGCACCGGCAGGGGAGGAGAGCTTCAAGATCGCGCCGCTCACCGTCGCGCTGGGTCGAGAGGTGCAGATCAACGGCGATCTCACGGTGCCAGCCGCCGGCCTGCCGATCTCCGGGCGCGTGAACGGGACTTTGAACGGCGGGCGGCTCTTGGCCAATCTCGGCGTTCCGCTGGAGGGGCGCGGCAGCTTGACGGTGGCCTTGAGCGGCCGCGGCGAGCAGCAGGATGCCAGCGTAAACCTGGAATTGGCATCGGGCCGGCTGGCCGACATTCCGCATGGCGGGATTACTCTGCAGGCCAACGCGCGTGATGCTACCGGCGCGCTGGCGCTGGATGGCTCGCTCACCACCGGCGCGCTCAGCGTCGATCCGGCAGAGCTGGACCGCGTGGCCGTTACCTTCCGCGGCACGCCGGCTGATCTCACCTTCACGGTCGAGACGGAAGGTGACGTGGAGGGGCCGACCCAGCTCTCCATCGCCGGCCAGGTCGCCCAGTCCGGCGCCCAGACCGCCATCACCCTGAGCCAGTTGAGCGGCCAGGTCGCCGGTTTCCCCTTGGCGCAGAACGAGCCGACCCGGGTGACCTTGGGGCCGGGTGGCCCGGAAGGTGCCGAGCTGGGCTGGACCCTGGCCGGCGCTGCCCTCACGCTCGATGCGGCCTTGGCAGGGCGCGACAAGCGCGTGGACTTGGCTCTGCAAGGCCTGAACCTGAAGCAGTTCGAGCGCTTCATGGAGGGCGATAGCGCCGCCGGCCAGATCGCCGCCCGCGTTTCCTTGCGCGGAAACCAGCGTGCGCAGGGCGATATCGCCATCACCTTGACGGGGCTCTCGGTGCAGGAGGAGGGCTTGCCGGCCAATCCGCCACTCGACGTGACTGTGAATGGCCAACTGGGAGACAGCGGCCTCGCCGTGAACGGCTCTGTCGCCGGCAACTTCGGCCAACCGCTGCGCCTCACGGCCGATATCCCGGTCAGGGTGTCCCTGGCCGAGCCGGGTGCCGAGACCGACCGGAGCGCTCCCGTCAACGCGGCCATTACCTGGCAGGGCGAAATGGGGCCGCTGGTCGATCTGCTGCCGGTCGGTGAGCAGCGGCTGACCGGGCAGGGGAACATCGACCTGCGCGTGACCGGCACGCTGGAGAATCCGACGGTGAACGGCACCGTAGAGGTGACCCAAGGCCGCTATGAGAACCTGCTGACCGCCACCATCATCGAGGATCTAACGATCCGCCTACAAGGCAACCAGCAGAGCCTGCAGGTGGCAGAGTTTAGCGGCAACGACGGGCAGACCGGTCGGCTCTCGGTCACCGGCGGGATCAACCTGGCACACACGCCGGCCCCCAGCTTGAACTTCGTCGTCGACGTCAACGACTTCGCGCTGGCCCGTCGGGATGACCTCTATGCCCGTATGGACATCGACATGACCATCGACGGCGACCTCTCCGCCGGCCTGGACGTCAAGGGCACCATCACCAATCAGGAGATCCGGGCCAACGTCATCCCCGACCTGCCGCCCGGTGTCGCCACCCTGGACGTGGAGATTGTCCGCGACGGCAAGATCATCTCCGGCGGGCCACCGCCGGCTGATGCGGAGGAAGAGCCGGCCCTGCCGATCACCTTGGACATCACCATCGACCTGCCGCGGCGCGTCTTCCTGGCCGGCGCCGGCCTCGATTCCGAATGGGGCGGCACGCTCACCGTCACCGGCGATGCGAGCCAGCCCTTCATCACCGGCAAGATCGAACCGCTGCGCGGGTTCATCGCCATCTTCGGCAAGCAGTTCGACTTGCAAGAAGGGGGTGTGGATTTTGACGGTTCCTCTGACATCGATCCGTCACTCGATATCTCGGCGGTTTACGAGGCCGACGATCTCGACGCCATCATCTCGGTCACCGGCTCTGCCCAGGCCCCGGTGATCTCGCTCAGCTCCGATCCTGTCCTGCCGAACGACGAGATCCTCTCCCAGGTGCTCTTCGGCCGCGGCACCGGCCAGATCTCCCCCATCGAGGCTTTGCAGCTGGCGGAAGCCGCAGCCATCCTCTCGGGCGCGACCGGCAGCGACAAGACGGTGGTCGACCGTCTGCGGGATACGGTCGGTATTGACGTCCTGCGTGTCGAGGCTGGCGAAGATCCGAACGAAGTGGTCGCAGAGGTGGGCGAGTACATCTCAGAGGACATCTTCGTCGGCGTCCGCCAAGGCACCAGCCCCGGCAGCACCCAGGCCACCGTGGAGGTCGACCTCTTGCCCGGCGTCAAGCTGGAAGGTCGGGCCGGTGCCGATTCTGAGGCCGACAGCGGCGCCATGCTGCGCTGGGAGTACAATTACTAGCTTCTCTGTGAAACCAGCATCCTCTGTTTCTCACAAGGAATGGAGAAGTGCCACCAGTCACCAATGTCTAGTGGTGGGGATACTCATTAGTCCGAGTTTGCTCAGTCGTGAATCCTAAAATGGGTATTGCTTTAGGAGACTGCGACGACTGGTAGGCTATCAGACGCTGATGTCCAGTAGTACAGGTCATTTTTGTCTAGAGCATCGACCTTGATGCTTCGGCTTTCCAATGCGATATCCGTGGCCGAGCGAAACAATAGGAGGCCAGATATGGATCTTAGACCTGAAGCCGAAGAGACTAGCCGGGGGGTAAGCCGAAGCCAAAAATCGGTGAGGGCATCTGACCGGAAGTGGGGCCGGGAGGTGATGAACTTAGGATTCTGTGTTTTGCCGTCGCTTCTGATGCGGGCTCAGAACCGTCTCGGACTCAATCCAACGCAACTGGCCTTGCTCTTGCAGCTTGCAGATTTCTGGTGGGAGGAGGACCGAAAGCCCTTTCCTAGCAAGAAAGTTCTTTCAACCCGTTTAGGGATCAGCGAGAGGCAAGTGCAACGCTACGCCCGTGAGTTGGAGCAAGCAGGTTTTCTCAAGAGGGTGCAGCGCTATGCGCCGCACGGTGGAAAACAAACCAACACGTACGATCTAGCTGGTCTTGTCGCGAAACTGAAAGACCTGGAGCCCGAGTTTCGTGAGGTGAAAGAGGAAACAAAGAGCCAAAACACCTCAGTCCAGCGGCGAGGCTACCGCACTAATAAGGCCGCGACGCAAAACTCAAAGAGTTAGCTTTGCCCCGGGCGCATGCAGTTTGCAGAGGCGCTACCGGGGCTTACAGGATGGAAAATGATGCCACCTCGATCGCATGTCAATGATCCATACAAAGCTGAGAGGTTTCTGCCGTCACTTGAAGAGGCTATCTCGTCCGAACGCTTCGCGACCTACCTTGCGCATGTTGACGGAGATCGGGAGCAAGCGCTGAGGCTATACGAGTGGAACATCGCAGCAAGCGCAGCCTTCTATTTCCCGCTCCAAGCTCTTGAAGTGTGCCTACGAAACGCTTGCCACAGACGACTACAGGCGACCTATGGAGTTAAGTGGTATCAAACTGAGAAGCTAAAGCTAGATTGGCAAGCGCAGGACCGGATCCGAAAGGTACTTTCAAATTCGAACGACCCGAGCCGGCCAAAAGAACCACCAGACGTGGTTGCTGCCTTGTCATTTGGTTTCTGGGTCTCCCTCTTTGGTCCAGGCGGCCACACTCAACCCTATGGTAGAGGTCCACGAGCCAACTACGAAATGACCCTCTGGCGCCCAGCTTTGCGTGGTATGTTTAAGGGCGCACAGTCACTCAGAAGAAAAGACCTGCATAGGTCCTTAAACTATCTCCGTAACTTTCGAAACCGCGTTGCGCACCACGAGCCGATATTCAAACGTCATTTGGAGAAGGACTACGACTCGATAATCCGCATCGTGGGTTGGATTTATCCTGAGCAATGCTTGTGGATCGAGCAGCATAGCAGGGTGCGCCAGATCCTTGATAAACCTTACAATACGCCTCAGATCCGCATTTAGATTTGTTTAGGTAACAACGCCGCCCTTCTGTTGCCACTCACGATAGAGGAGGGCCAGCGCGCAGGAGGCCAGGCGCGCTTCTTCCTTATCCGCGCGGCTGGTCAGCATGATCGGCACCTTGGCGCCCAGCACCAGACCGGCGGCCTGGGCTTGGGAGAGGTAGACCAGCTCCTTAGCCAGCAGGTTGCCCGCCTCCAGATTCGGCGCCACCAAAATGTCGGCTCGCCCGGCGACCAGTGAGGGGATGCCCTTGGTGCGCGCGGCCTCCATGTCCATGGCGTTGTCCATCGCCAAGGGGCCATCGACGATGCCGCCGCGGATCTGGCCGCGCTCTGCCATCTTCGAGAGGATCGCGGCGTCGAGGGTGGAGGGGATGGAGGGGCTGACCGTCTCCACCGCTGAGAGGATGCCCACTTTCGGCTTGGCAATATCCAGCGCCAAGGCCAGGTCGATGGCATTTTGCACAATATCGACCTTGGCTTTCAGGTCTGGCGCAATGGCGATCGCCGCATCGGTGATCATCAGCAGGTGGTCCAGACCCGGAACGTCGAGTGCGTAAACATGTGAGAAGCGGCGGCTGGTTTGCAGGTGGCTGCTGTTGGCCAGCGCTGCGTGGAGGAGGGTGTCGCTGTGCAGCGCCCCCTTCATGATGGCCTCCACCTGGCCAGTGCCGGCCAGCTCCGCAGCCCGGGAGGCCGCTGCGTCGCCGTCCGGCTGGTCATCGATTTCCAGGCCCTCGAGCGAGAGTTTGGCTTTCTTGGCGGTCTGGGCGATGACATCGCCCCGTCCGATCAGCAGCGGCTTGATGAGACCGCGCTCGGCCGCCAGCAGGGCGCCGGCCAGTGCTGCCGTATCTTCTGGCGCCACCACGGCGGTGGTGAGCGGCGCCAGATCCCGCGTGCGATCCAAGAGCTTCCCGAACTGCTGATGGCGGCGGACTGCGATCTCGGGCAGATCGTCACTGTCGACGGTGATCTTCTCCAAGGGTGCATAGACCTGGGCCTCGCCCTCGGCCAGCAGGTCGCCGCCGCGGCCGGTGACGCGGGTCTCCAGCCGGACCAGGTTGTCCGGCAGCTTCTCCACCACCTTGACCGTGACGGTGAGGGTATCGCCGACATGCGCCCGATTGATGAAACGGAGATTCTGCGCGTGATAGAGCGTGCCCGGGCCTGGCAGCAGGTTGCCGAGCACGGCAGAGACCAAGGCGCCGGCCCACATGGAGGGCGCCACAGTCTCCTGCAAGGGCTTGCTGTCGCCACCGCTGGCCGGCAGGTGCAGAGGATTGAGGTTACCGGAGGCATGCGCGAAGACCAGCAGATCCTCGTTGGTGCAGATCCGGGTGATCTTGGCCTCGTCGCCCACCGCCAGCTCGGCGTAGGTCTTGTTCTCGCGCATGAGCTTTGCTCCTTGTTTCTTGCAGCAATGAGCAAGCTCATTGCGCGGCACCAGCCCTCTCCCCCGCCCGGCCACCCAACGAAAGTATGCTGGACTGGGTGGCCGGGCGGGGGAGAGGGCTGGTGCCGCCCGGTCACGTAAGTGACCGCAGATAAAAGGTTATTCTGCTGCTGCCGGGTTGTTGCGTTCGCCGCCGAAGGGCATGACCTCGTAGCTGGGTGCGTGCCAACCGGTCGCCTTAGTCTCCAGCAGGTTCTGCAGCTGTTTCAGCATGGCCAAGGTTGGGGGCGACATCTCTTCCAAGGGCCCGGCGATCTCTAGGACCAGATCCAAGGCTTGCTGGCGCTCTGCCTTCTTGGGCAGCAGCCGCGGCAGGGTGGTGATGGCCTCCTCTGGCGCGAACTCCACAATCAGGCTCTGCTCGTGGATGATCCGGCTGCGTTCCTCCGTCGTCATCTCGGCGAAAGGCGCAGCTGACTGCAGTATGGCGTTGGAGCGCTCAAGCCGTGAGCGGCGCACCGACCCGCGCGCCTTGGCCATGAGGATCAGCATGCGGATCACGCCCTCCCCATAGCCGCCTTGGGCGGCCTCTTCGATGGCGCGGCGCACGGCGGGCAGCTGGCGCAGATCATGCAGACCGGGGATGACCCGCGGCTCCTTCGCCAGCGCCGTCACGCCGGGCTGACCGTAGAGGGAATGAAAGGCCAGCTCATAGGCGGCATCGCGGCTGTCGCGGAAGAGGTTCCAGCTGGCCTCGATCAAGCCGGCCTGCAGCTCCTCCAGCCGGCGGAAGGGATTGGCCTTCGCCTCCTCTATCGCCTCGCCGTCACGCTGACGCCTGACTTCGCTGCTCAAGGGTGCGACGGCAGCCAGGAAGGGGTTCAAGTCGGAGAGCAGGTAGCGTTGCTGGCGCATGGGGTGGGCCTGCCGCAGCGCCTGGGCCGAGGCTGGCGTGGCCAGGCTCTTCACCAAGGGGCGCAGGGTAATCTCATAGATCTCTGACCCCAGCTCCGACAGGCGGGCGACGGAGGCGAACTCCACCTCCTCTTCCCGGTTGTCGCCGAGCGCCAGCAGATCGGAAATCTCGCGTGCCTCGAAGGCGACGTGTGGGCGGTCGGGGGCCTCGACGATGGTCATCTCGTAGAGGCCCGGCGCCAGCGCCTCGATGGTCTTGACCGTGGAGGTGATCTGCTTGTGCTGCTTGCGGGCGACGCTGGAGGAGACGAAGATCCCCAGGTGTCCAACCGATTCATGCAAGGTGTAGATGATCACCTGGCTATGCGCGCGGATCTCGGCGGTGGTCTTGTAGAGGTCGGCGATCCAGAAGAGCGCCTGCTCCGGCGGCGTGATGTTGTCGCCATGCGAGGCGAAGACGACGATGGGTGACTTGATGCGGCGCAGGTCGACCGGCCGTCCGTCGTCCAGCACCGCGGTGCCTTGCGTCAGCTTGTTGCCGATGAAGAGGGTTTCGACGATCCAGCGGATCTCCGCCTCGTTCATGAAGTAGAAGCCTGACCACCAGCGCTCGAACTCCAGGAAGCGGGCGGCCTCTTTGTCCACATCGGCGAAGAGGGCGTAGTACTTGCGCCACCAGGTGTTGCCTGGGTTCAGGGTCTCGAAGTTCATCACCAGGTTGGCGCCGTCGAAACGGCCGGCACCCAGGTCGGAGGCCAGGAGTGCTGGCACCACGCCGCCCATCAGACCGCCGAAGTAGCGCAAGGGATTACGGCCCGAGGTGCCCGCCCAGTAGGAGAGCGGCGCACCGGCGATGACCAGCGGCCCCGGCAGGTGGGGGTTGGTGGCGGCCAGCAGCATGGCGGCCCAGCCGCCTTGGCAGTTGCCGGTCACCAGAGGCTTGGGCGCGTCCGGGTGGCGGCGCAGCACCTCAGCCAGGAAGGCGGCTTCCGCAGCGCAGACGTCGGCCAGGGTCTGGCCGGGCTCCGGCTCGGGGAAGAAGATCACGAAATAGACCGGGTGGCCGTCCATCAGGGCGACGCCAACCTCCGAATCGCTCTTGTAGCCGCCAATGCCGCTGCCGTGGCCGGCGCGCGGGTCGATAATGACGAAGGGGCGGCCATCCTCTCGCTGCGGCGGGGCGCCGGCCGGCGGCTTGATGCGGACCAGGGCATAGTTGACCGGCCGCTCGAAGGTCCGCCCGTCGGCCACCAGGTCATAGTCGAAGACCAGGACCGGCTTGAAGCCCTCGGCCTCGCGCTCGACGTAGCTATTGCCGCGCTCGCGTAGCGTGTCGAGGAACAAGAGCCCGCGTTGGGCAGAATCGGTCAGATAGGCGGCGGACTGCATCGCACCGTCCGGCGTCATCATCTTCGGCGCCAGCTCCACGGCCTCCTGCCAGAAGGCGGTGACGCTGTCCCAGAAGCTCTGGGTGATGTCTTGCCCGTGCTGGATCGCCAGGTGGCTCAGCTGCTCTTGCTGAAAGCTGCTGCCTTCCAGCGCGCGGGCGCCGCTGCTGGCCAGTTGGTCGGCAGCCTCGGCGATCTGATCGGCCGGGTGGAAGTCCAGTGGGTCGGGCGTTGCCGTCTCGGCGGTCTTTGGTTCATCAGCCACGGATGTTGTACCCTCCGTCGATGTAGTGAATGCCGCCGGTGACGTTGGCGGCCTCATTGCTGGCGAGGAAAGCTGCGTAGGCGCCGACGTCTTCGACGCTGGCCAAGGTTCCGGTGGGCGCCATCTCTGCGGCGCGGTTCAAGAGCTCGTCGAAGCGGGAGATGCCGGAGGCCGCGCGGGTCTTCAAAGGTCCGGGCGAAAGTGCGTGCACCGATATCTTCTTCGGGCCCAGCTCTGCCGCCATGTAACGGGTCACGGACTCCAGCGCCGCCTTCACCGGACCCATGACGTTGTAGTGGTCGACCACCTTCTCCGAGCCATAGAAGGAGACCGTCATGCAGGTCCCGCCCTTGGGCATCAGCATCTCTGCCCGGCGCACCATGCGCACGAAGGAATAGACCGAGATGTCCATCGCCGTGGTGAAGCCGTTGCGCGAGCAATCGACCACGCGGGAATGCAGATCGTCGCGCGGACAAAAAGCGATGGAATGCAGGCAGATATCGATGCTGCCCCACTGCTGGCGAATGGCATCGAAGAGGCGGGCAAACTGGCCGTCCTCACGCACGTCGAGCGGCAGGAAAATCTCGGCCTCCAGCGCCTCGGCCAGTGGCTCGACGTAGGGGCGCGCCTTTTCGTTCAGATAGGTGATCGCCAGCCTGGCGCCCTGATCACGGAAGGCCTTGGCGCAGCCATAGGCGATGGACTCTTCGTTGGCGATGCCGGCGACCAGCGCCGTCTTGCCCTCCAAGGAAAACACAGAGCCGCTCCTGTCATTGTGCAGTGCACAATGTAGGGGAGTTCTGTGACGCTTGTGTTACGAATCTGCGACGGCTCGAGGGGCGCGGTAGCGAACTGCCTCGCCCCCCGTGCTCGGGGGTTAGGAGGCCTCTTCGACCACCAGCTCTTCCTCGATCAGGACCTCTTCGCTTGGATCCTGCGCGGTGAGGTCGGCCGGGGCGCCGACGGTGACGGGCACGATGCGGGCGCGGTCGCTCTTGATCAGCAGGACCTCTTGACCGGGATCCAAGGGCTCTTCGTCGCCTTGGACGATGGTCAGCAGGCGCCCGTCGGGCATCTGAATGACGTACTCATAGCCGTCCTGATTGTTCAGCAGCTTGTCGGCCTGCTGGCCGACCAGACCGCCGACGATGACGCCGCCCAGCGCGCCCAGCACGCCGAAGAAGGTATCGCCGCCGCGCCCGGCCATGGCGCCGGCAGCACCGCCGACGGCCGCACCAGCTGCCGTACCGACCAGGCCCTCGGTTTCCACCGTCACCGGCCGCACGGTCACCACCTGCGCGGTCTCTGCCGTGCCGGCATAGCCGGCATCGTCCCGGCTGTAGGTATCGGAATCGATCGAGGAGGCACAGCCGGCGAGCGCCAGACTGCCGGCCAGAACCAAAGCTGCTGCTGTCTTACCTGCCATCATCGTCCCCCGAACGCTGGTCTTTCACTCTTTGGATGTCCTACGCAGCGTTCGGGTGGACTGTCCCTTCACGAAGCGGAGAGGCCTACTCGGCCGCAGACTTCTTGGCGTCGTCGATCACCTGGCCGGAGGCGTCGCGCTGACGCCCGTCGATGGTGCCGAAGTTGGCGCTGCGCACCTTGGCTGCTGCATCGTCGTAGAGGAAGGGCAGGTAGCAGTAACGCGTGCCGCGGGTCACCGGCAGTGCCTGGTGCAGCATCGAGCAGGAGAAGATGCAAGCCCCGCCGGTAGGCGGCTTATAGATGGCATTGCCAAACTCGGGGAAGCGCAGGTGCCCGCCATCATACTCCTCAGCGTTGAGGTTGATGGTGCAGGCGAAGCGGCGGTGCGCCGTGCCGGTCGTGGTGTTGTCGCGGTGGGCGTTGAAGTAGCCGCCCTCCTCCCCGTCATAGCAGGCGACGATGTCGCGCTCGATCCGGGTCACCTTGAACTGATAGGCACGCCAGATTTCCGGCACCAGGCGGCGGCTGATGCGGGTACGGGCTCCCTGGATCAGGCTCTGGTCGGTGATGTTGGCATCGCGCCGGCGCTTGAACTTGGGGTCCAGAATGCCGACCGTCTTGCCGTCCTGCTGGCGCATGAAGCCCGACGGCGTGCCGCCCAGGTCCTCATAGTACTGGATGAGGCGGCGGCAGAACTCCGGCTCGAAGACGCGCGGCACTTCCAGGACCGGCGCCCAGCCGCTTTGCTGACCCTCATAGTTCGGCAGCGTGCAGGCCTCGGCCGCGTTCATGATCTGGCGCACATGGGTTTCCGGATCGCCGGTCATGGGGATGACCCGGAAGAGGCGCAAGCGCGGGTCGATGACGAAGGTCTGCGGCTTGAAGGTGCGGTGCGGGCTATCCTGGTTGTAGCCGGCAACGCCATAGGCCTCGGCCAGGCGCTGGTCGGTGTCCCAGAAGATGATGAAGGTCGGCCGCTCGGTGATCCCACGCTCAGTCTCATCGCGCGGATCGCTGGAGACGCCGCAGAAGATCGGACCGTTGGAGCGCGTCATGTCGGCAGCGTTCTGCAGCTGCTTCACCAGGGCCTGCGCGCCACGGCTGGCGGCTGAACCGTAGAAGGTCAGCGCGATCGGGCGCCCGCCCAGGGTGGAGAAGCTGAAGCGCGGGTTGCGCGGCGAGGGCGCAGAGAAGCGCGGCACGGACTCGAACATCCGCGGCGGGGAGGGCGGGATGGGATCGGGCGAAACACCGCCGATCATCACGCCTTCGTCTTTCTGCGTCGGCTCCGCGGCCGCCGGCGGCGGTACTGAGAGCTCGTTTTCGACCGGATTAATGGTCTCGCCTGCTTCGCTCATGAGGTCACTCCTTCGTCTCTTGTCTCAGTTTGAAAATCGGCTTCAAGCCGATTTTCAAGAGCGGCACCAGCCCTCTCCCCCACCCGGCCACCTAATAGGATACTGGCGTGGGTG
>JBCBSF010000091.1:0-24572 GCA_039819325.1 Pseudomonadota bacterium | reverse complement strand
ACCCAATAAGCATACTGGCGTGGGTGGCCGGGTGGGGGAGAGGGCCGGCGCCGCGTCACACAAGTGACCGATCAACAAGACAGGGAGAAGAGCTGCCATGGCGACAATCGGCTTCATCGGACTGGGCAACATGGGTGGGCCTATGGCCGCCAACCTGGTCAAGGCCGGCCATAAGGTAACCGGTTTCGACCTACAGGAAGCCGCTCTGGCACAGGCTGAGGGCGCAGGCGTTGCACGGGGGGCCAGCCCCGGCGACTGCGTGCGCGAGGCCGAGGTGGTGGTCACCATGCTGCCAGCCGGCCAGCATGTGCGCGGCCTCTACCTGGGCGAGGAGGGTCTGCTCGCCCAGGCGCCCAAGGGCTGCCTCTTCATCGACTCTTCCACCATCGACGTGGCCTCGGCCCGCAGGGTGGAGGAGGCCGCGACCGCCGCAGGCCAAGCCTTCGTCGATGCGCCGGTCTCTGGCGGCGTGGCGGGGGCGCAGGCAGGCACCCTCACCTTCATGTGCGGCGGACAAGCTGCGGCCTTTGCCACGGCAGAGCCGCTTCTGCAGCAGATGGGGCGCTCCATCATCCACGCCGGCGGACCGGGGAACGGACAAGCGGCCAAGGTCTGCAACAACATGCTGCTCGGCATCTCCATGCTGGGCGTCTGCGAGGCCTTTGCGCTGGCGGAAAAGCTGGGCTTGGACAACCAGACACTCTTCGACATCTCTTCCAAATCCTCCGGTTCTTGCTGGGCGATGCTGCATCACCCGCCGGTGCCTGGGATCGTCGAAGCCGCCGCCGCCAACCGCGACTATAAGCCGGGCTTTGCGGCTGCGATGATGCTGAAGGACCTGCGCCTCTCCCAGGAAGCGGCCAACCAGGCCGGCGCCGCCACGCCGCTGGGTGCGGAGGCCGCCGCCCTCTTCGGGATGTTCGTGGCCGCGGGCAATGGCGATCTGGACTACTCCGCCATCATCAAGATGGTGAAGGGCAGCTAGCCCCATGCGCCCCTTCACCCTGCCGCCCAGCGTTCCGCTGGCCTTCGGCCCCGGACGCGTAGCCGAGCTCGGCAGCCTGGTGACCGAGGCGCTGGGCGCCAAGCAGCGACTCTTGCTGGCGGTCGATCCCTTCGCGACCCAGAGCGGCCTTGCCGACGCGATCGCCGAGGCACTGGCCTCTGATGGTCACGAGAGCAGCCGCTTCAGCGACATCGCCAGCGACCCCAAGGCCGCCCAGATCGACGCCTGCGCGCGCCTGGCGCGGGACGTCGGCGCGACGGCGGTTCTGGCCGTGGGCGGCGGCTCCGCACTGGATGTCGGCAAGCTGGCAGCCGCGGTGGCGGCAGAGACCGCACCGACGGAGGCCTATGCGCTGATGGCGCGGCCACTGCCGGCGGGCACCCTGCCGATCATCACCCTGCCGACCACGTCCGGCACCGGCGCCGAAGTGACCCAAACCTGCGTCTTCTCGCTGGCAGACGGGACCAAGGCCTGGGCTTGGGGCCAAGAGCTGATGCCACGGCTGGCCGTGCTGGACCCGGAGGTCACGGCCAGCCTGCCGCCAGCATTGACGGCGGCCACCGGTGTCGATGCCTTGGTGCATGCCATCGAGTCCATGACCAACCGCAACGCCCATCCTTTGAGCGACCCGCCGGCGCTGCAAGCCATCGCCCTGGTGCGGCGCTGGCTGCCGGCGGCGGTGGCCGATGGACAGAACATCGAAGCGCGCGGCCATCTACAGATCGCCGCCTGCCTGGCCGGCAGTGCCATCGCGCTGAATGGCTGCGCGGTGGCGCACGCCATCGGCCACGCGTTGGGCACGCTTGGCCGTGTGCATCACGGGCGAGCGGTTGGCCTGTCATTACGGGCGGCCTTAGCCGGCAATGCAGCGGCCAGTCCCGCTCGCCACGCGCTGGTGGCTGAGGCCTTTGGCCTGGAGCGCGCCGGACGCAGCGATGCGGCCCTGGCAGCCGCCTTGCCGGCGGCCTACGACGCCTTCCTGCGGCAGGTTGGCCTGGAGATCAGCTTGGCGGACGATGGTCTAGCGGCAGGCGACGTGCCGCGCCTGGTGGCGGAGTGCCAAAGCGACGAGAACCAGCCCATGCTGGATTCCACCTGCCGCCCCCTCCCCCAAAGCGACCTGACCGCCCTCTGCCATGAGATGCTGACCGCGCGCTAGGCCGTCATCGAAGGATCATTGGCCACGAGCAGATCGCTGCTTGAAACCCTGCTTTTTTCCCGATCGAACTACAGAACTGGACTGTAGGAACAGAGCCTGGCGCTGAACGCGATCCATGGACTCTGGCGACGTGGCTTTCGGCGGGTCTGGCGGCGACAGCTTCTGCTTCACCAAGGTCCGCCTGGGTGTTGGCGGTTCCGGCGGCCCGATGATCCGTGACTTCGAGGGGGAGCTGCTGAACGCCGCGAACGGCGACTACAAGCTGGTCTTTGCAACAGAGCTGGAGGTCGGCACCGTCGCCTACATCGGGGCGGCCGGCTTAAGCAGTGCCGGCGATAGTCAGGCCTGCTTCAATGGCTCACGACACGTTCAAGTAGACCAGGACAGCGACGGCATGAGCGACATCGCCTTCCTGGTCGATGCTGTCTCAAACGACGGGCAGCTGACGGCGACCGACTTCGTCTGGCTCTGGTCAGGCGCAGGCCCAGCGCGAAGATCCACGTGTCCTAGAATAATCATTTGACAGCAACTGTGAGCGCGGTAAGTAGCTCCTCACATCTTTGCTGCGCCCTGCCGGACGTGATCCTTGAAACGGACGTGACACGAGCGCAAACGGCATGAAGACCGTGCGCTCTTTGTGGTCGGCCTCGCCTTCGCGGCGAAGCGGCCCCAGAGGGTTCGTCTGTCCAAACGGCTGGTGGTTGCGCGAGTGACACTTTCGCCCTTTGGAGGACTCCTTATGGCCGCTATTACTGGTACCAACGGCAACGATACCCTTTCCGGCAACAGCCTCGATGACACGATCTTCGGTTTGGACGGCGTTGACCGCCTCTATGGACAACTTGGCGACGACACGATCTTTGGCGGCAGCGGTGGCGGCCGACTAACCGGGGCCAGCGGGAACGATCTGCTCTATGGTGACAGCGGCACTGACTACCTCATCCCCGGGTCGGGTTCGGACGTCATCGATGGCGGCGATGGCAGCGATACGCTCATCATGGACCGCAGCGGCGCTGTCGGGAACCTGGTCCTTGACCTCGGCACGGTCAGTGTTCTCTTAGATGGTGTCGGTGGCAGCACTGGCTCGACAATTCTCAATGTGGAGCGCGCCTCCTTCGTCTCCGGTGATGGCGACGACACGCTGACGGCAGGCACCAGTTTCGCGACCTTCCGCGCCAACGACGGCAACGATACCATTTTCGCCGGCAGCGCCAATATCCTCGCTTATGGCGGCAGCGGGCAGGACTATATCTACGCGGACGCTACGGGCCAGCACCGCCTTTTCGGCGGCAGCGGCGATGACGAGATTACCTTCATCAATCCCAACTCCAGTAACTTCGTCTTCTTGGGCGGTAACGACGGCGATGATGTCCTGACACTGCTGGGGCCAGGCTCGTCGCAAGGCTTGGACGGAGGCAGCGGCAATGACACGCTGACCGCCTCTGGACTATCCGTTAGTTTCGGCGGCCGCCAAATGGCCGGCGGCTCCGGCAATGACACGATTGAGGCAGGAACCGGCAACGATAGCCTCTTCGGCGAAGCCGGCGATGATAGCCTCGACGGGGGCAGCGGGAACGACTATCTGGTCGCCGGCTCAGGCGTCAACCTGCTGGACGGCGGTGCAGGCAACTATGACCGCGCAAGGATCGATCTGCGCAACACTGGCACGGAGCTTTCGGCCAGCTTCTCCGGCACGGCCATCGTCTTCGGCGACGGCAGCGAGATCCGCAATTCCGAGCGTATCATCATCCGCGCCGGCACCGGCGATGACACCCTGCTGGGCAACAGCGGCGTCAACACCTTTGGCACCATCGACGACTTCCTGGAAGGCAACTCCGGTAGCGACACCATCATCGACGTCAGCGGCAACGACGATCTCTTCGGCGGTGACAATGACGATTACATCCGTGGCGGCAGCGGTCGCGACGACATCTATGGGGCCAGCGGCGACGATCTGCTCTTCGGCGATGACGGCGACGACACCCGCGTGGCCGGTGAGGCCGGCAACGACACGCTGTACGGCGGCTCGGGTGCCGACCGCCTCTTCGGCGGTATGGGAATCGACAGCGCCTATGGTGGCTCTGGCCGCGATACCATCACCATCGACCGCCAGGACATTACTGACGATCTGGTGATAAGCGGCAGCGGCAACAGCCTCGTCCTCAATGACGGCGTCGGCGGTGCGCCCGGATCGAAGCTGGTGGATATCCAAGCGATCCGCATCTTCGCCGGCGACGGTAATGACACGCTCTATGGAAACGCCGGCGACACCGGCTTCCTTACCTTCGACGACTTCATCTTCGCCGGCGACGGCAACGATGTCTTGACCGACGTCAGCGGCGACGACCGTCTCTATGGAGAGAGCGGCGATGACACCATCCGCGGCGGCAGCGGCGCGGATGATCTGCAAGGCGGCTCCGGTCAAGACACCATCTACGGCGGCGCCGGCAGCGACCTGGCCAACGGCAAGGGCCTCTACGGCGACGATGGCGACGACCTGATCTTCGGCGGCTCCGGCATCGACCGGCTGAGTGGCGGCCGCGGGGACGACACCTTGCGCGGCGGTTCAGGCCTGGACAGCGTCGTCGTCGGTGCGTCTGGCAGCGATCTATTCCTGGTTGGCGTTGGCGAGAGCACCGCAGGCGAAATCTTCAACGGTGGAAGCGGCAGCGATACGCTGGCACTACTACTGACCGAAGAGCTGGCCAGCGTCAGCCTCACCAGCATCGAACACACCATCCGCGTCGGCACCGCCAGTGACGACATGCTCACCGGCTCTGGCGTCGCCGACACCATCTACGGTGCGGGCGGCAGCGACCGGATCTACGGGGAAGGCAACGACGATACGCTTTTCGGCGGCGATCAGGCCGACCGCCTCTATGGCGGTGCTGCGGACGACACACTAGTCGGCGGCTCCGGCTTGGACCGCGCCAGCGGCGGCAATGGCGCTGACAGCCTGATGGGTGACACCGGCAACGACAGCCTGGGAGGCGGTGACGGTGACGACGAGCTGATCGGTGGGGTCGGAAACGACGCACTGGACGGCGAGACCGGTATCGACCTGATGCGCGGTGGCAGCGGCGCTGATACTCTCTATCTGGGCGTCGGTGACTCCACCGCGGGCGAGACCCTGGACGGCGGCTCGGGCAGTGACACGCTGGTCTTGTCGGGGGCTGCGACCATCGCCGCCGGCGCCTCGCTGCTGTCGATCGAGACCACATTGATCCAAGGCACCAGCGGCAACGACACGCTCGCCACCTCGGCGAGCGACATCGGACTGGTCGGCCTCAGCGGCGATGACGTGCTGACCGGCCTGTCGGGCAGCAATCTGCTGCGCGGCAATGACGGCGTCGACCGGCTCTATGGTCAGAGTGAGGCCGACAGTGTCTATGGCGGCTCCGGCGCAGACAGCCTCTTCGGTGGCAGCGGCGCGGACAGCCTCTTCGGTGGCTCCGGGATCGACGGCTTCTATGTGGCCCAAGGCGAAGACACCTCCGGTGACAGCTTCGATGGCGGTGAAGGCAATGACACCTTGGTGCTGCAAAGCGGCCTTACCTCAATCAGCAACTCTGCCTCTCTGATCTCCGTTGAGGCGCTGGAAGCTCACGGCGGTAATGGCAATGACTCCATTACCGGTTTCAGCGGCAGTGATCTACTGGGTGGCGGCGAGGGTGACGATGACATCCGTGGAGCGTCGGGTGACGACAGCCTCTACGGCGGTGGCGGCGAGGATACGCTACGGGGCCAGGATGGCGACGACAGCGTCGACGGTGGTTCCGCCAACGACCGGCTCTTCGGCGACGCAGGCGATGACCGGCTCTATGGCGAGCAGGGTAGTGACCGCATGGCTGGTGGTTCCGGCAGCGACCTGCTCTTCGGGGCGGGCAACCGCGACCGCCTCAATGGAGCTAGCGGTTCCGACACGGCGGCCGGTGGGGCCGGCAACGACACCTTCGTCGTCGATACTGCCGGCGATGTGCTGCTGGAGACCGCCAACGGCGGCATCGAGGACGTAGTGCGCTCCAACGCTGCCGACTTCACGCTTGGCAGCGGTGCCAATGGTCATGTCGAGCGGGGTAACCTCAACGAAGAGGCCGGCGATGCCGACCTGCGCGGCAACGAGTTCGCCAACACCCTGCTGGGCAACAGCTCCGACAACCGGCTCTTCGGCTTCAGCGGCGACGACATCCTGAACAGCAACGGCGGCTCCAACATCCTGACCGGTGGCTCTGGCGACGACACCTTCGTGGTGACCACCGCCAGCGACGAGGTGCGGGAGTTCAATGGGGCCGGCACCGACCTGGTGCGGGCGGAGAGCAACTTCACCCTGCCCGACGGCGGCGTCCGCGACTTCATTGAGAATCTGCGAATGCAAGCCAACCGCGGCGACATCGACGGTACGGGCAACGCTCTCGACAACACCATCGAGGGGAACACGGGCGACAACGTCCTACGCGGTGAGGGCGGCAATGACTTGATCGAGGCGGGAGACGGCGAGGACAACCTCTTCGGTGGCGTCGGCGACGATCGTCTCGAAGGTGAGAGTGGTGCTGACACGCTCTGGATGGCGTCCGGCGACGTGGCTTTTGGCGGCTCTGGCGGCGACAGCTTCCGCTTCAGCGAGACAAGCCTGGGCGTCGGCGGTTCCGGCGGTCCCGTGATCCGCGACTTTGACGGGGAACTGGCGAACGCGGCCAATGGCGAGGACAAGCTGGTCTTCGCCACGGGGCTAGAGGTCGGCAGCTTCGCCTACATCGGGGCAGCGGGCTTCAGCGGCGGCGGCGACAGCGAAGCCCGCTTCGACGGCAGCCGTCAGGTGCAGGTCGACCAGGATGGCGACGGCACCACCGACATCGCCTTCCTGGTGAACGGCGTCACCAACGCTGGGCAGCTGACAGCGACCGACTTCGTCTGGCTGTAAGCTTTGAGGGCGGCAGGAGTCGCAGCCTGCCGCCCAGATAGACAGCTCTTGTCTTGATAGTTCCATGCACGGCCGACGCCTGCGATCGAAACGGCAGGTCTCGTTGCATACGGCAACAGTGTCAGCCGGCACAGCCCGCAAAACCAGGTGGCCAGACAGGTGCGGAAACTGCACTATTGTGCAGTATCGACCTGTTTCCCATCCGCACGCCGGAAGTTTACAGCAGAACGGGAAGAGCAAAGAAGGCGACGGATTCAGGTATCCAACATGCACCTAATTTGTCTTGTAAATTCGGTTGACGCTCAGGGTGAGATCATCGACCCTTAGCGGACCAATTGGGCAACGCAAGGTGGCAGCCTAATGGCAGGGATGGTTGCGACGAGAGGCGGCGTGTCTCTCTTGGGCAGCAAAGCGGGGGGCGAGATCTAACGGCTGGTCGGGGTGGGCACTCTTGATTTGAGGTTACTCCGGCATCTCCGGTCATTTGCACTCGTGAACGTGAAAGCTGCATACGAGCCGTGAATCTTTAAAAGGAAACGGCAGGGGCGGTGTTTGCTGCGGCGTTCCAGAGCCAGACCCTAGTGTATCTTTTGGCGAAGCGGGAGGATCGATACCATGGTCGTGCGTTACGGGGGCAGCGGGAACGACTTCATTACCGGCAGCAATGCGGTCGATACACTCTACGGCCTGAACGGAGATGACAATCTTTACGGATTGAGTGGCAACGATACTCTCTTCGGCGGAAGTGGAAGCGACGATCTCTACGGAGGGGTCGGGTCGGACACCTTCTTCGGTGGATCAGGCAATGACGATGCCTTCGGTGCAAGCGACAGCGGAGACGGCGATACCCCGCGCATCCGCTTCTTTGGCGGAAGCGGTTATGATCGTCTGTTTGCGAACAACACAGTTAATGATCTCCGCTTCTTTGGCGATGCGAACGCAGATACCATCTTCGGGAGCATTCAAGGCGATTTTGATTTCTATGGTGGCGACCGCAACGACCGGGTAACACTGTTTGGAAGTGTCGGCGAGGCTATTCTCTATGGCGGAAGTGGCAGTGATACAGTCATCTTATCTAGCGGATCCCAAGAACTGGGGCCAGACACGAGTAGTATAAGACTGTTTGGCAGCGGTCGCAACGTTCTTGATTTCGCAAACACTGTAGAGGAGTTATTTGTAAGAGGCGGCGACCAGGGGGACTCAATCTTCGGACGGATCCAAGGCGACGTGGATATGAGCTTGGGGCTCGACAATGACCGGGTCACGCTCTTTGGAAGTGTCGGCGATGGAGTGTTTGATGTAGGCAGTGGCTCAGATACCGTCGTCCTTTCCAGCGGAGGCCAGACTTTCGGGCCAGATGTCAGCGACCTAACGCTCATTGGTAGTGGGCGCAATTTCCTCGCTTTCGACAACACTGTTGACGAACTGCTAGTCCAAGGCGGGCAGTTCGGAGACTCAATCTTCGGGCGTATACAAGGAGATGCCACCTTAAATCTGGGCGCCGACAATGATCGGGTGAGTCTGTTCGGCAGTGCCGACGACGTCATGATCATGGGTGGGTCCGGCAACGACTCTCTGCGTCTCTATGGAAGTAACAGCATCGGCGATGATTCAAGCGCCCTGACTGTCTTTGGAAGCGGCGGCAACGACCTGCTGTTCAGTCAAACCTTCTCGGATCTGTTTTTCCAGGGAGGCGACGGGAGAGATCTGGTCACTGGCCGGGTGCAGGGCTCTGCCACGATCACAACGGATGGGGGCGACGACACGGTTACCTTCGCTGGGCTGAATTCCGCGCAGATGACCGTCTTCACTGGGTCTGGCACGGACAGGATTGGCCTTTTCATTGGCGATGATACCTTCCGTCCCGGGAGTGGCGTCGACAGCGCGGGGGGTGGATCAGGTAACGACCTAATCCTCGTGGGCTCTGGCGAGGCAGTCGCGGGAGAAGTTTTAAACGGTGGTAGCGGCGTAGATACTCTAGGTTTAATCCTTGGCGCGCAGGTGCCTGGAAGCGCGACGCTGTTCAACATCGAAGAGACCATCACGCTTGGTACGAGCGCCAACGACACGATCATCGCCGACAATGCGGAGAACACAGTCTTTGGTCTGAGCGGCGATGACAGGATTTCCGGTGAGGAGAGCAACGATCGCATCTATGGCGATGCCGGCGACGATGAACTTCTCGGCGGTGATCAGGCCGATCGCCTCTACGGTGGCGGCGAGGACGACAGCCTCTATGGTGACGATGGTGTCGACCGTCTTTATGGCGACGCCAACAACGACACCCTGCGCGGCGGCAGCGGCCGGGACAGCCTCTATGGTGGGGCAGGTGCGGATCTGCTCTTCATCGGGGCGGGCGATGCCGAGGCGAACGAGGTCTTCGACGGCGGTGGCGGTACCGATACCCTAGCCCGGCCTTTCGATGAATCGCTGCCGGCGAGCGTCACCCTGGTGAGTATCGAGAGGACCATCCTCTTAGGCACCAGCGGCAACGATACAATCGAGCTTGCTGCTGGCGGAGAGATCGCACTCGGGTTCACCGGCAACGACAGTCTCATCGGCAACGACGGCGACGACGGGCTCTATGGCGGCAACGGCGAAGACACGCTGCGGGGACGAGATGGCGACGACAGCGTCTACGGCGGCTCCGCCAACGACCGGCTCTTCGGCGACGACGGCGACGACCGGCTCTATGGCGAGCAGGGCAGCGACCGCATAGCCGGCGGCTCAGGGATCGACTTGCTCTTCGGGGCGGAGAATCGCGACCGCCTGAACGGCGCCAGCGGTTCCGACACGGCGGCCGGTGGGGCCGGCAACGACACCTTCATCGTCGATACCGCCGGCGATGTCCTACTGGAGACGGCCAATGGCGGGATCGAGGACGTGGTCCGCTCCAACGCTGCCGACTTCACGCTCGGCAGCGGCGCCGATGGGCATGTCGAACGGGGGAACATCAACGACGATGCCGGCGATGCCGACCTGCGCGGCAACGAGTTCGCGAACACCCTGCTGGGCAACAGCTCCGACAACCGGCTCTTCGGCTTCAGCGGCGACGACATCCTGAACAGCAACGGCGGCTCCAACATCCTGACCGGCGGCTCTGGCGACGACACCTTCGTGGTGACCACCGCCAGTGATGAGGTGCGGGAGTTCGCCGGCCAAGGCACCGATCTGGTGCGGGCGGAAAGTGACTTCACCCTGCCCGATGGCGGCGTCCGCGACTTCATCGAGAATCTGCGCATGCAGGGGGGCCGTGGCGACATCGACGGTGCTGGCAACTCGCTCGACAACACCATCGAGGGCAACAGCGGCAACAACACGCTGCGGGGCCTTGACGGTGACGACCTGATCGAAGCCGGTGAGGGGGCTGACCGCTTGATCGGCGGCTTGGGCAGCGACCGTCTGGAGGGAGAGAGCGGTGCTGACACCATCGCGCTGGGCGATGGCGACGTAGCCTTCGGCGGCTCGGGCGCTGACAGTTTCTTCTTCAACGGGGCAGGCCTGGGCAGCAGCGGCTCCGGTGGTCCGGTGATCCGCGACTTCGACGGGGAGCGGGCGAACGCTGGCAACGGCGAGGACAAGCTGGTCTTCGCCACGGGGCTCGAGGTCGGCAGCTTCGCCTATATCGGCGGCGCAGCTTTCAGCGGCGGTGGCGACAGTGAGGCGCGTTTCGACGGCGACCGTCAGGTGCAGGTAGACCAGGATGGTGACGGGTCAGCAGACATCGCCTTCCTCGTGGATGGCGTCACCAACGCTGGTCAGCTGACGGCGAGTGACTTCGTCTGGCTGTAGGAGAAGGCAAGTCCGGGAGCAGGTTTCGTCCCTGCTCCATCACCCTTGTGTACGCCCGCCGCGGAAATGGTCGAGCAGGCGCTTGGCTGCCTGGCTGGGCGGCAGTTTGGCAGCCGTCACCGCGGCCTCTAACTCCGGCAAGGCCTTGGCCACAGCGGGGTCGGTCTGAAAGGCCTCGACCAGGCCCTCGCGTAGCTCGCTCCAGAACCAGGAGCGGGCTTGCGCGGCACGCTTCTCAGCAAGGCCGGTCTCGCCTAAGGCCTTGCGGTGGCCCAGCAGAGCCTCCCAGACCTTGTCCATGCCCTCTTGCTTTAGGGCAGAGGTCATGATGACCGGTGCGATCCAGTCGGCGACCGCGGGGCGCAGCATCCGAAGTGCGCTTTGATACTCAGCCGCCGCCCGCCGGGCGCTGGGGACCAGGTCGCCGTCGGCTTTGTTCACCACGGCTAAGTCGGCCAGCTCCACCACGCCCTTCTTGATGCCTTGGAGTTCGTCGCCGCCGGCGGGTGGGAGCAGAAGCAAGAAGCTATCGACCAGCTCAGCCACCGCGGTCTCCGACTGGCCGACACCGACCGTCTCCACCAGCACCACGTCGAAACCGGCGGCCTCCACCAGCAGGATGCTGTCGTGGGTGCGGCGCGCCACGCCACCCAGGGTGCGGCCGGCCGGTGAGGGGCGGATAAAGGCGTTGGGGGCGCGCGACAGCTCCTCCATACGGGTCTTGTCGCCCAGGATGGAACCGCCGGTACGCTGAGAGGAGGGATCGACCGCCAGCACCGCCACCTTGTGGCCTTGGCCGATGAGGTAGAGCCCGAAGGCCTCGATAAAGGTCGACTTGCCGACACCCGGGGCACCCGAAAGACCCAAGCGCACGGCTTTGCCGGTCTGCGGCATGATCTCCGCCAAGAGCGCCTCGGCGGAGGCACGGTGGTCGGGACGGCTCGATTCCGCGAGCGTGATGGCGCGGGCCAGCGCGCGGCGTTGGCCGGCCAGCAAGCCCTCGGCAAGAGGATGGCTGTTCGTGGCAATCATGAGGAGGCTACTGAATCGGGGGTACCGCTGTGCTGCTTGGCCCAGAGTGCCGCGTAAGCGCCGCCTTCGGCCAGCAGTTTCTTGTGCCGGCCACGCTCCACGATGCGGCCGCGGTCCAGCACCAGGATCTGGTCGGAGTCGATGATGGTCGAGAGGCGGTGGGCGATGATCAGGCTGGTCCGCCCGCGCGAGACGGCCGCCAGGTCAGCCTGCAAGGCGCGCTCGGTGGCGGAATCGAGGGCAGAGGTGGCTTCGTCCAGAACCAAAATGGGCGGCGCCTTTAGAATCGCGCGGGCGATGGCGACCCGCTGCTTTTCACCGCCGGAGAGTTTCAGGCCACGCTCGCCGACGGTGGTCCGCCAGCCATCCGGCAGCTCGTCGATGAAGTCGGCGATGCGGGCCAGCCGGGCGGCTTCCCGCACCTCCGCCTCGCTGGCCTCAATGCGGCCATAGCCGATGTTGTAGGCGATGGAATCGTTGAAGAGCACGCTGTCCTGCGGCACCACGCCGATCGCCGCGCGCAGCGAGTCTTGCGTGACCGCGCGTATTTCCTGCCCGTCGATCAAGATGCGCCCGCCGCTCACATCGTAGAAACGGAAGAGCAGCTTTGAGAGGGTGGACTTGCCAGACCCAGTGGCGCCGACGATGGCCAGGCTCTCCCCGGCAGGGATCTCGAAAGAGACTTCGTGCAGCACCGGCCGGCGCGGGTCGTAACCGAAGCTGACCTTCTCAAAGCGCACGCCGCCGCCTTTCACCGCCAGCGCGGGCGCAGCCGGCAGGTCCTTCACCTCGATCTGCTGTTCGGTCAGCACGAAAAGGCGCTCCAGATCCGCTAGGTTCTGGCGGACCTCACGGTAGACGAAGCCGAGGAAGTTCAGCGGAACGGTCAGTTGGATGAGATAGGTGTTGATCCCGACGAAAGCGCCGACCGTGAGTGCCTCTGCGACCACGCCTTGGGCGGCCACCAGCATGATCGCGGTCACGCCAAGGGCGATCAGAAAAGCCTGTCCGACGTTGAGGAAGGCAAGCGAGGTGCGGCTCTTGATCGCCGCCGTCTCATAGCGGGCCAGCGCCGTGTCATAGCGCCGGGCTTCATGCTCTTCATTATTGAAGTACTTCACGGTCTCATAGTTCAGCAGGCTGTCGATGGCTTTCGTACCGGCCTCCTGATCGCTGTCGTTCATGCGACGGCGCAGGCGGATACGCCAATTGGTCACCAGCGACGTGAAGACGACATAGACAGCAACGGTTGCCAAGGTGATCGCGGCATAGATGAAGCCATAGGCGATCCACAGCAGGGTGGCGACCAAGACGACCTCTACCAAAGTCGGCAGAAGCGAGAAGATGACGTAGAAGAGCAGCTGCTCAATCGACTTGGTGCCGCGATCGATGGCGCGCGTCATGCCGCCGGTTTGCCGTTCCAGATGGAAGCGCAGCGAGAGCTGATGCAGGTGGCGGAAGACGTCCAGCGCCAGTTTGCGCATCGCGTTCTGAGCGACCTTGGCGAAGAGCGCATCGCGCAGCTCGGTCCCCGCCATGGCCAAGACCCGCGCAGCGCCATAGGCCAAGATGATGGCCAGCGGCACAGCCACCGCCGCCTCACCCTCTGGAGAGAGCGAGTCAACTGCAGCACCAAGCAAGGCCGGCACGGCGACCAAGAAGCCTTTGGACACCAGAATGAGCGCCGCACCGATCAGAATGCGGACCTTCAGATCACGGCGCCCGCGTTCCCACACATAGGGCAGAAAGCGCTTCAAGACGGTGAAGGTGGTTAGACCTTCAGGCGCGCGATCGATCGCAGCCTGGTCCTGTTCTGTATCGGGCAAAGGCGGGCTCGCCTTGGTGCCGCTCATTGCAGCGGTGCTTTGGCAGCTTCCGGCAGGCGCCGGCCGGTATCACGGGCGAGGACCAGGTAGAGGCGCCCCAAGTCGGAGGTGGCGAAGAGCCCGGCCAGCCCACTGGCCGGATCGGCGGCCCGGGCGTCTGCCAAGAGCCCCTCAAAGGCCTCCATGTAGCTGTCCGCTTGCGCCCGAAAGGCAGCATCGCGGGCGTAGCGCAGGGCGATCCCCCGCGTGCCGGAGGGGTCCTTCAAGCGCGGCAGGCGGCGGGCCAGCGCGGTCTCGTCACCCGCGGCGATGGCGGCACGCAGGTCCGGCGTGATCTCGACTTTCATCATGGCGTGCAGGTCACCCACCGACTCATTGAGCTTCGCCATGATGCTGGTGGCAGTGACGAGGAAATCCACCCGACCGGTCTCCGCTCGCTGTCCGGGTCTCGGTTTCGGCGGAACCTCCGCGGCGTCGAGCGCTGCTAGGGTCTGCTGCAAGCGGCCGGCCAGCTCGCCCAGCGGCTCTGCGACCTGGACCAAGGCGGCGCGCTCGGCGCCCGCCAGGCTGGCCGTGGCCTCCAGCTCGCTGCGCGTCGACTCGACGGCGCTGGTCAGCGCACGGACATCGGCGGCCTCGTCCAGCGCAATGGCGGCCTGCTCTCCGACCAGGTCCTCAATGCGCGCCAGGCGCTCGCGATCGATGGGCGAGCGCAGCACGATGACCACCAGCACCCAAGCGAGGACCGGCAGCAGCGCGAAGAGGAAGAGCCCGCCGGCGACCTCCTCCAAAGATAGCAAGCTGGTATCGAGCAGGCCGGAGCGCTCATAGAGCAGATAGGTCGCCGCAGCCACCCAGGCAGCCGTCGCCACCAGGGCCAGAAGTAGCGCTGCCGCGACTAGAAAACCTCTCGCCACCTTCGCGCCTGCTCCCCTGTTGCTGGTGCCTCGCGCTCGAGCCTACGCGGCTTCGCGCCGGTCTTCCAGGAGGGTGAGGATCTCATGCGCGGCTGCCGGAATGTTGGTGCCCGGCCCATAGATGGCCGCGACGCCGGCCTGGCGCAGGAAGTCATAGTCCTGCGGCGGGATCACGCCGCCACAGACCACGATGATGTCGCCGCCGCCTTGTGCCTTCAAGGCCTCGATCAAGGCGGGCACCAAGGTCCGATGGCCAGCGGCCTGGCTGGAGATCCCGATGACGTGCACGTCGTTCTCGATGGCCTGGCGCGCCCCTTCCTCCGGCGTTTGGAACAGGGGACCGATGTCCACGTCGAAGCCGATGTCGGCAAAGGCCGTGGCGATCACCTTGGCACCGCGATCGTGGCCGTCTTGGCCCAGCTTGGCCACCAGCAGGCGTGGCCGCCGTCCCTCTGCGCTGGCGAAGTCATCGACCTCAGCGCGGATCTTGTCGAAGCCGGCATCGCCTTCATAGGCCTGGCCGTAGACACCGCTGATCGAGCGGATGGTCGCGCGATGGCGGGAGAAGACCGTCTCCATGGCATCGGAGATTTCGCCCACCGTGGCACGGGCACGGGCTGCCTCGACCGCCAAGGTCAAGAGGTTGCCGCTGCCATCTTCGGCCGCCTTGGTGATGGCCTCTAGGGCCGTGTCGCAGGCGGACTGATCACGCCCGGCACGCACCGTCTGCAGACGGGCGATCTGTTGGGCCAGCACGCTGGCATTGTCGATGGAGAGGATGTCGATCTCCTCCTCCTCCGCTGCCCGGTACTTGTTGACGCCAACGATGACCTCCTCACCCCGGTCGATCCGAGCCTGGCGCTTGGCGGCGGACTCCTCGATCCGCATCTTCGGCAAGCCGCTTTCCACCGCCTTGGTCATACCGCCCAGGTCTTCCACCTCGGCGATCAGCGCGCGGGCTTGATCGGCCAGCGCCGCAGTTAGGGATTCGACGTAGTAGCTGCCGGCCAGCGGGTCGGCGACCTTGGTGATCCCGGTCTCCTCCTGCAGCACCAGTTGGGTGTTCCGCGCGATGCGGGCCGACATGGGAGTCGGCAGAGCCACCGCCTCATCCAGCGCGTTGGTGTGCAGCGACTGGGTGCCGCCCAGGACGGCGGCCATGGCCTCCACGGTGGTGCGGATGACGTTGTTGTAGGGGTCTTGCTCGGTCAGGCTGACGCCAGAGGTCTGGCAGTGGGTGCGCAGCATCAAGGACTGCGGCTTCTTCGGCTGGAACTCCTTTTCCAGCAGCTCTGCCCAAAGCATGCGCGCAGCACGCAGCTTGGCGACCTCCATGAAGAGGTTCATGCCGATGCAGAAGAAGAAGGAGAGGCGCGGTGCGAAGGCGTCTACATCCAGCCCCTTGGCGACGGCGGCGCGCACATACTCCAGCCCGTCGGCGATGGTGTAGGCCAGCTCCTGCGACAGGGTCGCGCCGGCCTCCTGCATGTGGTAGCCGGAGATCGAGATGGAGTTGAAGCGCGGCATGTGTTCGGCCGTGTGGCCGATGATGTCGGCGACGATCCGCATCGAGGGCTCGGGCGGGTAGATGTAGGTGTTGCGGACCATGAACTCCTTCAGGATGTCATTCTGGATGGTCCCCGACAGCTTCTCCTGCGGCACACCCTGCTCTTCGCCGGCGACGATGAACATGGCCAGCACCGGCAGCACCGCGCCGTTCATGGTCATGGAGACGCTCATCTGATCCAGCGGGATCTCGTCGAAGAGCACCTTCATGTCGGCGACGCTGTCGATGGCCACACCCGCCTTGCCGACGTCGCCCACCACGCGCGGGTGATCGCTGTCATAGCCACGGTGGGTCGCCAGGTCAAAGGCGACCGAGAGGCCCTTCTGACCCGCCTTGAGGTTGGCCTTGTAGAAGGCGTTACTCTCTTCTGCGGTGGAGAAGCCAGCGTACTGGCGAATGGTCCAGGGGCGGCCCGCGTACATGGTGGCATGCGGCCCGCGGGTGTAGGGCGCAAAGCCCGGCAATCCGCCGATATGGCTGAGGCCTTCTAGGTCTTCTTGCGTGTAGAGCGGCTTGACGGCGATGCCTTCGGGCGTCTGCCAGACGAGATCCTCCAGCGGGCGGCCTTTCAGCTGCGCCTCGGCCTGCTTCTTCCAGTCCTCAAGACTGGGCTTCGGGAAATCCGCCATGGGGTCTCGCTCCGCTCTCGTCGCTCTTTTGCTTTGCTGGGGCGAACTATACTCCCCCATCGCTGCAGTGCAAAAAGCTTAGAGGAAGAGGTGGGTATCGGCGATGAGCAGGCTCACCGCAGAGCGGCGCCGGCCCAGGACCCCCCCCCGCCACCCCAAGAAAGTGTCCTGGTGCGGGTGGGCGGGGGGGGGGGGGGGCCGGCGCCGCGTCACGACGGTGACCGCAAATTCAACCCACCTACCAAGCGAAGCGGTGCAGAGCAGCCACCGGGTGAAGCCCATGGTGCTCCGCCAGGGCCTTTAGGCGCGCTGGATCCGGTTCGCCACGGTCGTCTGGATCAAGCTCTTCGCGGTGAATACCGTCCACCACGAAGAGGGAGTCGACGCCGATACTGGCAGCTCCGCGGATATCGGTTGCGAAGCTGTCGCCGACCGCGAGGCAGCGCTCCTTCTCCACCCCCAGCATCTCCAGGACCGGTTCGTAGACGCCCGCGTGGGGCTTGCCGTGATAGCGCACCGTGCCGCCGCGCTGCTCATAGCGCTCGGCAATGGCACCGGCGCACTCTTCGCGCCGTCCGCCGACGATCACCACCTTGTCCGGATTGGCACAGACCATCGGTAGGCCGCGCGCAGCCGCCCGATCCAAGGGCCCCTCGTCGATAGAAGGGCGGCCGTCTTCATGCGAGGAGCCTGTGTTGAAGAGGAAGTCCGCCTCCTCCACCGAGCTCACGAAGTCGTAGTCCAGGCCATCGCGCGCGGAGATGTCGCGTGCCCCCCCAATGTGCAGGCAGCGCTTACCGAGGCTCTGGTAGAAGGCATCCGGCCGGCTGTCGAGGTGCTGCCAGGCGGCCTCGCCGGAGGTCATGAGGCCGTCGATCAGGCTGTTGTCCAGGCCGATGGCGGCGTTGCGCTCGCGTACCACCGGCACCCTGCGTGGCGCGTTGGACAGCAGCACCACGCGCTTTCCCGCCTGGCGCAGCCGAGCCAAGGTCTCGTTGACCCAGGGGAAGACCTGACGGCCGTCGTGGATTACGCCCCAGAGGTCGAGGATGAAGCCGTCGTAGCGCTCGGCAATCGGGGCCAGTCCAGATTCAAGGGTCAGGGCCATCAACAGGGTCTCTCAACAGCGGCAGATCGCCCGCCTTGTGGCACAAGCCCCCGCCTTTTGCCTACTCTCTCTTATTGAAGCGATGAGCAAGCTCATCGCGGGCGGCACCGGCCCTCTCCCCCGCCCGACCACGCAAGTGACCGCCAAACAAAGATGCTATGGAGCTTCACGTGACCAGACACCTGCGCCTCCCCGCTCTCCTCCTTGCTACCGGCCTCCTGGCCACCAGCGCGACCGCGCAAGAGGCCGCCATCTACAGCGGCTTCGATCGCATGCACCCGGTCTGGGCAGAGCAGGGCATGGTCGCCAGTCAAGAGGCGCTGGCAACCGAGGCCGGTGTGGAGATCCTGCGCCAGGGCGGCAATGCGGTCGATGCGGCGGCCGCTGTGGCGCTGGCGCTGGCCGTCACCTTACCGCGGGCCGGCAACCTAGGCGGCGGCGGCTTCATGATCATCCACGAGGCCGCCAGCGGCGAGACCCACGCGCTGGACTACCGGGAAATGGCGCCGGGCAAGGCCAGCCGCGACATGTTCCTGGACGCTGACGGCAATGCGGTCTCGCGCAAGTCCCGCTTCAGCGGTCTGGCGATCGGCGTGCCGGGGACCGTCGCCGGCCTCGACCTGGCTTTGAAGCGCTTTGGTACCATGACCTTGGCAGAGGTCGCCCAGCCTGCGATTGCACTGGCTGAGGGCATCACCATTACGGCCAGCCTGGCCGATTCCCTGAAGGCGCTGGAAGGACGCCTCAAATCCTGGCCCAGCAGCGCCAAGGTCTTCTTCAAGCCCGACGGCAGCTTCTACGAGCCCGGCGATACTCTGGTCCAAGCCGATCTGGCCGCGACCCTCCGTGCCATTGCGGCCGAAGGGCCCGCCGGCTTCTACCAAGGCCCGGTTGCCGAGAAGATCGCCGCGGCGGTGCAGGAGGCAGGCGGCATCATGACCGAGGCGGATCTGGCGGCCTATGAAGCCAAGCTGCGCGCGCCGATCCGCGGCAGCTATCGCGGCTACGAGGTTCTCTCCATGCCGCCGCCTTCCTCCGGCGGGATCCATATCGTGCAGATCCTGAACATCTTGGAGGGCTTTCCCATCGGCTACCTCGGCTTCAATGGGGCAGAGACCATCCACCTGATGGCCGAGGCGATGAAGCTGGCCTATGCCGACCGCAGCGAGCACCTGGGCGACAGCGACTTCGTGCCGGTGCCTCTTGAGGGCCTGATCAGCAAGACTTACGCGGCGGAGCTACGCAGCCAGATCGACCGCTTCTCCGCCCAGCCGGCAGAGGTCATCAAGCCCGGCAGGCCGCAGCCCTTCGAGAGCAACGAGACCACGCATTTCTCGGTCGTGGACGCTGACGGCAATGCCGTCTCCAACACCTACACCATCAACTTTTCTTACGGCACTGGGCTGGTGGCCGAGGGCACGGGCGTCCTCTTGAACAACGAGATGGATGACTTCTCGGCCAAGCCTGGCGTTCCCAATGCCTATGGCCTGATCGGCGGCGAGGCCAATGCGGTGGAAGCCGGCAAACGTCCGCTCTCCTCCATGAGCCCGACCATCGTGATGAAGGACGGGAAGCCCTACCTGGTGACCGGCAGCCCAGGCGGCAGCCGCATCATCACCACCGTGCTGCAGATCATCATGAATGTGATCGACCACGATATGAACATCGCCGAGGCCACGGCGGCGCCGCGGGTCCACCATCAATGGCTACCCGACAGCCTGCGGGTGGAAGAGGGACTAAGCCCCGACACGCTGCGTCTGCTAAGCGAGATGGGGCATGACATCCGCGAAAGCTGGGCCATGGGCTCGACGCAATCGATCATGATCGACCCAGAGACCGGCCTGCGTCTCGGTGCCTCCGACCCGCGCCGGGCTGGGGCCCTCACGGCAGGCTACTGAGCCTCGCGCTCGTTCCGCCCCTCGGCCGGAACCAGCCGGATCTGCCAGAGCAGCGGCCAGTTCTTACCGGTCACCAACAAGGTGCCTGGCTGTCCGTTGTAAGCAATGCCGTTGAGCACATGCGGGTAGACCAGGGTCTCCGGATCGGGATTGAGGCCGGTTAGGTCAACCCAGCCGGTCACCGCCCCGGTCTCGGCAGAGAAGCGCACGATGTAGTCAGTCTGCCAGACGTTGGCATAGATTTCACCCTCCACGTACTCCAGCTCGTTCAAGAAGCCCACGGCGCTGTAGGCATCATGCACGCGGATTGAGCGCTCTACGTCGAAGGTCTCCGGATCCATGAAAACGACCGCGGAAGAGCCGTCGCTTGCGATCAGATGCCTGCCGTCCGTGGTTAGCCCCCAGCCTTGGCGCGGATAGTCAAAGGACGCGAGCAGCGTGAGGTCCTTCACATCGTAAATGAATCCACGGTTAGAGATATAGGTCAGATGATAAAGGCGATCCCCTAAGACGACTGCGCCCTCCCCAAAATAGCGGTCATCAAGTCTCACTTCTAAGTCAGGTGCGCCACTGTCCAGATCCCACCGCTTTATACGCGACTCTCCGTACTGTCCGGTTACCTCATAAATCAAACCCTCGTGCAGAAAGAGGCCTTCAGTATAGTCTTCGACGTCGTGTTGATAGCGCTGAAGGATTTCATAGCGGTAGACGGGAATCGCGTCTTGGCCGTAGACGCGCTCATGACCAACTTGCGGTGCGGCACCGTCATGCAAGACAGGAAGGGTTGGGGGTGTCGCCTGTGCGGCCGGTGCCACGCATAAGGTTAGGACGAGAAGCAGGGCGAGCCGCATGACCGTGACCAAGCAATGGTAGTAAGGACTGTTACCTTAGACGGCTCGCAGGCTGTCAACCAGTCGATTCCCGGCCCGACCCTCGTCGTGTGGAGATACTGACGGCGGGCTACTTAGCAGGCGCGTCTACGGTCCCCCGCTCTAGATGGCAGAGGTAGCGGTGGGTCCATGCGTCCTCCACCCTGCGCTCCGGTGGCAGCGCCTGCTCACAGCGATCCGCCAGCTTCACCGGGCAGCGCGGTGCGAAGGGGCAGCCTTGCGTGATGGAGAGGCCCGGCACTAAGGCCTCGCCGATCGCGTGACGGCTGGCCAGATGCGCCTCCATCCAACCGGGGCGCAGCTTGGGGATCGAATCCAGCAGCAAACGGGTGTAGGGGTGCAGCGGTGCTTCCAGCACCTGAGCGGTCGGGCCCTGCTCGACCACGCGGCCGGCGTAGAAGACCGCCAGCTGGTCGGAGAAGGCCGAGACCGTTGGGATGTCGTGGCTGATAAAGACAAAGGCGACGCCCGTCTCCTCGCGGATGCGGTGCAGCAGGCGGATGACCGTGCTGGCGACGATGCTGTCCAGCGCTGAGGTCACCTCGTCACAGAGGATGACCTCCGGCTTGGCAGCCAGCGCGCGGGCCAGACCGACCCGCTGCTTCTGCCCGCCGGAGAGCTCGTGCGGATAGCGCTCGGCAAAGGCCGGCGGCAGGTCGACCATCTTCAGGAGGTCAGCCACGCCCTGGCGCCGCGCAGCACCGCGCTGACCGAAGTAGAAGGTTAACGGCCGGCCCAGGATGTCACCGACGCGATGACGCGGGTTCAGCGCGGTATCGGCCATCTGATAGACGAACTGGACCCGGCGCAGCTCCTCGCGCTTTCGCTTGCTCAGCATTGGCGGCAGAGCGGCACCTGCCAGCAGGATCTCGCCGGCCGAAGGCGGCAGCAGGCCGGCAATCACGCGGGCAGAGGTGGACTTGCCGCAGCCCGACTCACCCACCACGCCCAACACGCCAGCCTTAGGGATGGCGAGGTTGATGTCTTTCAACACCAGGAAGGGCGGCTGGCCGTTGATCGGCTTGCCGTAACCGGCCGAGACTGTTCGCAGCTCCAGTGCCGGTGTATCCGCCTGCCCAGGCGCCGCCGGCGCCTCACCGCCGTGACTGGCGTGCCCCGCAGCAATCAGGCGCTTGGTATAGGGATGGCGCGGGCTTTCGATGATGGCTTTCACCGGCCCCCGTTCCTTCACCTCACCGGCATAGAGCACGACGATCCTATCGGCGATCTGCGAGACCACGGCCAGGTCGTGCGTCACATAGATGGCAGCAGCCCCCTGCTGCTTGATCACTTTCTGAAAGCTCTGCAGCACCTCCAGCTGGGTTGTGACGTCCAGTGCCGTGGTCGGCTCGTCTAGGACCAGCAGGTCCGGCCCGCTGCAGAGCGCCATGGCGGCCATCAGACGCTGCAGCTGCCCGCCGGAGACTTGGTGCGGATAGCGCCCGCCGATAGCGTCGGGATCGGGTAGATCCAGTGCGCGGTAGAGGCTAGTCGCGGTCTTCTGTGCTACTGGACGGGCGAGCGCGCCATGCACCACCGCGGTCTCGGTGACCTGGCGGGTGATCCTCATGCCTGGATTGAAGGCGGCAGCGGCACTCTGCGCCATATAGGCCACCCGCTCACCCCGCAGCCGGCGCAGCATCTTGAGCGGCAGGCGCAGCAGGTCCTGGCCGCCCAGCCGCGCCTCGCCGCTGACGATCCGAAGGCCCGGCTTGCAGTAGCCCAAGGCAGAGAGCGCGAGCGTGGTCTTGCCGGAGCCGGACTCGCCGATCAGCGCTACCACCTCGCCCGGGCGGACGTCGAAGCTGACGCCCTTGACGATCTCCACCTCGCTGCCGTCTTGCCGGACGCCGGCAATGCGCAAGTCGATGGCCTGGAAGATCGGTGCGAGAGCCATGTCAGAGCCGCTGGGCCAGACGGCCGCCGCTGTGCACGGAGACGTCGTCGACGATCAGGTTGATGGCGACGGTGACGGAGGCGATGGCGAAGGCTGGCGCCAAGACCGCCCAGATCGAGCCGCCGTACTGCAAGGCGCCCAGGTTCTCGCGCACCATCGATCCCCAGTCGGCCTGAGGCGGCTGCACGCCCAGCCCCAGGAAGCCCAGGCTGGAGATGAAGAGGATGATGTAGATGGTCCTAAGCCCGAAGTCGGAGAGCAGCGGTAGGGCGGCATTCGGCCAGACCTCCCGCAGGATCACCCACCAGGTGTTCTCGCCGCGCACGCGGGCGGCCTCGACATAGTCCATGACCGCGACCTCCATGGCGATGGCGCGGGCCAGCCGGAAGACGATGGTGGCGTAGATCCCCGCCGCTGTCAGGATCAAGACCGGGATGGAGGAGCCGACCGCCGCCACCACGATTAACCCCAGCATGATGTTGGGGAAGCTCAAGAAGGCGTCGTTGGTCCGCGACAGGATAGCGTCCAGCCAGCGCCCGCCGGCAGCCGCCAGCATGCCGGCAGTGACGCCGATGATGTAGGCCAGGACCGCCGCCGTCACCGAGATGCCAAGCGTCCGCCCGGCGCCATAGAGCAGGCGTGAGAGCACATCGCGGTCGGCCCCGTCGGTGCCGAGCCAGGCGCCGGCGCGGGGTTCTTGGAACTCGGCGTAGTCGTCCGGAAAGGGCAGATCGTTCTCGCCATAAGGCGCCAGCCACGACCCGAAGAAGGCGATGAAGAGCCAGAAGAGCACGACGGCCACGCCGATCTTGCCGGTCCAAGACAGGCGGAAGCGTTGGCGCGGCGGCGCGTCGGGCAACTCGGCGAAGTCGGCCTTGTCCGCATCCGGCGCAACATAGTGCTCGTCGTAGTCGGGCGTTTCTCGAGTTGGCAGCTTCGCGCTCATTTGGGATGCCTCAGCCGCGGGTTAGAGGCGATGGCCGCCAGGTCGGCCAGCAGCATCAGGCCGACGTAGGTCATGCAGAAGATCATGCCCAAGGCCTGCACCAAGGCGAAGTCGCGGGTCTGCACGCCCTGCACCATAAGGACGGCGAGGCCCTGGTAGCCGAAGAAGACCTCCAGGACGACGACGCCGGAGATGAGGTAGGCCAGGTTCAGCGCGATCACGTTGACGATGGGGCCAATCGCATTGGGCAGCGCGTGCACCAGGATGATGCGCCCGCGCGGCAGGCCCTTCAGGATCGCCATCTCGATGAAGGGTGAGGCCAAGAGGTTGAGGATCGCCGCCCGCGTCATGCGGATCATCTGCGAAGAGATGACGATGGTCAGCGTCAAGACCGGCAGGGCGAAGTGCTGCAGCAGCTCGAAGGGCCCCATGCCGTCGGTCCGGCCGACGACGATAGCGTTGCCCCAGCCTAAGGTCAGCACGAAGAGCAGCACCACCAAGGTCGCCACCAGAAAGTCCGGGAAGGCCACCAGCGAGACCGAGGTCAGGGTCACCAAACGGTCGATCCGCCCGCCAGGAAACATGGCCGCCAAGAGCCCAAGCCCGACCGAAAGCGGAATGGCGATGGCCGCAGTCAGCAGCAGTACGGCGAGCGAGTTGCCGTAGCGAACCGCGATCAGGTCGGAGACCTGGGTGTTGCCGGCCAGCGAGCGCCCCAGGTCGCCTTGCAGAAAGGCGCTGAGCCAGGACCAGTACTGGACGAAGAGACTCCGGTCCAAGCCCATCTCGCGGCGCAGCGCGTTCAAGGTCTCTTCCGTCGCCGCCTGGCCCAAGCGGATCTCGGCGGCGTCGCCCGGCAGAATCCGGGTGGCGATGAAGATGATCACAGACACGAGGAAAGCGGTCAGGAGACCGCTCCCCACGTTCTCCCACACTCCGTGCTAAGTCGGACCCATGTTCTGGCTCATCGTGAAACGCGTGGGG
>JBCBSF010000090.1:0-24622 GCA_039819325.1 Pseudomonadota bacterium | reverse complement strand
GCCGCGCGGCACCACTTCGGGGTGACGGCGGCGGAACTAACCGCCGGCCAAGCAGCACTGCTGGCAACCGCCCTCCCCAACCCCTTGGGCCGCGATGCGGGATCACCCAGCGCCGGGCACAAGGCACGGGCGCGCCAAATCGAGGCCCGTATGCGCGGGCTGCGGCGCGAGCTGCTCTTCTGCCTGGACGCGCGGTTCCACTAAGGCGCCGGGTTCCAGGCCGCCAAGCCGCCTGACCTGTAGGTCACCTTAGCAGATGGAACCCACACAGTTCGATCTGTGTCGCCCTTTCTTGGGGAGGCGTTAGCGCTGTAAACACTGAACAAGGCTCCCGCGCTAAGACAAGGAGGTCGGCATTCCTGTCATTGACAGCTGTATGACAACGAGCCTTTCCGGGGCGGCCTCCCCGTCTACGCTTGCGTTGCACGGTTTTGCGAAGGGCGCTCCGGCCAAGCCATTGTCTGGAGGGATGGGACAGGCGTGGCGAGCCGGTGACGTTGTCTTGAAGCCGAGCCCTGGGCCGGGCCAGGCAACCTGTCTCGCGCAGACCCATGCGGGATTGCAAGAAATGCCCGGCTGCCGCTTCCAGCGTCCGGTGCCGGCACCGAAAGGCGGATGGGAGATCGACGGCTGGACGGCATGGCGTTGGATCGACGGCAAGACCAACCCAACCCGGACGCGCGACATCGTGCTAGCTGCACGCGCCTATCATGAGGGACTCTCAGGCCTGCGGTGCGATCCAGCCCTACTCGGCAGGGATGATCCCTGGGCAAAAGCGGACCGGGTGGCCTGGGGAGAAGCGCCGCCAAGCTATTCGGCAGACTACGAGCTTCTGCTTCGGCCATTCCTATCGGTAGCACCGGCAGCGGACCGCCTGCAGCTTGTCCATGCGGACTTAACTGGGAACGTCGTCTTCGCGCCAGGCCAACCACCTGGGATCATCGATCCAACCCTTTACTGGCGTCCAGTTGCCTTTGCCGAAGCAGTCGTCTTCGTCGATCAAGTCTGGTTTTCGGAAACGATCGACCTGGACCCCTTCGCTGACGTGCCGGATCTAGCGGCGATGGTCTCTCGAGCTGCCGCAAGGCGTATTGTCGAGCAAGCTGAGCAGGTCGTCCTGCATGGAAAAGACGTTTCAGTAGCTTTGTGCACGGCACGGCGCATTGCTGACTGGACCTGTGCTGCGCTGGATGCCCTGGGAGTCCGATTGAGGAAATGAGTCCATGATCTCACGCAGGCACATCTCTTCCAAATCGCGTGATCTCAACCGTTTCCCCTTCCCATAGCTGTGCCTTAGGCCGCGATGCCGGGTCGCCCAGCGCCGGGCACAAGGCGCGGGCGCGCCAAGTCGAAGCCCGTACGCGCGGGCTGCGGCGCGAGTTGCTGTTCTGCCTAGACGAGCGCTTTCGCTAAGGCGTCGGGTCCCAGGCCGCCAAGGCGCTACGGAGCGACTGCTCGATCTCGCCTTCGCACCAGACCTCGCCCCAGGCGCTCTGCTGCTCGGCCCTGAGCGCGGCGATCCTGGGGTGGGCAGCGATGCGGTTGGAAAGCGACCAGACCAGCGGCGCCCCCTTGGCGATCAGCGCTTCAAGCTTCGGCAGCTTCTCGGCCATGGTCACCCAAAGCGCCGCGCAGGCGAGGTCCGCCACACCTGGTTCCGGCGTGCCCAGCAGGGTGCCGCTGTCTGCGGCCAAGCCATGCCCTTGCCCATTGACCTCGAAGATCTGCAGCCACTGCAGAAAGCGGTCTTGCGCAAAAGCCTCCCAGGCCTCTGGCGTCCACATCTGCGCGCCGCAATCCAAGGTCATGGCCTGCAGCACGTCACTCACGTCGCCGAGCACCTTGTAGGTCTCAGCCGCTTTCCCGGAATCGCTGGGCATCAAGCCCGAGAGGGAGCCCAGATAGCCAGCGATTGCCGGCATCTGCGAGAGCCAGAGATCAGCTTCGCGATCATGCAGGATCGGAAAGCCCATGAAGGGCAGCGGCTGCGCCTCAGGCTCCGCCTTGTAGAGCGCGACAAGCGCGTCGGTCTCCGACTCCTGCCAAGGCACATCGGCATAGGCCAAGAGATAGCGCAGCGGCTGCGCGCGAAAGGGGATGGGCCAGTAGTGGAGAGTGAAGCGCGGTGACACGGTCTGCGGTCTCTCTTTGTGCGGATCCTGCACTGGAGCCTAGGGCCTGTCCCTCAGAAAGGATACAGCAGCAAGGACCGGTCTTGGTGAATCCCCGGAAGCCAAGCAATCGACTATCTATGGCGTCACCACCGATAGAGCTGACGGTGCACAATAGGGCTGTGTGGAGGCTGTCTTGGAGATCAGAAAAGCGACTGCGCCAAGTGACATCGCGCAGGCAATCACAATCGATGAAGCGGTTCTTGGTTCAAGAGAAAGAGCCGCCTACATCCGGTCACTCGCTGACAAGGGTGGCGTGAGCGTAGCGGCCTTGCATGGCCAAATCCAAGCGCTCTGCTGCCTTGATCATGGCTATTTCTTTGAGAAACCTTTCGTTTCTCTCCTCATCGTCGCGCCTGCAGCACGACGGCGTGGCCTGGGGGAAGGCCTGCTTTCACATCACGCAAGCGCCTTCCCAGAGGTCTGGACCTCCACCAACCAATCGAACACGGCTATGCGCCAGCTGCTCGACAAGGCGAGGTGGCGCTTCTGCGGCGAGCTCAGCGGCCTCGACGCGGGCGATCCTGAACGCTTCTACAGGACTGTCTAAGGCAGCGCGGCATGGTAGGTAGGAAGCAGGGTTGGCGACTCGCGTCGATCCCGATCAATCGGCCGTCTCCGTCGCGGCCGTGCAGCTTTCCCGCGACGGTGCCTTCGACGACATCGTCGTTGCTGCGCTTCTCGGTATGACCCGACACATCAATCACATCTGATCACGCAATCTTTTCAATCACTTCTGCCGCCCGCAGCTGTGACTTGGCCGTGATCGCCGGGCGCCCTTAATGCTGCCTTACCGTCACCCGACGGATCCACAATAGGGAGCAGAGAATGATCCGGTCCTTCCTCGCCGCTGGCGTCACAGCAGCGGCCCTTGCCTTCACCGCCCTGCCGGCCACTGCCGGCAACCAGCTGCCCGTCGCAATCGCCGGCTATGACAGCGTCTCCTACCACGACGGCCAGCCCCTCCAGGGCGCAGCGCGCTTCAATCATTTCTGGAATGGCGGCGTCTGGTACTTCAGCTCTGCTGAAAATCGCGACCGCTTCGCCGCCGATCCGACGAAGTATGCGCCTGCCTTTGACGGCTACTGCGCTTGGGCCGCCAGCCAGGCCTACAAGGCGCCGGGCGACCCCAACGTCTGGGAGATCGTGGATGGCACCCTCTACCTCCAGGTCCACCCCCGCGCGCAAGAGCTCTGGGAGGCCGATATCCCGGCCCACATCGCGGCTGGCAACGAGAACTGGCCGCGGATTAACCCCTTCTAAGGTCCAAATCCTTGAGCTGGGCGCGGCAGACCCTACCCGTCGCGCTCAGCTTCAAAACCAGAGTTAGTCCTGTCCTACTCCTTGTTGGCTGCCTCCTCTTCAAGGACTGAGAGCGCCAACTCGGTGATTAAGTCGGCCATCTGCGCTTCACTGAGTGGCAGGGCCGCAGCTGTGATGGAATAGCCTTCGAAAACAGGTAGCAGCAGGCTTCTGAGACGCAGATGGCGAGCATCCTCCTCATCGCTCTGCAAGACGAACCCGACCACCAGCTGTGAGAAGCGCCGGTAGTAGTCCATGAGATGCGTCTGGACCTCAGGGTTTCTGCTGGAGATCGCCCAGAGTTCCCGGAAGGTGCGGCACATATCCGTGACCTCGTCACCATGCCGCAGACCGGCGCGCGCCAGAAAGTAGAGACGTGCGCGCAGCGTCGTCGCCTGGCTCTGCTGCAAGACCTGCGCGATCTCCGCCGAGCAGTCGTCAAAGTAACGCGCCACCATGGCCTTCAGCACGTCATCGCGGATCTTGAAGTAGTACTGAACGTTGCTGAGCCGCATCTCGGCACAGTCGGCGATGCGGCGCATCGTCAGGCCGGCGTCACCGGCCTCTGCCAGCAGGCGCTGCGCGCAGTCCAGAATCTGCAGTTCCTTCGCCGAAAACGCCACCGGTTAGACCCCGTCTCCTTATCCTCCGCCCCCCTCTATCGCAGAATCATAGGGGCTTGACCATTTTGGTCAATTGACCTAGTTTTTGGTCATCTGACCTAAGCCAGTGAGCAAGCGCATGATCGACGCCCTGCGCACGCCCGACAGCTGCTTCCGCGACCTCCCGGATTTCGCCTTCACGCCGCACTATCTCGACCAGCTGCCCGGCTATGAGGGCTTGCGCGGCCACTAGCTGGACGAGGGCGATCCGGCGGCAGACGAGGTCTTTCTCTGCCTGCACGGGGAGCCGAGCTGGAGCTACCTCTACCGCAAGATGATCCCGGTCTTCACGCGGGCCGGGGTCCGAGTGATCGCACCGGACTGGCTGGGCTTCGGGCGATCCGACAAGCCGATAGACGACAGCGTCTACACCTTCGACTTTCACCGTGACTACATGCTGGCCTTCATCCGCCAGCTGGATCTGAGGAACATCACCCTTGTCTGCCAGGACTAGGGCGGCGTCCTGGGCCTGACCCTGCCTATGGAGTTCCCGGAGCGCTTCAAGCGCCTTGTGTTCATGAACACCGGCCTGATGGTGGGTCCGGTGAAGAGCCCGGCCTTCGAGGAGTGGAAGGCCGACATCACCAGCAATCCGGACGCGCCGCTCGCCTTCGTGATGCAGAAGTACGAGCCGGTGATCAGCGATGCCGAGGCGGCGGCCTATGCAGCCCCCTTCCCGGACCAGCGCTACAAGGCGGGTGTGCGCCGCTTCCCGCAGCTGATTGCGACCAGCATGGATGCGCCCGGTGTTGCCACCTCTCAAGCCGCTGCTCAGTTCTGGTCGAGCGCCTGGCAGGGCGAGAGCTTCATGGCCATCGGCATGCGCGACCAGATGCTGGGGCCGGCGGTTATGGGCCAGCTGCGCAGCCTGATCAAAGGCTGCCCGGCGCCCTTGGAGATCCCCGAGGGCGGTCACTTCGTCCAGGAGTCCGGCGGTCCCCAGATTGCCCAGAAGGCGTTAGAGCACTTCGGCCTCGCCTAACCCGAACCCTTAAGCGAGGCCCCCTTGCTGCCATGAAGATCCTGCACCTGGTCTTTCACCCAGACCTCACGACCTCCCGGGTCAACCGCATCTGGCGCGAGCAGATCGCAGAGAGCGGAAAGGTCGCCCTCTCCCGAGATCTCTACGCCGACTATCCGGACTTCCATATCGACGTGCCCCGCGAGCAGGAACTGCTGCTGGCGCATGACCGCTTCGTGCTGCAGTTTCCCTTCTATTGGTACTCCTGCCCGCCGCTCTTGAAGAAGTGGCTGGACGATGTCCTAACCTACGGCTTCGCCTATGGCCGGAGCGGCGACAAGCTGCATGGCAAGGACTTGCAGCTGCTGCTCTCAGCCGGCGGCCAGCCGACGTACTACAGCGGCTTCGACATCTTCACGACCATCCACGACCTGCTGCGGCCCTTTCAACTGACCGCCAACCTCTGCGGCATGCACTACCTGATCCCAGAGTGGATGTATCGCGCGGACCAGGCAACAGAGGCCGATATCCGCGGCTATGGCGAGCGCTGGGTCGCCATGATCGACAACCCCGCCCGCTCCGACCCGCGCGCCTTTCTCAGCAGTGAAGCGGATGAGCGTTCCGAGTGACTGAACCTACGCCAAACTCCTCACGAGCGTGGCCCCCTCGCCATCAGCGCGTTTCTCACGCTCCTATGAGAGACTCAAGATAACAAACAGCTATGGGTAAAAATCCAAAAGATAATCCTTAAACGCAGTTAAGACTTGCCAATCGGGGCTTAATCGTGTTGATGTTATCTGCTTTGATAGGGTTACCATCATTGTTTGGCGCAGCACTCTTTATTGAGACTTTCACATCATTGCCAAGATCCACTGCACGACCCTCTCCAACCTCCTTGAGCAGCCAATCATATAAGAGATTGGCATCACCTATTGACTTGAAATACATTGATTCGAATCCGATGGATTCGGAGGTCTTTATGGAAAGGATCCGACTCTCATCACCACCGATCTCGGACACATTAACACCTAAGCTCGGAATCAAGACTGCATTTTCAACAGAAAAGGTTCCTTTGAGTCGAGCAATTGTATCATCACCCTCTTGATTTGTTCTGGCTCCAGCCAGTACTTTCCTAACAATGTAAGAACCCTCCAGAGTCGCAGTCACTTGGCATCGCCCCGCTGGAAAACGCTCAACACTCCTTCTTACCTCAGGACGACCATCCTTAAGATCAACAGAGAACACAGTTCTCAAAAAATCTGAAGAAACATCCATTTGCACGTCTACAATGAATGTTCCTGTCAAATCTATGCCAGTAACACCTTCCATAACCAGGGTCAATTCACCTGGTGTGATACGACCACCCAAAGCGATGTAGCGTCGCCGCAGGTTCTGCTCTTCTATAATTCCCTCAACAGACGTCACAGTTGCCGTTCCTGAGGCCAGAGCAGATCCTGGGCCCGCAGCTGCTGGTGCTGGCAAGCCAGGTATACCCGCTGTCAGTGAGCCCTCGGTCGTAAACGTATCATTTCTTGTGATCCGACCAAGATCAACTTCTTCGTACTTTGTAATAAACCGATCCCAACTGGTAAATTTCACAGCTCCTTCGTCAGGTACAATTTTGATCTTTAGATCCTCGATTCTATCAGCCGGTTGGAGCCCGTCCATCTCATCCAAAACAGAAACAACAATACGCCTGGCGATTTTCGAGTGATCCTTGTTCCGTGGCTCGGGGCCTGCAAAAAACTTGTTAACCTCATCTCGAAGATCAGAAGATGTTTCTGTCTTCGATGCAATTGCTTGAATCAGCGCTGCTTGACCATGATCAGAGAGACTTCTAATCGATGCACTTGGTGTCGAGGGTACCGGTAGGGTAAACATGCTTACATTTAGCGGCGGTGCTTGCAAATCTGTCCTATCAGACAGGATTGCATAGCGCCGGCTCAGCTCCCAGTTTGTGCAGCTCGCGACTGTAAATGCTATCAACAATAACAAACAAGCCTTAACCATTCCCCTGCTCCCAGACACCGATTGTTCCGACTGCCACATCTTCTTTCCCGCAGACACTTTTCTCTATGTGCTCTCCAGTATCTTGCCAACTGTCCAGCTCTTGTATCTCGCGAACTCCCCTTACGCAATGCGCGCTCCTCAGAGCATCGATTGAGCTGAAGGCATCAGTCACCCGCAGTGGATTTTGTAAGATTATTGCATACCAGGCCATAGCGACTCTCCTAGTCTTTCCGGAGGAAACCTCAAAACGCAGATGCCTTCCTTCACACAGTTTGGTTGGGGAATGGTGCTCGCATAGGTAACCCTAATCAAGCGCAAAATATCTCTAGGGTTACCATCGAGCCTAGCCTGCTGGCTGTCCCAGCGACCCATATTGATTGTGAGCACTCCCGTCTCCATCGCGCACAGCTAGATAGCTTATCGCCTTCGGAACACCGGCAGGCGGGCGAGAGAGGATGGGTGACATCAAGGAAGAGCAGAGAGCCTCTTGTAAAGATAGGACCGAGAGATCCCCAGCAGCTCGGCCGCCTTCTTCTTGTTGCCGCCACAGGCCTCTAAAGCCGCCGCGATCGCTTGTGTCTCCACCCGTTGGAGCGCATCGGCCAAGGGCTCGTCGAGACGGGGTACCAGCGGTGCAGAAGGCACCACGCCGCCGTCGAAGCTGGCCAAGCTCAGCACCGGGCCTTGGGCAAAGATCGCCGCGCGTTCCACCGTGTGCTTCAGCTGGCGCAGGTTGCCAGGCCAGGGCTGGGCGGCGAGGTGGGCGAGGACAGCAGGCTCCACCTCTAAGGGCCGTCGACCGTGGCGTTCGGCGAAGTCGGTGAGAAAGTGGGTCACCAGGGCCGGCAGGTCCTCCAGCCGCTCGGACAGGGGCGGCACGCGCAGGACGACGGGGGAGATGCGGTAGAAGAGGTCCAGGCGGAAGTCGCCGGCGGCGACCCGTTCCTCCAGCTGCGCGTTCGTGGCGGTCACCAGGCGAAAGTCCACCCTTTCCCCACCGCCGCCCAGGCGCTCGACCCGCCCGTCTTGCAAGACACGCAGGAGCTTGGCCTGCACCGGCGCCGGCATCTCGCCGATTTCGTCCAGGAAGAGCGTGCCGCCGGCGGCCTGCTGGAACTTGCCAGCCCGGCCGCGGCGGTCGGCACCGGTGAAGGCACCGCCCTCGTAGCCGAAGAGTTCGCTTTCTACTAAGCTGTCGGGTAGCGCAGCAGCGTTCACCGCGACCAGCGGCGCTTCGCGGCGTGGGGAGAGGCGGTGCAGGGCTTGGGCGACCAGTTCCTTACCGACGCCGCTTTCGCCGGTCACCAGCACCGGCACGTCCAAGGGGGCGACCTGCACGATCTCCTGCTTCAGGCGGGTCAGCGCCGGGCTCTCGCCGATCAGATCCTCTAGGCCATAGCGGCGCTCGCGCGCAGCCTTGGCCTCGCGGCGGTAGAAGTCGACCTCTTGCTCCAGCGCGTTGATCCGCTGATTCAGATCACCCAGCTGCTTGGGTCCTTTGAAGAGTACCCGGCCGATGGCGCCCAGGACCCGGCCGTCACGGCCTCGGATTGGGGTGCGGGTCACCAGGCGGGTGACACCGCGCATGGTCTGTGCCTCCCCCACCTCCGCCTTGCCGCTGGCCACCACCTTGTGCAGGCGGGTGTTCTCGATCGCATCTTGCACCGGGCGGCCGATCGCAGCCCCAGGCCGGAAGCCGAAGAAGCTTTCATGCACTGGTGCCACATAGGCGACCTTGGCCTCCGCATCGACCACGGTCATGGCATCGAAGGGGTCGCTCAAGAGGTGCTCCAGAATGTCGTAGCCGAAGTCGACGCCGACGAGGAACTCCAAGACGGCCGGCCGGCCGCGGCTCAAGAGGAAGAGGTCGTCGCCTGCGAGCCTCGCCCAGAGCACCGCCAAATCGAGATCCGGCAAGGCACCCAGCCGGCGTTCGGCCAAGACAGCGCGGAACCCTGGCCGCCGCAGGGCTGTCTGCACTGCCGGCTCTCGCCCCCGGCCCAAGGCGGCAGAGATCTGGCCCTCTGGCGTCAGTGCCAAGAGACCGACCAGGGAGGCTTCAGCAGCGGTGTCGTCATTTGGAGACAAGGAGGCTGTCCTCCCTCAGGACAAGTGTCTTCGGTGAGGACACTTCTAGGCCGCTGGCACCTGCAAGACCAAGGGAAAGCCGCTTGGCACGTTTTTTGCATCAAGGAGTTTAGACCGCACAGCCGCAGGAGCCCAAGCCGCCATGACCGATCTTCCCCTCGACCGCCTTCCGGGCCTGGCCTGTGGTACCGGCTTGGATCTGCTGGCCGAGGTCACGGTCTTGGACCTCACCACCTCCATCGCCGGGCCCTATGCCACTATGCTGCTGGGCGACCTGGGCGCGCGGGTGATAAAGCTGGAGCGGCCGGGTCAAGGCGACGACGCCCGGGCCTGGGGGCCGCCCTTCCTAGAAGGTGAGTCGCTCTGGTTCCTGGCGGTGAACCGCAACAAGGAGAGCCTCACTCTGGACCTGCGCCAGGCGCAAGGCCGTGCGGTCTTCGAGGGGCTCTTGGCCAAGGCCGACTTGCTGGTCACCAACCAGCCACCGGCAGTGCAACGCAAGCTGGGTCTGGACTATGCGACCTTGAGCGCTCTGAAGCCGGACCTGATCTTCACCTCGCTCACTGGCTTCGGTCTGACCGGCGCGCGGGCGGAACAGGCCTGCTACGACCTGATCGCCGAGGGCTATTCGGGGGTCATGGACCTGACCGGCACGCCCGACCGGCCGGCGCAGAAGGTGGGAGCACCCGCCGCCGACCTGCTGGCCGGCCAAGACGCGGCGCTGGCCAGCCTGGCCGCCCTCTTCGCCCGTCAGCGCGACGGCAAGGGGCGGCTTTTGGACGTGGCCTTGGTGGAGTCCATGACCCGCTTCATGGCCTGCCGCATCCTGCCCTACCTCGGCTCGGGCGAGGTGCCGGCGCGCTCCGGCGGGACCGACAGCGTCATTGCCGTCTATCAGACCTTCGAAACGGCCGATCAACCACTGACCCTGGGCCTCGGCTCCGACGCCATCTGGCGGCGCTTCTGGCAGGCGGTGGGCAAGCCGGAGCGCGCCGAGCATCCAGAGGAAGGCAGCAATGCCAAGCGTCGGGCCAAGCGCGCGGACTTGGTGGCGGAGATCCAGACGGCCCTGGCAGCGCAAGGCCGCGATGCCTGGCTCGCCGCCTTCGCCACGGCCCGTGTGCCAGCCGGACCGATCAACCGCGTGGACGAGGTGACAGCAGACCCGGCGCTGATCGACCGCGGTCTCTTCTATCGGCTGGAAGACGAAGGCCGGCGGCTGCCGCAGGTCGGCTTGGGCATTCAGGTGGACGGCGCTGCCGTGACGCCGCGCTTGCCACCGCCGCTATTGGGTCAACACAAGGCCAGCCTGCTGGCGGACCTGCTAGGCTATGACAAAGACAAAATCGACGCGCTCGCCGCGCAAGGCGTGATCTAGAGGGAGAGACCCCCATGAGCTACGAGACCATTCTCTACGAGGAGCGCGGCCCGCTGGGGCAGATCACGCTCAACCGGCCCGACGACGGCAACATGTTCACAGCCGCCATGTGCCTGGAGATCCGCGACGCGATCGAGGCGGTGCGCAACGAGACCCGCACCCGGGTCTTGATCATCACCGGCGCCGGCGACCGCTTCTTCTGCATCGGCGGGCGCAAGGAGGGCCTGCCGGATACCAAACTCTATGCCGGCGTGCTGCCGACCCTGGAGATGTACGAGGCCATCGACCGCCTGCAGAAGCCGGTGATCGCCAAGGTGAACGGCTATGCCGTGGGCGGCGGGAATGTCCTGCAGATGGTCTGCGACATGACCGTGGCGAAGGAGAGTGCCGTCTTCCGTCAGGTCGGGCCGATGATGGGCTCCTTCGATGCCGGCTACGGCACCTGGTACCTGGAAGACCTGGTCGGCAAGAAGAAGGCCAAGGAGATGTGGTACCGCAACCCCAAGATCCCGGCCGCGGAGGCCTTGAGCCTGGGCCTGATCAATAAGGTGGTACCCGACGCCGATCTGGACGCTGAGACCGAGGCCTTCGCGCTGGAAGTGGCGGAGCGCGGCAGCTTTGCGCTGGCCAGCGTGAAGGCGGCCTTTAACGCACGGCACGGCGGTGTCGGCGGCCTGGCCCGCGTCGCCCACGATCTGCTCTTGCGCAGCTATCTGGACAGCGAGGAGTCCGCGGAACTGCGCGAGGCCTTCGCAGGCCGCCGCACGCCCAATCCGGACCGCTTCGGCCAATAGCGCCATGCGCCCGCTTCTCACCCTGCACGACCCGGCCAAGGCCCGCGCCTACTACGACCAAGGCCTCTGGCGTGCGGAGACCTTCTTCAGTCTGCTAAAGAGCCAGGCCCAGGCGCAGCCCGCGGCACTTGCCCTGCGCGACGGGCGCCGCCGGCTCACTTGGGCGGATTTACTTGCAGAGGTCGAGCACCTGGCGGCAGCCTATGAGGCGCTGGGGCTCGGCGCCGGCGACCGCCTGTCGCTCTGGCTCTCCAACCGGCTGGAGACGGTGGTGGCTTTCCTCGCCGCCAGCCGTCAGGGCCTGGCCTGCAACCCCTCGCTTCACCGCACCTACACCTGCGCAGAGGTCGGGACCCTGCTGACCCGGCTCGACGCGCGTCTCTTGATCACCGAAGAGGGCTGGGGCGCGGATCGGAGCGACGCTGAGGCCGAAGCCGCTTTGCGCGCAACGCCCTGCCTGCAGGCGGTCTGGGACGCCGCCGATCTGCCGACGGCTGCGGCGCAGCCAGGAAGTCCGGCTGCCGACAACCCCGACGCCGTGGCCTACCTGGCCTTCACCTCCGGCACGACCGGCCAGCCCAAGTGCGTCATGCATTCGGCCAACACCTTGCTGGCCAATGCCAGGGATCTGGTGCGCGATTGGGACTTGGGGCCCGACGATATCCTCCTGAGCCTCAGCCCACTCTCACATCACATCGCCTGGGTCGCCGTTGGCCAATGGCTGGTCAGTGGCTGTGCCTTGGTGACGGACGATCCGCCGGCGGAGAGCGACCGCCTGGACTGGCTGCTGGAGAGCGAGGCCACCTATGTCATGGGCGTGCCGACCCATGCCATGGACATGCTGGCGGCCCAAAAGGCGCGTGGTCTCGCGCGGCTTGGCAAGGTCCGCACCTTCTACATGGCCGGCTCTCCCATCCCGCCCTCGGTTGCCGAGGCCTTCGTCGCGCAAGGCATCAAACCGCAGAACATCTACGGTATGACCGAGAATTCCTCGCACCAGTACACCCACCCGGACGACAGCATCGCCACCAGCCTGGCGACCTGCGGGCGCGGCGGGCCGGCCTATCAGGTCGCCATCGCCGATAGTGAAGATCCAGACCGCCTGCTGGGCCCTGGCCAGGTGGGAGAGATCGTCGGGCGTGGTGCAGCCCTCATGCTGGGCTACTTCGGCAACCAGGCCGCCATCGATGCTAGTTTCACCCGCGACGGCTGGTTCCGCTCCGGCGACCTGGGCGCGCTGGACGAGGCCGGCAATCTCACCATCCACGGGCGGCTCAAAGACCTTATCATCCGCGGTGGCCATAACATCCATCCCAGCCACATCGAAAGCTTAGCGCTGCGTCATGGTGCGGTGGAGAAGGCTGCCGCCTTCCCCGTCGCCGACGAGCGCCTGGGTGAGAAGGTCTGCCTGGCCATCATCGGCAGCGCCGCGCCGGAGGAGCTGCTGCAGTTCCTAGCGGCGCAAGGCCTCTCGAAGTACGACATGCCGGAGTACTTCCTAGCCCTGGAGGCCTTTCCGCTGACGCCGTCGGGCAAGATCCTGAAGCGCGCCTTGGTCGAGCAAACCAGGGCCGGCGATATCAGCCCTGAACCCATCCGCTACCGCGCCTGAGGAGACCGCAGCATGATGCCCACCCTGGAGCGGCGCGGCCAGATCGCGCTCATCACCCTGAACCGGCCTGAGGCGCTGAATGCGCTCTCCTTCGCCATTCTGGAGGCGTTAAGCCGCCTCTTCGACCAGGTGGCCGCGAGTGACGCCCGTGCGCTTGTCATCACCGGGGCTGGCGACAAGGCCTTTTGTGCCGGTGCAGACATCAAGGAACTGCGCGGCCGCAGCCTGATAGCCCAGAAGCGCGGTGCCGAGCTGGGCCAGGGCGTCTTCGCCAAGCTGGATCGCCTGCCGCAATGCTCCGTCGCACTGATCAACGGTTTTGCCTTCGGCGGCGGGCTGGAGCTGGCCATGGCCTGCACCGCACGCCTCGTCACGCCGGCAGCCAAGCTGGGCCTGCCGGAGATCAAGCTGAGCCTCATCCCAGGCTACGGCGGTACCCAGCGCCTACCCCGTCTGATCGGCGAAGCCCGTGCGCTCGAGATGATCCTCACCGGCAAGACGGTCGATGCGGAGACCGCCGAGCGCTGGGGCCTGGTCAATCGCATCGTGGCCGCGGAAGAGGGGCTGGCGGAGGCCGAGGCCCTGGCCGGTGCCTTCGCCCGCTTCAGCCAGCCGGTGCAAGGCTTCGCCCGCGCCGCCGTGACCCGCGCCGCCGACCTGCCGCTGCATGAGGGCTTGAAGGTGGAGGCTGAGCTTTCGACCTTGGCCTATCAGACGGCCGACGCGGAGGAGGGCATGGCCGCCTTCGAAGAGAAGCGTAAGCCGGAGATCCGCGATGCCTGAAGCAGGTCAGATCGTGGTGACTGGCGGCTCCCGCGGGATCGGGGCCGCAATCGTCAGCCAGCTGCACGACGCGGGGCACGCGGTCGTCTCGCTGTCACGCAGTGGCCAGGCACCGGTCGGCACCGCGCTGGCCTGCGACGTGAGCGATGCGAAGGCGCTGGCTACCGCCTTTGCCGAGATCGCCGAGGCTGGCCCGATCACCGGCTTCGTGGCCAATGCCGGCCTGCATCTGAAAGGCCCGACCAAGAGCTTCGCGGCTGCGGACTATGACCAGGTCCTGGATCTCAACGCCAAGGCGGTCTTCCTGGGCGCACAGGCCGCCTATCCGCACCTGAAGGCCGCCGGCGGCGGTCGCATCGTCACCTTGGGCAGCTTCTTCGACCGCTTGGGCGTGCCGCAGAACCTGGCCTACTGCGCCTCAAAGGCCGCCGTCGCAGCCATGGTGCGCTGTCTGGCCGTCGAGTGGGCCGCGGACGGCATCACAGCAGTCAATGTGGCCCCAGGCTACATCGAAACCGATCTCAACAAAGACTGGCTGGCCAAGCCCAAGGTCCGCGCCTGGCTGGAGAGCCGCATTCCTGTAGGACGCGCCGGCCGGGCCGAGGAGGTGGGGGAGCTGGTGACCCTGCTGATGACCGGAGAGCTTCGTTTCCTCACCGGCGAGACGATCTACTTGGACGGCGCACAGGGAGTGAACCACTGATGGCGACCATCATCGAACAGCAAGCCGCGCGCCGCGCCTGGAGCGAGGAAGAGGCGATGATCCTCGACCAGGTCACCCGCGTGGCAGAGGAGGTCATCGCGCCCAAGGCTGCCGGTTATGACGAGAGTGGTGCCTTTCCCTGGGACAGTGTTCAGGCGCTGAACGACCTGGGCCTCAACGCGCTCTTCGTGCCGGAGGCCTATGGCGGCTCCCCCGTCTCCTACCGGCTCTACTTGGAGTGCGTAGCGGTGATATCGGCTGCCTGTGCCTCGACCGGAATCATCTACGCCACCAACTTCCACGGCATGAAGCCCTTGATGGACTTCGGTACGGAGGAGCAGAAGGCGCGCCTCTTGCCGAAGATCGCCGAGGGCGGCCTGGGGTCGCTGGCGATCACCGAGACCAGTGCTGGCTCGGATGCCACCGGCATGAAGACCCGCTTCTCGCCCGACGGAGAAGAGATCGTCATCGAGGGCGGTAAGATCTTCATCACCAACGGCGACGTCGCCGACCGCCTGCTGGTCTTCGGCAAGTGGAGCGAGATTGAGGAGCCCAAGGCCGCCATCTCCGCCCTGATCCTGGAGAAGGGCACGGCGGGCTTCGAGGTGCTGCGCACCGAGAAGAAGATGGGTCACCGTGCCTCGTCCACCGCAGCGCTTGCCTTCAGCGGCTGCCGGGTGCCGCGCGCCAACCTGCTGGGCGCGCCGGGCGACGGCTTGAAGATCCTGCTGGCCTCGCTCAACAAGTCGCGGCCCAGCGTTGCCGCGCACGCCTTGGGCATCGCGCGGGCCGCCTTCACAGACATGGTGGCCTACATGAACGAGCGGAAGCAGTCGGGCCGTGCCGTCATCGACTTCCAAGGCAATCAATTCACCCTGGCAGACCTGGCGGGCGATCTGGCCATGACAGAGTGCTGGCTGGACTATGTCGCGGGCCTGGTCGATAGCGGCGCCACCAGCTTCGGCATGGAGGCCTCGCTCCTCAAGCTGCGCGCCTCGGACCTGGCGATGCGGATGAGTGAGGCGGCGGTGCAGATGCACGGCGGCTATGGCTACTGCAGCGACTACCGGGTCGAGCGGCTGATGCGCGATGCCAAGATCACGCAGATTTGGGAGGGCACCAACCAGGTGCACCGGCAACTGATCGGACGGAGCTTCAAAGAGAAATGAGTAGCATCAAGACCGTCGCCGTCTGCGGCGCCGGCGGCACCATGGGTGCGGGCATCGCTATCGTCGCTGCGCGGGCAGGCTATCGCACGCTCTGCTACGACCTGCAGGCCGAAGGCCTGGAACGCGCTGCCAAGCAGTCCGCCGCCTTCTTCGAGAAGTCCGTCCAGCGCGGCAAGATGACAGCTGAAGCGCGCGACGCCACCTTGGCGCGCCTTTCGACCACCAGTGACCTGGCCGATCTGGCCGAGGCCGATCTGGTGATCGAGGCCGTCTTCGAAGACCTGGAGACCAAACGCGCGCTCTTCACCAGGCTGAACGGGATCTGCAAGGCGGAGACGCTCTTCGCCTCTAACACCTCTACCCTCTCCATCACCGAGATCGCGTCCGGCTGCGGGCGCGAGGATCGGGTGATCGGCTTGCACTTCTGCCTGCCGGCCCAGCTGATGAAGCTGATCGAGGTCTCGCCGGGCCTCAATACCTCTGAAGAGACCCTCGCAACCGCCTGGGCCTGGTGCGAGGCCGCCAAGCAGATCCCAGTGAAGACGCAAGACAAGCCCGGCTTCATCCTCAATGCCCTGCTGGTCCCCTTCAACAACGACGCCATCCGTGCCGTCGAGGCCGGTGTTGCCGAACCCGCCGACATCGACCGCGCGATCAAAGTGGGCCTGGGCTACAAGATGGGTCCCTTGGAGCTGATCGACCTGGTCGGCCTGGATACCCAGGTGCGGCTTTGCGAGGCCTTCTATCCCATCACCCTGGACCCGCGCGCCTCCGCCCCGCCGCTGCTGCGCCGCATGGTCGCCGCCGGCCATCTGGGCCGTAAGAGCGGCCGCGGTTTCTTCGACTACGAGGGCAATGCCCTCTTTGGAGCCTGATCCGCCATGACCTATGAAACGATCACCCACGGGGACTGCCCGGACTGGGAGTCTCTTGTGGCTGGCTCCACAGCCGGCGCGCCGGTCTTGATTCACCTCGGCGACTGCCGGGGCCAGGTCATCAGGGAGGATCCGGCGCGCAGGGCCACCCTGATCGAACTGGGGACGGAGTGCCTGGGCGACTACACCGGCGAGGCGGCTGGCGACGAGGGCTCGACGCTGCTGGGCTTCGCGCGCTACCGCAACGGCGCCGACGCGCCTTCGGACCTGGTGGAGCTGGTGCGCCAGCCGAACACGCCCGACAGCGCCCTTGCCGCGGCCAAGGCCGTCTTAGAGGCGGCCGGTCTGCAGGTCGCCGTCTGCGCCGACCGGGCGGGGCGTATCATCGACCGCCTGGTGCGGCCCAAGTACAACGCAGCACTCACCTTCCTGGACGAGGGGCTGGCGACCGCCGCCGACATGGACCTCACCTGCAAGCTGGGCCTGGGCTATCCCGACGGCCCGATCGAGCGCTTGGAGCGCGGCGGCCTGGCTGCCCACTACCAGGTCAGCCACGCCCTCTTTCAGGCCTACGGCACGCCTGCCTATGCTCCGGCACGGCGCGCCGCCGTGGCTTACCGCAGGAGCAAAAGCAGATGAGCAAACCGCTCGAGGGCTACAAGGTCCTCGACTTCTCTACCCTCCTCCCCGGCCCTATGGCCGGCCTGATCCTGGCCGAGGCCGGGGCGACGGTGATCAAGATCGAGCGTCCAGGCGGCGAGGATATGCGCTTCTACGACCCGCTCTGGGGCAAAGAGGCGGTGAACTTCGCACTGCTGAACCGCGGCAAGAAGAGCCTGGCCCTGGACCTGAAGGACCCGGAGGCCTTAGCGAAGCTGCGCCCTCTCCTGGAAGAGGCCGACGTCCTGCTGGAGCAGTTCCGCCCAGGCGTGATGGAGCGCTTGGGCCTGGGCTATGAGGCGGTGAAGGCGATCAACCCGCGCTTGGTCTATTGTGCCATCACCGGCTATGGCGCCAGCGGCTCAAAGAAGATGGTGGCGGGGCACGACCTGAACTACATCGGCGACACGGGGCTCTTGAGCCTCAGCCACGGCACGCCGCAGCAGCCAGTGCTGCCGCCGGCGCTGATCGCCGATATCGCCGGCGGCACCTATCCCGCGGTCATGAACATCCTGCTGGCGCTCTTGCAGCGCGCGCGCAGCGGCGCGGGCTGCTTCCTCGACATCGCTATGACCGACAGCCTCTTCACCTTTCAGTACTGGGCCATGGGCGCCGGTATCGCCAGCGGTGACTGGCCGGAAAACGGGGCTGGCCTGGTGACCGGCGGCACGCCGCGCTACCAGCTCTATCCCACGCAAGACGGACGTTTGCTGGCGGCTGCCCCCTTGGAGGACAAGTTCTGGCGCGCCTTTTGCGATCTGTTGGATTTGCGGGAGGCCTGGCGTGCCGACGCCAACGACCCGGAGGGCACGAAGCGCGCTGTCGCCGAGATCGTGGCCAGCCAGCCCGCATCTCACTGGGAGCCCTTGCTGAAGGCCGCCGACTGCTGCTGCAGCATCGTGAAGAGTCTAGAGGAGGCCCTGGCCGACCCGCACTTCCAGGAGCGTGGCCTCTTCGCCGGGCGGCTGATCAACGAGGCGGGCGCGGAGATGCCGGCCCTACCAGTGCCTTTAGCCCCGGTCTTCCGCGAGGACGACGACCGTCCGCAAGCCGCTCCGCCCTTGGGTGCGGACAACGAGGATCTTCTCGGGTGAAGGCCTTTCACGTCACCGCCTTCGGCCCGCTGGAAAGCCATGGCCTGGCAGAGCTGCCCGACCCCAGGCCGGGTCCTGGCGAGCTGCTGATCCAGGTCGCCTGCTGCGACGTCAACTTCCCCGACATCCTGGTGGTGGAGGGCCGCTATCAGGTGAAGCCGCCCCTGCCCTTCATCCCGGGCAAGGCCGCCGCCGGCACCATCGTCGCGGTGGGCGAGGGCGTGACCGATCGGCAGGTCGGCGAGCGGGTGCTGGCTCAGGTCGAGTACGGCGCCTTCACCGAGCAACTGGTGGTCAAAGCAGCGCTGGTGCAGCCCATCCCCGAAGCTCTCTCTTTTGAGCAAGCCACCGCCTTGGGCCTGGTCTATCAAACCGCCTGGTTCGCGCTGACCGACCGCGCCGGCCTGCAGCCGGGCGAGCGGGTCTTGGTGCTGGGTGCCAGCGGCGGCGTTGGCATGGCCGCCCTCCAATTGGCCAAGGCGCTGGGCGCGAGCCAGGTTCTGGGCGGCGCGCGCGGTGCGGAGAAACTGGCTTTGGCCCGCGACTTGGGCGCCGATGCGGTAGTCGATCTGGCAGCCGAGGATCTGGCCAACAGCCTGCGCGATCAGGTGCGTGCAGTGACCGACGGCGCTGGCGTAGACGCGGTGATCGATCCTGTGGGCGGTGCTGCGACCCAGGCTGCGCTTCGCGCCTTGGCCTGGCGCGGGCGGCTGGTGGTGATCGGCTTTGCCGCCGGCGAGATCCCGACGATCAAGGCCAACTATCTCTTGGTCAAGAACATCGCCGTCAGCGGCCTGCAGTGGTCCGATTACCGCGACCGCGACCCGGCCTGGATGGCCCGCGCGCAAGAGCAGATCTTCGCCTTTGCCGCTGCCGGACAGCTGGACCCGCACATAGCCGAGGTCTTTCCACTGGCAAAGGCAGGAACGGCCCTGGCCCGCCTGCGCGACGGGCAGGCTGCGGGAAAAATCCTGCTGAGGACCGGCGCATGAGCCGCGGCGGCCTGCTCATCTGGAACGACTGCGCCGCCGAGGCACTGGCGGACTATGAGCGCTGGTATGAGGAGGAGCACCTGCCGGAGCGGGTCGGCCTCCCCGGCTATCGCTCTGGCGCCCGCTATGAAGCGCTTGCCGGGACGGCCCCGCGCTTCTTCACGCTCTACGAGACCGCCTCGCCGGAGGTTTTCCTGTCTCCGGCTTACCTGAGCAAACTGGCCAAGCCTACGCCCTGGACGCAAGCGATCATGCCTAACTTCACAGGCATGAGCCGCACCGTCTGCCGCCAGGTCGGCAGCCGCGGCCGCAGCGTTGCGGGCGCCTTGGTAACACTGCCTGAGGTATCGCCAGAACCCCTTGATGAAGAAGTCTTGGGCTGGTCCCTCTGGCAAGCAGCCGGGCCACCGCCGACACCCACCGCAGAGATGGCGCTGCGCAGTGGTGCCGATGGAACGGTAGCGTCTTGTTTGCTGCTCCACCTGGCCCGCCCGGAGGAAGCGCAAGCCCTTGCCGCACGCCATAGCAGCGCCGGCGCCTATCGCCTCTTAAGCCTGCTGCGTCACGAGGAGGTCGCCACATGAAGATCCTGCTGATCCAAGGCGCCAACATGGAATACCTCGGCAAGCGCCAGCCGGAACTCTACGGCACCACAACGGCCGCCGAGTTGGAGGAGATCCTGCAGAGCGAGGCCAAGCAGCGCGGCCTGATGCTCGACATCCGCACCACCAACCTGGAGGGCGAGGCCATCTCCTGGATCTACCAGGCAGAACGCGACGGCCTTGACGGCTTGCTGATGAATCCAGCCGGCTTTCTCTACGCCGGCTACGCCCTGCGCGATTGTCTGAAGGCCATCCCCCTGCCCTACGTCGAGGTGCACATGACCAACCTGGAGCGCCGCGGCATGCAGTCGGTGACCGCCAGCGAGGCTGACGGCATGGTGACGGGGCTGGGCATCGATTCCTACCGACTGGGGCTCGCAGCCTTGCAGGGCCTTCTGGAGCGCCGCCCATGAAGACCGCGCTAATCGCTGGCGCCACAGGGGTCGTCGGACGCAACCTGATGGCCGAACTGCTGACCCTGCCCGACTGGCAGGTCATCGCGTTGTCCCGCCGCAAGCCGGACCTGGAGGGCGACTACCGTCATCTCGCCGTCGACCTTTCGGACCCAGCGGACAGCCGCGCCAAGCTGGGCGACCTGAGCGACGTCACCCACGCCTTCTTCGCCGCCTATGTCGAGGTGCCGGGCGGCTGGCCGGCCTTGGTGGCACCCAATCTAGCCCTCTTTCGCAACTTTCTGGACGGACTGCAGCCTGCAGCCAAGGACCTGCAGCACGTGAACCTCATGGAGGGCACCAAGTGGTACGGCAGCCACCTGGGTCCCTTCAAAACGCCGGCCAAGGAAGACGATCCGCGCCACCTGCCGCCCAACTTCTACTACGACCAGCAGGACCTGCTGAGCGGACGCCAAGCCGGCCAGGCCTGGAGCTGGTCGGCGGCACGCCCGCATGCCGTCTGCGGCTACGCCAGCGGCAATCCGATGAACCTGGTGCTCGCCATCGCCGTCTATGCCAGCCTCTGCAAGGCCTTGGGCCTGCCGCTGCGCCATCCCGGCAGCCTGGGCAACCAGCGCGCGCTCTATCAGGTGACGGACGCCGGCTTGCTCGCGCGCTCCCTTGTCTGGATGGCGGAGAGCCCCGCCGCGGCCAATCAGGCCTTCAACATCACCAACGGCGACCTCTTCCGCTGGGAGCAGCTCTGGCCCCGCTTTGCCGAGGCCTTCGGTCTCGACTGGGCGCCGGCGCAGCCCTTGAACCTGACGCAGATGATGACCGACAAGGCGCCACTCTGGGCGGAGTTGGTGAAGCAGCACGATCTGCAGCCCCTTCCCTTCGAGCGGCTCGTCTCCTGGCCCTTTGCTGACTATGTCTTCGCCGCCGACTGGGACATCGCCTCGGCGACGACCAAGGCCAAGCTGGCGGGCTTCCATGAGGTGCAGGACAGCGAGGCCATGTTCCTGCGCCACTTCGACGAGCTACGGGCGGCCCGTGTCATTCCCTGACGCTTCCGCCCTAGCCCAGAAGCGGCAGCTTGATGGGTCGCTGCGGGTTGGCGTAGCCAGCCGGTTGCCAGCGCTCGAAGCTCTCGACCCGGGGTTCATCAGGAAAGATGCCATAGACCGGCAGGCCCGCCGCGTAGGCGATGTGCAGCGGCCCGGTGCTGGAGCTCAAGACCTGGCCGGCGCCGGAGAGGTAAGCGATGAGGTCGCGGATCTGATCGAAAGACCGCACCAGCCCGACACCGGGCTGGTCCAGGATGCCGCTGGCCTGCAAGGCCGCCAGCCGCGCCTCGGCATCCACACCCTGCACCAAGAAGTCGAGGCTGCTGCCCGGCGCTCGCTGGTCCGCAAGCCAGGAGAGGTAGCGCTCCACCGGCCAGTTCTGCGCCGAGCCGCCGCTGGAGAGCACCGCCACCCAATCGGGCGAGGGGCGCGGACTCGTCCAGCGCTCTGGCAGGTGCAGCACCGGCAACGGCACAAAAGCGGGCGCATCAAGCCCAGCCCAAGCCGCCAGGCCACGCGCCAGATCCAGATTGTAGGCCATCTCGCTCTTGACCACCTGGCTGCGCCGCTGCCGCAGTCCCTTGGTGAAGTCGAGATAGCTGGCCGGTTTGGAGTAAGGACCGAAGCACCGCTTCAACCGCAGGCTCCGAAAGGCCTCCAAGGTCGGCTTGCTGCGATAGAGCGCCAGGCCCCAGGTCTCCCGGTCCAAATGCTCCGGCGGCGGCTCACCCACCGCCCAGAGCGCATCGTAGAGGCCGTTCTCCAACCCCCAGAGAGCGATATCGCGGGCATAGGCAGCGCAGTGGAGAGTCACATGGAATCCGGCCCGGCGCAGCAGGTTGGCGGCCGGCAGGCTCAAGACCAAATCGCCCAAGCGGTCACACCGCGATACGAGAGCCCGTGGCACTTGGCGCTCCACCCTTTCAACAAGAGACCTATGCCAAGGCAGTGCCTCGCGCGCGCCGGCAAAACAAGGCACATTCGCTAGACACAAGAAACGCCCCCCAGGAGGAGCTGCCCAATGGACGCCTTTCTCTGCGACATGACCCGCACGCCGATCGGCCGCTATGGCGGTGCACTCTCCAAGGTGCGCACCGACGATCTGGCTGCCTTGCCGATCAAGGCCTTGATGGAGCGCAATCCGAGTGTCGACTGGCAGGCGCTGGATGACGTGCTCTATGGCTGCGCCAATCAGGCCGGTGAGGACAACCGAAACGTCGCCCGCATGGCAAGCCTACTGGCCGGCCTGCCGGAGAGCGTACCGGGCGGCACGGTGAACCGTCTCTGTGGCTCCGGCCTCGACGCGCTGGGCTCCGCCGCACGCGCCATCCGCGCCGGAGAGGCCGATCTGATGATCGCCGGCGGGGTGGAGAGCATGAGCCGCGCGCCCTTCGTCATGGGCAAGGCAGAGACGCCCTTCTCCCGCCAGGCTGAGATCCACGACACCACCATCGGCTGGCGCTTCGTCAACCCGCTGATGAAAAAACAGTATGGCATCGACTCCATGCCGGAAACGGCAGAGAACGTGGCCGAGGACTACCAGGTCTCCCGCGCCGACCAAGACGCCTTCGCGCTCCGCTCCCAGGAACGCGCCGCCGCCGCCCAGGCCTCCGGCCGCCTGACGAAAGAGATCACCCCGGTCACCCTCCCGCAGCGCAAGGGTGATCCGAAGGTGGTGGATGCCGACGAACACCCGCGCGCCGGCGTCACCCTGGAGGGCCTGGCGAAGCTGCCCACACCTTTCCGCGACGGTGGCAGCGTGACCGCTGGCAACGCCTCCGGCGTGAACGACGGGTCCGCAGCCCTGCTCTTGGCCAGTGAGGCGGCCGCGGCCAAGTACGGCCTAACGCCCAAGGCGCGGGTGATCGGCATGGCGACCGCCGGCGTGGCGCCGCGGATCATGGGCATGGGGCCGGCGCCAGCCAGTCAGAAACTGACTGAGCGCCTGGGCATCCCTATCGGCGATATCGAAGTCATCGAGCTGAACGAGGCCTTCGCCGCCCAGGCGCTGGCCTGTCTGCGCCAGCTGGGCCTCCCCGACGAGGCCCCACAGGTGAACCGCAACGGCGGCGCCATCGCCCTGGGTCATCCGCTCGGCATGTCCGGCGCCCGCCTCGCCTTGACCGCCACCCATGAGCTGGTCGAGCAAGGCGCCCGCTATGCGCTCTGCACCATGTGCATTGGCGTCGGCCAAGGCATCGCCGTCATGCTAGAGCGGGTGTGAGTGGCAAAGCTCTAGCGGCATAGGCAGCGGACTGGCATGCTGCGGAAAGTGTCAGCCGCCAACGGGAGGGCGGCTTGCTGGAGGGCTAGAGCAGGCGTCATGCCGGCAGCAGTCGAACTCGCGATTACCGGTCAGCTCGACAATCTGGCCCAGGTGCAAGAGGCCGTGGAGCGCTTCTCTGAGGAGGAGGAGCTCTCCAGCAGCAGCAGCTATGCCCTCTCGCTCTGTCTGGAAGAGCTCTTGACCAACATCGTCATGCATGCAGCGCCGCTCTCCAACGCGGAAATCAGCATCGCCGTCTCACTGGCCCGCGAAGGGGAACTGGTGCAAGTCTTCATCGCCGACGACGGGCCTGCCTACGACCCCACCGCGAGCGAAGAGCCCGACCTGGACGCACTTTTGGACGATCGCCCGATCGGCGGGCTTGGCATCCATCTGGTCCGCGCGCTATCCAGCCGCTTCGACTATCGCCATGCCGGGGGGCGCAACCAGGTCTCCATCACCTTACCGCGGCAAGCCCAGAGCGAATAGGGAGAACCCAGACCATGAGCGACCTGACTATGACCCAGGAGGAAGAGTCTGGCATCCTGATCTTCACCCTTGGCGGCCGGCTGGACAGCACCACCGCCAAGGATCTGGAGGCCAGCCTGAAGGCCAGCCTGGACGGTGGCGCCACCAGCATCCTGATGGACATGGAGCAGCTAGACTACATCAGCAGCGCCGGCCTGCGCGTCGTTCTGCTGGCCGCCAAGCGCCTGCGCGGCGACGCCGGCCGCTTCGCGCTCGCCGCGCTGAAGGGCGACATCCGCCAGGTCTTCGAGATCAGCGGCCTCTTGCGCATCCTGCAGGTGCACGACGACCGGGCGAAGGCGCTAGCGGCGCTGGCCGCCTAGCCGCTGGCGTCGTTGGATCGCCGGCTGCGCATAACCGCGCCCCCGCCTCTACGCGACACAACCAAAACCCCTAGCAGTGTCACTAGAGCATGATGAGTTCAGATAGATACAAAGTCTCCACAAGCACACCCTCGTCTTGAGCAGCGAGCCGGAGGCGAGCCCCCGTCGAAAGGCGGGCCGTTAGCACCGC
>JBCBSF010000089.1:0-24702 GCA_039819325.1 Pseudomonadota bacterium | reverse complement strand
GCCCGCCAGCGTATGCTGAAGGGTGTCGACATCCTGGCCGACGCCGTGAAGGTCACCCTGGGCCCCAAGGGCCGCAACGTCGTCATCGACAAGGCCTTCGGCGCACCGCGCACCACCAAGGACGGCGTCACCGTCGCCAAGGAAATCGAGCTGAACGACAAGTTCGAGAACATGGGCGCACAGATGGTGCGTGAGGTCGCGAGCAAGACCAACGATCTGGCCGGCGACGGCACCACCACCGCCACCGTGCTGGCCCAGGCCATCGTGCGCGAGGGCGCCAAGGCCGTGGCCGCCGGCATGAACCCCATGGACCTGAAGCGCGGTGTCGATCTGGCCGTCGAGAAGGTCGTCGCCTACCTGCAGGAGAAGTCGGCCGCCGTTTCCGGTTCGGAAGAGGTGAGCCAGGTCGGCACCATCTCCTCCAACGGTGACGCCGCTGTCGGCACCATGATCGCCGAGGCCATGCAGAAGGTCGGCAACGAGGGTGTCATCACCGTCGAGGAGGCCAAGAGCCTGGAGACCGAGCTGGACGTGGTCGAGGGCATGCAGTTCGACCGCGGCTACCTCTCGCCCTACTTCGTGACCGACGCCGAGAAGATGATCGTCGACATGGAGAACCCGCTTATTCTCCTGCACGAGAAGAAGCTCTCCGGTCTGCAGCCGATCCTGCCGCTGCTCGAGTCCGTGGTGCAGTCCAGCCGTCCGCTGCTGATCATCGCCGAGGATGTCGAGGGCGAGGCGCTGGCCACCCTGGTGGTCAACAAGCTGCGTGGTGGCCTGAAGGTCGCCGCCGTGAAGGCCCCGGGCTTCGGCGATCGCCGCAAGGCCATGCTGGAGGACATCGCGATCCTGACCGGCGGTCAGGTGATCAGCGAGGACCTGGGCATCAAGCTTGAGTCCGTCACCATCGACATGCTGGGTACGGCGAAGAAGCTGGTCTTGACCAAGGAAGAGACCACCATCGTCGACGGCGCCGGCGCCAAGGAGGACATCCAGGCCCGCTGCAACCAGATCCGCGCCCAGATCGAGGAGACCACCAGCGACTACGACCGTGAGAAGCTGCAGGAGCGTCTGGCGAAGCTGGCTGGCGGTGTTGCGGTCATCCGTGTCGGTGGTGCCACCGAGGTCGAGGTGAAGGAGCGTAAGGACCGCGTCGAGGACGCCATGCACGCCACCCGCGCTGCGGTGGAAGAGGGCATCGTCCCCGGCGGCGGCACCGCGCTCCTGCTGGCCTCTGCGGCCATCGCCGACTTGAAGGGCGAGAACCACGACCAGGAGGTGGGTGTCTCCATCGTCCGCCGCGCGCTGCAGGCGCCGGTCCGTCAGATCGCCGAGAACGCCGGCACCGAGGGCTCGATCGTGGTCGGCAAGATCACCGACGACGGCACTTGGGGCTACGGCTTCGACGCCCAGCAGGGCACCTATGGCGACCTGGTGAAGGCCGGCATCATCGACCCGACCAAGGTCGTGCGCACTGCCTTGCAGGACGCAGCCTCCATCGCTGGCTTGCTCATCACCACCGAGGCCATGGTGGCCGAGAAGCCCCAGAAGGAGCCCGCCGGCGGCGGTGCCCCTGACATGGGCGGCATGGGTGGAATGGGCGGCATGGGCGGCATGGGCTTCTAAGCCTCTCAGCCTTTACGGCTTTTCTACGAAGGAGGGCGGCATCCCCAAGCGGGGGTGCCGCCCTTTTTCTGCTGCGGTGGCAGCCTGCAGGCGCGTGTCGTTACTCAATCACGGCGTAACCATTGTAGCGATTATGATCCAGGTCGAGGCGATCCTGTCCTCGAGCCCTGACCTCATCCTGAGCAGCGAGCGCAAGCGAGCGTCCGTCGAAGGATCTGCGGCCAGCACCGAGCGTGGGGCACATCCTTCGACGGACGCGGGCTAAAGCCCGCTGCTCAGCCCTTCGACAAACTCGGGAGAGGACTTACGTGGGTGGTACATAAGGCATCAACACCGTCTCATTATGCTCTAAATTCAATCTGATAGATTAACTGCTGATACTCGCACTGCGATCCTCAGGCGAAAAATCAGACGCCTGTAACACTTTTTTCTCTTTCTCTCACCCCTCTACTGTGACAACCTTCCCGGCAAGAATAACAAAGGCCGCACGCAATGGAACGGTCGTGCGGTGTGCGCTGGCAGGGTAGGGGCCTCGTTCGCTGGGGGGCCGGTCGCCTCGCCCGCGGTCGAGGAGGAGATACAAAATGACGATCCGTGCTCTGTCGCTAGCCTTGACGTTTGGTGGCTTCGCCTTGCTGGCTGCCCCCCCCCCCATAAACGCGGGAAGTGACACCTGCACGGCCGCCAACAGCAGCCTGCCGGTGAATGAACAGTGGAACTGCTACGAGTTTTACCTGCCGACCTTCAAGTACACCACGCTGTACGATATGATTCCCTTGGAAGTAAGAGATGAGTTTGGGGCAGTAGAGACGCTCCGTTGGTGGGATCGGGTCATCACCATCCAGGAAACTCAGAACGGTGTACCAGTTACGCGGCGCAAGGTCTTTTGCGAGATCAATGCCAGTTACGACACCTATGTTGGGTGTGAGCGAGACCAAACGAATACCCAGGCACGAAACTGGTACTATCATGTTTACGAAAATGAGGATACGACCAGCCTACTCTACGGCCCAAACATCTACAACCACATGCCGGCACTGGCTTTCTTCGACAACGCCTGGTGGGCGATCTGGTCAAGCAACAATAGGAGAACTCCGAGCCCGGTAGACACCACTATGGGTGAATATAGCTTTGAAAAACAGGGGAAAATCCCTGTCGGGCATAACATGATCCCCAAATACAGTGACCAGGAGGGGGTTGCGGGGCAACGTATCATTTTATCAAAGGCTCCAGTGATCGACGATCCTGCGCGCACTGATCAAGAAGATCGCGAGCATGCCTTTCTCAACAACTGGACTGCGCCTAATCTAGACGGTCTCTTTGTCGATCAGATGCGAAAAGATCCCAGCGATCCGACCAGCCCCGTGTCTCCCGACAACCGGCAATGGGCGCCGGATCTCTTGGTCGTAGACGTGAAGCAGTCATCGGGCGTCTACGTGGAGGAGCTCTGGGCTTTCTTCACCCAAAGCCTCGGCCCGCAGCGTGGCACCTATTGGGGCCGTTTGCAGCATTCGGCGCAGAACCCGACGGCGCAGTGGCAGGTGCAGAAGATCAACTTCGCCGGCACCGACATCGGCGGTATCGGTCCGGGTGGCTTTGCCTTCTCCGCCGCTAACGCCCTTCAACTGAAGCATCAGTCGGACATGTCGAAGAACGATCGCATCATCTTGCCGGTGATGCCGGACAACCAGGACCCCGACAACGGTGTCCGTCATGACTCGGCTGTCCTCTACACCGACGACTTTGGTGCGACTTGGCAGACCTCCAGCCGCCTCACCCCACCACCGGCCTTCGACATCTGGGAGCCGATCTTTGCCGAGCATCCCGAGACGGGCACACTCTTCCTCTACTACCGGAACTTCACCCGGGTGGATCGTCCCTCCTCCCAGATGATGCTGACGAGCTATAGCACCGATGCCGGGGAAACCTGGAGCCCAATCGAGGCCATGCCACTGGAGGTACCGTCGATCGGCGGGCACGCTTTCTCTTTCGGCAAGCGCATTGCCCTCATCCACCAGGACTTCGAGAATGGTTTTTCCGGGCCGATTGGTGCCAGAGAGGGGGTGCGAACGGGGCGTGTCACCGATGCTGGGCCAGCACTGGGCTTTCAGAACAATGACCGGGTCAATCTGGCGCTCTTCTTCAGCCGTTCAGGCGAGGCTGGGACCTTTCTCCCCGGCCCAACCATCTCCACCAATCAGGTGACGAACTACACCAACGACTATGAATCCGGCGCGACCCAAATGAACCAACGCGGCACCGACCTCGCCCACATGACCCTCATGGATGACAAGCTCTACGCCATTCATCGCTCCAGCCGTTCGATCCGTGGCGTGGTCGTGTCTCACCTGCCGGACGACAATACCTTCTACCTCTATCCGCGGACGGCAGCTGACATCATCCCTGCCTCGTCTGGCACAGGTTGGGAGGAATGTCCGGCCGATGGCGGCACCGATTTTGACAGAGAACTGTACTTCACGAGCTCCTACTGTACTTACACAGTAGATATTGACTACGACAGCGAAAACGATGTCTACGGTCCAAGAGTCCGCGTTGAGAGACAGGCGTCCTTGTCGATCGAAACGGAGCAAGCCGACTTTGCGGCTGGAGAGATGCTGCAGCTTCAGTTCGACGTGCGGAGCCGATTGCCAGAGAGTTTCACGTCAGACCAGCAGCGCATGGGCATCCTTACGATTGGTGGACCGCAGGACTACGGATATATCGAGATCGGTCAGTGGCCGCTGTACAAGGACAAGGTATTGTTTGTTCACGGTGACAACACAACGGTTCTTGGGGACTACAACTTTCAAGATCAGGGACGTATTGAGGTCACTGTCTTCCTGTATGAAGACACTCTTCCGGGCGGCAGCACACAAGGAAAAATACAGATCATAATAGAAGGCGTAAACAGCGCCAAAGACTCCACAAACCCGCGGGAGTTCCCTTTTGATCTTGGTAACATCCCACAGAAGTTCTTTTTTGGCTACGGCTATACGCAAGGCTTGTCATATGAGGAGCGTGACTACAACCCGCAGGGATGGTTTCGCTTACTAGCAACAAGGGTTAAATCCCGAATTGCCGATAAGTCTGACTTGTCCACGCTCGTCGGTGAAGTTGAGACACAAGCTGAGAACTGACTGAGCGGGAAATTTCTGTTGGGGGTCACAGTCGCATGTTCTTGTTCCTTCACTAGAAGAAAGGATAACTGCAATGAGCGTGATCGTTGGGACAGCCGGAGTGAACAACTCGCTCGTCGGAACCGATGCGAATGATCTCATCTACGGCCTTAGCGGAAAGGACAGACTCCTGGGCTTAGATGGGGATGATAGGCTCTACGGCGGGAGCGGAATTGACACGCTCTTTGTTGGCGGATCTGGGGTTGACAGCCTCTTTGGTGGGGCAAACAGCGATCGGTCATTGCAAGGCGGTAGCGGAGACGATGTCATCTTTGGTGATGCGGGGAACGATACTCTTGCACTGGGTCAAGAGGGAAACGATACGGTATCTGGGGGACTAGGAAATGACCTTAATCTCTTAGGGGGTTGTGGCAGAGACACGATTCATGGTGATAGCGGAAACGATAGCGTTGTCCTTGGCGGTACGGGTGACGACGTCCTGCATCTTGGTAGCGGTGATGACAGCTTTGCGAGAGGTGACGATGGAAGCGATGTTATCTATGGTGGAGATGGAGATGACAAGTTCATTAATGCGTTGAGTGGTGACGATACTATTTTTGGTGGTTCTGGTCGAGATCAAACGTTTTTTGGTGGTGGGGGTAACGACCTAGTCTTCGGTGGTGCGTTCTCGGACGCTTTCCTGTTTGGCGATGGTGGAACCGATGTGGTTTACGGCGGTGGCGGCAATGATCGCTATCTGGGAGGAAGTACCGTATTTGGTGGCAGTGGAGTTGATCGTAACATCTTTGGAGAAACCGTGTATGGCGGCAATGGTGGCGATAGAGATGTATACGGCCAGACGGTTTTTGGCGGTTCCGGTGACGAGCGGCGAGCGTATGGCGATCTTGTCTATGGCGGTAGCGGGAACGACTTTATCCGGGGTCGTACTCTCTTCGGCGGGACGGGTAGTGATGCACTTCGCAACATGTTTTCTAACGGGTTGCTGTATGGTGGGAGTGGATTCGACAATGGCTTTGGAGGATTGGGAGAGGACACAATCTTTGGCGGTGACGGCGTCGACTTTCTGCTAATCGGATACTTAGGCGACGATACGATTTATGGCGGTTCGGGTGACGATACCTTTGTCGTTGGAGACGATCGCATTGGTGCAGGTGAACCCGGAAACGATAGGCTTTTCGCTGGATCTGGTGACGATGAATCCTTCTTCGGCGGTGTCGATGTTGACTCGCTCGTTGGCGGGGACGGCGATGACCTTTCCTTCTATGGCGGCGACGAACGGGACTTTTTGTTCGGCGGCGAGGGAGATGACACTGACTTCTTCGGCGAAGACGGGTCGGATCGCATGTTTGGCGGCGGCGGCGACGACACCGCTTTCTATGGCGGCGGGGGGCGGGATTTCATCTTTGGCGGCAGCGGCGATGACCGGCTCACTGGTGACGCGGGCGATGATGTTCTGACTGGTGACAGCGGTGTGGACTGGGTCGCCGGTGGTGCGGGCGATGATACCGTCAGCATCGATAGAGTCGGCGACGTGGTGGTTGAGCTGGCCGGCGGTGGGGAGGCAGATGTTCTGCGGTCGGACGTCGGCGAGGTCACCCTGTCAAACGATGGTCTGGGCTACTTCGAGCGGGTGAACATCAATCGAAACGTCGGCGACGCCGATCTTGTCGGGAACACGATCGGAAACACGCTGCTCGGTGCCTCCGGCGATGACCGACTCTTCGGCCAAAGCGGCGCCGATATCTTGAACGGCCGTGGTGGTGCCGACATCATGACCGGCGGCTCCGGCGACGACACCTTCGTTGTCGAGCGCAGCGATGACGAGGTGCGGGAGTTTGCTGGCCATGGCAACGACCTCGTCCGCGCCTCTGCAGACTTCACCTTGCCGGACGGCGGTCCGCGCGCTTTCCTTGAGGATCTGCGTTTGCAGGGCAAGGACGATCTGTCCGGCGGTGGCAATGCCTTGGACAACCTGATCCTGGGCAATACGGGCGACAATGGCCTGGATGGAGCCGCGGGCGATGACCGGCTTCAGGGCCGTGGCGGGGATGATGACCTGGCCGGGGGCAGTGGCCGCGACATCCTGCGCGGCGACAGCGGCCAAGATGTGTTGGCCATGGAAAGCGCGAACTTCCTCTTCGGTGGTTCGGGCGCCGACTCCTTCTTCTTCGCTGGCGCCCCGGTGGGTGTGGAGGCCGCTGCGCAGGGTCCCTGGATACGCGATTTCGATGGCGCCTCCTTGGGTGCCGGGAACGGCCAGGACAAGTTGGTCTTCGCGACCGGCCTGGAAGCGGGTGCGTTCCAGTACGTGGGATCCGCCACCTTCTCCGCGTCGGGCAACAGCGAGGCGCGCTTCGCCGGGTCGCGCCAGGTGGAAGTCGATGTGGATGGCGACGGGGTCGCCGACATTGGCTTCACAATGAATGCGCTAACCGCGCCGGATCAGCTTACGGCCACGGACTTTGTGTGGCAATAAAAGGAAGAGCCCTTCAACTGTCTCTGTATCCTCTGAGTAGCTCTTTCTATTGAAATCTTCAGATGGCAGACGACAGTCTGGAGGAGCCAAAAACGCACAGGAAATCAAGAGATGACATTACTATACGGCAGTTCGTCAGCTGATACCCTGACTGGTACTAACAGTGTTGATACAGTGTTTGGGATATCTGGCGACGATGTGATTGTTGGCCTGAAAGAAGCGGACTCCTTGTTTGGTGGATATGGAAACGACACCGTTTCCGGCTCGAGTGGCGATGATCGTGTCGATGGGGGGTCTGGCAATGACATGCTGTTTGGAGGTGTTGGGGATGACAGTCTTCTTGGTGAAGCCGCATTCGATCAAATCTACGGGGCAAGCGGGGATGATAAAATATTTGGTTCTGATGGCGTCGATGTCGCCTATGCTGGTTCAGGAGCCGATTCAATAAGTGGTCAAGCTGAGAACGATTTCCTTTTTGGAGGTGATGGTGATGACACTCTATGGGGTGGATCAGGACAGGACAGCCTCTCGGGGTATTCAGGTGAAGATGCGATTTACAACGAGCAGGGGGCAGGATACATCTATGGCGGTGAAGGAGATGATCGGGTTTTTCTTGTCGGAAAGGCAGAAATCCTAGGTATCTATGATGCAGGAAAGGGATTTGGGGGTTCTGGTAGCGACACCCTCTACGGCTTCTTATCCAACCGTGCCGTTCTCTTTGGTTCATCTGGTGCCGACACGGTCTACGGTGGCGAACAGCTCTTCGGTGACGACGGAGATGATCAGATCTTCGGCGGGATTGGCTCCACCTTCCTTGAGGGCGGATCGGGCGAAGATTACATCCAGGCCTATGACGGGGTTGGGGTCAGTGAAAAGGACACAAACCGTCTGACCGGCGGCTCTGGCAAAGACACCGTCCTGGGCAACATTGGCGAGGACCTTTTTCTCGTTGGCTTAGGGGAGTTGGTGGAGGGCGAGACCTATGATGGTGGCGATGGTATGGATACCTTCTCCATCGCCAGTGGACTGCCGCTGCTCTCTCTTCTCTCGGCTGGGTCGACGATTAGGATAACCAATATCGAGGTTCTCTCTGCGACTGGTGATGACACTAACAACACCTTGATCGGTTTTGCCGGCCCGGATAAGCTCTCTGGTGGCCTGGGTAGCGATGTCCTCTACGGGAGATCCGGTGACGACTCGCTGCGTGGCGGCTCCGGCAGTGACACGCTCTACGGCGAAAATGGAATTGATTCCCTCTACGGCAGCACTGGGAACGACGAGCTGCGCGGCGGCCGTGACAATGACCTGATGAACGGCCTGGATGGCGAGGATGTGCTGCGCGGCGGGGGAGGTGACGATACGCTCTATGGCCGCTCGGGCCTTGACAGCCTCATCGGCGGAACCGGCAAGGATACCGCGCTCGGTCAGGTCGGGGATGATGTCCTCTTTGGCGGCAGCGGAACCGACCTCCTTTTTGGCGAGGCCGGCAATGATCTCTTGGACGGGGGCGGCGGCGTAGATACGGCCTTCGGTGGTGGCGGCGCTGATACCTTCATCGTCGATACGGCTGGCGATGTCGTCGCCGATTCTGCAGTTGCAGCTGCGCTGGATACAGTCGTCTCCAGCATAGTCAGCTTCACCTTACCGTCGGGTACGGGCGGCCGGATCGAAGTGGCGATGATCGAAACCGGCGGGGCTTCCTTCACGCTGACCGGTAATGCCTACGACAACAGCCTCTTCGGCAACTCCGGCACGGATTTCCTCTTTGGCGCAAGCGGTGGCGATCGCCTCTATGGCGGAAGCGGCATTGATAACCTGCGCGGGCTCAGCGGTGCCGATTCCCTTCTGGGCGGGGGTGAAGGCGACAGCCTCTTCGGGGGTCTGGGTGCGGATGTTCTCTTCGGCAACTCCGGCACGGATTTTCTGTTTGGTGAGAGCGGCGTCGATCGCCTCTATGGCGGAAGCGGCATCGACAACCTGCGCGGGCTCAGCGGCGCCGATTCCCTTCTGGGTGGGAGTGAAGGCGACAGCCTCTTCGGGGGTCTGGGTGCGGATACTCTCTTCGGCAATTCAGGCACGGATTTCCTGTTTGGTGAGAGCGGTGTCGATCGTCTGTATGGCGGAAGCGGCATCGATAACCTGCGCGGGCTCAGCGGCGCCGATTCCCTTCTGGGTGGGAGTGACGGCGACAGCCTCTTCGGGGGGCTGGGTATGGATGTCCTCTTCGGGGATGCAGCCGGAGACCGGCTGGCTGGGGGCTCCGGCAGCGACCTGCTCTACGGCGGTCAGGGTGGAGACAGGCTGAATGGCGGCAGCGGCGTTGACACCCTGGTCGGCGGCGCGTCGAACGATACCTTCATCGTCGACACTGCAGGCGATCTGGTGCTGGAGACGATGGGCGGCGGCGCAGATGTGCTGCTCTCCAACGCCGACGCCTACACCTTGGGCACGGGCGCCGAGGCCTACATTGAACGCGCCAACATCAACGAAGAGGCCGGCAATGCGGACCTGCGGGGCAATGCCTTCGCCAACACGCTTGTGGGCAACAACCTCAACGATCGCCTCTTCGGGCTGAGCGGCAAGGACGTCCTGAACGGTCAAGACGGCGCCGACATCATGACCGGTGGCTCTGGCGACGACACCTTTGTGGTCGACACCGCCACCGACCAGGTCAGGGAGTTTGATGGGGCAGGCACCGATCTGGTCCGCGCCGAGGTCAGTTTCACCCTGCCGGATGGCGGCATTCGCGACTTCCTCGAAAACCTGCGCATGCAGGCTGACTTCGGGAACATCGACGGCGCCGGCAACAGCCTGGACAACACGATTGAGGGCAATTCCGGCAACAACGCGCTACGTGGCGAGGACGGAAACGACCTGATCGAGGCCGGCGCAGGTGACGACCAGCTTTTCGGCGGGGTCGGCGACGACCGGCTGCAGGGTGAGAGTGGGGCGGATACCCTCTGGATGGCATCTGGCGACGTGGCTTTCGGCGGCTCTGGCGACGACAGCTTCCGCTTCACCGAAGCGAGCTTAGGGATCGGCAACTCCGGCGGTCCGGTGATCCGCGACTTCGACGGCGAACTGCTCAACGCTGCCAACGGCGCGGACAAGCTGGTCTTCGCCACGGGACTCGAGGTCGGCACTTTTGCCTATATCGGCGGCGCAGCGTTCAGCGGTAGCGGCGATAGCGAGGCCCGCTTCGATGGTAGCCGTCAGGTGCAGGTGGATCAGGATGGCGACGGGACGACGGATATCGCCTTCCTGGTCGATGGGGTTACCAACGCCGGCCAACTGACCGCCACCGACTTCGTCTGGCTATAGGGCCCATGCAGATGACCCACTCCGGTCTATCAGTCAGCCTCGACGGGGCGACCTCTGCGCCGATCTCCTTGGAAGATGCTAACAGTCTCATCGCCCCCGTCGGCATGCGGATCTGGCCACTGCCAGTAGCGCAGCTGCCGGAGAGTCTGGATGCGCAGCGCCGCGCAGAAACAATCTCCGCCGATGCACGCCAAGCACTGCTGGACGCCTACCTGCTGCCCCGCGCGCGCCTTCTGTCCTTGATCGAAGAGGCCCGGCAGCGACCGCACGTACCCGGCGGCGGTGCTCTAACCAGCGAGGTCACAACCCACGGCCAGACCTATCCGCAGCTGCACTGCGTGGAAGCGGGCATCGATTATGGCCGCTTCGACCATTGGCACCGCAACCTGGCGCCCGACGGCAGCGGCACGGACGAGGTCTGGCAAGTCCTCTGGGGCAGTGGCTTTTGCGTGCATCAGCGCTTGCCCGATGGACGGCATCTTGCGCTGACCTTGGCCTGCCCTAGGCCTGATCAGGGCTGGCTCGGCACCTACGACGGTGCCCGGCCGCACATGGGCAGCGTCGCCAGCGCCAGCATTGGCAGCAAGGTCCTGGTCCAGGTCATCGGGCCGGATCGCTGGGAGATGCTCTACGAAGATGGCTAAGGCCCCGTGCAGACTGCGTGCCCAAGCATCGAACGACCAGGAGGCAGAGGATGCTGAGCTCGCAGAGCGGACCCAGCGTTGGCCAGCTCGCCTTCTAGGGTCTTAATTGCAAACAGCCCTGATTGGATCTGCTCGATGCACCATAAACTGAAGGATTGATATGTTTTGCACCTTTTGAGAGAGAATTGATCTTCTCCTGTGACGCAAGTGAGAGCAGCCGTTGGTGAGAATAATTATTGTTCGCGCCTCTTCGGCGCTATAGGTTCTGCAACCAGCCGATCGATCCAACCTTCCGCTGATCGACCGTCTGAGCCCCCGGGCTGGTCACGGTGATGCGGGATGCTGGTGTCCAGAGCCGCAGTGTCAAAGGGTGATCGGCGCCGAAGGTCCGCGTTGAGACAGACAGAGAGGTAGACTGATGCAAAGACACTCTAGAGGGATCGCAGGAATCGCTGGCTTCGTCAGTGCCGCACTGCTGCTGGCAGGATCAGCCACGGCTGTACTGGCGGAAAGCCGCGATGATGTCATAACGGTCTATGCAACGACAGGTTACTTAGCGGACGCTGTTGCCAATGTAGCACCAGAGGCCGAGATCACCACGATGGTTGGGCCAGGCGGCGATCCGCACACCTACCAGCCCTCAACGAAGGACATCGAGACGATCCGGAACGCTGACGCGGTCATTTGGAACGGGCTGCATCTGGAAGCGCGGATGGATGATCAGCTGTCGAGTTTGGGTGACAAGCAGGTCGCTGTCGGTGAGCTCTTGCCAAAAGAAATGCTGTTGGACTGGCCGGAGACCGATGCAGAGGGTAACCCTCTGCACGACCCACACGTTTGGAACAGCCCCGACGCCTGGGCGCTCGTCGTGGGCTACATAGCCGACAAACTGAGTGAGCTCGACCCCGCTGGCGCCGCGCAGTATCAAGAGAACGCGAATGCCTACATCGCCGAAATCGCAGCGGCGGCGGCAGATGCCAGGATTATGCTCTCAACAATCCCAGCAAAATCACGCATCTTGATCACTGGCCATGATGCCTTCAACTACTTCGGCGAGACATACGGCATCAAGGTCTACGCAACTGACTTTGTCTCTTCAGAAGCGACGATGAGTCCTCAAGAGATGAACGCGCTGGCGCAGGTGATCGTCGACAACCAGATCCCCGTCATCTTCCAGGACAACTTGGCCAATCCCCAGGCGATCACCAGCCTCAAGGAGGCTGTCAGCGCACAGGGCTGGGAGGTCGAGATCTCCGATAGGGAGTTGTTTGCGGACTCGCTTGGCCCCGAACCAGGTGTTGACACCTATCTGGGCGTTTTCCGCTACAACGCGCGCACCGTCGCAGAGGCGCTGGGCACCGGCGGGTCATGAGCGAGGCGCAGGTCGCCTGTCAGACCTGGAATCTCTCGGTCGCCTACCACGCCGACCCGGTGCTGCGACGGGTGAACTTCTACGTGCCGGTTGGCAGCGTGATGGGCGTCATCGGTCCCAACGGTGCCGGTAAGTCGACGCTGATCAAGGCCATGCTGGGTCTGGTAAAGCCGCTGACCGGCAGCGCGACCTTCTTTGGGAAACCCCTAGACGACGTTCGTCTGCGTGTCGGGTACATGCCCCAGTCCACGAGTGTGGACTGGGACTTCCCGACGACCGTCATCGACCTGGTCACCATGGGTACCTATGGCGAGCTGGGCTGGATCCGACGCCCAGGGAAGGCCGAACGCGCCCGGTCGATGGCTGCACTGGAGAAGACTGGCATCGCCGAGCTCGCCTTCCGACAGATCGGCGAGCTGTCAGGCGGGCAACGCCAGCGTGCCTTCCTTGCCCGGACGCTCGTGCAGGCCCCTGACCTTTTTTTCTTGGACGAGCCGTTCCAGGGAATTGACGCGAAAAGCCAACAGGCGATGATAGACGTTCTCCATGACTTAAGTGCCCAAGGAAAAACCAGCGTGATCGTCCATCATCATCTCGCGACCGTGCGGCAGTACTGCAATCAGGTAACACTCATCAACCGCAGCGTGATCGCTTCAGGCCCCGCGGACGAGGTCTTTACCAAGGAGAACATCCGCACAGCCTACGAAGCGCGCGAAGGTGCCGAGGCATTCTTGGAAACTGCCGTTTAGTCCCGTGATCGACCCGATCGAGTTTTTTGGGAACCACATCTACCGCATGGTGTTCTTCGGCACCTCGGTGATCGGGCTCGTGGCTGGTGCCCTAGGGTCCTTTGCCTATCTGCGTAAGCAATCCCTGATTAGTGACGTCATTGCTCACGCTGCCTTGCCAGGGACGCTGGTCGCCTTTCTGGCCGCCGTCGTGGTCCTTGGCGTCGATGGGCGCAACATGCTTGGGCTGGTGGTCGGCGCTGTCGTAACGGGCACGCTCGCGGCGATGTTCGCTAACTCGATTGCGGCACGGACAAAGATCCGAATTGATACGGCAATGGCCGTATCGCTGACGGTCTTCTTCGGTGCCGGCATGATCCTGCTGCGCATCATTTCGAATGGCCCTTTCACCGGTAAGGGCGGCATCAACGACTATCTCTTCGGCAATGCCTCGGTCATCACGATCGCGGACCTGATCACCAGCACGGCCGTCGGTGCGGTGGCACTGGTGTTGATGCTGCTGTTCTGGAAGGAGTTCGCGCTGCGGACCTTCGATCCGATCTTGTCAACGGTGCTTGGCTTTCGAGCGAGAGTCATCGATACGCTCATGTTTGCTACCATCGTTATCGCCATCGTGATCGGGGTGAAGGCGGTTGGCATCGTGCTGATGATCGCCTTCGTGGTGACCCCACCGGCCGCCGCACGGCAGTGGACCAGCAGCTTACCTAGCCTGGTCGTCCTCTCCGGCGCGTTCGGTGCGATCGGAAGCGGTGTGGGAGCCTACCTGTCAGTCGTCCTGGGCAACGTCCCGACTGGGCCCTTGATCGTCTTGACCCTCTTCGTGATGTTCCTCATCTCCCTGCTGCTATCACCGCGTCGCAGCGTCATCACCACCATTCTGCGTCGCGCTCGGGCTCGCGAGGCCTTGCGGCGTGAGCTGCTCACTGAAACGTCGGAGAGATGAGCTTCCTTGTCGGTGCGAGCCTGCTCGCCGTCGTCACTGCATTGGCCTGCGCGCTGCCCGGCGCCTTCGTTGTCCTGCGACGTAACTCAATGCTGGTAGAAGGGATTGGCCACGCTGTCCTCCCCGGGATTATCGTTGGCTACGCTTTGACCCTCGATCTAAACTCACCCTGGCTCATCTTCGGCGCGGCGCTGGCTGGACTGATCGTCGTGCTGGGCAGCGAGTGGCTGAACCAAACCGGGCTGATCACCGGTGACGCGCCGCAAGGCCTCGTTTTCCCCGCGCTCTTCGCTGCCGGCATCATCTTGATCACTCTTGATTTCAGCCACGTCCATCTTGACACGCATGTGGTCCTCGTCGGCGACTTGAACCTGGCTGCTTTTCGCCACTTGACCATAGGCGGTGTGTCGATCGGCCCGCCGTACCTCTACGTCATGCTCGCGGTCCTCCTCTTGAACATTGCCTTCATCGCAGCCTTCTATCCGAAGCTGAAGGTGACGACCTTCGACAGGCAGTTTGCGACCGTCTTGGGCCTGCGCACAGCACTGCTGAATACTGCCTTCATGTTCCTGGTGTCGGTCACTGTGGTTGCCGCCTTTCATGCAGTCGGCGCCATCCTTGTGATCGCCTTGGTGGTCGCGCCGGCCGCGACCGCCCACTTAGTCAGCCGGCGCCTCTCGGTCATGCTCGGCTTCACGGCCCTCTTCGCCATCCTGGGCGCACTTGGCGGGTTTTGGATCGCCTATGCGCTGGATGCGGCGACGTCTGCATCCATGGCGCTCTTCTATGGCTTGATGTTTCTCGCCGTTGCCGTCATCAAAGCCTTGGAGATACGGGTCCTTCGCTATCGCCGGCGTCGTGTTTCCTTGCCAGCAGTGAGGCAGTAAGCCGTGTCAGGTACGACCGTCGCCCCAGCCGCTACCCGAAGGGTGCTCACGCAACAGCAAAGAACAGCAAAGCGCTCCTTCGCTAAGCAGTCTTTGCCTCGCTGTGTTGCGCGGCTCTAGCAAAGAGTGCTCGACTCGCTTTTACTCTCGTTCGGCATCGTCTTTCTCGCTGAGATGGGCGATAAGAGTCAGCTCATATCGCTGGCTTTCGCGACCCGTTACCGGGCGGTGGTGGTGCTCGCGGCCATCTCAGTGGCCTCTCTGCTGCTAAGCGCGGCCTCAACCCTGGTAGGAGCCGCGCTGGCACTGGCGATACCAACGGACTTCGTAAAGATCGCCGCCGGTCTCGTGTTTCTCCTACTCGCCCCTTTGACCCTGCGCAACGGAGGCACGAGCGACGGGGAGAAGAGCGAGAGCCCAAAGCTGCTCGGCATCTGGGCACCGCTTACGATCGGGGGGGCCTTCTTCCTCGCCGAGTTTGGCGACAAGACCATGCTGGTCACGATGACTCTTGCTGCCACCGAAGAAGCAGTCGGGGTTTGGCTTGGCTCGGCGCTTGGCATGGTAGCAGCGAACGCCATCGCCGTGGCGATTGGCGCTGCCATTGGGACACGCATACCAGAGCGCTGGATCAGACGGCTTGCCGCAGCAGCCTTCGTCATCTTCGGTGTCATTCTAATCGGACAGGGTGCGGGGCTCTTCTGACCTGATCAACTCAGGAATGGGGCCTGTGCTGCGAGATTTCTTGCAAGCAAACTGCCGCCCAAGAGGGGCCGCGTTCCTGAAGGCAACCATCCCTCCAGGAACTCAAACGACCGCGCTAGCCGACGAAGGCCAGCCGCTCCGGCTTCTCTTCTGGCACTATCTCTCCTTTGAGGTAGGCAAGGACAGTGTCTGCGTCGGATACCACAAAGGGATCGGTCGGACAGTTGTCACCAAACTCCGGCTCGATGAACATCTTCTCGATCGTGAGGTCCTTGGCGATCATGGCGTAGCGCCAGGAGCGCATGCCAAAGCCGAGGTTCTCCTTGGAAACCAACATGCCCATTTTGCGGGTGAATTCGCCGTTGCCGTCCGGCAGCAGCGTCACCTTTTGGATACCCAGCAGTTTGCCCCACTGAAACATGGAAAAGGCGTCATTCACGGAGAGGCAGAAGACGTCGTCAATACCGGCCTGCCTAAAGTCTTCATAGAGCTCTTCAAACCGTGGCAGATGCGTTGACGAGCAGGTTGGCGTGAAAGCACCCGGCAGGGCGAAGATCACGATCCGCTTGCCACCGAAGAGCTCTTGAGTCGTTCGATCCTGCCAGCGAAAGGGATTGGGGTCGCCAACCGCCTGATCGCGGACACGGGTTTTGAAAACGCAATCAGGCAAGGTCTCGTTTGGGATCATGGGGATCGCCTCTCTGGCAGCAAAAAAGGATAGTGGTGGTGAGGCGGAGCGCGATGCTTCGTAACAGGCTCGCTCCGTCAGCAAAGCCCTACTGCAAACGCAAACGAGTTGCAATCCAAGTTCAACTTGAGTCCCGCTGGTGCGTCGGAAGGTCCAGCAGGGCACCTTGCGCTGCCGATTGGTCCTCGGCCTGCTCTGGCGCTAACTCTCGTCCTGGGGTTCTGTGGGGTCGGTCGTTTGTTGCGCCAGTGGGCCCTGGATAGCACCAGGCGCTCTAGACGGCCGCCCTTCTGAAAGGCGGCCGTCTCGCTTCCAGCCTTAAGCGGCTTCCGGGGCAGACTTCTCGCGCTTGGTCAGCACCTTGTTGACCGCGTTCACGTAGGCACGGACGGAGGCCACCAGGGTGTCGTGGTCGGCGCCCTGGCCGTTGACGGTCTTGCCGTCTTCCTCCAGGCGCACGGTGACCTGGGCCTGAGCGTCGGTACCGCCAGTGACGGCGTGCACCTGATAGAGCTGCAGGCGGGCCTCATGCGGGACGATCATGCGCACGCAGTTGAAGGCGGCATCGACCGGGCCGTTGCCGGTCGACTGGGCCTCGCGGGTGCGGCCGTCGACCTCCAGCTTCAAAATGCAGTTGTGCGGGCCGGTGGTGCCGCAGACGACATGCATGGCGCTGAAACGGATGCGGTCGCTGCCAGACAGCAGGCTATCGTCGACGAGCGCGATGATGTCCTCGTCGTAGACGTCCTTCTTGGCGTCGGCCAGGTCCTTGAAGCGGGCGAAGGCGTCGTTCATCTGGTTGTCGCCGAGGCTGAGGCCCAGCTCCTCCAGCTTGGCCTTGAAGGCATGGCGGCCGGAATGCTTGCCCATGACCAGGTTGGTCTTGGTGAGGCCCACCGACTCCGGCGTCATGATCTCATAGGTCTGCGCGTTCTTCAGCATCCCGTCTTGATGGATGCCGCTTTCATGCGCGAAGGCATTGGCGCCGACGATGGCCTTGTTGGGCTGCACCGAGAAGCCGGTGATGGAGGAGAGCAGACGCGAGGTCTTGGTGATCTGCGTGGCATCGATCCCGGTCCACTGCGGCATGGCGTCGGCGCGGGTGCGGAGCGCCATGACGATTTCCTCCAAGGCGGCGTTGCCGGCCCGCTCGCCGATGCCGTTGATGGTGCATTCCACCTGTCGTGCGCCGGCAGCGATGGCGGCCAGGGAGTTGGCTACGCCCAAGCCCAGATCGTTGTGGCAATGGGTGGAGATCCGCGCCTTGTCGATGTTGGGCACCCGATTGCGCAGGCGGCTGATCATCTCGAAGTATTCCTCCGGCACGGTGTAGCCGACCGTGTCGGGAATGTTCACCGTGGTGGCACCGGCATCGATCGCGGCCTCGACACAGCGGCAGAGGAAGTCGAAGTCGGTGCGGGTGCCATCCTCGCCCGACCACTCCACCACGTCGCAGAGGTTGCGGGCGTGGGTCACGCTCTCGATCACGGCCTGATAAACCTGCTCCGGCTCCATCTGCAGCTTGTACTTCATGTGCAAGGGGCTGGTGGAGATGAAGGTGTGGATGCGCGGCTGGGCAGCATTCTGCAAAGCCTCCCAGGCGCGGTCGATGTCCTTGCGGGTGGCGCGCGCCAGGCCGGCGACCTGGGCCTTGGTGACCCGCTTGGCGACCTCACGCACAGCCTCGAAGTCACCGCGCGAGGCGATGGGGAAGCCGGCCTCGATCACGTCAACGCCCAGATGCTCCAGCGCCTCGGCGATCTGGATCTTCTCTTCCAGGTTCATCGAGCAGCCGGGGGCCTGCTCGCCGTCGCGAAGCGTGGTGTCGAAGATGATGACCCGATCGGCTTCGTTGCGCTCGGCGTCGTTTGCGGGATTGCTCTGCTCGCTCATGTCTCTTCCGGTTCCTCGTCTAAGGAGACGGCGGGCGCTCTACGCCATCGGCCGTCAGTCATCGCTGCTGTCTTGGCTGCTGCTCGTCACGCTCTCCCCTGGCCGCTCGTCAGCGCTTGCCGGGCGCCGACGGGTGCAGTCAGGGGCAGATAAGGAGGAGGTCGAGGAGAGCAAGCGGACGAGCGCCTGCGCCGGCCGCAAGGGCCGTGTCGCAAAGCAGGCTGGTCGTCTCGAGGCGCATGGCCAGGCTTGGTCTCACTGAAGTGACATACTGGAACTGTTCTTAACCGCAGCTTTGGGGGAAGCGCAAGTCCTAGGGCTAGGTGCCCGTTTGAAAATCAGCAGCAGAGCTGATTTTGGCGGCGGCACCGGCCCGCTCCCCCTCCCGGCCACCCATTCAAGGATACTCCCGTGGGTGGCCGGGAGGGGGAGCGGGCCGGTGCCGCGGTTTTCCAAACCGACACCAAGAAAGCCTAAGCAGCGAAGCGTAAGATGATCCGGCGGTTCTGTTTTCCCTTGTTTTCGATCTTCGCCACCTCCAGCGCGCCGATCTCACCGGTCGAGCGCACATGGGTGCCGCCGCAGGGCTGCAGATCGACGCCGGCGATGTCCAAGAGCCGGACCCGGCCGCTGCCGCGGGGTGGCTGAACGCTCACGGTGCGGACAAGGTCCGGCTGGGCATCCAGTTCTGCGTCTTCGATCCAGCGCGGGACCACCGGGTGGTCTTCCTGCACCAGGCGGTTCAACGCCGCCTGCAGCTCCAGCTTGTCTGGTGGGCCGTCTGGCAGGTTGAAGTCGAGACGGCTCTTCTCCGCCCCCACCTGGCCGCCGGTGACATCGCCCTCCACCAGCGAGCAGAGGAGGTGCATGGCCGTGTGCATGCGCATGTGCAGGTGTCGCCGCTGCCAATCGATCTCGGCAGTGACCGTCGTGCCTGGCTCCGGCAAGGGACTGCCGTCGGCCACCAGATGCAGGATGGAGTCCGGCTCAGCGCCTTTGCGCGTCGTGGTGATCGCCACCCGGCTGCCGTCGGCTAGGACCAGTTCTCCGCTGTCGCCCGGCTGCCCGCCGCCTTCCGGATAGAAGACGGTGCGGTCCAGGACGATACCTTCCGGCCCGCTGCTGACCACTGTGGCCTTGCAGCTGGTGAGATAGGAGTCCTCACGGAAGAGATCTTGGGTCATGCGGCCTGCTCCAACCAATCCGGTACGGGGAGGTCTTTGGAACGCAGGAAGTCGGGATTGTAAAGCTTGCTGGCATAGCGCTGGCCGCCGTCGCAGAGGATGGTGGCGATGGTCTTATCGGGCCCCAGCTTGCGCGCCAGCCGGATCGCGCCGGAGACGTTGACGCCGCTCGAGGGACCAAGGCAGAGCCCCTCCTGCTCGAAGAGCTGGAAGGTCATGGCGACGGATTCGGCGTCGGGGATTTGGAAGGGCTCGTCGACCTCCAGCCCCTCCAGATTGCCGGTGATGCGGCCCTGGCCGATGCCTTCGGTGATGGAGCCGCCTTCGGCCTTCAGCTCGCCGGTGGTGAAATAGCTGTAGAGCGCGGCGCCTGGCGGGTCGGCCAGGCCGATGACGAAGTCGCTGCGCCGCTCGCGCAAAGCCAGTGCGCTGCCGGCCAGGGTGCCGCCGGAGCCAACGGCGCAGATGAAGGCATCGAGCGTGCCGTCGGTCTGCTCCCAGAGCTCTGGTCCGGTGGTGTGGTAGTGGCCTTGCCGGTTGGCCTGATTGTCGAACTGGTCGGCGAAGATGGCGCCGTTTGGCTCGGTCTTGGCGCGGGCCTCGGCGGTACGGCGGGCGACGTGGATGTAGTTGTCGGGATCGCGGTAGGGCTTGGCCGGTACCTCCATCAACTCGGCACCGGAGAGGCGCAGCATCTGCTTCTTCTCAGCACTCTGGGTTTCCGGGATGACAATCAGGGTGCGGTAGCCGCGCGCGCGGCCGACCAGCGCCAGGCCGATGCCCGTGTTGCCGGCCGTGCCTTCGACGATGAGGCCGCCGGGGCGCAGGGTTCCGGCCGCTTCGGCGGCCTGGACGATGGCCAAGGCGGCGCGGTCCTTCACCGACCCGCCAGGGTTCAAGAACTCCGCCTTGCCGAGGATGGTACAGCCAGTGGCTTCAGAGGGCCCTTTGAGTTTGATCAAGGGCGTCTGGCCGATGGTGCCGACGAAGCCGTCTTTGGTGTGCATGGCTGCTTCTTTCTCGTTCGATCCACTCGCGTGCATGTAGGGTCTCTGGGGCCGCAGCAGCAAGACGGCCTGCTATGCAAGCTCTTGTGAGCTTTGATCAGGCGGTGAGGCTCTCGCGGTTCAAAAGGAACCACTGCAGGGCGATCAAGGTCACGCCGTTGCGGATAGCGCCGCTGCGCACCAAACGCTCGACCTCGTCGCTGCTGTAGGTGAAGGCGCGGATCTCTTCATCCTCTTCCTCCAGCCCGAACCAGCCGCCAGCGTCCGTTGCGTCGACCTGCGTATAGAAGATCTTCAGCCGGGCAGCGTTGGAGCCGGGGGAGGGCATGAAATCGGCTATCTCTCGCAGATCGCTGGCGGCAACCCCGGCCTCCTCCATCAACTCGCGCTTGGCGACGCCGCCGGGGTCTTCGCCCTCTTCCGCCATTCCGGCGACGATCTCGATCAAGCGGGTGGGCAGACCGACGTAGTGGGCGGGGACCCGCTGCTGCTCGATCATCACCAGGCGGTCCAGCTTGGGATCATAGGGCAGGATGGCGACGGCGAGGCCTGGCAGCTGGATTTCGCGGGTGTAGCTGCGGCTCCAGGCACCGTCGCGTTTGCGGTGCCGCGCCGTGGCCCGCACCAGCTGTGTGAAGCCTTCATAGAGAATCTCTGTCTCAAGGACTTCCAGGTCCGGGCTGTCGCTCATGGTCTGCTCCCGATCAGTAAGGGCGCGCCACTCTTTACACTTTGACAAGGGCCCGCAAGTGCGGTGAAGCTCTTGTTACTTGCTGGGGAAAGGATGGTCATGCGCCATCTGGTGACGGATAGGCGTCTGGGACGCCGTGCGACCGGCTGCGACCTCGTCGTCGCGGCCTGAGCGCGCTGCTGCCGGCGTCTGGCCGGCCCTTTCTGTCCTGCTCCCTTGAAGCGAGTCCTTTCATGCCTGCTTCGCTGCGCCTGGCCGTCGATATCGGCGGCACCTTCACTGACTTGGCCATCGCCAACGCCGATGGTACCATCTTGGCCACCGCCAAGACCCTGACCACGCCGCAAGACCCGACCGAGGCCGCGCTCTCTGGCACGCGGCAGCTGTTGGCCGATCTGGGCCGGGGCTTCGCGGACTTGGGCCTCTTCATCCATGGCACGACCTTGGCGACCAATGCGCTGATCGAGCGGCGTGGCGCGCGTCTTGCCTCGATCACCACCGAAGGCTTCCGCGACATCCTGGAGATCGGCTACGAGCGTCGCTACAACCAGTACGCCATCGATCTGGAGAAGCCGGAAGCGCTGGTCAGCCGCGCCCAGTCTTTCACCGTGCCAGAGCGGATGAGTGCGGAGGGCCAGGTCCTGAAAGCCCTGGACGAAGCCGCGCTGCCGGCCTTGCTGACGGCGCTGGACCAAGCGGAGGCGGAGGCCGTCGCCATCTGCCTGCTGCATGCCTATGCCAATCCGGCGCATGAGCAGCGGCTACGTGACCTTTTGGCCGCCGCACGGCCGGACCTGGCGATCTCTCTCTCCTCAGAGGTGAGCCCAGAGGCGCGGGAGTACGACCGGCTCTGCACGACGCTCGCCAACAGCTACATCCAGCCGATGATGGCGGGCTACCTGGCACAGCTGGAGGAGGCCTTCGTCGCGGCCGGCCTCACCTGTCCCATCCTGATGATTACCTCAGCCGCCGGCATGACGCCGCTGGAGACGGCGCGGCGTCTGCCGATCCGGCTGGTGGAATCCGGACCCTCGGGTGGCGCCATCCTGGCCGCCCAGGTCGCGGAACGTGCGGGCCTAGAGCAGGTACTCTCCTTCGACATGGGCGGCACCACGGCCAAGCTCTGCCTGATCGACGGCTATGAACCGCAGCGCTCGCGCGCTTTCGAGGTCGGGCGAGCGGCGCGCTTCATCAAAGGCAGTGGTCTACCCCTGCGCATCCCGGTGGTGGAGTTGATCGAGATCGGCGCCGGCGGTGGCTCGCTCGCCAAGGTCGACCAGCTGGGCCGGCTGAGCGTCGGTCCGGAGAGTGCCGGCTCCGAGCCTGGTCCGGCCGGCTTCGGGCGGGGAGGGACCGGTGCGACGGTCAGCGATGCCGATGTGGCGCTGGGCTACATCGACCCTGAGCGTTTTGCCGAAGGCCGTTTGGCCATCGACCGCGCTGCCGCCGAGAGCGCCTTGCTTCGAGAGGTGGGGGCGCCTCTGGGCTTAGGGGTCTCGACGGCAGCCGGCGCTTTGTCCGAGATCGTTGATGAGAGCATGGCCTCGGCGGGTCGCATGCATGCGGTGGAATCAGGCAAGGACCTAGGTGCCCGCGCGATGATCGCCTTCGGTGGCAATGGCCCGCTGCATGCCACCCGGGTCGCGCGGCGGGCGGGGGTCAAGACCATCCTGGTGCCACCCAATCCCGGTGTCGGCTCGGCGGTCGGCTTTCTCTCCGCGCCGGTCTCCTTTGAGGTGGTGCGCAGCCGCTACAGCCTGCTGCAAGAGCTGGATCTGGCCGCCATCAACCAGCTGCTGGCTGACATGCAGGCCGAGGCCGAGGCCGTGGTCCGACTGGCTGCAGGAGATGCTTCGATGGAGACGAAGCGCAGCGCCTTTCTGCGCTACCGCGGTCAGGGCCACGAGGTGCCGGTGGATCTGCCGCAAGCAGCTTTGCAGGCTGCTGACGTGGAGGCGCTGCAAGCGGCCTTCGAAAGCGCCTACCGGGCGCTCTTCACCCGGCCGGTGCCGGGTATGGTGGTGGAGATCCTGAACTGGTCGGTCGCGGTCTCGACACCACGCGAGGCTTTGCCACGGACGGCCCCCTGCCAGACCGCCCAGCAAGCCACAGTGGTGCAAAGGCGCCAGATCCGCTGCGATGCCTCAGGGGCGCTGGTCGAGGCAGCCGTATACGACCGCGCCGGCCTGTCGCCGGGCGACTGGCTGCAAGGCCCGGCGCTGGTGGTGGAACCGCAGACGACGACCCTGGTCAGTCAAGGCTGGCGCGCCCGCGTGGCCGCCGACCAGACTCTCATCCTGGAAGCAGAGGAGGCCGCGTGATGACCGCAGCGAGAAAAGCGCAGCAGCAGGTGCTTTGGAACCGCCTGCTGGCGGTGGTGGAAGAGCAGGCCCAGGCCCTGATGCGGGCGGCCTTCAGCCCCATCGTTCGCGAGTGCGGCGACATCTCCGCCGGGATCTTCGACCGGCGCGGCCGTATGCTGGCGCAAGCCGTGACCGGTACGCCCGGCCACATCAACACCATGGCGGAGGCGGTCAAATCCCTGCTGCAGCGCTTTCCCAGCCAGGTGCAACAGCCGGGCGACATCTATGTCACCAACGATCCCTGGCTGGCGTCAGGCCACCTCAACGACTTCCTGCTGATGATGCCGGTCTTCCACCAGGGGCAGCTGGTCGGCTTCACCGCCTGCACCTCGCACCTGGTCGATCTGGGTGGCAAGGGCATGGGGCCGGATGGCAGCGACATCTACGACGAGGGCCTGCTGATCCCACCCTGCAAGCTGGTCGAGGGCGGCCAGGTGAACGCCCTGCTGCTGGAGATCATCAAGGTCAACTCGCGCGAACCTATAGCCAACGAAGGCGACCTCTATGCCCTGATCGCCTGCTGTGAAGTGGGCGCGCGACGCCTGGCCGAGACCCTGGTCGAATTCGGCTTGGACGATCTGGAAGCGCTGGGCGCGCACATCATCGAGACCTCGCGCCGCGGCAGCCTGGCCGCCATCGCTGCGCTGACCCCCGGAACCTATCGCGCAAGCATGCGGATGGATGGCTATGAAGCGGAGCTGACGCTCGCCGCCACCCTAACGGTGGCTGCCGATGGCTTGACCCTAGACTTCGCCGGCTCCTCGCCTTGCTCACGCTATGGCATCAACGTGCCGCTGAACTATGCCACGGCCTATGCCGTCTTCGCGCTACGCTGCCTGGTTGGGCCGGAGATCCCGAACAATGCCGGCTCGCTGGAGCCTTTCCGGGTGACGGCACCGCCTGGCTGCATTCTGAACGCTCAGCATCCGGCGCCGGTGGCCATGCGCCATACCTTGGGCCAGCTGACCCCGGACCTGGTCTTCGGCTGCCTGCACCAAGCCTTGCCGGAGCGGGTG
>JBCBSF010000088.1:0-24893 GCA_039819325.1 Pseudomonadota bacterium | reverse complement strand
CGTCGAGGCGCAAGAGCGCCACGAACGGCTGGAACGCGCTTCCAGACGGCGGATGGCAATGGGCTCGCCGGTGTCTTCGCAGTAGCCATAGCTTCCGTCTTCGATCCGCTGCAGAGCAGCGGTGATCTTTGCGATTAACTTGCGTTCGCGGTCGCGGGTGCGTAGCTCTAGGGCGCGGTCGGTTTCTAAGGAAGCGCGGTCGGCCACGTCCGATTCGGGCACGCTGCTTTCCTGAAGATTGTTGATCGTCTCACTGGACTCGTTAAGCAGCTCCCGCTTCCAGCCGAGCAGCTTTTGTCTGAAGTACTCCCGCATCCGCGGGTTCATAAAGGGCTCACTGTCTTTTGGCTTGTAGTCTGGCGACAAGATGGACGTCATCCACGCACCCCCGCAAGGCCTCTCCTAACGCGCTGAGGGGTATAGGGAATATCCGGGCCGGCAGCAAGGCGGCCTGTGCGCCTGAAGCTCGGCAAAGGTCACTTTTTGCTGCTCTAGGCAGAGCCACTCGATGACGAGCGAAGTCGAGAGCTATCGTGAGGCTGCTCAGAGGCCGTCTCGCCTGACGGGATCGCGAAGTGGGCTGATCTGGGCGATCGGTCTGATCGGCGTCCTGCTGTTGGTGCCGATCGTCTCTATCTTTGCGAACCTTCTAGAGCCCGATGACGGCAGCTGGGCCCATATGACCGCGACGGTGCTGCCCGGGTACATCTTGAACAGCACCCTCTTGGTTTTGGCAGTTGGCTTCGGTGTCCCCGTCATCGGCACAGCCACGGCATGGCTCACGACCCTTTGCCGCTTCCCGGGCAGCGGATTTTTCGCTTGGGCCCTGGTGCTGCCGCTGGCGGTCCCCGGCTATGTGATCGCCTATGCCTACACCGACTTTCTGGATGTTGCCGGCCCGCTGCAGAGCTGGCTGCGGCTGACCTTCGACTGGCAGGTCGGCGACTACTGGTTCCCGGCAATTCGCTCCCTGCAAGGCGCGGCGCTGTTGCTGGTCTTGGTGCTCTACCCTTATGTCTACCTCTTGGCGCGTGCCGCCTTTCTGGAGCAGTCGGTCTGCGTGCTAGAGGTCGGGCGGACCTTGGGCTACCGGCCGTGGCATCTCTTCTGGCGGGTGGCGCTGCCCTTGGCCAGGCCGGCGATCGCTGCCGGAACGGCCTTGGCACTGATGGAAACCCTTGCAGACTATGGCACGGTTTCCTTCTTTGGGGTGCACACCTTCACGACCGGAATCGTCAGGGCCTTTACCTCCTTCGGCGACCGGGTCGCAGCCGCCCAGCTGGCTGCTGTCCTCATGATCGCGGTCTTGGGCCTGCTGCTGCTGGAGCGCTGGAGCCGCAAGCGTCAGCGTTTCCACCACACCACCGGACGCTACCGCGCCCTGCCCCGCTTCGACTTGACCGGTTGGCGGGCGGCAGCTGCTTGGCTTGCCTGTGCGCTGCCACTGCTGCTGGGTTTCATCGCGCCGGCGATCCTGCTGGGGACGCTCTGGCTGGTCCGAGCCGATGGGCGGATCGATCCGCGGTTCCTGGATTGGGCCTGGAACTCTCTCTCGCTGGGCGCCATCACGGCCGCGCTAGCGGTCGTCTTGGGCCTGCTGCTCGCCTATGGCCTGCGACAAAAGCACAAGCCATGGCTCGGCGGTTTGGCCCGCTTGGCCGGCATGGGCTACGCGCTGCCCGGCACGGTGATTGCAGTCGGCGCAATCCTGCCGCTGGTGGCGCTAGACCAGGCGCTTGCCGGTGCTTTCCAGAGCCTCTTCGGTTGGAACAGCGGGTTGCTTCTGAGCGGCTCTCTGGTAGCGCTGATCTACACCTACTTGGTCCGGTTTCTCTCCATCTCAATGAACACGCTGGACGCCAGCCTGACCAAAATCCGCCCCAACCTGGACGAGGCCGCCCGTACGCTCGGCCGCGGACCCAGCCAAGTGCTGGTGCATGTCCACGCTCCGCTCCTGTGGAGTGGCCTCGCGACCGCCGCCTTGCTGGTCTTCGTTGACGTCATGAAAGAGCTACCGGCGACCCTGCTACTACGCCCCTTCAACTACGATACCTTGGCGGTGCAAGCGCACAACCTGGCCTCAGACGAGCGTTTGGCCGACTCAGGCCTTCCATCCTTGGCCATAGTCGCGGTGGGCATCGTACCGGTCTTGCTGCTATCCCGCGCCATCGCGCGGGGCCGTCCAGGTCTTCACTGATCTTTGACTGCAATCAGGCAGCAGCTGCACGCGCGCAAGAAAAAAGAGCGGATGCGGCTAGGCCCGCATCCGCTCTCTCGAAACAGCCTTCCAGAAGGAGCTACTTCCAGCCGGCTTGGTCCATCAGCTTCTGAGCCTCCGGCTGCAGGCGCCCGAGCTCTGAGACGTTCAAGTCATCCTCCTTGAAGTCACCCAGAGCGACGACTTCCGCCCTAGCGGCCACACCCGGAACTACCGGATACTCGTTGTTGCCGTTGGCGAAGTGCATCTGCGCTTCGTCGCTGGCCAGGAACTCCAGCAGTCGGATGGCGTTGTCGCGGTTCGCTGCACCCTTGATAACGCCAGCACCAGAGACGTTGACGTGCGTGCCGCGGCCGTCCTGGTTCGGGAAGATGATGGTCAGTCGCTCGGCCATCGCCTTCTCGTCTGCATCGTCGCCGGTCAGCAGGCGAACGACGTAGTAGGTGTTGCCGACCGCCAGGCCGCACTCACCTGCACCGACGGCACGAATCTGATCAGTGTCGCCACCCTGGGGATCGCGCGCCATATTGGCAACCACACCCTTGGCCCAGGCCTCGGCAGCCTCCGGCCCGTCAGCCGAGATGATCGACGACATCAGCGAGAGGTTGTAGATGTTGGAACCGGTGCGAATGCAGATCTGGTCCCGGTACTCCGGCTTCGCTAGATCCTCATAGGTCGTCGGCGCAACTGCGATCTTCTCGGGGTCCATGTAGATCACGCGGGCACGCTTTGAGAAGCCGAACCACTCCCCGTCCGGGTCGCGCAGATAGGCTGGGATGCGGCTCTCAAGATACTCGGACTTGATCGGCTGAAAGATGCCTGCCTGTTCACCGCGCCAGAACATGCCGGCATCCACGGTAATGAATACGTCAGCGGAGCTGGCTTCACCCTCTGCCGCCAAGCGCTCCAGCAATGCTGGGCCCTTGCCCTCGACGCGGTTCACCTCGATCCCGGTCTTCTTTGTGAACATGTCGAAGAGCTCTTGGTCATTGCCGTAGTGGCGCGAGGAGTAGATGTTGACCTCTTCCTCGGCGATGGCGGCGCTCGACAGGCCGAGCGAGGCGGTCATCAGCAAGCAGGTGGCGAGTTTCATGGCATTTCCCTAAACGTTGCGATGGTTGGGGGATAACGACAATCACTCGCAATCGCAACAGAGAAAGCGCAGCACGCCCTTGTCACTCTTCGTCGCATGAGGGTTTTGTTGCCAAGGCCCCCCGCCTTCGCTAAAGCAAGGCCGGCAAGGTGCTGCGGTGCAGCGATGTCCTTTCAGGCCGGGCGGGACCGGCTGTCTATCCCCCGATAATCCACCCGAGGTTACAAGAGTATAGGAGCTAGGTGACATGGATCTGGCAACCATCGAGATCATGCGTGAGATCGCCGCGATTAAGGGCAAGCGCTCTGCCGACGGCACCTGGTCAGAGGCCCACATCAGCCTTCTGGAGAGCTTCTTGGTGCGGGCACTTGCCATGCAGCAGCGCGCCGAAGAGAAGGCCGCGGCGCTGGCTGCCTCCAAGCCGGAAAAGTAGGTCCTTTCGCAGGCTTCGGTCTGAAGAAGGCCTGGACGCTATGCTGCGTCCGGGCCTCTTTTTGTTCCGGGCACCTCCGGGCGGCGCCTATCAGCTGAGGATCGGCTGGCTCCAGTAGACCTGGTCGAAGCGCTTGGCCACCCAGTCGTAGAGGCGCCGGTCGTCTGCAAATCGCCGCTCTAGCTCACCCGCCAAATCGGCTGAAATCTCCGGATGCTCGTCCATCGCGATGGTGATGTTCAGCCGGGTGGGTGGTAGGTCGGGTCGCCGGTAGATCCGGGCCAGCATCCGCTGCATATCGTCCAACTGGTCCGTCGTACAGCAGGCCAGAAAGTGATCTTCGAGAACAGGAACGGCCGCCTCAAAGCGCGCCTGCCCCGTCAGGTAGCGTATCTGGGCAGAGGTCACCAGCCGGCTCTTCGGGTTGTCCAGCTTGCTTTCGATGTACTCTTGGAAGCTTAAGCGGGACGTCAGTTCGCGCAGCTCTTCCTTCCCTTGCGTGCGATTGAAGGCGTAGTCGGAGAGCAGGCGATCCATGGGATCGCGCACCACACCCACGTAGAGTGCTGGCCGATCGATCAGCGCGTGATGGCCATAGTCGAAGTGGCCGGCCAGGAAGCGATAGCCGTTCAGCTCGTCACGCGGCACCTTGCGGATAGGCGGTGAGACGGCACCACTGTGGTGATCGCGCGCCGCATGCCGAAAGCAGCGTTCCGCCCCAAAGATCTCGTGAAAGAGATAGATGAGGGAGGTGCCGCCGGCCTTGGGTACATGGTTGAAGATGATGGTCGAGGCGTCGAGGGCCCCGCGCGTCAGATCCATGTCGTCCCTATTCCGGCGGACCTATGCCACCGCTAGCCGTGGTGATGGCCGCGATCCTGGTAGGGCTGTCCCTGCCTGAATGGACAAGGCCTACGGCCAACGTCAGACTATCGGTTCTGGTCCTGCCGTCAAAGAGCTAGCACGCAGGCACCCTACCCTAACGCGCCATGACTAAGGTCGTCTAGGCGGCGAGACCAGCCTCGCTTTCCTCTTTGCGCTTGGCCATGAAGGCTTCCAGGGCCTCACGCCGGCCAGGATCTAGTGCCGGTGGGTCATAGTCGGCGATCAGCTGCTTGGCGATCTTCGAGGCCCGCTGCGTGGCGTTCTCCGCACCTGCATCCTGCCAGCTCTCAAAGTTCCGCCAGTCCGACAGCAGCGGCTGATAGAAGGCTGTCTCATAACGCTCGATCGTGTGGCCCACGCCAAAGAAGTGGCCGCCAGGCCCGACCTCGCGCACCGCATCCAGCGCCAGACTTTCGGCATCGAAGCTGGGCCGGTGCGAGAGGAAGTGGCCGAACATGCGCACCAGCTCCGCATCCACCACCATCTGCTCGTAAGAGGTCACCAGCCCGCCTTCCAGCCAGCCCATGCCTTGGTGGACCAGATTGACGCCGCCCAGCATGCAGGACCAGAGCGAGTTCTGCGCCTCATAGGCCGACTGCGCGTCGACGACGTTGGAGGCATTCACGTTGGAGGAGCGGTAGGGCAAGCCATAGCGCCGTGCCAGCTGCCCGCCGGCGATGACGGCAAAGCTGTACTCAGGCGTCCCAAAAGCCGGCGCGCCGGAGCGCAGGTCGACGTTGGAGGTGAAGCCGCCATAGATCACCGGCGCACCCGGGCGCAGCAGTTGGGTATAGGCGATGACCGCCAACGCCTCGGCATTCTGCTGCATGAGGGCACCGGCCAAGGTCACCGGCGTCATGGCCCCCATGAGGGTAAAGGGCGTGACCACCACGGCCTGGCCGTTCTCAGAGAGCGCCGTCAGGCCGGCAATCATCTCCGCATCCACCCGGCGCGGCGAGTTCACACTGATAACGGCCATGAGGGAAGGATCGTCCACCAACGCGTCCCGCGTCATCCCGCGGGCGATGGCGATCATGTCCAGCGCGTCTTCCACCCGCTTGGCGCCGATGGCGCGGGCCATGAAGACCCTGTCAGAGAGGGTGAGATTGGCGAAGTAGCAATCCATGTGCCGGGTCTCGGCCGGCAGGTCCATGGCCTCCACCGGCGAGGCGCTCAGGTTGTGGCCAACGCCGAGCGCACAGAAGAGCTTGATCAGATTGCAGGCATCGGCATAGGTGCCAGGCCGCCTGCCCCCCTCCAGGTCCGAACAGTTGGGCGGGCCGGAGGTGCAGCCGATGTTGAAGTGATCGCCGCCGAAGGTCTGCGCGTGCTCGGCGTTGCGCGGTGTGAGCGTGAACTCACTGGGCGCCTTGCCCACCAGCTCCATCACCAAATCGCGGCCGAGGCGCACCAATCCGGTCTCACGATCGACGATCGCGCCTGCCGCCGCGTAGCGCTCTACGGCCTCCGGCGCCAGCACTTCCAGTCCCTGCTCTTCCAGAAGGGTCATGGAGGCTTCGTGAATCGCCTCCAGTTCCTCTGGGCGCAGCACCTCCCAGCGTGGGAAGTGGTTGGTGAGGCTGTGCCAGGTTTGGCTCTCGGCAGCCGCCTGCTCACGCCGCGCCCGAGTACCGCGGCGTCCGCCTTCACGTCGGCTCATGGATCTTACACTCCCTGTGCGCCGGCGGGATCCGTGTCTCGCCCCGCTCCAGCATGCGCCCAAGCCTTCCCCAGGAGATCATTGCGGTAGCGACTGGACCCGCCCGCTATCGTTCTAAAATCGACAGAGGCGGCGAAAACAAGAAAGTTCTAGAGAAGGCGGGCTCAGCCCGTCCCAAGCTCCCCGCCCAGGCTCTCGATCAGGCCCAAGATCTCGCTGCGGGCACTGGCCAGCGCGGCCTGGTCGGTCCCGCGGGCAACCAGCCGCGTGCCGAAGCGCCCTTCTTGCTGAAAGGGATAGCTGCCAAGATCCAGCTGCGGGTGGCGGTTCTGGATCTCGCCCAAGCCCGCTGCCACCTTGCTCTCGGCCAGGAAGACGGTGATCGACTCGCTCAAGATCGGATCGCCGCCCACCAGCTCCGGCTTCAGGGAGTGATACATGGCCTGCATGATCGAGGGCACGCCCGCTAAGACGAAGACATTACCGATCCGGAAACCCGGCGCCTTGCTGACGGGATTGTCGATCAGGCTGGCGCCTTCGGGAATCCTGGCCATCCGCATACGCGCTTCGTTCAGCTCGCCCGGTGGATAGTAGTCTTCCAAAATGGCCACGGCGCGGGGATCCAAGATATGCGCGACCTCAAAGGCCTCAGCGATCGACGCGGCGGTGATATCGTCATGCGTCGGGCCGATGCCGCCGGTGGTGAAGAGATAGGTCACCTGATCGCGCAAACTCCGCACGGTCTCGACGATCACGCTGGTGATGTCGGGGATCACCCGAGCCTCGACCAAGGGAATGCCGATCTCGGCCAACTGCGCACCCAAGAAGGTGAGATTGGCATCGCGGGTGCGGCCCGACAGCAGTTCGTTGCCGATCAGGATCAAAGCTGCCGTAGGGGCTGCCGTGGGGCTGCTGCTCACGCCTTCCCTTTCAATCACGTCTGGTCTGGTTGCTGGTGGCTAGTTCTGCTGATAGCCGCGCGAGGCCATGCAGCTGCGGAAAAGCTCACCGAAACGCTGCTCGTTATCATAGGGGCGAATATTGCGCTCGTAGGCGAAGAGATTACCCGACGTGGCGGAGCTACCGCCGCCGAAGAGGGTCGAACGGTCGTCATTGATCCGCTGGTCGTGGCGCACCTGCCCGTTGGCGAAGGAATAGCAGGACTGCAGGTCGGCCTGATGCTGCTCGGCCGAGGTGGCGTTGCCACTGGTCCAGCCGCTGGTATCCTCTTCCACCACGCGCGACGGGACAGCGCTATCCCCCTCAAACACCGGTGGCGGCAAAGTCTGCTGCGCGGCGGTCGGCGGGGGGGGCGCGCTACGCGGCGGCGTGGGATCGACTCCGGGCAGCGGCTGTTGGGTGCAGGCAGCGATTAGCACAAGGCTAGCGAGCAGCGCCAATGGCGTCCAAGCCCTTGCTTTACCTTCTCTTTCGCCAGTCATATCGGCCCTTCAACCCCGCTATGTCTGCCAAGGCGCTAGCCTTCCCTGCCCCCGCTCTGCGAGGGTGGAGTGCGTCTAAGGAAAAAGCAAGTCCACGCGCCCGCTTCCCGCGGTCACGGCGCGTCCCCATCTCTAGCCACGACGCATGAGAACACGAAGACGAGACAGACGTAGCTGCAATGCCCTCTTCCAGCGATACCATGACCCGCGAACAGGCCGCCGAGGCGCGCAAGATCACGCTGCACACTGCCGAGGATTTCGACGGCATGCGCCGCGCCGGACGGCTGGCGGCTGAGACGCTCGACTACATCACGCCGATGGTGAAGCCCGGTGTCACCACGGAGGAACTGGACCGGCTCTGCCATGCCTTCATCCTAGAGCATGGCGCCATCCCCGCCCCCCTTGGCTATCGCGGCTTTCCCAAATCGATCTGCACCTCGATCAACCATGTCGTCTGCCACGGCATTCCCAGTGAGCAAAAGCGCCTCTCGGACGGGGACATCATCAACATCGACGTGACGGTGATCCTGGACGGCTGGCACGGCGACACCAGCCGCATGTTCTTCGTCGGCAAGACCAAGGTGAAGGGCAAGCGCCTGGTCGATGCCACCTTCGAGGCCATGTGGAAGGGCATAGAAGAGGTGCGGCCCGGCGCGCGGCTGGGGGATATCGGCCACGCGATCCAGACCTATGCGGAGGACCTGGGTTTCTCCGTCGTTCGCGACTTTTGCGGACATGGCCTGGGCCGCGTCTTTCACACCGCACCCTCAGTCCTGCACTACGGCAAGCCAGGAACAGGCATCGAACTGCAGCCCGGCATGTTCTTCACCATCGAGCCCATGATCAACATCGGCCGGCACGAGGTGCTGATATTGAAGGACGAGTGGACTGCCGTCACCCGCGACCGCTCGCTCTCCGCCCAGTTCGAGCATTCCTTGGCGGTTACCGAAGACGGCTATGAGGTCTTCACGCGTTCCCCGAAAGGTTGGCATAGACCGCCCTATGACAACGTCTGACGGCCCGAACGCGCCACAGCCGACGAGAAAGAAGCAGCCTGCCGATGGCCCAGAAGGCCACCGCAAGCGTCTGCGCGCACGCGTGGTGGAGCACGGCGCAGAGGGGCTGGCCGACTACGAGCTTCTGGAGCTGCTGCTCTTCGGTGCACAGCCGCGTGGTGACACCAAGCCGCTAGCAAAGCGCCTCTTGGCCCGTTTCGGCAGCCTTTCAGCAGTGTTAACGGCAAGCCCTGAGGATCTGCACGAAGAGCAGGGCATGGGCCCAGTCTCCAGCTCGCTCTTGAAGGCGGTGCAAGAAGCCGGGCGGCGTCTGGCCCGCGAGGTGCTGCTGGAGCGGCCGCTGCTGACCTCCTGGACCTCGGTCGTGGACTACTGCCGTACCCAGATCGGGCATGAGCCGGTCGAGCACTTCTATCTGCTTTTCCTCGATAGTCGGAACCAGCTGATCACGGACGAGCGTCATCAGCGCGGGACGGTCAATCACACGCCGGTCTATGTGCGCGAAGTCATCAAGCGCGCCCTCGACCACGGTGCTTCTGGTCTGATCTTGGTGCACAATCACCCCTCCGGCGATGCCTCACCCAGCGCCGGCGATATCGCCATGACCGATCAGATCGTCGAAGCGGCGCAGAAGCTGGGCATCCGCGTACACGACCATATCATTATCACCAAGAAGGACGAATTCTCCTTCCGCTCCAACGGCCTGTTTCCCAGCCCGCCGGCAGCAAAACCGCCACGCCAGGCGAAGCGGCGGTGAGTGAGCAAAGCGGTCTCACCCAGCGTCTGACGGCCAGCGGAGCGCTCTTCGGCGCCGCCTTCCTCTGGGGTTCGCCCATTCCCATCGTCGGCGAGATGATGGAGCGTTGGGATGTCTTCTATCTCGGCATCATCCGCTATGGCCTAGCGCTTCCACTGATGCTGGTCATCGCCGCGGCCAGTCTCGGCTGGCGCTGGCCACCTCTGCGGCCGGAGGGCATCTCTTACTTCCGGCTCTTCCTACTTGGCGGGGTCGGTATCGCCTCCTTTGCCATTCTCTACATCCTGGCCTTGGCCTATATGGATCCGGCCATGGCGGCGGTGGTGGCTGCCATGGCGCCGATCACCAGCGGCGTGGTCGCGCTCTGCTTTGGCGAGCGGCCGAGCCGCGGCCTGCTGATCGCCGTGGCGCTATCGGTGCTGGGTGGCGGTGTTGCTGCCTGGGACTTCGATGCCATCGGCTCGCCCATCAGCTTCCGCGGCGGCGAGTTCATCTTTCTCTTGGCGCAGGTTGTCTGGGCCTGGTACTCGCTGGCCTGCCGCCGCTACCTGCCCAACAGCACGGCGACGGTTGTCACCTATGCCACGATCGTACCCGGCGCGATCACGCTCTGCCTTCTGACCCTCGTCATAGGCGCCTTCGGTGGTCTGAAGCCCTGGCCGACGACGATCCCGCTCGCGGACTATGGCTACATCGCCTTGCTTGGCTTCGGTGGCGTGGCCTTGGCGATCCTTTTCTGGAACGTGGGCGTCGCCGGGCTGGGTCTCACCGCCTCTGCCCTGCACATGAACCTTATCCCGGTGGTTGCGATTTCCATCGCTTTCCTCTTGGGCGTGGAGCCGCGCTGGGAGCAACTCTTGGGCGGCACCATCGTCCTCGCCGGTGTGCTGCAAGCGCAGCTCAGCGCCCTTCGCTGGCGGCGCATTTTGGTCAATTGACAGGAGCGACGGCCTGGCGCTTGCTAGCCGTCAAGCTCTGGCCGACAAGGCCGGCGTCCTTCTGACCTTAAGAGGTTTTTCGCATGAGCAAGACAAAGAAGACGGGTTTCAGCCGGCGCTCACTGCTGGCCGGAACGGGTGCGGTTGCCGCCGGCATCGCCTTTGCGCCTAAGGGCGGCTGGGCCTCGGAGGGGGACCGGGTCAATTTCTACAACTGGGACACCTACATCGGCGAGACGACCTTGGAGGATTTCGAAGATGCCAGCGGCATCTCGGTCACCATGGACCTCTTCGCCGACAACGATGAGCTCTTTGCCAAGCTGAAACAGGGCAACCCTGGCTATGACGTCATCGTGCCGACCAACGACTATGCCGAACGCATGATCCTGGCCGAGATGTTGGAGCCGCTCGACCATTCGCTGCTGCCGAACATGAAGGCCAACGTGAACGCGGCCTTCCAGGATGCCGATTTCGATCCAGGCCGTAAGTTCACCGTGCCTTACATGTGGGGCACCTTGGGCATCGGCTACCGCAATTCCAAGGTGGAGGGCGTGCCGGACAGCTGGAAGTGGCTGCTGGATAGCGATCAGTACGCCGGCCGCGTCTCGCTGCTGTCTGAGGCTGTCTCGGTCTTCGGCATCACCGCCAAGTACCTGGGGATGACCTACAACGTCACCGAGCCCGATCAGATCGACCAGATCGAAAAGCAGCTGATCAAGAACAAACCCAACATCCGCGTCTTTGCCGAGGACAACGGCCAAGACCTGCTGCTCTCCGGCACCGTCGATCTGGCGATGGAGTGGAACGGCGACATCCTGCAGGTGATGGCCGAAGACGACGACATCGCCTACGTCGTGCCGAAGGAGGGCTCCCTGGTCTGGCAGGACACGCTTGCGATCCCGACCGGCGCGCCGCACCCGGTGAATGCGCACAAGCTGATCAACTACATCCTGGATGCCGAGGCCGGCGCCAAGATCGCCGACTTCATCCAGTACGCCACCGCCAACGAGGCCGCTCGGCAGAAGCTAGGTCCGGAGTACCGCAACAACCCGGCCATCTTCCCGCCGCAGGAGGTCTTGGATCGCTGCGAGCCGGGGCTCTACCGCGGTGAGACGGTCTTGCGCTTGATCAACGACGCCTGGACCCGGGTCCTCGCGGCCTAAGCCTCGGCCTGGACGGCAAGGACAATGGAAAGCTGGCGGCGCAGTCCGAAGACCTTTCTGGCCTTCGGCGCGCCGCCAACCTTTTGGCTGCTGCTCTTCTTCCTGATCCCCATCGGGATCATCTGGGCTTTCTCTTTCGGCGACAAGGTCGGCATCGTCGACATCGACATTACGGGCACGCTGGCTAACTACGAGCGGGCCTTCGAGACGGTCTATCTGCAGATCATGGCCAAGTCGCTGATCATGGCAGGCCTCACCACCCTGATCTGTATCGCCGTCGGTTTCCCGGTCGCCTTTCTCATCACCTTCGCACCCAACCGCATCAAGCCCTGGCTCTTGCTGCTGATCATCCTGCCCTTCTGGACCAATCTCTTGATCCGGACCTACGCGATGATAGCGGTCTTACGCTCCAACAACGGCTTCCTGAACATGGGGCTGGAGGTGCTGTGGGACGCCAGTGATGCCGCCACCAGCCTGATTGGCCTGCCGCTTGGCCCCTTTCATCCGCTGGATCTGCTCTACTCCGACGGTGCCGTGCTGATCGGCATGGTCTACGTCTTCCTACCTTTCGCCGTACTGCCGCTCTATTCCGCGCTGGAGCGGCTGGACCCCAGCTATCTTGAGGCCAGCCTGGATCTGGGTGCTGGACACCTGAAGACCTTCTTCACCATCGTCGTGCCGATGGCCGCACCCGGTATCGCCTCGGCGGTGGTCATCACCTTCATCCCAGCGCTTGGCAGCTTCCTGCAGCCCGACTTGCTGGGCGGTACCGACAGTCAGCTGATCGCCAACGTGATCGAGCGGCAATTCCGCAGCGCCAACGACTGGCCCTTCGGCGCCGCCCTTTCCTTCTTGCTGATGTACGTGACCTTCATCGCGATCGCGCTCCGCGCCTTTCTCACCAAGCCCCGCGAGCGCTCGCCGGGGGGTGCGGCGTGATCGGCCTGAAGCGGCGCCAGCGCGTGCCCCTCGACTACGTCGGGCGCGGATCCCTACGCGCGGTCTTCATCGTCACCGCCATCTTCCTCTACGCACCCATTTTCATTCTGATCGCCTTCTCCTTCTCCGAGAGCCGGCGGCTGGTGGCGATCCGTGGCTTCACCTTCCGCTGGTACGAGCGCGCGATGGATAATGAGCAGCTGCTCTTGGCCTTCGCAAATTCGCTCACCATCGCTCTGGTGAACACTCTAGTGGCGACAGCCTTGGGGGCGCTCGCGGCCCTCCTGCTCTGGCGCTTCCGCTTTCCCTTGAAGGCTGGCTATGAGGGCGCCATCACACTGCCCATCGTGGTGCCGGAGATCTGCATGGGGGTCGCGCTCTATGCCTTCTTCGCCCGGATCGGCTGGCCATCGGACTGGTTCTGGCCCTTCAACCTCTCGGCCATTACCGCCGCCCACATCGCCTTCTCCTTCCCCTTCGTCACCATGATCGTCCGCGCGCGGCTGGCCGGGTTTAACCGGGAGTTGGAGGAGAGCGCGCGGGATCTGGGCGCCAGCGAGTGGCAGGTCTTGCGCGATATCATCATCCCCTTCATGCGGCCAGGCCTCATCGCCGGGGCGTTGCTAGCCTTCACCCTGTCACTTGACGACTTCGTCATCACCTTCTTCACCTCTGGGCCCAACACCATCACCTTCCCGATCAAGATCTACTCCATGGTGCGCTTCTCCGTGACGCCGGAGGTCAACGCGGCCTCAACCGTCTTGATCGTCATCACCCTCTTCCTTACCGCCTTCGCACTCTGGGTGCAGAACCGGGCCAACAAGAGCGACGCAACCCGATGAACGAAGCCATCGTTTCCATTGAAGGTGTCTCCAAACGCTTCTCCGGCGGCGTGACGGCCGTCGATGCGGTGGATCTGGAGATCGCACGCGGTGAGTTCTTCGCCCTGCTGGGTCCGTCTGGCTGCGGCAAGACCACCTTGCTGCGCATGCTGGCTGGCTTCGAGGTGCCGAGCGAAGGTCGCATTCTGATCGATGGCGAGGACATGTCGGCCACGCCGCCGAACCGCCGGCCAATCAACATGGTCTTCCAGTCCTACGCCGTCTTCCCGCACATGACCGTAGCGCGCAACGTCGGCTATGGCCTGAAGGTCGAGGGCCTGGCCGAGCGCGAGATAGCGCCCCGCGTCGAGCAGGCCTTGGCGCTGGTCAAGCTGGAGGGCTATGGCGCGCGCATGCCAGCCCAGCTCTCCGGCGGGCAGCGGCAGCGGGTGGCGCTGGCCCGCGCGCTGGTGAAGGAGCCCAAGGTGCTGCTGCTGGACGAACCGCTCTCAGCGCTCGACGCCAAACTGCGCGAGGCCATGCAGCTGGAGCTGGTGCGGCTACAGCACGCGGTCGGCATCACCTTCATCATCGTGACCCACGACCAGGAGGAAGCCCTCTCCATGGCCGACCGCATCGCGGTGATGGATGGCGGTCAACTGCGCCAGCTGGCAACACCCGAACAGCTCTATGAGTATCCCAACAGCCGTTTCGTGGCGGACTTCATCGGCAAGATGAATCTCTTCGAAGGCCAAGTGATTACCCGCGAAGGTGCACGCCTCTTGATCGAGGTCGCGGGCCTGGGCTCCCTCTCGATCCCCTGCCCCGAAGACTTGGCAGGCTCTGTCGGCGTCGCCGTCCGTCCGGAGAAGGTGCAGATCGCCCATGAGAAGCCAGAGGGTCAGGCCATCGCACTGCCGGCTGTCGTCGCGAACAGCGCCTACTTCGGTGGATCGTCGCAGATTTTCTTGGCCGGCGATGACGGCTTGTCGCTCACGGTCACAATGCCGAACAGCAGCCGCGCCACCCTCTCCGGTCCGCGCAAGGGTGAGGCCGTCTGGGCCTGGTGGACTCCGGGGGACACACTGGTCTTGCCGCCTTAGGGACCACTAAACGAAAGTACGTCAGGGTCTTGGCAACACTCTCTCCACTGGCAGTCCGTTTTACTATGCGACCCTGCCGTGCTGTCTTGCTTCCGAAACGATCTCTTCTGCCTATTGCTTGTGCAATTGACGCTGCTAATCAACGTTGTCATGAATTTGTCAGGCTACATCTGTACACAGAGGGTCTTGACCTAGCCGCGCCGTTGCAGATCGGTCATACTATAGAGCAGATAGAGTTCCACAGTCGCAATTGAGCTTCCTTGCCGCAGGTTACGAGCTGAATACGTGGGTGGAATGCAACGCCTGCCCTCAGATCGTCGCATTGGTGAAGGGACACTCTGGTGCGTGACCAAGCGGCGATGCTAGACCCCCTTTGCGTATGGTAGCGGGGGTCAGACGCAGGGCTAGACCACGGTCGCGACCGATCCATGTTCGAAGTCGGTTCAGAAATGACCGCACAACCCGACGGGCGAAGCTATGAAGACAATTCTCCTCTACCCAGCCTTCGATGACCCAGCTCTTTGCGCGGATGTCTTCTCGCGGGTCTTTTGGTACTTCGCCCCCTATGAGCGCTACATCGCCTCCGTCTCTGCCTTCGCCCCCTTCGAGCAGGTTCCGCTGGATGTTCCCGATCATATCGATCCAACTGCAGTCACAGCCGCCGCGGGCAAGAAAGTCCTAGAAAAGGTAACCCTTGCCACCGCGCTCGCGGACCATAGCGGCTGGGATGCGGCAATCGAAGCGGCCGACATCGTGTTGGTCTGGTCCGTACCAGACGAAGAAAGTGACCAGCCCTACGAGAGCCTCAAGTCCATGCAGCGCCGCTTCGGCCAGGACAAGATCTTCGCCGTCGATGAGGTCAAGATCAACACTGGCGCATCCAACATGATGAGCGCCGCCCTCTCCCTGATCGACGATGAAGAGGAGCTGCTGGCCCAGTCCGCCGCCAAGCTTGCTACGTTCAAGGAGCGGATCACCCTGCCGGTCGGCTACGTTTTCGGCACCGGTCCCTCTTTGGAGGAAGCCTGGCGCTACGACTACAGCGACGGGCACTGCATCGTTTGTAACTCCATCGTCAAGAATGCTCCGCTGCTTGACAAGCTGAACCCGATCGCGCTGATGGCCGGTGACCCGATCTTTCACGCCGGACCGTCGACTTATGCTGCTGCCTTCCGTGAATCCCTGGCAAGCTGCATGGCCGAACGCGACTTCCATCTTTTCGTGCCCTGGCGCGACTATGGCATCTACCTGACCTACCTGCCGGAAGACCTGCACGAGCGCATTATCGGCATCCCGCTCTATAACGGTGACGACTACAACATCGATATCGAGAAACGCTTCGCCGTCTTAGGGCTGCCGAACGTTCTCACTCTCTTGCTGTTGCCGGTGGCAGCGACCTTTTTCGAGCATGTCGGTATCTCCGGCTGCGACGGGCGGCCGCTCTCACAGAACAGCTACTTCTGGGGCCACCACAAGGCCTCACAGTTCGGGGATCAGATGGATGCGATCCAGCGCGCCCATCCGGGCTTCTTCTCGATCTCCTACAACGACTACTATCTGCGCCACTGTGCCGAGACCGAGCGGCTGTGCCAGGACATAGAGAAGGCCGGCAAGACGGTGCATGCCGTCACCGCCTCCTTCATCCCCGCATTGCGCAAGCGTGGCGCCGCCGAACCGCTCTCAACACCCAAGGGCGAGGCGGAGGTAGACACGCTGGTCCTCTCGCTCGCCCCCGATCTAGCGTCAGAAGCGAGCGCTGACTGGGCAGCGGAGAAGATGCTAGCCGCAAAGGTCGAGGCCGGTGGCAAAGCCTACGGCTTGATCGCCAATGTCGCCTTTGAAACGATCCTACAGGCCGAACCTGAGGCCCGTCACCCGATCGAGAAAATGTCCTTCGGTCTCAAGACCAAGAGCAGCGTCTTTGCCTATGGCACGGCACTGTCCGACAAAGAGCGGGCGGCCTTGATGCGGAGGGTTGCGCGAGAGCTGGCAAGTGCCTTAGAGGGCGCGCTCCTTGATGGTAACGGGCGTATCCACGTGCTCTTGCGAAAAGGCAGCCTGGAGCATGCAGAGATTCTCTATCCGCTCGTGAAGGCCTACCCGCGCCTCAGTCTGGAGGTGACCCTGGAATGGCTGCAGAGCCAGGCGATTTGGCAGGCAGACTTCCTCCGCCGCTGGATGTGGTTGCTAGAGGCGGCTGAGCGAGATGCCCGCTTTGCCCTGGTCTGTGCAACCGCCCACCAAGCAGCCAACCTTGAAGAGCGCTCAGGGTTTACCTTTCCAGTGGCGGCCCGGCCAAGCGCATCTCTAGATGACGACCAGGCCTGGGAGCTGTTGAATTCGGCCGTGGAGCAGCCAAGCACTGCCCGTATCTTGCTGCATTCCGATGCGGATAGCCCCGTGGCCGCAGAAGAGCGTGCCGCCATCGCCTCAGCCCTGACCCGCAGCATGCCGTTAGGGCAGAGTGAGATTCTGATCAGTGAGCGACTGCCTGATGGCCTGGTCGAAGAGCCCGCGGGCATGCAGATCACCTCGATCGATCAAGGCCTGGGGGGCGGCCCATCGCTGGAAGCGCTTCAATCCTCTCGCGCGCTGGTTCTGCCGCAGCTCCCTCCCACCTTTGCCGACCGGACGAGTGGTGTTGCGGTCGATGCCCTCTACGTCGGCACGCCTATGGTTGTTCAACGGGGTACCGGATTCGCGCGTTTGGTAGAACGCTATCAGGCAGGGATCGTCGCCGGCGAGGGTTCCCCGGACGAGCTGGCAGAAGGCGCAGCAGCCTTGGCGGCCCGCAGCAATGGGCAACGTCAGGCACAGCGCAATGCTGCCAAGGACTACTATCGGCAAAACTCCTGGCATCGCTTGGCGCAAGACACGCTCGACCGCTTGCCCACGCCCACCACCTGCCCCCTGGTCCCCGCCGCGCCGGAGAGCGAGACCGTCTTAGTCCCACTGGTGGGACCGATCCCGCGCGCGCAAGCTGCTCGCACCCGTGAGATCCAGGCTGTAGCAACCTTGCTGGAGGCCATGGGTGTTCCTTTTGCCAAGGGTGGCCTGATCGAGCAGGCGCCGCGTGGATCCTTGCAGTTCCTAACATCCGATGGGCAGGGCTTGATCCTGGTCGATAGCGAGACTGCAGAGACCGCAGTCAAAAACCAGATCGCAGGCCTAAGTGATGAGCAAGCAGCAGGCCTGAAGGTCATGCGCGCCCCGCACAAGGACAGCAAAGCTGTGCAGCAACAGGCTGCGGCCGTCGCCGCAGGCCTGGGCGAAGGCCAGCATAGCATCCTGGTGATTCAGGATCCTGATCTGGCACCAGACAGCCTAACGATCATCGAGGCGCTAGGCCCGCTTGCTGCCGTTATCGACTTCGATGATGCTGAGCGTTCCTGCCACGCCCAGGTGGCAAGGGACTTGGCCGACTTGGGCTACTTGGTCCTGATCAGTGAGCAGCACCCGCGCCTGCGCCGTGGCGAACCTGACTTGGCCTGGCGCATTGCCGCATATCCCTTCGTCTCCGACTTGCCCTGGGCGCGGGGCCGCCTGCTGGCCCTGCCGCCCAACGCCTTGCTTGGCTACCTGAAGTACCTACTGACGGCGACCGGCGATAACATGGCCTTCGTCGATCCGGATGATCCAAAGCGGCGTTCCAGAGAAGTATGGGACGATGCCCCGCTGATGAACCCGGAGCGCATCGTTGCACACGCACCTGCGCCCAGTGCGCTCTGGCGGCGCGAAGCCTTCACTGTCACCGGAAACACGCCGGAAGGTCTGACGCGGCTGGAGGAAAGCGAGGCGACGCGGGTGCATCGCAGCTACCTCGCCGGCGAGGTCCGGGCGGGAGAGCCGGTGACCCTCTCGGTGGACTGTGCAGCGCTGCAGCGGCGCTTTGTCATGCTCTGGATATCGGACCGCAAGAATAACTCGCGTGCAGGGGCGACCTTCGATCTGCAAAGCGGTACGCCGGTCACGATCGAGGACCAGTTGGATGACAAGTCAGCTGTCATCGAGGCAGGGGCCGTGCAGCTGGGCGAGACCCGCGAGGGTCGGCCACTCTACCGTATCTGGCTGACCATCCCGAGCTACCCGACCAGTGAGGAGGTGCTTGGACAGCTCTTGACGCGTTCGGCCGCCAGCGGCAGCCGGCAGCACAAGGGTACGCCTGGCCGTGGTGTGATGGCGCGCGATTTCTTGCTTGAGCTCTCGCCAGGTCCCAGCAAAATCGCACGGAGTTAGCAACGGCGGACGCGTATGACAGAGGCAAGCAGGTCAGCAGGTGATCAGAAGCGCAGCCTATGGCGCTTGCTCGGTCTGGTCTCCTTGTTGATCGCTGTGGCTGGCATGCTGCTGCCGCTTGTGCCGGCGACGGGCTTTCTCATTCTTGGCGCCTACAGCCTCGTGCGTGGCGTCGAACCACTGCACCGTTGACTCTTCGCGTCTGCTCTCGCAACCACGGGCAAGGACATGCTGCATCTGACCGGCAGCCTCTCGCCGCTTGGCCGGATCGTCGTGCTCGTGGTCTTAGGGGCCGCCTTCGCCGCCGCCTGGGCCTTCGGGCTAAGACAGCTGGACCTGATCATCGAGGGCGCTGTTCTGGCCGCCATCGCTCTCTACGTACTCGCCGCGCCGATGCCAGCGCCATCGCCCAGTGGCCACCTGGCCCCTGCCCCGGCTCCGCGCCGCAAACCGCCCGGCGAGCGGTAAGGGGAAAGCCCGAGAGGCTTGCGAAGCCCCCCTGCACCAGGCTAGACAGCCAGCCTTCCGACGGCAGCGCTTAAAACGGATGGGTGGCCGAGAGGTTGAAGGCAGCGGTCTTTAAAACCGCCAGGCGGGCAACCGTCTCGTGGGTTCGAATCCCACCCCATCCGCCAGCTCACATGCCTCACCGCAAACGCGCTGCGGCAGGATGATAGTCGCAGCTTGCGCCAGCGTCAGCTCTGCGCCCAAACCTGTCGTTGATACCCTGCTTGCGAACAGCGCTTCTTCTACCCACGTCGGCAGTAGACACTCACTGGAGACCACGATCGCCATGGACCTGAACCTTGCTGCATCCGCCCGTTTTCCTCTGCTGCAAGACGTCTGGTTCCATGTCCGCATTTATCGCCCTTTCCAACCTATCCTGGTCAACGCCTGACGGCGTGCCGCTTTTCGCTGGTCTCAATCTGACCTTCGGCACCGAGTGCACCGGCCTTGTCGGACGTAACGGTGCCGGCAAGAGCACCCTTCTGCGCATGATCGCAAGCGACCTGCTGCCGAGTTCAGGGCAAGTGCAGCGTGCCGGTTCCGTCGCCATGATGCGGCAAGGTCAAATCGAACAAGAAGCCGAAACGATCGCCGATCTGTTTGACGCCAGCACCGCCCTCAATCTTCTAGACCGGGCCGATCAGGGCATTGCTGAAGCCCAGGAACTGGCCGAGGCTGATTGGGCTTTACCAGGCCGCATGGAAGCGGCGCTTGCGCGCTGTGGCCTGTCGGCTGACCCACGCACCAAGCTTGCGACGCTGTCTGGTGGCCAGCGAAGCCGCGCCGCTCTAGCAGCTCTCGTCTTTGCCGAACCCGATATCTTGTTGCTGGACGAACCGACCAACAATCTCGACCGAGCTGGGCGCGACGTAGTGATGTCGCTTCTGCGCAGCTGGACTGGCGGGGCCATTATCGCCAGCCATGACCGCGAGCTTCTTGAAGAGATGGACTCCATTGTCGAACTGACCGCGCTGGGCGCAACCCGCTATGGCGGCAACTACAGCGCCTACCGGGAACGTAAAGATGCCGAACTGCAAGCGGCAGAACATGACCTGGCCCATACTGAACAGGTCAGTAAGCAAGCGGCACGTCGCGCTCAGCAGGCCAGCGAGCGCAAGGCGCGCACGAACGCCAAGGGCAATCGGGCACGGGCGAGCGGCAGCCAGTCGAAACTGATCCTCGACGCCATGAAGGCGCGCTCAGAGAAATCCGGCGGAACCGCCGCGCGGCTGCGCGACGCGCGGGCGGAGGCGGCGGACAAGGCGCTTGTCGCCGCGCGCGAGAGAATCGAAGTGCTGCAGCCGCTGCGCATGGACATCGGGCCGACTGGCCTTGCCCAAGGCAAGACCGTTCTGCGGCTTAAGGGTGTCAGCACCAGTTATGACCCCGCCCAACCAATCATCCGTAAACTGTCGCTAACGATCACCGGTCCCGAGCGTGTGCACGTTTCCGGACCTAACGGCAGCGGCAAGACAACGCTCGTCCGGCTGATTACTGGCCAGATGACCGGGCAAGAGGGCACCGTCGAGCTAATGGCGCAGTTCGCATTGCTTGACCAGCAGGCGGACCTGCCCGAACCGGAGCAATCACTCCTCGACAAGTTTCTTATCGCAAACCCGAACGCGAGCGTGCACTTGGCCTATACGGCGCTGGCACGGTTCGGCTTCCGGGCCGATGACGCGCTGCGCCAAGCTGGCCAGCTAAGCGGCGGAGAAAGGCTGCGAGCCGCGCTTGCTTGCGCTTTGGGCACGACGCCGCCACCCCAGTTGCTAATCCTAGATGAGCCGACAAATCATCTCGATCTTGACGGTATCGAAGCGCTGGAGGCCGCGCTGGCCGCCTATGATGGCGCCGTGTTGGCGATCAGCCACGATAAGGCGTTTGTTCGCGCTCTTCGGCCTGACCGCACTGTCTCTCTTGAGTAGCGCACTCGCGAAAGAGGAGTTCGCATGTTCATAGGGTATGACCCGCCAGCACCAAACGCCCGATGGTGTTTTTTGCAGCCACTTTACGACGCTGGCCGCACCTTGACCTTCAAACCACCGAAGAAAGCTGGTTCCCCGTAGCCCATGAGAATGCAACGCGCTAGCTTGCTGATGAGAGGCCACCAACGGGGAGCGGAAAGGGACGTGCCATGACCACGAGCGATGCGATCTTCTCTTTCGACAACAGCTATGCGCGTTTGCCCGAGAGGCTCTTCGCTAGGGTCTCTCCGGCTGCGACGCCGTCTCCCCAGCTCTTGCAGATCAACAAGTCTCTTGCTGAGGAACTGGCGCTCGATCCGGAGCGCCTGGTCAGCCAGGAGGGCCTGGAGATCCTATCGGGCAACCGGATCGCGACGGGATCAGACCCGATCGCCATGGCCTATGCCGGGCATCAGTTCGGCAACTGGGTGCCGCAGCTGGGCGACGGCCGCGCCCTCTTGCTCGGCGAGGTGATCGACCGGAATGGACAGCGCCGTGACATCCAACTCAAGGGCTCCGGGCGCACGCCCTTTTCCCGCATGGGCGACGGCAAAGCACCGCTGGGCCCGGTTCTGCGCGAGTTCATCGTCAGCGAGGCTATGGCAGCCTTGGGTATCCCGACCACCCGCTCTCTGGCCGCCGTCGCCACCGGCGAAAGGGTCTTTCGCGAGACCATCCACACTGGAGCTGTGCTTACCAGGGTCGCCGCGAGCCATCTGCGCATCGGGACCTTCCAGTTCTTCTATGCCCGCAATGACGCGGACGCGCTTAGAGCCCTCTCAGACTATGCGATTGCGCGCCACTACCCCGAGGCCACAACTGCCGAGGTGCCGGCGCTGGCACTGCTGGATGCAGTAATCGCGCGCCAAGCCAGTCTCGTTGCCCAGTGGATGGGGATCGGCTTCATCCACGGGGTGATGAACACCGACAACATGACGATTTCAGGCGAGACCATCGACTATGGCCCCTGTGCCTTCATGGACAGCTTCCGAGAAGGCCAGGTCTTCAGCTCCATCGATAGCGGCGGACGCTATGCCTTTGGGAGGCAGCCGCAGATCGCCCACTGGAACCTGACGCAGCTTGCACAGGCACTTCTGCCGCTCTTGTCAGACAAGATGGAGGCGGCCGTTGAGCTGGCGCAAGCTTCGATCGACCGTTTCCCAGACCTCTTCCACGAGGCCTGGCTCGGCGTCGCACGGCGCAAGCTTGGGCTCTCGACGGCGGCTGAAGGAGACGCTGATCTCTTTGCCTCGCTCTTGTCGACGATGGAGGCCAACGAGGCGGACTTCACCTTGACCTTCCGCAGACTGGCAAATGGCGTCGTGCCTGACGGCGCAGAGGAGCCCCAGGCGCGCGATCTCTTCAAGGACCCCGCCGCTTTCGATGCCTGGGCTGTGCGCTGGCAGGCGCGGCTCGAAGCGGAGCCGATGGCAATAGCCGAGCGTCAGGCTGCCCTGCGCGCGGCAAATCCCCTCTTCATTCCCCGCAACCACCGTGTCGAGGAGGCCCTGGCAGCAGCTGAGGCAGGCGATCTCGGACCCTTCGAGAGACTGAAACGCGTCCTTGCATATCCCTTTGACGTGCAGCCTGATGCGGCAGAGTTAGCCTTGCCTCCAGGCCCCGAAGAGAGGGTCTTTCGCACTTTTTGCGGAACATAGAGCTAGCTCTAGGGGGCTTCACGCCACATGGTCACGAGCGGCGGCGCGCCTTCCGGGAGGAGCGCGGCGCGTCACTCACGAAATCCCCCTGCCCCGCAGAGTGGTCTGTTCCGCAGGCGCGATTTCTCCAGATAGACCGGCGCTCTATCTCTTCGGATGCGCCAGCTTTGGCCAATCGCGGCTCCTTTGGGTTAGATGCAGCAGGTCCCTGCCACCCCAGGTCTCGCCGCCAATCCTGGACACCTTTTTTTCGTGAAGGCGTCACCTTTGTATAACGAAGGCCTCTCGGAACGACAAAGGGCGACACGCCACTTGTTGAGACAGAGGAGCAAAACGATGCACTACATGCTGACCATGATCGAGCCGGAGAGCGATTTCACCCGCCGCAGCGAGACGGGTGCTGAGGCCTACTGGGCGGGGTGGCAGGCCTACACCGCCGCACTGGTTGAAGCCGGTGTCCTGGTGTCAGGCAATGCCCTCAAGGGGCCAGAGACCGCGACGACCTTGCGGATCCTGGAAGGCAAGACCTCCATCCAAGACGGGCCCTTCAGCGAAGGCCGCGAGCAGCTTGGCGGCTACTACATCATCGAGGCGGCCAGCGTCGATGAGGCTCTGCGCTGGGCCGCCCGGGCGCCCTGCGCGGAAACTGGTGCGGTTGAAGTCAGACCGGTGCTTGAGATGTGAGCCAGGCGGAGCAAGCCGAGACTGCACTAGCCGCCTTTGCCGCCCGAGACGCCTTCGGGCGGCTGGTCGGCTATCTCTCCGCGCACTTTGGCACGCTGAGTGATGCCGAAGACGCTTTGGCCGACGCCCTGCTGGCCGCTCTCTCGCAATGGCCGCAAGCGGGTGTTCCTGCCAATCCCACGGCCTGGCTCTTGACGGTGGCGCGCCGGCGGCTTGCGGATGGCACGCGGCGCAGCCTGCGTGCCGAGAAGGGGGCAGCGCAGCTCGCGCTCTTGGCGGAAGAGGCAGAAGCGGCTCAGATCGAACAAGGCGCGCTGCCCGACGAACGTCTGCGGCTCCTGCTGCTTTGTACCCATCCAGCCATCGACCGGGCGCTGCAGGCGCCGCTCATGCTGCAGACGGTCCTGGGGTTTCAAGCCGCCGAGATCGCCGACGCCTTTCTCATTGCGCCCAACACCATGGGACAGCGCCTGGCCCGCGCCAAAACCAAGATCCGAGAGAGCGGGCTTGGCTTTGATGTGCCACCCGCCTCTGCCTGGCCTGACCGCGTGGCGGCGCTGCTGGACGCGATCTATGTCTGCTACAAGCGCGGCTGGGCCGCCCCAGCGGGGAGCGCATCGTCAGAACAGCGCTCAGAAGCTCTCTGGCTGGCAGAGCTTGTGACAGCCCGTTAGTAAGCGAAGCCGAAGCCTTGGGCCTCCACGCCCTGCTCTTGCATCTTGAAGCCAGGAAACCGGCCGCCCGTGTCGGCGACCGTTACGTGCCTCTCGACGCGCAGGACAGCGCCCTCTGGGATCACAGAATGATCGAGCGGGCGGAGGCACTGCTGAAGCGGGCAAGCGGCTTCGTTACACCCGGCCGCTTCCAGATCGAGGCCGCGATCCAGTCGGTTCACGCCGACCGCGCAGGCAGTGGCGTCACCAACTGGGAGGCCATTCTCCGCCTCTATGAGGCATTGAGCAAAGTGGCGCCTAGTCTTGGCGGGGCAGTCGCGCAGGCCGCCGCTCTGACGTTGGCCGGCAAGCCGCAAGAGGCCCGCAGACGGCTCGACGCTCTACCGCAAGAGCGCCTGAAGCACTATCAGCCCTATTGGGCGGTCCGTGCGACCCTCAGCCAGGCACCCGAGGAGAAGACCGCTGCCCGTCACGCCTTCATGGTCGCTGCAGGCCTCTCGAGCGATCCGGCTGAACGCCGCTACCTGCTTGCCAAGCGGGCCGCGCTAGACCCTTAGAGCGTGCTGACTCTTGGGGTGAACAGTCTTTTGCCAAGAGCCCTCCCTCTCCTGAGCCTGCCGAAGGGTTGAGCAGCGAGCGCGAGCGAGCGACCGTCGAAAGGCGGGCCGTTAGCACCGAGCCTGGGGCCTGCCTTTCGACGGG
>JBCBSF010000087.1:0-24917 GCA_039819325.1 Pseudomonadota bacterium | reverse complement strand
TCGTGATCCCATCTCTGATCTCCTTTGCGACACGATACATGATCACAAGGAGCGGCACTCTTACGCGACAGGTCCACACCTCGATCTGCTGGTAAAGAATTTGTGCGGTGTTTAGATCGCCAGCGTTTCCGAAGTTGATGATTAGGTTGACGGCGGCCCGCGCCTGCTCCTCTCTGAAGGCTGGCTCGTCGTGGGAGTCAGCGAGCGCCTTGATCTCTTCATAGAGTCGCCGGGCGGTTTTGAGATCGCCGGCCTTTCTGAATCCGTGCATCAAGTTGAAGGCCGCTACAGCTTGTGCCTCTCTGAGGGCTGGCTCGTCGTGCCTGTAAGCGAGCGCCTTGATCTCCTGGTAGAGCATCTGGGTGGTCTTGAGACCGCCGGCGTTTCCGTAGTCGACGATCAGGTTGACGGCGGCCTTGGCCTGCTCCTCTCTAAGGGCTTGCTCGTCGTGGGAGTCAGCGAGCGCCTTGATCTCTTCATAGAGGTCCCGGGCGGTTTTGAGATCGCCGGCGTTTCCGAAGTCGATGATCAGGCTGACCGCGGCCTGCGCCTGCTCTTCTCTGAGGGCTGGGTCGTTGTGGGTTTCAGCGAGCGCCTTGATCTCTTCATAGAGGTCCCGGGCGGTATTGAGGTCGCCAGTGTTTCCGAAGTCGATGATCAGGTTGATGGCGGCCTTGGCCTGCTCCTCTCTGAGGGCTGGCTCGTCGTAGGTGTCAGCAAGCGCCTTGATTTCCTTATAGAGGCCGCGGGCGGCTTTGAGATCGCCCGCTTTTCTGAAGGCGTTCATTAGGTTGAAGCCCGCTATTGCTTGTGCCTCTCTGGGGGCTGGCTCATCTTGGGCGGCAGCGAGCGCCTTGATCTCTTCATAGAGGCTCCGGGCAGTAACAAGATCGCCGGCGTTTCCGAAGTCGATGATTAGGTTGATGGCGGCCTGCGCGTGCTCCTCTCTGAGGCCTGGTTCGTCGTGGGTTTCAGCGAGCGCCTTGATCTCTTCGTAGAGGCCCCAGGCGGTTTTGAGATCGCCAGCCTTTGCAAAGTCGATGATCAGGTTGAAGCCTGCCTTGGCTTGCTGCTCTCTGAGGGGTGGCTCGTCGTGCATGTCAGCGAGCGCCTTGATCTCCTCATAGAGGACCCGGGCGGTTTTGAGATCGCCGCAGTTTCCGAAGACGTTCATCAGGTTGAAGCCCGCCTTGGCCTGTTGCTCTGTGAGGGCTGGCTCGTCGTGGGTGTCGGCGTGCGCCTTGATCTCCTCATAGAGGCCCTGGGCGGTATCGAGATCGCCAGCATTTCCGAAATCGATGATCAGGTTGATGGCGGCCTGCGCCTGCTCCTCTCGGAGGCCTGGCTCATCGTGCGTGTCAGCGAGCGCCTTTATCTCTTCATAGAGTCGCCGGGCGGTTTTGAGATCGCCGGCGCTTATGAAGTCAATGATCAGGTTGAAGCCCGCTTTTGCTCGTGCCTCTCTGACGGCTGGTTCATCGTGCGTGTCAGCGAGCGCCTTTATCTCTTCATATAGGCCCCGGGTGGTTTCAAGATCGCCAGCGTTTCCGAAGTCGATGATGAGGTTGACGGCTGCCTTGGCCTGCTGTTCTCTCAGCGCTGGCTGGTCATGTTTGTCGGCGAGCGTCTTGATCTGTCGGTACACTGCCTGGGCGGTGTCAAGTTCGCCGGCTTCCCTAAAGTCGCTCATCAGGTTGAAGCCTGCCCTGGCCTGCTGCTCTCTGAGGGCAGGCTGGTCGTATTCGTTGGCGAGCGCCTCGACTTGCTGATAAAGCGTCTGCGCAGTCTCGAGGCCAACACTCCCGCTCAGCCGTGCAATTGCATTGACAGCAAGAAAAGACCAAGGAATAAATAGGCATTTTTCTGGTAGAACTCGTACAAATCGAGCAGTTACCGGCGAGCTTGGAAAGTCCTCAATCATTCGATTCAAAAAAGCCCACATGGCTTGTGGTTTCAGGCGCCAGGCATCTTCGCAGAGGGCTTGCTGGCGAGCGGTCATGGAACGATGTTGGCGTCTAGTAGAGCCCGTTGTTTGGCGAGGGCTTTGAAATGCGTTGAGGACCTGGAACTCTGCCGTGAGGTCGGGCTGGCGCGCAGGGAGCGTATTCAATGAGGCGACGGTCTCCTCTGCAACATCTCGACCGAGCAAAAGGAGCGCTGTGCAGATATCAGTGTTTGAATCGGGGTAATATGCTTGACGATCTGGTGGTAGTTTGTAAAGATCATCAAGCTTCAAGCCGTCGACCATGTTTGCCAAGAGCGCTAGATCTTGCTGTTCAGCTGTGACGGGTAGATAGTCTTTTCCGAACAGTTCTTTCTGTTCACGCTCTAGCGTTACTCTCAAGACACGCGCTAACGGATCTTCTTCCCTCTTGGAGGCGCGCTCACCGAGCAGCACCGCCTCACTGGCCAACATAGCGAAGAGTGGCCGAGGTGCGCCTTTTCTTTGGAGCCGCTGCTCTTCTCCTGCAGTCTCTCCATCAGGTTGGTTCTCTGTCTTCAGGCCCAAGAAGACGGCAACTTCTGCCAACTCACTTGCTGAGAGTTCGCGCCGCCGCGTTTGTAGCGACCAGGCCTGTGCGATGTCTGTCAGGTCGTCGCTTTGTAGCCTGTTGAGGATTAGCGCGCGCGCGTCGAAAGCGGCGCCCTCTGCCCGCAGAGCACGTTGCCCCTGTCTCTCATCGAAGAGTGTTTGGTGCCAGTTGGCAAGGCTGGGCGCCTTATCGACGTCTTGATCGCCCTGCTGCGAGCGCGGCACTACGTAGGGCTGCCGCTCGAGCGCCAAGAGTCGGATCTTCGGAAACCCCTGGCGCGGTTTGCCGCTACTATCTAAGCGGTCTCGCCCAAGCCAATCGATCGTATTCCCCAGTCGCTCGGCACGTTCGGGCGCGGCGACATAGTCGATCACGATCAGCGTGTCCCGCTGCGGCTCCCAGACCCGCAGCCGTTCCAACTCTGCCTGATCGAAGGGGCGCCAGAAGCCTGCTCTCCAGCCTTGCCGCAGCGCGCTCCTCACCAACTCAAGGGCCAAACGGCTCTTGCCCTGCCCGGCCTCGCCTGCCACTTGCCACCAGCGGAAGCTGTCGGGGTTATCGAGGAAGGCCTGGAGGCGCGCTTGTTCCTTCTGGCGGCCGACAAAGGGGGTTAGGCGCTGGCTGAAGCGGAAGGCCAGGGCATTTCTAGCGCTGTAGTCCGACGCTTCCTCGGCAAGACGGTCGAGGCTTGGCCCGCCGGTGATGGCCGCGACCAGCCTGTTGAGGGCATCTCGGTTCTCGGTAGAGATGGCCAGTAGGTCTGCCGCGTCGCGCAAGACCAGGCCTGCATCCCCGTGCGCCAGCCCTCGTTCAAAGACCGCCTTCATGCCCCGAAAGCTCTCCAGGACCGCAGTCAGCCGCCCTCGCATTTCTTCCAGGCCGCTATCGAAACTGCGTGCAAGCTCTCGCAGGTCGCTATGCGTTGCAGCCCCGATGAAGACGGAGACCTTTGCACGAAAGGCCTCATTGGTGACCAGTTCCTGGCGCAGCAAGACCCTGAGGGTCGCGAAGAAGCCGGTATCGGTCTGGAAGAAACGTGTTCTGAACGCCTTTGGCGCCGGCTGATCCCAGTCAACGGCGGTCTGGTCGTCAGAAATCGCCGAAACCGCCTCTGCAAAGGCCAAAGCGCAGATCCACTGCTCCAGACCCAGCAGGAGGTCTTGACCCCCCTGCGCCTCGCCATCCGCGAGCACCGCCGCGGCTTCAACTCTTTGGTCCGAGAGAAAGAAGGCCTCGAGGTAGAAGACGCCGATCCTGTCGGCTTCCGTGAAGGCGTCTGCTGCCTCAGGCGTTTGCCCATCCGGTTCAAAGAAGGATCGGACGTAGAGCCTTAGCCCGCGAAGACCACTAGCTACGCGCGGCCCCAGCTCATCAGGGGCGGGCTTCAGGTCCTCCGGCTGGCCCAGATGGCGCGGGTCCACCCGGGCGCTGTCGTCCTCACTCAGCCGCCGGTCTGCCCATTGGGCGACAGCGTAGAGGAAGGGGGACTCGTCAGTCCGATAGTCGAGCGACCGCTGGCTTTCGCAAACGACCGTCTTAATGGCGGTTAGCTTCGCCTTCTTGAGCGTCTTTAGAAGATCATGGTTCTCAGGTAGCGCTGCCGGGTCTTGCAGTTTTCGAAGCGCTTGACCGAGGCGCGGCAGGAGGGCGTCAAGAGCCTGGCCCAGGGCAACATCAGCAGCACCAGTAGCAATCCCGCTGACGAGCTCACCGAGAACTTCAGCGACGGCAGGTGTTACCCCCTCAACAAACTCCTTGCCGCCACCCACCTGCGGCTCCTTTCCGAAAGCAGCTCCTCGGCTACTACCTTAGGCAGAGCGTAGCGGCAAGCGAAGCCGTTTTTGGGAGCTCGGATCGAGTTTGGGAGGGTGCGCTATACCGGCCCCGGGCTCTTCAACGCCGGGACTTCGTTCCAGACCTTTCTCATGTGGCGGGCCTCTCTGCACTCAAAGCACATGCCGTAGATCTCGTTCGGCGCCACGAGGAGCAGTCGGACAAGGTTCCAAGTCCTGCGGTGCGGAGATGAGATGCCCCTGCACTCACGAAAAGCCTTGTCGCTCTGACCCTTCCGCCACCACGCGAGCGCCCAAGCAGGGACGAGCCTGACGCCGCCGTCAGGCTGGACAGGTTGATCACTTCTAGTGTCAGCTATCGGAGTAGTTCACGCACCGCGATGGTTGCATCAGCCTCGGGCGAGGCACTTCGAGTCGTGAAACCCATAAGGGGGAGCGCTATGTCCCCAAACGAGATTGCCGCGCTTGGCCTTGTCGAGACCGCCCACCACATCGCGACGGGCGCGCTGACCTCAGTGCAGGTGACCCGGGCGATGCTGGATCGCGTTGCGCGGCTGGACGGCGACCTCCACAGCTTTGTGCTGGTGTTGGAAGAGGAGGCCTTGGCAGAAGCCGCGAGTCGCGACCGCGCGCTGGCCGAGGGGCGACGGCATGGCCCCCTGCACGGTGTCCCGCTTGCCTTCAAGGACATCCTAGACCTGGCCGGGGCTGCCACAACCGTTGGCTTCCCCAGCTTTCGTGACCGCATCGCTGCTCGGGATGCCTGGGCGGTGAAGAGGCTGCGCGACGCCGGCGCCGTCATCCTTGGCAAGCTGCAGCTGACCGAAGGCGCCCTGGGGCTGCACCACCCAGAGGTCGTGGCACCGGTCAACCCCTGGCGGCCGGATCTCTGGAGCGGCTCCTCCTCCAGCGGGTCGGGCGTGGCGGTTGCCGCGGGCCTCTGTTACGGATCGCTCGGCACGGACACCGGCGGCTCGATCCGCTTTCCCGCCTTGACCAATGCGCTGGTCGGTCTGAAGCCGACCAAGGGCCGTGTCAGCCGACGGGGGCTCTTTCCCCTGGCCGAGACCCTGGACCACATCGGCCCGCTCGCGCGCCGGGTCGAAGATGTCGCCGCCCCGCTCATGGCCATCGCCGGTCCCGATCCGGAGGAGCCGACGAGCCTGCCGCAGCCCGTGCCGAACTATCTGGCCGCCGCCGCAGCCGGGGTCCAGGGCCTCAGGATCGGCTATGATCAGAGCTACTGCAGCCGCGGCGTCGCGCCGGAGACGTCTGCCGCGATCAGCCACGCCCTTGCCCTGCTGGAGCGGCAGGGCGCCGTGCCTCTGCCCGTGACTCTCCCGGACAGCGCAGCGGCTGTTGCCAGCTGGGCCCCGATGGCGGCCGCCGAGGCGGCTTCTTCCCAGGCGCAGCTGCGCCAGGAGCGCCCGCAGGCCTACAGCGCGGTCTACGCCGGCTTTCTCGACTATGGCGCGGCTGTCAGCGGTTTCGACTACGCGCGGGCCCACATTGCCAGCCGCAGGTTTGCCGGGGCCTTAGCCAGCCTCTTCGGCCAAGTCGATGCCCTGATCGTGCCGATGATGCGGGACCCCGTCTACACCCTGGAGGCCTTTGCTGAGCGCTGTCTGGAAGAGGGCGGGATCGCGGATATCACCGCGATGACCTGCATCTACAATCTCTCCGGCAATCCGGCGATCACCTTGCCGGCGGGCTTCAGCGATCAAGGCCTGCCCCTGGGGTTTCAGCTGGTCGGTCGTCACCTGGAGGAAGCGACCCTGCTCCGCCTTGGCCTCGCCTACCAGGACGCCATGCCGCCACGACCGCTGCCCGCCCTCTAGCTGCAGGTCTTCGACCTCTTCCTTTCGCCTGCAACTATGGGAGTGCAGCGGCCGACGACACGCCTTCCGACCGTCACGCCCACCCCAGACTCTTCAGCGCCGGCACGTCGTTCCAGACCTTGGTCATGTGGCGGATCTTCCCGCCCTCGAACTGCATGACGTAGACATAGTCGGTGGCGACACTCTTCCCCGTCCCCGGCTTGGAGCCAAGGGGGCCGGTATTGGTGCCCTTGAAAATAGCAGAGGCCACGGCCGTCGCACGCTCAGCGTCGTAGGCGAAGGCGGTCAGCTCATAGTGGGCGTCGGGGATCGGGCCGAAGATGGCGGCCATCCAGCCGCAGTAACCATCCAAGGTCGTCACCTCGGCCAGGGCGCCGGCCTGGCACGAAAAGCTGGCGTCAGGGTGGCACCAGGCTTGGCAGGCTGCCCAGCCCTGGCCGGTCTCACAGGCTTCGAAGAAGGCCTTGGCGCTCTCCATTTCGGACATGGGTCTTTCCTTTCGCTGTCTTTCATTGAGACGGCAGCTTAGGCGGCGATCAGGCGTTCTCACCATCCTGGTGATGCTGTAATCTCCTCCTGCATTTGCTGTATGCCAGGGGGCCATGGTGGAGGTGAGCACATGCCAGAAGAGCGTCTGACGGCGCGCGAGGAGGAGATCGCGCAGGCCTACGCCAGCGGCGAGACCTACCAGCAGATCGCAGAGCGGCTCTGCATCGCGCCGTCGACCGTGCGCACGCACCTGGCCTCGATCTACCGCAAGCTAGAGGTCTCCTCGAAGCTGGCGCTGCACGCGCAGCTCTCGGGCAGCCGTCATGAGGCACCGGCCGACAGCGATCAGGCCGCGATCATCGCCGACCTGGCCCTCAGTCTGGAAGAAGCCATCGGCCGCGAGCGTGCGCTGAGCGAAGTCTTGCGCATCATCAGCGGCTCCGATGGCGAGGTGGAGCGGGTGATCGCAGCCCTTCTGGGCTATGCCTTGCGCCTCTGCGATGCAGAGTTCGGGGTTCTCTTCGAAAGCCAGCCGGGCGGCGCTTTTCGCGCCAGCCACAGCCGCGGACTCCCACCTGCCTTCGAGGCCTGGCTGACTGAGGCCGGTAGCTTTGTTCCGGATCCCGCGACCGCCATTGGCCGCATGGCGGCAAGCCGCGAGGTCGTCAACATTCTCGATGTCCGGGCAGAGGCGGTCTTCCGCCGGGCCGAGCCGCTGCGCCGCGCCTCGGTAGACTTGGGTGGCGCACGCTCCTTCGCCGCCATCCCCATGCTGGCCGGTGCGCGGCTGGTCGGTGCCTTCACCATCTACCGCCAGCAACTCCGCCCCTTCGATGACAAGACTCTGCAGCTGGCCCAAGGCTTCGCAGGGCAGAGCGTCATCGCCCTGGAAAACGCCCGCCTGATGAGCGCACTTAGGGAGCGGACCGGCGGCCTGTCCTCATAGCCAGACGAAATCGCTGACAGTGAGCTGGTTGGCCGCCGTCAGCCCAGCAACACGGAAGGCGATATCCGTCGTCCCGTCGCCGTCCGTGTCCACCTGCATTTGTCCAGACCCGTCAAAGCGCGCCTCGCTGTTACCGCCGGCGGAGAAATCAGCAGCGCCGATGTAGGCAAAGCTGCCGCTCTCCAGCCCGGCGGCAAAGACCAGTCTGTCGTCCTGGCCGCCGCCGAAATCAGCGCCGTCGAAGTCGGCCAGCAAGGGGCCGGCGTCTCCGACCTCGTCACCATTGAAGCGGAAATCGTCATCGCCGCCGCCGCCGAAGGCCGTGTCGAAGTTGTCGACGTGGATCACGTCGGCGCCGTTGCCGCCATCTAGGACGTCGCCGCTGCTGCCGCCGAAGAGCGTATCGCTGCTGGCGCCACCAACGATCTGGTCGTTGCCGCCGTTACCGCGCAGGACGTTAACGGCTGTGTTGCCCTCCAGGGTGTTATCTTGGTCGTTGCCATTGCCGTCCAGGGCGCCGGCGCCTTGCTGGAGGCGCAGGTTTTCTTGACCCACGCCCAGGCCGTAGTCGGTCAAGGCGCGAACGAGGTCGGTGCCGCCGAATGCAAGCTCCACCACCACGTCGCTGGCCGTATCGACGACGAAGGTGTCGTCGCCGCTGCCGCCGACCAGGGAGTCGCTGCCGCCCTGGCCGTTCAGGATGTCGTCTCCGCTGCCACCGGCCAGGCGATTGGCGCCCGTGCTTCCCAACAGCGTGTTGTCCCGCTCGTTCCCGGTCAGGCTGGCGTCACCGACATTGCGGTTGATGTTCAGCCGCTCGATGAAGTTGTCGTCGCGGTCGCTGGCAAGCGTAAAGGCCATGGCGTCGGAGCGGACCACGTCCTCGGTCCCACCGCTCTCCCTCTCGCGCAGGATGTCGCCGGCGGTATCGACAATGTAGGTGTCGTTGGCGATCCCGCCCGAGGCGATATCGTTGCCGCTGCCTCCATTCAGCCGGTCGCCGCCGCGCCCACCGAACATGACATCGCTGCCGGAGCCGCCGCCCAAGCGGTCGCCGCCGGTGCCGCCCAGCGCCCAGTCGTCGCCGGCATCGCCGAAGAGGGTATCTTGGCTGCTGCCGCCGATCAGCGTGTCGTCGTCACCCTGGCCGCGCAGCTGATCGCGCCCCTCGCGGCCCCAGAGCGTGTCGTCACCCAGGCCACCACGCAGATTGTCCTGGCCGCTCAACCCATCCAACCGCTGGTCGCCGGAGTTGAAGGTGAGGCTGTCATTGCCGCTGGTGCCGAAGAAGGTAGAGGCACCGCCTGGACGTTCTAGGTCTTCGATGTCGATCAGCTCGATGCCGAAGGGCAAGTCGTCGGAGATCTGCAAGAGGTCGATGCCGCTGCCACCGTCGTAGGTCTCTGTTGCCAGAGCCTCGCCGGTGCGGGCGACGAGGGTGTCGCTGCCGGTATCGCCGAACACGGCCCGGTCCGAGCCGCTGCCAGGTGCGATGGTATCGTCCCCGTTGCCGCCGAAGATCAGACTGTCCTCGCCACTCCCGCCGAAGAGCCTGTCGTTGCCGCCGCCCCCATAGATCTCGTTGTCGTTGCCGCCGCGCCCATAGATCAGGTCAACACCATTGCCGCCGAAGAGCGCGCGATCGGTCTCTAAATCGCCGAAGATAAAGTCGTTGCCGCCACCGCCAAAGAAAGAAAGACCGCTGCCGTCGCCGCCATAGATCCGGTCCGGCCCGGTGCCGCCGTAGAGCGAGGCGTCGCTGCCGCTGTCGCCGGTGATGAGGTCGGCCCCTTCGCCACCGAAGAAGCGAATGTCGATGCCGCTGCCAGCCCGCAGACTGTCGTCGCCGACGCCGCCGGAAAAGCTCTGGTCGTTGCCATCGCCACCGTAGAGGCGGTCGTCGCCCTGCTCACCATCAAAGACGGCATCGTTGCCATCCTGCCCGGCAAGGCTGTCGTTTCCGGAATCGCCGAAGAGGGAGACATCGTTCCCACTGCCGCCGTCGACCCGGTCCTCGCCCTCGCCGCCGAAGAAGGAACGGTCGGCGCCACTATCGCCGAAGAGGCTATCGTCACCGGAGGAGCCGAAGAGGCTGACGTCGCCGCCGCTGCCGCCGAAGGCACGGTCGTCGTCGGCCCCACCGAAGAAGGCGCTGTCGGTCCCGCTGCCACCACGCAGGAGATCGTTACCATTAGCGCCGAAGAGGAAGCTGTCGTTGCCGTTGCCACCATAGAGGCTGTCCGCGCCCGACCCGCCGACCAGCGCGCCGTCGTCGCCCTCGCTGCCCAGGATGGTGTCGCTGCCGGCGCCGCCGAACGCGGTGTCGTCCCCGGTGAAGGTTTGGATCAGGTCGGCCGTGCTGGTGCCGAGCAGGGTATCGTTGCCACTGGTACCGTTGATGACTGCCATCTGCCCACTCCTGCGCTCTGCCTGTCTTGGATCAGATCGCTGACCCTAAATCTACTGGGCCGAAGGGGCAAAAGCTTTGTCAGTGATCTCAAGTCTCGGCACCGGCCCTCTCCCCCTCCCGGCCACCCAATAGGATACTGACGTGGGTGGCCGGGAGGGGGAGAGGGCCGGCGCCGCTGCGATGAGCAACGCTCGTCGCCGCATCCTATGAGACAGGACTAGAGCCAGACGAAGTCGCTCGCCGTCAGCTGACCGCCGGCACTCACGCCGTCGATCTGGAAGACGATGTCTTCGCTTCCGTCACCGTCGGTATCGACCTGCACCTGGCCGGCGCCCGCCAACCGGGCCTCGCTGTTGCCGGCGCCTGAGAAGCTGGCGACCCCGAGGTAGGTGAAGGTTCCGGTTTCCAGCCCGGGGGCGAAGACCAGGCTGTCCTCCTGCGCCCCGCCGAAGTCGGCCCCGTCGAAGTCGGCGAGCAGAGGGCCGGCAACGCCGCCCACATCTCCTATCTCGTCGCCGTTGAAACGGAAGGCGTCATTCCCGGCACCACCGGAGGCGGTATCGAAGTTGTCCAGATGCAGGACGTCCGCACCGCCGTCGCCTTCTAGCGTATCGCCGCCGGCCCCGCCGAAGAGGGTGTCGGAGCCACCGCCGCCATAGAGCTGGTCTGGCCCTTCGTTGCCGCGCAGAACGTTGGCCGCAGTGTTGCCTTCCATGCGGTTGTTGAAGGCGTTGCCGGTGCCGTCCAGCGCGCCAGCCCCTTGCTGAAGCCGCAGGTTCTCGACAAAGAGGCCCAGGCTGTAGTCGACCAGTGCCCGCACCAGGTCAGTGCCTTCGTTGGAAAGCTCGGTCACGCTGTCGCCGGCTGTATCGACCACAAAGGTATCGTCGCCCTCACCGCCGAAGAGGTCATCGGACCCGCCTTGACCGTTCAGGATGTCGTCGCCGGCGCCGCCGGTGAGGCTGTTGGATCCGCTATTGCCCAGCAGGGTGTTGGCGCGCTCGTTGCCGCCCAGATCGGCGTCGCCGACGTTGCGGTTTACGTTCATCCGCTCGACGAAGTTGTCGTCTGTGCCTTCTACCAGAGAGAAGCTGAGCGCGTTGGAGCGGACCACGTCCTCGATCCCACCTGTCTCACGCTCGCGGACGATGTCTCCGGCAGTATCGACAATGTAGGTGTCGCTGGCGATGCCGCCTGAGGCCACATCGACGCCGCTACCGCCATTCAGCCGGTCGCGACCACGACCGCCGAAGAGGGCATCGCTGCCCGATCCGCCGCCCAAGCGGTCGCCGCCGGTGCTGCCGAAGACCCAATCCCGTCCCAGGTCGCCAAAGAGCGTGTCGTTGCCGCTGTTACCGAGAAGCGTGTCGTGACCGTTCTGACCGCGCAACTCATCCTGCCCGACATTGCCCAACAGCAGGTCGCTGCCGTTGCCGCCGCGCAGGTCGTCGTTGCCGGTGAGACCATCCAAGCGTTGGGTACCGTTACCCAGGGTCAGACTATCGCCGCCGCTGCTGCCAACTGCAAAGATCTCGTTGGCGGAGCTGACGATCGCTTCGATCGAGATCAGCTCCAGACCGAAGGGCAGCTCGTCCCGGACGAAGAGGGTGTCGGTTCCGCTGCCGCCGTCAAAGGTCTCGCTGGCCTGGATCTGGTTGTAAAAAGTATCATTCCCTGACCCGCCATAGATGCCAACGTCATCGCCGCTGCCCGGCGCAATGCGGTCGTCACCATTCCCACCGAAGAGGAAGCTATCGTCGCCGCTGTTGGCTATGAGTCGATCGCTGCCGTTTCCGCCATAGAGGTTGTGGTCATCTCCGCCTGCGCCTTGCACAATATCATCGCCAGGACCGCCATAGAGGAACCCGTCGTCACCGGTTCCGCCGAAGAGGCGATCATTTCCTCCATCGCCGTGCAGGAAGAGGTCTTCACCAGTTTTGGCGGACACTATGTCGTCGCCGGGGCCGCCGTAGAGCAGAAGGTCATCGCCGGCTGAGCCGTCGAGAAAGTCCTTTCCAGCGGCGCCGAATAGCAGAAAGTCATTGCCGATGCCGCCGCGGACCGTGTCGGCGCCCTCGTCACCGTAAAGCCAACGATCATCCTCGTCGCCGCCACTCAGAACATCACCGCCCTCGCCGCCGAAAAGCGAGGTGTCATCGCCAGCTCCGCCAAAGAGCGTGTCAAGACCGCTCCCCCCGAACAAGGAAGCGTCATCGTCGTCGTTGCCGGCGATATCGTCGTTTCCAGAGTCACCGAAGAGGGCTGTATCTTCCCCGGTTCCGCCGATGACAACGTCATTGCCGATGCGGCCGAACAGGAAGCCATCGTTCCCATCATCTCCGAGCACGCGATCATTGCCCGAGCCACCGTTCAAGAAGCGATCGGATCCAGTCCCACCGTAGAGAGTGTCTGTCCCGCTGCCGCCGTAGGAGTTCACATCATTGCCGTCGTCGCCGAACAGTGTGTCGTCCCCCAGCTCGCCGTAAATCCTGTCCTGCCCGCCGAGCCCACCAATGCTGTCGTCCAGGCTGCTGCCATAGAGATAATTGTCGCCGTTAGTAGGCATGGGATTTGTCATCTGATCTTGTCCTTTCCACTTGTATCGTAACAAATCGTGCTGATCGCCTTGGTGAAATAGCGACAGCCGATCGTCTGTGATATCTAGTAGTGTTTAGGGGTGGAAGATGCTATGGTGTTGGCCATGAAAAGAGAGGACGCGTGCTATGCAGATTATTGCCGTGCCATATCATTTGTGAAGCTTAGACGGCTTCTTGGCCAAGGAAGCAGCGAATGCGAGCCTTTGCACCGATACAATACTTGTGTCCTTACAATAAAGGCGTGGGCAGGGGCGAAAGACCCTGCCCACGCCGAGGAACGAAACCGGCCTTCTAGGCCTCGCGCCCGCTAGAGCCAGACGAAGTCGCTCGCTGTCAGCTGCCCGCCGGCGGTGACGCCGGCGATCTGGAAGACGATGTCTTCGCTTCCGTCGCCGTCGGTATCGACCTGCACCTGCTCAGCCCCTGCCAGTCGGGCCTCGCTGTTGCCGGCGCCCGAGAAGCCGGCGACCCCGAGGTAGGTGAAGGTTCCGGTTTCCAGCCCGGGAGCGAAGACCAGGCTGTCCTCCTGCGCCCCGCCGAAGTCGGCCCCGTCGAAGTCGGCGAGCAGAGGGCCGGCAACGCCGCCCACATCTCCTATCTCGTCGCCGTTGAAACGGAAGGCGTCATTCCCGGCACCACCGGAGGCGGTATCGAAGTTGTCCAGATGCAGGACGTCCGCACCGCCGTCGCCTTCTAGCGTATCGCCGCCGGCCCCGCCGAAGAGGGTGTCAGCGCCACCGCCGCCATAGAGCTGGTCGGGTCCTTCGTTGCCGCGCAGAACGTTGGCCGCGGTGTTGCCTTCCATGCGGTTGTTGAAGGCGTTGCCGGTGCCGTCAAGCGCGCCGGCCCCTTGCTGCAACCGCAGATCTTCGACAAAGAGGCCCAGGCTGTAGTCGACCAGCGCCCGCACCAGGTCGGTGCCTTCGTTGGCAAGCTCGGTCACGCTGTCGCCCACCGTGTCGACCACGAAGGTATCGTCGCCTTCACCGCCGAAGAGCTCGTCCGACCCGCCTTGGCCGTTCAGGATGTCGTCACCCGCGCCGCCGGTCAGGCTGTTGGTGGCGCTATTGCCCAGCAGGGTGTTGGCGCGTTCATTGCCGCTCAGATCGGCGTCGCCGACGTTGCGGTTGATGTTCATCCGCTCGACGAAGTTGTCGTCTGTGCCCTGAGCCAGAGAGAAGCTGAGCGCGTTGGAGCGCACCACGTCCTCGACCCCACCTGCCTCACGCTCGCGGACGATGTCGCCCGCGGTATCGACGATGTAGGTATCGCTGGCGATGCCGCCTGAGGCGATGTCGTTACCGCTGCCGCCGTTCAGCCGGTCGCCGCCACGCCCGCCGAAGAGGGCATCGCCGCCCGATCCGCCGCCCAGGCGGTCGCCACCAGTGCCGCCGAAGATCCAATCTCGGCCGAGGTCGCCAAAGAGCGTGTCCTTGCCGCTGTTGCCAAGCAGTGTGTCGCTGCCGTTCTGCCCGCGGATCTCGTCTTGACCGACGTTGCCCAGCAGCAGGTCGCTGCCGTTGCCGCCCCGCAGATCGTCATTGCCGGTGAGGCCGTCCAGGCGCTGGGTGCCGTTACCCAGGGTCAGGCTATCGCCACCGCTGGTCCCGACGGCAGTAACCTCGCCGGCCGTGGTGCCGATCGCTTCGATCGAGATCAGTTCCAGACCGAAGGGCAGCTCATCACGGGAGAGGAGTGTGTCGGTTCCGCTACCGCCGTCGAAGGTCTCGCTGGCCTGGGTCTGGCTGTAGAAGAGGTCATCCCCCGACCCGCCATAGATACCAACGTCATTGCCGCTGCCCGGCGTGATGAAGTCGTCACCATTCCCACCGAAGAGAAAGCTATCGTCACCGCTGCCGCCGAACAGTAGGTCGTTGCCGTTTCCACCATAGAGGTTGGTGTCGTCTCCGTGTGCATCTTGAATAGTATCGTTGCCAGGACCGCCATAGAGGAAAGCATCGTCACCAGTTCCGCCGAAGAGGCTGTCGTTTCCACCATCGCCGTGCAGGAAGAGGTCATTGCCATCATCGCCGTCCACACGATCATCGCTGGCGCCGCCGTAGAGAAGAAAGTCGTCGCCTTGTGAGCCGTTCAGAATATCCTTTCCGGCAGCGCCGAACAGCAGAAAGTCATTGCCACTACCGCCGCGGACCGTGTCGGCGCCCTCGTCGCCGTAAAGCAAACGGTCGTCCTCGTCGCCGCCACCCAGACTATCACCGCCCTCGCCGCCGAAAAGCGACGTATCATCACCACCTCCGCCAAAGATGGTGTCTGCACTGCTCCCCCCGAACAAGGCTGTGTCATCATCATCGTTGGTGGAGATGGTGTCGTTTCCAGAACCACCGTAAAAGACTATGTCTTCCCCGGTTCCACCGATGAGCCTGTCATTGCCGAGGCCGCCATAAAAGAATGCATCATTGCCATCATCTCCATCAAGGCGATCATCACCCGACCAACCAGTTAAAAATATGTCCCTGCTGGACCCACCGTAGATCCTATCGGCCCCGCTGCCACCCCAGATGTTGATATCATTCCCGTTGCCGCCGAACAGCAGGTCGTCCCCCAGCAAGCCGTAGATGTTATCCCGCCCGCCGTATCCGAAGATGGTGTCGTCCAGACTGGTGCCGTCTAGGGAGTCGTTTCCGTTGGTGGGCATGTTGTTTGTCATCTGGTTTCATCCTTGTCGTATTGTATCGAAACAAATCCTGCTGTTCGCGGTTGCTCAACAGTAACAGTGCGCTGGTGATGATGTTTAGTAATGTCTCAGGCGGCTAGATGCCATGAGGTAAGCTATGAAAAGAGATAGTGCGTGTTATGCGGATTGTCCCGATCTCGTGTGATTGCCGAGGAGATGCGCGCGAATTGAGCAAGTATGAGCCAGGTATGCGTCTTTGCACTGGCACAATACTTGTATCCCTACAATGCAAGGGGGGCAGGGGCGAAGCGCCCCCCCACCGCGAGGAAAGGAACCAGGCCTTCCCGGCCTTCCATGCGTTAGAGCCAGACGAAGTCGCTAACGGTCAGCTCCGCGGCGAAGAGCAGGCCGGTGATCTGGAAGGTGATGTCGGTGCTGCCGTCACCATCGGTGTCGACCTGCACCCGCTCCCCTCCGTCGAAACGGGCCTCGCTGTTGCCCCCGCCTGTGAAGGCAAGGTTGCCGCGGTAGGCAAAGCTGCCGCTTTCCAAGCCGGGCGAGAAGACCAGCCTGTCCTGCTGGCCTTGGCCGAAGTTGGCGCCGACGAAGTCGCCGATCACCGGCCCGCCGCCGCCGCCAAGATTGGGTACCTCATCGCCATTGAAGCGGAAGGCGTCATTCCCGGCACCGCCGAAGGCGAGGTCCTTGTTGTCGAGGTGGAGGGTGTCCGCACCGTTGCCGCCCTCCAGCGTGTCGCCGGCCAAGCCACCGAAGAGCGTATCGCTCCCACCGCCACCGATCAGGTGATCAGCGCCGTCCAGCCCTCGCAGTGCATTGGTTGCGGTGTTGCCCTCCAAGCGGTTTCCGAGCCCGTTCCCAGTCCCGTCCAAAGCGCCAGCGCCCTGCTGCAAACGCAGGTTCTCAAGGTTGACGCCCAGGCTGTAGTCGACCAGCGCGCGTACCAGATCCTCTCCACCGCCGGCCTGTTCGGTGACGCTATCGCCAACGGTATCGACCACGAAGGTATCATCGCCGTCGCCACCGAAGAGAAAGTCAGAACCGCCCCAGCCATTCAAGATGTCGTCGCCGGCACCGCCAGACAGGCTGTTGGCCCCGCTGTTGCCCAAAAGGGTGTTGTCGCGCTCGTTCCCGCCCAGGTCGGCGTTGCCTATGTTGCGGTTGATGTTCACGCGCTCGACGAAGTTGTCGTCGCTGCCTTCCGTTAGAGAGAAGCTGAGCGCATTGGAGCGGACCACGTCCTCGATCCCGCCCGTCTCTCGTTCGCGCACGATGTCGCCGGCTGTATCGACGATGTAGGTGTCACTGGCGATCCCACCCGAGGCTATGTCGTTACCGCTGGCGCCATTCAGACGATCGCTGCCGCGGCCGCCGAAGAGCGCATCGCGGCCCGACCCACCGCCCAGGCGGTCGCCGCCGCTGCCGCCCAAAAGCCAGTCGCGTCCATCGCCCCCGAAGAGAGTATCCCTACCGCTGTGGCCTAGAAGCGTGTCGCCGCCGTTCTGACCGCGCAGCTGGTCGTTGCCATCACTGCCGGCCAGCATATCGCTGCCGTCCCCGGCGCGCAGATCGTCGTTGCCCGCCAAGCCGTCGAAGCGCTGCGTGCCGCCGCCCAAGGTGATGCTATCACCGCCGTTGCTTCCGCTTGCCGTGGTCTCAGCTGCCGTCCCGCTGATGGTCTCGATCGAGACGAGCTCGAGACCCAAGGGAAGCTCGGATTGAAAGAAAAGCCTGTCGGCTCCGCTACCGCCATCGAGGGTGTCGCCGGCTTGCAGCAGGCTGACGAAGCCGAAGAAGCTGTCGCTTCCCGAGTCACCGTAGATGCCGATATCATCACCGCTGCCGGGGGTGAGGATGTCGTCACCATTGCCGCCATAGAAGAGGCTATCGTCGCCGCTGCCACCAAGAAGGGAGTCATTGCCGTTTCCGCCGAAGAGGCTGAAGTCATCACCGTCCCGCCCATCGATACGGTCGTCACCAGGACCGCCATGAAGGGTGAAATCGGCCTCATCTCCACCGAAGATCGTGTCATCGGCACCGCCACCGTAGAGGAAGGCGTCGTTGCCTGTGTCGCCGTCGATAAAGTCGTCGCCGGCGCCACCATAGAAGAAGACGTCGCCGCCACTCCCACCCTCTAGCTGATCATCCCCTGCGCCGCCCAAGATTTGAAAGTCAACGCCGTCGTCACCGTTTATCGTGTCGTCGCCGCTGTCCCCCATTAAGGCCACGTCGGTGCCGGTGCCGCCGCTGATTCGATCGTCTCCATCGCCGCCGAAGAAGGTCCTATCTTCATCGTTGCCGCCAAAGAGTGTATCGATGCCGCTGCCCCCATAGAAGAGCTGGTCCTCCCCGTCGTTTCCGACGATGTAGTCATCACCGGATTGACCGGAGAGAAAGCGCTCATTGCCGCTGCGGCCGACGATGGTGTCATCGCCGACCCCGCCATAGAAGAAAGAATCGTCTCCATCGGCGCCGACCAAACGGTCATTGCCCGACCCCCCATAGAAGAGGAAGTCGTCGCCCGTGTCGGCGTCCAGGTAGTCATCACCGCTGCCTCCGATGAAGAGAAGATCGGTCCCTTGGCCGCCGCGCAACGTGTCATCGCCAAGACCGCCGAAGATGGTGTCGGACCCGCCAAGACCGCTGATGGTGTCGGAGAGGCTGGTCCCATAGAGCAGATCGTCGCCTTGGGTCGGAAGAGCGTTCGTCATCTTTTCTCTCCTTGTTCAATTGTATCCTTACAAATCGGCCTGTTTCTTGCGGGTGCAGTACAACAGTTGACTGCTCATAACCTCCAATGGGGTCTTGAGCGACGGAGTGCGATGGTAAGGGCTATGAAAAGAAAGGATGCGTGTTATGCCCTCTCAGGGTGTTTTCAGTCATCTCTGAGGCGTGCGATGGGAATTGACCAGGCGAGCGGCAGGAAGCGGCCTTTGCACTGGTACAATACTTGAGATTCTGGGATAGAGAGGGAGGCGCAGTGCATCACCTGCAGCTGTGCGCAGCAGGTGATGCTGGCCTCTCGCCTGTTAGAGCCAGACGAAGTCGCTCGCCGTCAGCTGGCTGCCCAGCACCATCCCAGGAATTTCGAAGGCGATGTCGACGCTGCCGTCCCCATCCGTATCGACCTGGATCTGCCCACGCCCAGCACCGGAGAAGCGGGCTTCACTGTGGCCGCCGCCTGAGAAGGGGAAGGCGCCGACGTAATCGAAGGTACCGGTCTCTAGGCCTGCGGCGAAGACCAGGCTGTCTTCTTCTGCACCCCCAAAGACCGCACCGTCGAAATCGGCCAGGATAGGGCCGCCGGAGCCGCCGCCATCGCCGATCTCGTCGCCGTTGAAGCGGAAGGCATCGTTGCTGCCCCCGCCGAAGACGAGATCCTCGTCGTCAAGGTGCAGGACGTCGCTGCCATTGCCGCCATAGAGCGTGTCATCGCTGCTGCCGCCGAAGAGTGTATCGGCACTGCCGCCGCCAAAGAGCAGGTCCTGGCCACTGAAGCCGTTCAGGCGGTTTGCAAAGGTGTTGCCCTCCAAGCGGTTGGCCAGGCGGTTGCCGCCACCATCGAGAGCGCCGGCCCCCTGCTGGAGACGCAGATCCTCGACGTTGTTGGAGAGGCTGTAGTCGATGAGCGCGCGCACCAGGTCATGGCCGCCGAGAAGCGATTCGAGGACTTGATCGCCGCTGTTATCGACGACAAAGGTATCGTCGCCATTACCGCCCTCCATCCTGTCGGCACCGCATTGACCGTTCAGGATGTCGTGCCCGTCGCCCCCAACAAGCGTGTTTGTTGCCGTGTTGCCGAGGAGCGTGTTGTCACGCTCATTGCCGGCCAGATCAGCTGGGCCAACGTTGCGATTGATGTTCATCCGCTCGATGAAGTTGTCGTCGCTCCCGATCTGAAGTGAGAATGACAGGGCGTCGGAGCGCACGACATCCTCCACGCCGCCAGTTTCCAGCTCACGCAGGGTGTCGCCAGCGGTATCGACGATGTAGGTGTCGCTGGCAACGCCGCCCGAGGCGATGTCACTGCCGCTGCCCCCGTTTAGTCGATCGCCACCCCGCCCACCGAAGAGGGCATCGCTGCCCGACCCGCCGCCTAGGCGATCGCCGCCCGTGCCGCCCAGTGCCCAATCGTCACCGTCATCGCCAAACAGCGTGTCGTTTCCGCTGCCGCCCAGCATGGTGTCGTCATCGCCTTGCCCGCGCAGTTGATCCTGCCCTTGGCCGCCGCTCAGCGTGTCGTCGCCCACGCCGCCGCGGATGTCGTCGTTCCCGCTAAGGCCGTCGAAGATGTTGGGCGTCGGGGAGAGCGTTAAGCTGTCGTTCCCGCTGGAGCCCGGAATCGTCGTACCGCCCCCAAAGGATACGATATCTTCGATAGAGATCAGTTCGATGCCGAAGGGCAAGCCGCCGCCGATCAGAAGCGTGTCCACGCCACTCCCGCCGTCGATGGTCTCGCTGGCTTGGGCTTCGCCTGTGCCGGCGATCACGAGATCGTCGCCAGCACCCCCATCGATCGCTCGATCCGCACCGCTGCCAGGCCGGATGGTGTCGGCACCGACGCCACCGAAGAGCCCGGCATCCTCGCCGCTTCTCCCGAAGAGGCTGTCGTTGCCCTCATCGCCGAAGAGCCCGTAGTCGTCACCCTCATCGCCGTTGATCGTGTCCGCACCCCTGCCGCCGAAGAGGCCTGCATCAATGCCGTCACCGCCGAAGATGCGGTCGTTCCCCGTGTCGCCGGCGAGATAGATGTCGACCCCTGATCCACCAAAGATGATATCGGCGCCAGCATCGCCCCTCAACTCGTTGTCCAGGCCGCTCCCGCCATAGAGGGTGTCGGCGCCATAACCGCCGTAGAGGCCGGAATCATCGCCGCTGCCGCCGCCAACAGTATCATTGCCGCTACTGCCGTATAGGTAGCTGTCGTTGCCATCCCCACCGAAGACACGGTCGTCATCGTCACCGCCGAAGGCGACGCTGTCGTCGTTGGTTCCCATGGAGATGTAGTCATTTCCATTACCGCCATAAAAGAAACGGTCAAGCCCATCCCCACCATCCAGGAGATCGTCGCCGACACCGCCGATCAAGCGAAAATCGTCCCCGCTAAATCCCAGAAGCGTGTCGTGACCAGAGCCGCCTAGGATGGAGGAGTCGTTTCCATCATCACCCCACAGCAGGTCATTGCCAGTGGCGCCGAAGATCCGTGTATCGTCACCGACCCCTCCGAAGAGAGAGTCATCTCCGCTGAGACCGGAGAGGAACTTATCCTCTCCAAGGCCAGCCAGGATCGTATCGCCGCCATCGCCACCGTAAAGCCTATCGTCGCCTTGCAGACCTTGGATGACATCGGAGGAACTGGTCCCGAAAAGGGTGTCATCGCCAGCTGTCCCAAAAATACTCGCCATTGTGATCGTCCCCGCCGCATAGGCTTCGCAGAAAAATCGAATCTCGGAAGGCGCCACAGATCGCCTGTCGCGCCAGAGCCTTCGTTACTATCAGCTCCGGGGTAGGCAGACGAGTAAGTAGTCTATGCATACGAGGGGTTTGAGTTATGCGGGCCGTCAAAGTAAGTGCTCAAGAGCTGGGCATTGAGCGTAGCGTGACTGTCTCAAGAGCGCGATCTTGCAAATGTTCTATGACATTTGGAGAAGGTGTATGAGTTTTCGTGGTCTTTGTATCATAACATTCTGACCAAGAAAGGCGGTCTCCGATTTTTTTTTGCGCGCGCCACCCGCTGCTCCGAGAACAGGAAGGAAAAGCGACCGGTGCCGCCGAACTCCTGCTGATTGCCGGCGAAGAGGGCCTGGCCTCCCAATTGTACTATAACGATTGGGGGAAGTCGGATCAGAGCCAGAGGAAATCGCTCGTGCTTAGCTGATTAGCAGCAGCCAAGCCGGCGATCTGAAAGGCGATATCGCCGGCGCCGTCGCCGTCCGTATCCACCTGCACCTGCTCGCCGCCGTCGAAGCGGGCCTCGCTGTTGCCGCCGCCCGAAAAGGCAGCGGCGCCGATGTAGCTGAAGCTGCCGGTCTCAAGGCCGGCGGCGAAGACCAGGCTGTCCTCTTGCCCGCCGCCGAAGGCTGCGCCGTCGAAGTCGGCAAGCAGTGGTCCGCCGGATCCGGCACCGTCACCAACCTCATCGCCGTCGAAGCGGAAGGCGTCATTTCCGCCGCCGCCAAAGGCGCTGTCCAAGTTATCCAGATGCAGCACGTCTGCGCCGTTTTCGCCGTAGAGCGTGTCGCCGCCGTTGCCGCCGAAAAGCGTGTCGTTGCCGCCACCGCCAAAAAGCAGATCATGACCACTGAAGCCGTTCAGACGGTTTGCCGCCGTGTTGCCTTCCAGGCGGTTATCTTGGTCGTTACCGCCGCCTTGCAGGGCTCCGGCCCCCTGCTGCAAGCGCAGGTCCTCCACGTTGTTGCCAAGTGTATAGTCGACCAAGGCGCGGACCAGATCCTGGCCATCGCCGACCAACTCCACCACCGTATCGCCGGCGGTGTCTACAACGAAGGTGTCATCTCCACTGCCGCCCAATAGGGTGTCGCTGCCGCCCTGGCCGTTTAGGATGTCTGTACCACTATCGCCGGCCAGGCGATTGGCTCCAGTGCTGCCCAGCAGCGTGTTGTCGCGCTCGTTCCCGGTCAGGCTAGCGTCGCCGACATTGCGGTTGATGTTCATCCGCTCAATGAAGTTGTCGTCCGTGCCCACTGCGAGAATGAAGCTGTCTGCGTCGGAGCGAACGACGTCTTCCTGGCCACCGGTCTCAGTCTCGCGGACAATGTCGCCGGCCGTATCGACGATGTAGGTATCGCTGGCAACGCCGCCCGAGGCCACATCGACCCCGCTGCCGCCGTTCAGCCGGTCACGGCCCAGCCCGCCGAAGAGGCCGTCGCTGCCTGAGCCACCACCCAGCCGGTCGCCGCCGGCACCGCCCAGCGCCCAGTCGTCGCCGACGTCGCCGAAGAGGGTATCCTTGCCGTCACCGCCTTGCAGGGTGTCGTTGTCCTCTTGGCCGCGCAACTGGTCCTGGCCGTCATTGCCGCGCAGCCGGTCGTCACCCAGACCGCCGCGGATGTTATCGTCGCCGCTCAGCCCAGCGAAGCGCTGGTCGCCGGAATTGAAGGTAAAGCTGTCGTTACCGCTGCTCCCGAAGAAGGTGGTGGAGCCGCCCGACTCTTCGACCTCCTCAATCGAGCGCAGCTCGATTCCGAAGGGGAGGCTGCCTGCGATCACAAGAGCATCAAAGCCGCTTCCGCCGTCGTAGGTCTCGCTGCTGACGGCTTCGCCGCTAGCCGCAACAAAGGTATCGGCGCCGCTATCGCCGAACAGCAGTGTATCCGCGCCGCTGCCCGGGTCTATGACATCTGCGCCGTTGCCGCCTGCGAGCTGCGCATCCATTCCGCTGCCGCCGCTGATGAAGTCGTCGCCACCTTCGCCGAAGAGGGCAAAGTCATCGCCGTCGCCGCCGAAGAGCGTGTCTGCCCCGTTGCCACCGTTCAGCGCAAAATCGTTCGCCGCGCCGCCAAAGATCTCATCATTACCGCCACCGCCGTATAGCGTGACGTCGAACGCACTGCCGCCGAAGATGCGATCAGGACCCAGGCCACCGTCGAAGAGACCGTCGATGCCGCTGCCGCCCTCCAGCCTGTCAGCACCGCTGCCACCCAGGAGCAGGCTGTCCGATTGATCGCCGCCGAAGAGGCTATCGTCGCCGCTACCCCCGTAAAGGCGGCCGTCATTGCCGGTGCCACCGAAAATCCGGTCGTCCCCAAGGCCGCCGTAGTGTCGTGCGTCGTTGCCGTCACCACCTTGCAGGGTGTCGCTGCCAGTGCCGCCGTAGGCATAGGCATCGTTTCCTGCGTCCAGGCCCAGGAGGTCGGTCCCGTCACCGCCATAGAAGAAGCTGTCTATACCGCTGCCACCGTAGAGGCGATCAGTCCCAATCTCACCGAGAAAGCCGCGGTCATTCCCGCTGTTGCCGCGCAGCGTATCGTCGTTGGAGCCGCCGAAAAAGAACACATCGTCATCATCGTCGCCGCGCAGGAAGTCGTCCCCGACCCCACCAAAGAAGAGGCTGTCGTTGCCGAGGCTGCCATAGATGCGGTCGTTACCGCTGTCGCCGGTGATGATGCCATCGTTTCCGATGCCGGCCAAAATGAAGTCGTTACCGTCGCCGCCGAAGGCGGTGTCGTTGCCGCCGAAGGCTTGGATGTTGTCGGCAAAACTCGTGCCGTTAAGGCTGTCAGGGCCAGTGCTACCAAGAATCGTTGCCATTGTCTGTTCCCCCAAATCTTCGTTTTGAGCTTCGCCCGGCAGCTGCCCCGTGCTCTTCGTCTGGCAAAGCAGCGGTCCCCTCGCTAAGACTGCAGACCGCCCTGTGAACCTTGCAGAGCGCCAACACCCTAAATCAGGTGTACAATAGAAGAAAGAGTGGGAGGCCCAAATGGCAGCAGAGACCCAGACAGAAACCTGCGGCGAGGCCCTGATCGCGTTGCTAGAGCGCTATGGCATCGACACGGTCTTCGGCATTCCGGGCGTTCACACCCTGGCACTCTATCGCGGCCTGGCGAAGAGCGGCATTCGCCATGTGCTGGTCCGCCACGAACAGGGCGCCTCCTTCGCCGCCGACGGCTACGCCCGTGCCAGCGGCAAACCGGCAGTGGCCTGCGTTATCACCGGCCCCGGGGTCACCAACGCAGCGACTGGGATCGGCCAAGCCTATTCGGACTCGGTGCCGGTCTTGATGATCTCCTCGGTCAACGAGACCTGGAGCCTGGGCCAAGGCACCGGCCGGCTGCATGAGATGCAGGATCAGCAGGCGCTAACCGCGCCGATCACTGGCTTCAGTGCGCGGGCCCAGAACGCTGGCCAAGTGCCAGGCCTCTTGGCCAAGGCCTACAGCCTCTTCACCGGCGAGCGGCCGCGGCCGGTGCACATCGAGATCCCGCTCGACGTTCTGGACGAGGCGGTGGCCGAGACCTGGCCGGTGCGGCGAGACACGGGCCTGCGCCAACCCGCGCCCGAACCTCTGGCCGAGGCGGTGACACTGCTGCGCGATGCCAAGCGCCCGCTGATCCTGCTGGGCGGCGGTGCGCTTGACGCTGCTAGAGAGATCCCGGCCCTAGCGGAGCTTTTGCAAGCGCCCGTCTTGACCACGGTGGCGGCCAAGGGGCTTTTGCCGGAAAGCCACCCGCTCGCCGCCGGTTCGGCGGTGTCCATGCCGTCGGGCCGAGAGTTTGCTGGCGAGGCGGACTGCCTCCTGGTGGTGGGCTCTGAGCTGGCGGAGACCGATCTTTGGGCCGAAGCCATCCCGGTTGGTGGCTCAATGATCCGGGTCGATCTCGACCCCGACCGGCTTAGCGACCGCTATCAGGCGGAGGTGCCGCTTCTGGCCCACGCCGCCGCCGCCGTGCCCGCGATTCTGGCTGGCTTGCAAGCAGCTGACCTGGGGCCGCGCGATCCCAACTGGGGGGCTGCTGCCGTGGCTCACCAGCGGGCGGCCTGCCTGGCCGAGTACACGCCGCTGATGCACCGCCACGCCCAGGTCTTGGGCGCCTTGCGAGCAGCACTGCCGGATGACGGGATCGTCATGACCGACATGACCCAGATCGCCTATTCCGGCAACGTCATCTTCCCGGTCGAGCAGCCGCGGTCCTGGAT
>JBCBSF010000086.1:0-24947 GCA_039819325.1 Pseudomonadota bacterium | reverse complement strand
CCGGCCACCCAACGAGAGTATCCTGGACTGGGTGGCCGGGTGGGGGAGAGGGCCGGCGCCGCCTTAAGGTGTGACGCCTAAGGCCCTTAGTCCTTTAGGAGCTGCCGCGCAATGATCACGCGCATGATCTCGTTGGTGCCTTCCAAAATCTGGTGCACCCGCAGATCGCGCAGGTAGCGCTCGATGGGGAAGTCCTTCAGGTAGCCATAGCCGCCGTGCAGCTGCAGCGCGTCGTTGACGATGTCGAAGGCCCGGTCGGTGGCGAAGCGCTTGGCCATGGCGCAGGCCACCAGCCGATCCGGTGCGCCCTCGTCCAGCTTGGATGCGGCGCGATGGACCATGAGGCGCGCGGCCTCCAGGTCGGTTGCCATGTCGGCGAGCCGGAACTGCAGCGCCTGAAAGTCCGCCAGACGTTGGCCGAACTGCTTGCGATCCTTCATGTAGCGCTGCGCCGCCTCAAGCGAGGCCTGGGCGCCGCCCAGCGAGCAGGCAGCTATATTCACCCGGCCGCCGTCTAGCCCCATCATGGCGATCTTGAAGCCGTCACCTTCGTTGCCGACCAGATTCTCGGCCGGCACCTTGGCGCCTTCGAAGATGACCATGGCGGTGGGTTGGCTATTCCAGCCCAGCTTGCGTTCCTGGCCGCCGAAGGAAAGGCCCTCCGTCTCCTTCGGCACCACCAGGGTGGAGATGCCTTTCGGCCCCTCTTCACCAGTGCGGCACATGACAACATAGATGTCGGAGCGTCCGCCGCCGGAGATGAAGGCCTTGGAGCCATCCAGGATGTAGTGATCGCCCTCCCGCCGGGCCCTGGTCTTCAGCGATGCGGCATCGGAGCCGGCGCTGGGTTCGGTGAGGCAGTAGCTGGCAAAATGCTCCATGGTCATCAGCTTGGGCAGAAAGCGCTGCCGCAGGCTGTCATCCCCGAAGCGGTCGATCATCCAGGCCGCCATGTTGTGGATCGAGATGTAAGCGGCGGTGGAGGGGCAGGCGGCTGCCAGCTCCTCGAAGATCACGGCTGCATCCAGCCGGGTCATACCGGTGCCGCCGACGTCGTCGCGGCAGTAGATGCCGCCGAAGCCTAAGCTTGCGCCGGTGCGCAAGACCTCCTCAGGGAAGATCTTCTCCTCATCCCAGGTGGCGGCTTCGGGCAGCATCTCGCCTTGCGCGAAGGCCTTGGCAGCGTCCTGAACGGCGCGCTGGTCTTCTGTCAGATCGAACGGCATGAGGCTGTAGATAGTGGCTGCGGGCAAGAGGTCAAAGCTCGAACCACCGGCCTCCTGCTGCGTCACTAGAGAGCGCCGAGAAAGGCCAGCAGGGCTTCCCGTTCAGCGCGTGGAAGGGCTTTGAAAGCCCGGCGCGCCGCTGCTGCCTCGCCGCCGTGCCAGAGGATCGCCTCTGTCGGGCTGCGGGCGCGGCCATCGTGCAGCAAGCCCAGCGCGCCGCCGGCGACCTGGCGTGCACGGCCAAGGCCCCAGAGTGGTGCCGTTCGCCACTCCGCCGCCAAGGGCGCTTGCGAGAGCCGGCCGGTCAGATCGCGCTCGGCAAGGCCGGGGCCCAGGTCGTGCAGCAGCAAGTCGGTGAAGGGGTGAAAGCGCTGCTGTGAGAGGGCCGCTATCGGATGCGCTCCGCTAACCTGGGTCGGCTGATGGCAGGCGGCGCAGCCGAGGTCGTGGAAGAGCTGAGCACCTCGCCTAGCAGCCGGCGCTGAGAGACCCTCCGCGACTGGGACTGCCAGCGTCTGGCTATAGAACGTCAGATCAGCCAGCGCGGTGGGGCCAGCCTCTGTTTCGACCAAGCCCAAGTCCTCCTGAGCAGCCATGGCGACCTGGGCGGCAATCGTCGCGCTCTCGCTTTTCCAGCCGAAGCGGCCCAGTCCGTCTGGCAACTGCGGCACCTGTCCGGAGATCCCATCTCCATCTCGGTCTTGCGGATCTGCCGCCGCCAAAAGAGTCGCCGCCGGAACGGCCTCCAAGAGGCCGAGGCCGCTCATCGCCGGGGCCAGACGCAAGGAGAGGCCGGTCTCAGGCGGCAGCCTGCCCTTCGACAGATCGAAGAGCTGGGGGAGGGGGCGACGCAGGCGGTAGCTGCGGCCATCGGGGTAACGACCGCGGATCTCCTCCCATTGGATCACGACCTGGCCTTCGGGTTGGCCATTGGTCGACAGGGGCTGCAGCTGCCGGCCATAGCGCGCCGGTGGATGGCCATCTGCTTGGCTGAACTGCAGGGAGACGGTGGTGAGCGGCTCCCCGGCAGCGGGCGGCGGGCCGCGCCCGTCGCGCAGATGGCAGCTGCCGCAAGACGTTGCGTTGTAGAGCGGGCCGAGGCCGGTACCGGCTAGTTCCACTTCGGCGCTACCGGGTGGTCCCCAGGGCTGATGGAAGAGCTGGAGCCCGGTGAAAAAGCGCCCGACCTGCTGATCGCTCAAGTTGGCGGCGGGCAAGGAGAGAGCGGTCAGGCCACGGGTCACACGGCTGGTCTCGCCGCCTAGCGCAGGGGACAGCGCCTCTGCCGCGGCCTGTAACGGCAGTCCCAGGAAAAGGCAGAGCAGCAGCGCGCAGACCTGGCTTGCCGCCACGCGAGCGCCGCTCCGAGGTCTCCAGTTCATGCGAGAGCCGTTAAGAGCCGATTGGCAAGCTGCATCGCTGCCCACTCTATCGAAGGCTCATGCGAAAGCCGACAAAAGGAACCGCGGGTGATGGCTGGCGAAGACAAGACGGTCAAGGATCGCTTTCGCGGTGTTTGGGTACACGGAAGTCAAATTGGCTCACGTTGAGATGCGCGGCCTCACTGTGCCGCGCATCCAGGTTGCGGACCTGCTCCTCAGGTGACGGCGCAAGACTAGAAGAGAAAGTCGTTCTCGTCGATGAGCGAGGGGGCGACTCCCGAAATCACGATGTCGAGTGTATCCCCATCGACGTTCGTAACCACAGCATTGCCATTCCCATCGTCGGCGACGGTTACGGCTGTGACCGAGGACTGGCTGAGATCGATCAGATCGATGCCGTCCTGAAAGTTATCGATCCTGACGTTCTCCGCGCTTCCCAGGAAGCGGACCACATCCGCAGTGTTCGCGGGGTCGCTGTCCGTGTCCGCTCCAAGATCGAGTAGTAACGCGGTCGTAGAGAAGCTAATGGCTTCGCCAAGCCCTGTACCAAAAGTGATTGTATCTGCCCCTTCACCCAGGAAGATGAACTGTTCGTCATCGAGACTGAAGGCGAAGGCGCGCTCGCCAAAGCTCAGCGTGTCGTTGCCGCTACCAGCCTCTATCTCAACTCTCAAAGCAGCCTGCTGAGCAATGTCATTGCCGAACGTGAGACGGTCGTCGCCGTCGCCCGCATCAACCTGGAAGGAGCCAAGTGCGGTCCTGTTTGCAGCCCCGTCACCGAAGGTGATGGTGTCATTGCCGATACCGGTTGAAAGAGAGAAGTTGGCGTAGATGTCGGTTCCGGCCCGCGCGCCGAAGGTCACCTCATCGTCGCCGGCGCCCGAAGAGACCCGGATGATACCGCGGAAACCCGCATCGTCGCCGAAGGAGATCCTGTCGTTGCCCTCTTCGGACGTAACGTTTACCGTGAAGAGGGCGCTTTCGGCGAAGAAGTTAGTGGCAGCAGCGGCCTTGTCTGCGAATGCCACTGTGTTGTCGCCCGCGCCGGCATCGACGATGACTGCCCCGCCTCCAGGCGCGGTCGGCGAAAAGGACGTCTTGACGGCCGCCTCGTCCCCGAAGGTGGCCCTATCATCACCCTCACCGAGCAAGACAGTGAGTTGACCGCGCCCACCGCCGGCACGCACTCCGAAGGTCAATTCGTCCGCGCCGTCTCCTGTCGATACGACAGCAGCGCCATCCCGACGATCATCACCGGCTACAGGTCCGAAGATGCCGACATCACCCACCGACGAGCCCTCGACATCCCTGCGAAAGGATTGTGGATACTCACTGTTCAGCGCAACGATCAAATCGAATTGAACCGTGGCCGAAAGCCCGCTGTTTGGGTCAGTGGCGGTGACGCTGAAGGTCTCGTCCCCGACTGTTGTCGTGGTCGTGGGGTCGATCTGCTCCAGGACGCTGCCGTTTAGCTGGAAGCCGGGCGGCAGGGTAGGAATAGCGAAGGTCAAGGTGTCGCCTTCGGGATCGTCGAAGAGCGTGGCGAGATCGATGACCGCGCGCGCGCCCGTTTCCCCTGTCAGAGTGCCGGAATCCGTGACGATGCTGGTTTCGTTCCCGACGAACTCAGGGCCTTCCTGAACATCGGCTACCGTGAGACTGAAATCGACGCTCGCGTCCGGCGTCGTGCCAACGCCAACCTCATCGACATTCACCGTCACCTCCAGTTGGGGCAGCGTCTCAAAGTCGAGCTCTGTCCCAGCGCGCAGGAAGAGGGCAAGGCCGTCGACTTCGAAGGCATCAGCGTCGGCGCCTGACAGGAAGATCTCGCTCGCGCCGAGGCCATCGTCGGTGACGACGATATCGGCTAGCTTGATGCGCGCTGTCGTGTCCCTGTTCTCGTCAATCGTGTCCAGAACATCGGCAAGGGCCACGTCCGTTGGCGGGGCGCTCACTGCGACCGTTATGGTCGAGGCCACGACCTCGGTTCCATCGGTCACTTCGTAGGACAGCGTGATGTTACCCGCAAAACTCTGGGCGGGCTCGAAGGTGTATACCCCTGAACCAGTGTCTATGAGCGTGCCATCGCTCCCGCTGTAGGTCACGCTGGTCACGGTCAAGTCATCGCCATCGACATCATCGGCACCAGCCAAGAGTTCGCCATCCGTGAACAAGACAAGACTGCCAGGGCTGGTCGAGAAAGACTTCTGCTCAAGGACTGGCGCATCGTTCTCAGGCGTTACGCTCACCGTGATCGCCCCCGGCGTCGCCGCTGTGCCATCGCTGACGGTGTAGGACAGCGTGACGTCGCCGTTGAAGTCCTGTGTGGGTTGGAACGTATAGGTTCCGTCGCCATTGGCCGTGAGGATGCCGTCATCCCCGCTGTAGGTAACGCTCTCGATCGTCAGGGGGTCGCCCTCGACGTCCGTGGCGCCTGCAAGAAGGTCCGCATCCCCGAAAACGAGGGTACCATCCTCAGCGACCGAGAAGGCCTTCGCCAAGGGAAGCGGGGCATCGTTTTGCGGGAGCACGTTTGCGGTGAAGGTCGACGGCACTGACACCGTGCCATCGGTCACTTCAAAAGCCAGCGTGACCTCACCGTTGAAGTCCTTGGCTGGCTCGAAGCTGTAGGTGCCATCACCCTTGTCAGTCAGTGTCCCGTCCGATCCGGCATAGGTCACACTGGCAATGCTCAGCGTGTCACCCTGATCGACGTCGCTCGATCCCACCAAGAGGTCCGCGTCGGTGAAGGACAGTGTTTCATCTTCCAGAACAGTGAAGCTGATGCTTCCCGGGACTGGCTGGTCATTCACCGGCGTCACGCTCACGGATATGTTGGCCGACGTCGTCGCAAAACCGTCGGTGACCGAGAAGGATAGACCGACGTTGCCGTTGAAGTTGCCGGCTGGTGTGAATGCGTAGGTACCGTCGCCATTGTCGGTGAGCGTCCCGTCAGAGCCCGTGTATCTGACGTCCGAGACACTGAGCGTGTCGCCATCAAAGTCGGTAGCGCCGGCAAGGAGGTCGGCCTCGGTAAAGGTGAGTGTCTCATCCTCCATGACCGAGAATGATTTGGGCGTGAGCTCAGGAATCCTGTTCACAGCTTGATTGGCGTTGAGAAGGAAATCGCTCGTGTAGACATCGCTTACGGCGATGCCTTTCAAGATGATGTCGAGCGCATCACCATCGGAATTGGTCACCCGCGTGCCACCTTGACCATCGTCGGCGAGGTTCACGACCGTGACGGAGGATTGGCTGAGATCGATCCGATCGATGCCGTCCTGGAAGTTGTCGATCCGGACGTTCACCGCGCTTCCCAAGAACCGGACCAGATCCGCAGTGTTGGCGGGGTCGCTGTCCGTGTCGGCCCCAAGATCGATCTGCACCGTTCCAAGCCCAGGATTGCCGAGCCCGGTCCCGAAGCTGACCGTATCGGCCCCGTCACCCAAGGAAATGAGCATGTCACTCTGGGCAGAAAAAGAGGTCTCCCCAAAGCTCAGAGTGTCGTTGCCAAGCCCGGCCCTTATCTTGATCGTCGACTCACCACCCTGCGCCATCTCATTGCCGAACGTCAGGACGTCGTCGCCGTCGCCCGCATCGACCTGGAAGGTGCCAAAGAAGAGGCCCGCAGCGCGCTCGCCAAAGGCGATGGTGTCGTTGCCGACACCGGTCGATAGGGAGAGGTGGGAGCCGTCGCCGTCTATCGCTCTTGCTCCGAATGTCACCTCGTCGTCGCCTGCACCCGACGAGACGCGAATGGTACTGTTGTAGCCTGCATCGTCGCCAAAGGAGATTCTGTCGTCTCCCGCATTGGATGTCACGTCCACCGTAAAGAAGGGTTGTGGGGGGAAGTTGATGCTCGTGAAGCCAAAGGCGGCAGCAGCCTTGTCGCCAAAGGTGACGGTGTTGTTACCACCGCCGGCGTCGACGATGACTGTGCCACCTCCGAAAAAGAGCTGCGTGTCGGTGGTGACAACGGCCGCCTCGTCCCCGAAGGTGGCCCTATCATCACCCTCACCGAGCAAGACGGTGAGCTGACCGCGCCCACCGCCGGCGCGCTCCCCGAAGGTCAGTTCGTCCGCGCCATCCCCCGTTGAAACGACAGCAGCACCATCGCGGCGGTCATCACCGGCTAGAGGCCCGAAGATGCCGACATCACCCACCGACGATCCCTCGACATCCCTCTGAAAGGCATGTGGATACTCGTTGTTCAGCGCAACGAACAAATCGAACTGAACCGTGGTGGACAGCCCACTGTTCGTGTCGGTGGCGGTGACGCTGAGGGTCTCGTCCCCGACCGTTGCAGGGGTCGTGGGATCGACTTGTTCCAAGACGCTGCCGTTCAACTGGAACCCGGTCGGCAGCGTGGCAATGTTGAAAGTGAGCGGATCTCCTTCAGGATCGTCGAAGAGCGTGGCGAGATCGATGACGGCACGTGGGCCGGTCGCCCCGGTTAGGTTTCCGGCATCCGTAACGATGCTGGTGTCGTTACCGACAAGCTCTGGACCCTCTTGGACATTGCCCACCACGAGGCTGAAATCCGCACTCGCGTCCGGGGTCGTGCCAACGCCGGCGTCATCGACATTCACCGTCACGTCCAACTGGGACAGCGTCTCGAAGTCGAGCGGCGTTCCAGCGCGCAGAAAGAGTGCTAAGCCATCGACCTCAAAGGCGTCAGCGTTGGTGCCCGATAGGAAGATCTCGTTCGTCCCGACCGCGTCGTCAGTGACGACGATATCGGCCACTTTGATGCGGTCTGTGGTGTCCGTGTCTTCACTCAGGGCGGTCTGCGCGTTGACTAAAGATACCGCCGCCGGGGCGTCATTGATCTCGGTGATGTCGATTGAAACCGTCGCCGTGTCGGCGAGCGCAGCATCACTTGCACGCACTGTCAGAACGTAAGATCCGACCTCAGCATCATCGACTTGCGTCGCCAGCGTGATCGCGCCTGTGGCAGCATCAATGTCAAAGAGGCCGAGCGTGTTACCGTCCGTGATCTCATAGGTGAGGGCGTCGGTGTCAGGATCGCTTGCCGTCACCGTGCCAAGAAGGCTGCCTGCCTCGCTTTCCTCCACGATGCTGAAGGCAGCATCCGCCAAGACCGGTGCTTCGTTCTGATCAGCTACAGCGATCTCGAAGGCTTGGCTGGTCTCCAGCCCGCCAGCATCGCGCGCCGTGATCTCGACGGTTACTGTCGGCTCAGCCTCGAAATCCAGGCTCTCGCCTGCCTTCAAGCGAAGCGCGCTGCCGACGATCTCGAAGCGACTGTCGTCCACCGCGAAGGTAACGCTGTCGCCGGCATCAGGATCGCTCGCCGAAACCGCGCCAATCACGGCGCCGTCCGCATTCTCCGACACTTTCAGATTGTCGAGGCCGATCTGCGTCGGCGCCTCGTTCTCGTCACCGACCGCCAAGGTGAAGCGCTCGCTTACCGACAGTCCGCCTGAGTCCGTCGCCGTGATCTCGACCTCCACCGTCGGCTCGGTCTCGAAGTCCAGGCTCTCGCCTGCCTTCAAGCGAAGCGCGCCGCCGACCACCTCGAAGCGATCGTCGTCAACCGTGAAAGCAATGCTGTCGCCCGCGTCGGGATCGCTCACCGTCACCGCGCCAACCACAGCGCCGTTCGCGTTCTCCGTCACCGTCAGTCCGTCGAGCGCGAGGCCAAAGGGGCTTTCGTTGATGGCCGTGACCTCGATCGTCACCGTGGCAGAACTCGTCCCGCCGTTGCCGTCGCCCGCCGCTATCGTGAGCGTGTAGGTGCCGACCTCGGCATCGTCGACAGCCCTTGTCAGCGTGATCTCACCGGTCGTTGGGTTAACGGCAAAGAGGCCAAGCGTATCGCCGCCGAGGGGCGCGAAGGTGATCGCATCGCCATCGACATCGCTCGCGGCGAGCCTACCGACGACCGTTCCCGCTCCGCTTTCTTCTGGAACGCTGAAGGCAGCATCCTCAAAGACTGGCGCTGTATTTTCGGGACCGACGTCCACGATCGCAACGTTGTCGATGAGTGCTCCAACTGTGTCCTTGTCTTGGTAGGCCCTGGATGAGAAGGCAAGGACGTAGTCGCCGGCATCAAGGTCGATCTCTTGAGAGAAGCGTTGCCAAGCGACTTCCAGATTTCCCAAATCTCCAGTAAAGGCCTGAGAAAAAACATCGTTTCCGTCACTGTCACGGATCGAGACATCGAAATCACTTGTGCTTACACGCGACCGGGCTGCGTAGGAGAAACTCAGCTCGTAGCTGCTATCGTCAGAAACTGTAAAGCGCTGGATGACGGTGCTGTCCGCATCTTTCTTGTCGCTAGCGCCAGAGCCATCGCCGTCTACGTCACCATGATTGTGGCTGTCGAGTTCCAGAAACCTGCCGGACGTGAAGCCGGCGGGCACGCCGGAGTCATCCTTCGGTACGCCGCCGAAGCGACGCGTGTGGATTTCAATCAAGCCGTCCTCAGCCCGCCATCCATCTATGGCATCCGCAGTAAACCACCCACCCTTGTTCGTGACGCCATCGGCCTGGCTTGCGGAGGTATCGTCGAACGTTCCGTTGGTCAGGTGATCCTGGTTGCTGCCGTCCGTCAGCGAAACGTTGTCTATGAGCGCACCCAAACCATCCGAGTCAGCATAGGGCGCAGAGGTGAAGCCAATCGTGTAGGTCCCTGCTTCCAGCATCAGAACTTGCTGATACTGCTGCCAAGCAACCTCTAGGTTCCCTTCTGACCTGGAAAACTCTTGGGAAAACAGAATAGTGCCATCTGCGTCGCGCACAAAGACTGCAAATGTACTGGTATCCACGCTAGAGCGGGCCGCGTAAGAGAAGTCGAGATCGAAGTTACCGGCTTCAGTCAGTGTGAAGTCTTGTACAATGGTCGCGTCGGCTTCCACGTTGTTGTTGGCGCCTGTCCCGTCGCCATCAACGTCGCCATGTCCTGCACTGTCGAGCTCGAGGATGTTGCCGGTGGTGAGCCCATCAATGGTTGGATCGCTCGGAACACCGTGATTCTGCTTGTTCTGGATCTCGATCAGGCCTTCTTCGGCCTCCCATCCCTCGATGCTGTCAGCTGTGAACCAACTGCCTTTGTTGGTCACTCCATCAGCTTCCGGACTAGTTGCGGCGGTTGCTTCAAAGTCACCATTGGTAAGGATGTTATTACTCGACATTTCTTGTCCCCTAGCGGATCTCACCGGGTTTCAAGGACTAGATTCTGGAGCAGTAGAGTCAACTGACCAAAAGGTCAGGTGTTTGGTGAGATACTGTGGGACAATCATACAATCCTGAACGGACTATATTATCTGACTGACAAAACCCCTATTTCATCAAATAAGAAACGTTCGAAATACAGGCTCAGTGTGTGAGTTAAGTCGCGTAGGATGCGTCCAATTCAGATAAAACAAGAAAAACTATGAACGGATCCGTGTTTTCAGGGTGAGCCTACAGCTTGGCGGCCTGACGTCTCCAAGCAAAACGCAATCAAGGTCGCAAGAACGACGAAACTCTCGCTGACTGCTTTTCAGCCGAGGCAGTCATAGAGCACAGGCCAGACGGCAGATCTGGCCCGAGGCACCTTTGCCATGCGGGTCGAATGGAACCGTCACTGCTAGGATCTGGTCAACCGGTTGCGTCAGCCCCTGGAAAAGGCAGAGCAGCAGCGCGCAGGCCCGGCTTGCCGCCACCCCGGTGCCACTGCTAGGTCTCCAGCTCATGCGATGGCCGCTAAGGGCCGATTGGCAAGCTGCATCGCTACCCTATCTATCGAAGACTTAAGCAGAAGCCGACAAGAGGAGCCACGGGTCATGGCTGGCGAAGACTATAAGGTCAAGGATCTCTCTCTGGCGGAGTGGGGTCGCAAGGAAATCGAGCTGGCCGAGGTGGAGATGCCTGGCCTCATGGCCTTGCGGGAGCGCTATGGCAAGGACAAGCCCTTGGCCGGCGCGCGCATTGCCGGCTGCCTGCACATGACGATCCAGACCGCCGTCTTGATCGAGACCTTGATCGAGCTGGGTGCCACCGTGCGCTGGTCCTCCTGCAACATCTTCTCGACGCAAGATCACGCCGCTGCCGCCATGGCTGCCGTCGGTGTTCCCGTCTTCGCCTGGAAGGGCATGAACGAGGAAGAGTTCTGGTGGGCCATCGAGCAGACCCTGACCGGCCCGGACGGCTGGGAGCTCAACATGGTGCTGGATGATGGCGGCGACCTCACCAAGCTGCTGCACGACGACTATCCGCAGCTGATGGAGAAGGTGCAGGGCATCTCGGAAGAGACCACTACCGGTGTGCTGCGGCTTTATGAGATGGCCAAGGACGGCTCCTTGCAGTGCCCGGCGATCAACGTGAACGACTCGGTCACCAAGTCGAAGTTCGACAACAAGTATGGCTGCCGCGAGAGCCTGGTCGACGGCATCCGCCGCGGCACCGACGTGATGATGGCCGGCAAGGTCGCCGTGGTCGCGGGCTATGGCGATGTCGGCAAGGGCTCCTGCGAGTCGCTGCGCAACGCCGGTTGCCGCGTGATGGTGACGGAGATCGACCCCATCTGCGCGCTGCAGGCCGCGATGGACGGCTATCAGGTGGTGACCATGGATCAGGCGGCGGGCCAGGGCGATATCTTCGTCACCGCCACCGGCAACAAGGACGTCATCACCGTCGACCACATGCGCGACATGAAAGATCGCGCCATCGTCTGCAACATCGGCCACTTCGACACCGAGATCCAGACCGAGGCCTTGCGGAACCTCAAGTGGACCAACGTCAAGCCGCAGGTCGACCTGGTGGAGTTCCCCGACGGCAAGAAGCTGGTACTGCTGGCCGAGGGCCGCCTGGTGAACCTGGGCTGTGCCACCGGCCACCCCAGCTTCGTCATGAGCGCCTCTTTCACCAACCAGGTGCTGGCGCAGATGGAGCTCTGGAAGAACCCGGAGAACTATGAGCGCAAGGTCTATGTCCTGCCTAAGGCCTTGGACGAAGAGGTCGCGGCCCTGCACCTCGAGAAGATCGGCGCGCAGCTGACCAAGCTCTCCGCCGACCAGGCCGCCTATCTCGGCATCTCGCAAGAGGGTCCCTTCAAGGGCGAGGCTTACCGTTACTAGTTAGTCAAGAGCGCTGGGCAGCAGCGGCCTCAGATCCGCTGCTGCTTGCGTGGCCATCTCCAGCGCACGGGCCTGCGCCTCAGCATCGAAGCGGTTGGCCAGGCCCGAGATGGCCAAGGCACCTAGAAAGCTGCCATCGGTGGCGGTGACCGCGACCGCGATTGAGGCCGTGTTGGGATCGCGCTCGCCCTGAGACGCCGCCGCCCCGGTCTTGGCAACCTCTGACAAGGCTGGGTCTTCGGATCCGGTAAAGGCGCGTAAGACATGCCCGGCGGCACCGCGGTCCAGCGGCAGTTGCTGGCCTTCGTCCACATGGTGGCGGACCGCCTGGCTGGAGTTGTGGCGGAAGAGACAGATGCGGACCGCGCCCTCTCGAACGTAGAAAGAGGCGCTCTCCCCGCTCTCTTCCGACAGGCGCCGCAAGACCGGGCGGATCACCTCCGCCAAAGCAAAGCCTTGCTGGTAGAGGGCGCCTAGCCGCCAGAGCGTCGGGCCCAGGCGATAGACCCCGTCAGCCGAGCGCTGCAGGTAGCCAAAACGCTCCAGAGAGCCGGTCAGGCGCAGGATGGTGCTCTTGTAGAGCCCGGTCGCCTTGGCCAGGTCGCGCAGCTCCAGCTCGTCTCGCTCCGGCGTGAAGCAATTCAGTATGGTCAAGGCGCGCTCGACCGCTTCGACCCTGTTTTCCTGCGCCATGATATCGCTGAACCGCATCCGCTCGTGAACACCAGCCCGCAGGCTACCCCAGGCCTCGGCGCCAGCGTTAGCAGATCGCACATTTCTGCTTCCGCCGCCTTGCCCGCATCGCTATACTGGAACGATGTTCTGTTAGATGGAACGATTCTGTTAGACGGAGCGAAAGAAGAAGGCCGGGAGAGGCATGCGCGTAACCCGGATCGTTCACTGACTCTGGGAGGGTGAAGCATGATGAAGCGTCGGATGTTCGGTGGTCTGCTCGCAGGAGCACTGGCCGCACCGCTGTTCCTGGCCTCTGCGGCGCAGGCGGAAGAGGTGATCTTTAGTGCTGTGGGGCCGACCACGCAGGACTACCAAATGGGTGTGGTCTGGTCGAACCTGCTGCGCGACGCCGATGCCGGCCCGCGCCTGACGGTGGTGGACAACGGCTCGGTCAAGGGATTGCGCCAGGTCGCGGCCGGACAGGCGGACATCGTTGCCATCGGCGCGCCGCACTATAGGGACGCAACGCAGAAGGCCGGCAAGTTCAAGGAAGACCCCGACCATCTGGTCGAGGCCTATCAGGACATGGCCGCCCTCTTCGCCATCACCACCTCTGCCGCGCAGTACGTGGTGCTGGCCGACAGCGACATTCAGTCGATCGAGGACTTCGCCGGCCACAGCCTGGCCATCGGCCGCCCGGGCGGTAACGCTGGCCGGGTGACCACCGCGCTCTTCAAGGTGCATGGGTTGGACCTCGAGGCCGGGGATGCGGACGGTCAGTATCTGAAGTACCAGCCGGCGCTGGAGCAGATGGGCAACGGCACCATGCAGGGGACCCTGGTCTGGGGCGGTATCCCGCAGTCCGGCATCGACAATGCATCGCGCCAGATGGATCTGCGCTTCGTCTCGCCCGATCCGGCGAAGCTGGAGGACTTCCGCAAATCCATCACCAACGGCGAGTTCTATGTCCTGCAGAAGGTGCCTGCCGCGACCTTAGAAGCCGCCTATGACGCGCGGGTCGAGGTGGCAGGCGATCATGCCTACTTCTGGACCTTCCCCTTCATGATGGTGGTGCGCCAGGACATGGACGAGGAAACCGCCTATCAGCTGACCAAGACCTTCTGGGAGAACATCGAGACGGTGAACAACACCTCGCCGGCGCTCTCCCTGATCGCCATGGAGAACGCCTTGGAGGGGCTTTCCGCGCCGGTGCATCCGGGTGCGGCCCGCTACTACAGCGAGCGCGGCGTGATGTAAGCCGCTCTCCGGGGGGACCGGGCCGATGGGCAGCGGCGCCGATGGCGTGCAGGAGGGGCGGCTCGCCCGCCTCTACTGGACGCTCGGCGCGCTGCTCTGCGCCGGGCTTGCCGGCTTCATCACCGTCACCACGATCCTCGGCAAGCTGCCGGCCGAAGCCCAGTACGCTACGGCCCTGACCTTGGGCCTGGTCGCAACCTTCCTGATGAAGCCGGGCCTGCCGCTCAGACAAGGACGGCGGAGCCTGGCCGACTTGGGCGTGTCGGCCCTCTTTGCGCTCGCGGCCTTGGCCTGCGGGCTCTATTACCTAGACAACTATCACGCCATAGCGGCTTTCCGCGAAGGCATCCCCAACCAGTGGGATCTGCTCTGCTACGCGGTCGGAACCTTCTGCGTGCTGGAAGGCGCGCGCCGGGTGGAGGGCTGGGTGCTGGTCGCCATTGCCGGCTTGGGCGTGGTCTATCTGCTCTTCGGTCAGCATATGCCGGGCGTTCTGGCGCATCGTGCCATGCCGCCCAGCATGGTGCTGGAGATCGCCTACAGCTACCAAGGCATCTTCGGCATCGCCTTGGCCGCCACGGTCGATGTGGTGCTTGCCTTCGTGATCTTGGGCGCGGCCATGCGGGTCTCCGGCGCCGGCGACTTCTTCAACTTCATCGCCATGGGGCTGACGCGCGGCCGCCGCTCCGGCCCAGCGCAGTGCGCCATTGTCGCCTCCACCCTTTTCGGCTCGGTCAACGGTTCGGCGCCGGCCAACGTCTCCTCCACCGGGGTGCTCACCATCCCGATGATGCGCCGGGCCGGTTACAAGCCGGGCTTCGCCGGTGGGATCGAGGCCACGGCCTCTTGCATCGGCCAGATCATGCCGCCGATCATGGGGGTCGGCGCCTTCATCATGTCAGAGATCACCGGCATCCCCTACGTCACCATCATGCTGGTGGCTATCGTGCCGGCCTTTCTCTTCCTCTTCTCCCTTACCGTCTCGGCAGCGCTGGAGGCTGGGCGTTTGCAGCTGACGCCGGCCCTCTTGGACAGCGGCCCTTGGAACGCCGAGCGCTGGGGGCAAGCGCTGGCGCTGCTGGGTGGTTTCTCCACCCTGATCGTCATGCTCTTCAGTGGCTATGCGCCGACCTACTGCGGCATCGTCGCTGCCGGCGTGGTCTTGGCGATCGCCATGATCTGGCCGGCGACGCGGCTTGGTCTGGATGCGCTGAAGCGCTTTGCGGTGGAGGCAGGCCGCGACGGTCTGGCGGTGCTGATCGCCTGCGCGGCCATCGGTATCGTTATCGGTGCGATCAGCGCCACCGGTCTTGGCATCAAGCTGAACCAGATGATCGTGGCAGTCGGCGAAGGCAACCTGCTGGCAGCCGTCCTGATCGCCGCGCTCTGCTCGGTGGTGCTGGGTATGGGGCTGCCGACTGCGGCCTCCTATCTGATGGTGATCTTCGTCGCCGGCCCCTCCTTGATGGAGCTGGGTGTAAGCCAACTGCAGGCGCACTTCTTCGTCTTCTACTACGCGGTGCTGTCGGCGATTACGCCGCCGGTCGCCTTGGCGGTCTTCGCCGCAGCTGCGATCTCGGGCGAGAAACCCTTGCGGGTGGCCGGGTCGGCCTTGCGTCTCGGTGCAGTAGGCTTTCTGCTACCGCTCTTGTGGATCTATCATCCTGAGATCCTGCTGCAGGAGGTCACCTGGGACGCCGTGCCGAACATCCTCGCAAGCCTCTTGGCCATCTGTCTGGCCATCGTCGGCTTCGCCGCCGCCAGCATCGGTTTCTTTGGCCGCCGCTTGGCACTGGTCGAGCGGCTGGCTTGCGCGCTGCTGGCCGTCGGCTTGGTCGCGCCCCTCTGGTGGCTGCAAGCTGGAGCTGCACTCTGCCTCGCCCTGCTGCTCTTGCGGCTCTTCGCGGTTGGACGGGCGGCGGCGGCATGAGCCTCTTCGCGCCGCCGAAGGACCTGAAGGCGGAGGTCTTCGCCAGCCTGCCCGACGACCTGCGGCTGGTGGGCAAGCCCTCGCTCTGGGTTGATGCCAACAAGCCGGGGGAGAAGGTCGACAGCTTCCTGGAAGGGCCGAGTTTCGATGCCGACGGCAACCTCTATCTGGTCGACATTCCCTATGGCCGCATTCTGAAGGTCGATCCAGCGGGCACCTGGTCGCTCGTCGCGGATTATGACGGTTGGCCCAACGGCCTCAAGTTTCATCGCGATGGCCGTGCCTTCATCGCCGACTATCGGCGGGGCATTCTGGCCCTCGACCCGGCCAGTGGTGCGATAGAAGAGGTCTTCACCGGGCGGGCCAGCGAAAGCTTCCGCGGCTGCAACGATCTCTTCTTTGCCGACGACGGTCTGCTCTACTTCACCGATCAAGGCCAGACGGGGCTTCAGGACCCGACAGGCCGAGTGTTCCGCGCCGACTTGGAAAGCCGGCATCTGACCTTGCTGCTGAACAGCGGCGTCAGCCCCAACGGTCTGGTGATGGACCGCGCGCAACGGCAGCTTTATGTCGCTATGACACGAGGCAACGCGGTCTGGCGGCTGATCCTGCAGGCTGACGGCTCGGTCTCCAAGGTTGGGATCTTCCTACAGCTCTCGGGCGGGCACTCCGGACCGGACGGACTGGCGATCGATCAGGAGGGCAACATCTACGTCGCCCACGCCGGCATGGGCTGCGTCTGGGTCTTCTCACCGCTGGGCGAGCCAATCTGGCGCATTCGCTGCGAAGAGATTGGTCTCACCACCACCAACATCGCCTTCGGCGGCCCGGAGCGGCGCGATCTCTACATCACCGTGTCCGATGCGGGTGTGGTTGCACGCGTGACGCTGCCGACGCCCGGCCAGCCGCTCTACGGCCCGGCATCGGCGTGACGGGGGACGCTGTCCGCCAAGAGCCTGGCCAGGCCTGCCATCAGGGGATCTCTCCGGTCGGAAGCGCGCAGTGAGATGGCGTTCTGCAAAGCGAGGCCTTCTGGTCCAAGGTCCTGGCGGGTGAGCTGAGGCCTGGGAACGCTGGCCAGGCTGCGCGGGATCAGCGCGATACCCGCGCCGGCCTCAGCCAGGACGCGGGCGGCGAGCCAAGTTCCGGCTTCGGCGACAATCCGCGGGGTCAGGCCCTGCGCTTCGGCATAGGCAAAAATACTTGCGGTCAGGTGCGGCGCGCGGCGCAGCGGATGCCAGATCAGCGGGCCCTTCAGCACTGCCGTTAAGCCCGCGCCCGCGTCTACTTGGAAGCAATCCGCGCGATAGACGGCGTCCAAGGGTTCGGGTTCCAGTGCGATGGTGTGCAGGTCGGTGCGGCCAAGCGGCGGGTGCACGAGACCGATATCGATCTCCCGCGCGCCCACGGCGGTCTCGGCCTCGGGGCTTCCCATTTCCTGGACGAAGAGCTTCACCCCGGGATTGGCGGCGCGGAAGGCAGCCAAGGCCGCTGGGATCGCCGAATGGGTGAATGCGGTCGACATCCCGATCCGCAGCGTCCGGTCGCCGCCAGCGGCGAAGTGCCGGGCAGCGAGTTTCGCCTGGTCCAGACGGTCGATCGCGGCCTGCGCCTCCACCCGAAAGGCTGTCCCAAGCGGCGTCAAGCGCACCACCCGGGTCGTGCGCTCGAAGAGCTGACCGCCCAGTTCGTCCTCCAAGCGCTTCAGCTGCTCGGTCAGCACCGGGGGCGTGACGCTGCAGCGCGCGGCGGCCCGCCGGAAATGGAGCTCGTCCGCCAGGGCGAGGAAGAACTGCAGATGCCGGTACTCCATTGCGCCGCCAATAATTCATTTCAGCCGAATAATAGCCTGCAACATTCGAATTCAACTGAGCAAGGGGCGGTCCACCTCTAGGGCGCGCTCCTTTCGGCCATCGGGTGCCGGCGAGGATCGTCCTTTTTGGGCAAGCACATGAGGGACCTCCGATGAACCCAACGATGAAACTGACAGCATGCGGCCTGCTGGCGAGCGTGATCGCCGCGCCGGCCCTAGCGGAGCAGACTGCCGCGCCAGCCGCTCTCCCTGGCCTGGAAGGCCGTGCGCTGGTGTCGATCCATGATGGCGACATGCTGGCCTCTGCCTACGTCAACGGGCAGCTGGGCCCGCAGGAAAGCCGGGACGCCCTCACGGTGCTTTCGCTCGATGATCTTTCTGTGGCGCAGGTTCTGGTGTCCAACTCCGTGGCTGGCTCGCCCACCGCTGTTGCCGTGACCCCGGACGGGCGTTTTGCCCTAGTCTCCGAGAGCTTTGGTCCGCGCCGAGAGGGCGGCACCACCTTCCGCGACCTGACGCCGGGCGGCGCCTTGACCCTAGTCGACATCTCCGATCCGGCCGCTCCAACGGTCGCTGGTTCGGTCGAGGTCGGCTCTCGGCCCGACGGCCTCTCGATCAGCCCGGACGGGCGTATGGTGGCGGTGGCCTTGCACCAGTCGGATGGACGCGGCGTGGCCTTTGCGCCCTTGGAAGGGGGCGCGCTGGGCAGCGTCAGCCACGCCAGCCTGCCGGCCATCGATCCCTCGCAGCGGATCAGCCACGTCGAGTGGCACCCGAGCGACGACATCGTCGCCCTGCACACGGTGGATCAGGCGACCATCCACTTCGCCCGTGTCACACGCGGCGAGGCGGGCGTGACCCTGGCCCCGCACGGCAACCCGGTCCTGACCTCCAAGTACCCCTTCATGGGCCGGTTCACTCCGGATGGTACCTTCTACGTCACCTCCAACCTCTACTGGGGCCCGGACGTGGCCGGCATCTGGACCGAGGCACCGGAAGGCGACGTGACCACCATCCGGCTGGGTAGCGGTGAGGGCGATGAGGTCCGCAACCACCTGGTGGGCCGTGTCGGCGTCGGCCGCTCGCCGGAGGGCTTTGCCATCTCGCCTGACGGTCAGTGGATCGTCACTGCGGACATGGAGGTCTCCTATGCCCCAGCTGACGACCCGCGCTTCACGCCCTATTCGGCTCTCTCGCTGATCGATCTCAACCCCGAGACCGGGCAGATGGAACGCGTCGGCGTCTTCCCCTTCGAGGGCATCCTGCCTGAGGCCGCGGCCTTCGATGCCTCCGGCGACTATCTGATGGTGGTGAACTTCGATCAGCTGGACGGCGGTCCGGAGGGTGGGAGCATCGACTTCTGGCGGCTGATTACGGGCGAGGCACCGAAGCTGGTGAAGACCCGGACCAGCGTGCCAGTGCCGCACGGGCCGCACTCCATGTCTCTGGTGAACTAAAGCGAAGCCCTTGGGCGGGCAGCCAGCCCGCCCAAGTGCGAAGCGGGCTGGACGACACCCCGCCAGGCCGGCACCTTGGCTGCCATTGCAATGGCCAAGGACCGCCCGCCATGACCCCGCCGCTCGACCTGCGTCCACTCAACCCTTTCTTCCGCCTGCCGCGCCTGCTGGCTGACATCACCCCTGGGCCATCGCCGCGGGCGGACGGTCAGCCTTTGGACCTGGGTATCGGCGATCCGCGCACTGGAATGCCGGCCTTAGGGTTGGAGGCTATGCAGGCCGCCTCTGCCGGCTGGTCGAGCTACCCGCCCTTTCAGGGCCATCCTGATCTCTTGGCGGCGGCAGCGGCCTGGTTGACCAAGGTCTGTGACCTGCCGGAGGGCTTTATCGAGAAGGCCGGGCGTGTCGTCCCGGTCTCCGGCAGCCGTGAAGGCCTCTTCTTCCTGACCCAGGCGGCGCTAACCGCTAAGCGTCACCGCCTGAGTCCCGACCAGCGGCCGGTCGTGCTGCTGCCCGATCCTGGCTACCACGTCTATGCCGGCGCGGTGCTGGCGGCGGATGGAGATCCCTACTTCGTGCGGGTCGATGCCGCCGGTGGTCACCTGCCAGACTTCACCCAGGTGCCAGACGAGATCTTGGCGCGCACTGCCATGGCCTGCTTCTGCTCGCCTGCCAACCCGCAGGGCTCCGCCGCTTCTGCGGCACAGCTGGAAGCGGCGCTGAGCTTGGCGCGGGAGCGGGACTTCCTGCTGGTTAGCGACGAGTGCTACGGCGACCTTTACTTCGGCGAGCGCCCGGCTGGCGGCCTCAGCATCGCGGCCGCCAGCGGCAGCCTAGGCGGCCTGGTCACCGCCCACTCGCTCTCCAAGCGCTCCGGTGCGCCGGGTCTGCGCTGCGGTTTCTTGACCGGCGACTCCGCCATTCTGGACGCCGTCGAGGGACTGCTGCGCTTCGGCGGTGCCGGTATGCCCTTGCCGGTCCAGCGCGCCGCGATCGCGCTGCTGGGTGATGAAGAGCATGTGGCGGCGAATCGGGCCTTCTACGGCCAGCTCATGGGGCTAGCCGAGCAGCATTTGGGCAAACCCTTCGGCTGGCAGGCGCCGGACGGTGGTTTCTTCGCCTGGCTCGATGTTTCCGGCACACACTGTGGCGATGGGGAGACAGCGGCCAAGCATCTCTGGCGGGAGGCTGGCATTCGCACGCTGCCGGGCGCTTACATGAGCCTCTCGATGCAGGGCGAGGCAGAGAATCCGGGGCGGCCTTACCTGCGGATCGCTCTGGTCGACGCGCCTGATCTGGTTGAGAGCGCGCTCGCGCGGATCGCCGCGCTTCTGCTATGACCGCGACGGAGCAGAGCTTAAGGGAGTCGCATGAGTCTGGTAGCCCCTACGCGTGCCCCAAGTGGGGAAAAGACGCGTGCCAAGGATCGCCGCGGGCGTAAAGGCCGGGCCCAGGAGGAGGCCGGGACGGCCGCCGCTGCCCGGCGGGCGGAGGCGCCGGCGACGCCCGGTGTCCTGCCGGCGGGGACCGGGGGCTGGGCACGGCGGCGGCTGGGGGATCTCTTCTCCCTGGTCCTGATCGCGCTGATCGGTGCCATCGGCGCCTTGCTCTATACCTACAGCCCGCAAGACCCTTCGCTGAACGCTGCCGGTGCTGGGCCCATCAGCAACGTCTTCGGCAAGTACGGCGCTTGGCTGGCGGACATCATCATGCAGACACTGGGCGTGGCCGCCTACCTGGCGCCGGCGGTGCTGCTGGGCTGGCTCTGGCGATCGCTGCGCCGGCAGCCCTTGACGCCCTTTTGGCTGCGTGCGGCGGCCCTGCCGGCGGGCCTTTTCTTCGTTTGTATCGCGGTCGATCCGTTGGAGCCCTGGGCCTCCTGGCCGCTCGATAGCGGGCTCGGTGGGGCAGCGGGCTTTCTGCTGAACCGAAAGTTGGGTGAGGCGGTGGGCCTGGACCCCACTTTGCTGGCCATGATCGCGGTGCTGCCGGCACTGCTGCTGCTGGTCTTCGCCTCTGGCCTGCGCTGGCGCGAGGTCGCCTTGCTCTTCGGCTGGCCGCTGGGGCTCTTCGGGCTCTTCGGCAACGAGAAGCGCCGGGCGCAGCGCCTGGAGACACCGGCTGAGCCGGAGGGCCTCTCGGTCGCCGCCCAGCGCAAAGAGCCGGAGGTCGTGGAGGAAGAAAGCTGGGCCGGTCCCAGTGATCATGAAGAGCCTGCGCCTGCCCCCAGCGGCGGTCGCCTCAAGATCGAGCTGCCGCCGGCCATGGCGGCCGCCCAGGCCGCCGAGCGCAGCCGTTTGGCTGAGGCGGAAGTTCCGGAGGTCGTGACGCCGCCGGACCTGCCCAACCTGCGCGAAGCCAAGCGCCGTGGTCTCTTGGCCCGTCTGGTCTCACGCCGCGACGGGCCACCGGAGCCGAAGCCAGAGAAAGAGAGGGCTCCGAAGGCCGGGCGCACGAAGGTTGCGCGGATGGAACCCACCTTGCGGCGTGAGAACGAGCCCAGCGAGGTCGCGCTGCCTGAAGAAGAGCCGATTTTCAGCGGCCGAATCGAGCCGGAGGAGGCGCCGCCCCCGCCAATGCCGCCGATGCCAGCGCCGCCGATGCCTGCCAAGGCGGCCGCGCCCAAGCCCGCGCCGCAGCCGGAGCTGGATCTGCGCCAACAGGGCGAGTACCAGCCGCCTGGTATCGACTTCCTCAAGCGCTCAGACCCCGGCGCCGGCCCCTCGCTGGAGAGCCAGGACGCGCTGGAGAAGAACGCCCGCCTGCTGGAGGGCGTGCTGCAGGACTTCGGCGTGCGCGGCGAGATCGTCACCGTGCGCCCCGGACCAGTGGTCACCCGCTATGAGCTGGAGCCGGCACCAGGCACCAAGACCAGCCGGGTGATCGGCCTGGCCGACGACATCGCGCGCTCAATGAGTGCGCTCTCTGTCCGCGTCGCGGTCGTCCCAGGCTCCTCCGTCATCGGCATCGAGCTGCCGAACGCCCGCCGCCAGACGGTCTTCTTGAGCGATATCCTGACCGACCCGGCCTATAAGGACAGCAGCCACAAGTTGGCCCTGGTCCTGGGCAAGGACATCGGCGGCGCGCCGCAGGTCGTGGACCTCGCCCGCATGCCGCACCTGCTGGTCGCCGGCACCACCGGGTCAGGCAAGTCGGTGGCGATCAACGCCATGATCATGTCGCTGCTCTACCGCCTCTCGCCGGAGGAATGCCGCCTGATCATGGTGGACCCGAAGATGCTGGAGCTCTCGGTCTACGACGACATTCCGCACCTGCTCTCTCCCGTCGTGACCGATCCGAAGAAGGCCGTGGTGGCGCTGAAGTGGGCGGTCCGGGAGATGGAGGATCGCTACCGGGCAATGTCGCACCTGGGCGTGCGCAACATCGATGGCTATAATCAGCGCCTGGCGCAGGCCTTGGAGAAGGGCGAGGTGCTGACCCGCCGGGTGCAGACCGGTTTCGACCCTGATACCGGCGAACCGGTGATCGAGCAGCAGCCCCTCGACCTAAAGCCGCTTCCCTACATCGTGATCATCGTCGACGAGATGGCCGACCTGATGCTGGTGGCCGGTAAGGAGATCGAGGGCGCGGTGCAGCGCTTGGCCCAGATGGCACGCGCCGCCGGCCTGCACCTCATCATGGCCACCCAGCGTCCCTCGGTGGATGTCATCACCGGCACCATCAAGGCCAACTTCCCGACCCGCATCTCCTTCCACGTCACCTCGAAGATCGACAGCCGCACCATTCTGGGCGAGATGGGCGCGGAGCAGCTGCTGGGCCAAGGCGACATGCTCTACATGGCCGCCGGTGGCCGCATTCAGCGCGTGCACGGCCCCTTCGTCGCCGATCAGGAGGTGGAGAAGGTCGTCGCCCACCTGCGCAGTCTGGGCCCCAGCCACTACGTCACCGACGTGACCGAGGAGCCTGAGGAACTGGGGGGTGCTGCGGCCGGCGGTCTTGCTGGTGACGAGGAGGGTGACCAACTCTACCGTCAGGCTGTGGAACTGGTGATCCAGCACAAGAAGGCCTCGACCTCCTTCGTGCAGCGCCATCTGCAGATCGGGTACAACCGCGCCGCCCGCCTCGTAGAACGCATGGAAAACGAAGGCATCGTCAGTCCGGCCAACCATGTCGGCAAGCGCGAAGTCTACGGCGGCGAGTAAGGAGGCCTTGAGGCCATGTCGAAATCGCGTTCCCTGGATCTTGCTGGTCCCGTAATCACCCGGCGCGGCCTCTTGGCCGGCATCGGGGGTGTCGGGCTCATCGGCGGCCTGGCGCCGCTGATCGGGCAGGCGCAGGCCGCAACCCCGCTACAGCTGAGCGACACCGACCGCCGCGTGGTGGACCAGGTTGAGAGCTTCCTGAACCGCCTGACTACCGTGCGTGCGCGCTTTGTACAGTCGGCGTCCAACGGCAGCTATGCCGAAGGCATGGTCTATGTCGAGCGGCCCAGCCGCATGCGCTTCGACTACGACCCGCCGGTGCCGATGCTGATCGTGGCCGACGGCTATGCCGTGGCGCTCTACGACCGGGAACTGAAGCAGGTGACCCAGCTGCCGATCTGGGAGACCCCGCTCTGGTTCCTCTTCAAAGAGCCCATTCAGTTGGACCGCAGCCTGGTGCTGACCTACCTGGCCTACGGTCAGGGCAGCATCGTCATGACCATTCAGGAAGAACAGGCCGAGGGCAATCTGGCCTCGGTCACCTTGACCTTCACCGAGGACCCCATCTCGCTGCGCAAATGGGAGGTCGTCGATCCGCAGGGCGTGATCGTGCAGACCGGCCTGATCAACCCGGAGTACGGCGTGCGGCTGGAGGAGGACCTCTTCGACCTGCGCGAGCTGGACGTCTTCAAGTTCCAGGGAACGCCGCAGCGGTAGTCTGCTGTCGGGATAAGGCGCGCAATGGACGCAAACCCCACTCACCGCGGATGCGCTAATTAAAGCGCGTTTAATTGGCCTTTGAGTAATTAAACGAAAGCACCGCTTGATTTAATTAAGGCGAGGCGGCTAGGTTGCGAGTGACATGCGCAATCCAGCTTACAGCAGCCGCGTCGGGCGTCTCGTCACGCAGCCCATCGGCGGTGAGGAGGTCTCGGCCTACGTCCCGCCGCCGCTGCCGCCTGTCCCTCCGTTGGACATTCCTCAGCTCTTGCATCGACTACTCGCAGCGCAGCGGGGCCTTGGTCGGCTGGATGGCATAACCACGCTGCTGCCACATCCAAAGCTCTTCCTCTACATGTACGTCCGCAAGGAAGCCGTCCTGTCATCTCAGATCGAAGGCACGCAGTCGACCTTGGACGATCTGTTACGATTTGAGACTGACGCGAAATCCGGTGAACCTATCGATGATATCAGAGAGGTCTCAAACTACGTGGATGCTCTTTTCCACGGGCTTGAGCGCTTGGCGACCCTGCCGCTCTCGCTTCGGCTTCTCCGAGAGATGCATGCACGTCTGTTGAACAGCGGTCGCGGCAGTCGGAAAACGCCGGGTGAGTTTCGTCGCACACAAAATTGGATCGGCGGTGACAGGCCAGGCAACGCGCTCTTCGTGCCGCCGCCCGTCTCCGAACTTGAGGCCTGCTTAAGCGATTTCGAACGCTTTATCCATGAGGAGGCTTCCGGCCTGCCTGCCCTGCTGAAGGCTGGCCTACTGCATGTCCAGTTTGAGACGATACATCCTTTTCTGGATGGCAATGGCCGCCTTGGGCGTTTGTTGATTACCCTATACCTGTGTTCGCAAGGCATTCTGGCTCAACCACTGCTCTACCTCAGCCTTTATCTCAAGACCCACCGTGCGCGGTACTACGATCTACTGCAGGCTGTGCGCGAGGAGGGTGATTGGGAAGCGTGGCTTGCCTTCTACCTAGACGGTGTTGCGCAGACGGCAGACCAGGCTTTCGAGGCTGCAAACCGCATTGTGGAGCTGCTCAAGGCGGATCGCGAGATGATCCTGGCGCAGTCCGCGCGGCCAAACACCCTGATGCGGGTCCACGATGTTCTTCGCGAACGGCCCTACGTGACAGCGAAAATCGTTCAGGACATGACAGGCCTCACCAACCCCCCCGTAACCAGGGCGTTGGATGCACTGGAGCGTATGGGCTTGCTTGAAGAGGTTTCTGGGC
>JBCBSF010000085.1:0-25069 GCA_039819325.1 Pseudomonadota bacterium | reverse complement strand
CCACCACCTGGGCGCCGGCGACCAGGCGCAGGAAGACCTCCCGCCCAGCCTCCGTCTTCAGATTGAGCGTGATCGAGCGCTTGCCGGCGTTCTGCGCCAGGAAGGAGACGCCGAGGTCGGCCGCACTCAGCGCCGCATCGGCTCCCAGCTGGCGGGCGAGGTCGCCGCGGCCAGGGGCTTCAACCTTGATGACCTCGGCGCCCAGATACGCCAACTGATGGCAACAGAAAGGACCGGCCAGCACGTTGGTGAGGTCGAGGACACGGATGCCGCTCAGCGGCTTCTGGGCGGGCTTGGTCATCAGTTGACCATCAGACTCGGTAACCAGGTTGCCAGCTCCGGTACCGTCCAGAGTACGAAGACCATGGCGAAGATAATCAGGAAGAAGGGAATGGTGCCTTGCACCACCTCCTCCAGCTTGCCCTCCCAGATGCTCTGGATGACGAAGAGATTGATGCCCAAGGGCGGGGTCAGCTGCCCCAGCTCGATCAGCAAGACCAGCACCACGCCGAACCAGATGAGGTCGATGTCGTAGGCCAAGAGGATCGGGTAGAGCACCGGCAAGGTGATCACCATGATCCCGATCGACTCCACCACGCAGCCGAGGATCAGGTAGAGCAGGATGATGGCCAAGAGCAGCATCGGCTTGCTCAGCTCCTGCTCCAGGAGCCAGGCGCTCAAGTCTCGGCCGAAGCCGTCGATGCCGATGGCGTAGGAGAAGAGGAAGGCCGCCAGCACGATGAAGAGCAGCGAGGCCGAGGTGCGTGTGGTGTTGCGCAGCGCGGTCAGGAAGACGGACCAGCTGAGATTGCCCCAGATCACGCCGACAGCGATGGAGATGACAGAGCCAACCGCCGCGGCCTCGGTCGGGGTGGCAATGCCGAAGTAGATCGAGCCCAAGGTCACCAGGATGACCAGAGAGAAGGGCAGCAGGTCGGCGGCCGTCTCTGTCCAGTTGACGGGCGGTTCTTCCGTTGCGGTCTCACGCGGCGCGATGCTGGGCTTGATGAGCGCCAGCACGCCGATCAGCAGCATGAACAGGGCCACTGTCATCAGGCCTGGGATGATGCCGGCCATGAAGAGCTGGCTGACCGAGGTCTCGGTGAAGGTGCCATAGATGATCATGGCGATGGAGGGCGGGATCAGGATGCCCAAGGTGCCGCCGCCGGCCAGGCTGCCGGCGCTGAGCTTGCGGGAGTAGCCGCGCTGCAGCAGCTGCGGCATGGCGACAGTGCCGATCCCGGCGGCCGTTGCGACGCTGGAGCCGGAGATGGCGCTGAAGACGGCACAGCCGACAATGTTGGTCTGCAAAAGTCCGCCCGGCAGCCGCCGCACGATACGCGACAGCCCGCGGTAGACGCGGTTCGCCACGCCCGACTGCAGCAGCACTTCTGCCATCAAGAGGAAGAGCGGCACGGCGGTCAGCGTGAAGGAGTAAAGCCCGCCCCAACTGGCCAAACCGATGGCACGCAGGCCGAAGACACCCCCCTCTAGGTAGATATAGAGCAGCGCCGCCGCGGCGATAGAGAAGGGCGCCCAGAGGCCGCCCATGAGGAGGCCGAGGAAGACGAGAAAGACGACGAGGGGCAGCACCACCGACCTAGGCTTTCCCGCTGGGCGCCAGCAAGCGCTCGATCAAAGCCAGGAGGGAGAGGCCCATACCCAGCGGCATCATCAGCTGCGGGATCCAAATCGGCACCTCGATCCGCCCATGCGAGACGATGCCGCGCCGTGCGGAGCTCTCGACGAACTGGATCAGGTAGGTGAGCAGGATGGCTGCAACCAGGATCGCCAGCAGATAGAGGAAGCGCTCATAGAGCGGGCGCCAGCTGTCCGGAATGCGGTTCAGCAGGCCCTCAAAACGGAAGAGCGCGGCCTCCCGGATGGCAATCGGCAGGCCCAGGAAGGTGGCCGCGACCAGGGCGTAGGCCGCAAACTCATCGGCGATCAGCAGCGAGCTGGCGAAGAGGCTGCGGAGCAGGATCTCCAGCGCGACCAGCACCATCATTGCGGCGATAGCCAAGTCGGCCAGCCTTGCGCTCGCTGCGAAGAGCAAGTTGGCGATTGTCTTCAGGATCACGCGATCTGTCCTCAAAGGCGCCGGGCCTGGCGGTCTCTGTCGCCAGGCCCGGCAACCTCACTAGCGGCCGACCGCTTCACGCACCTGGGCGAGCACGGCGGGTGCCTCACCGCCCTGCTCCTCGGCCCAGCTCTGCCAGTAGCCGGCCATGTCGGCAGCGGCGGTGGCGACGGCATCGGCGCTGGGCTCGGTGACGGTGATGCCGCCGGCTGCCAGCTCTTCCGTCACCTTGGGCTCATCGGCGAACATCTCATCGGTGATGGCACTGCTGGCCTTTGCAGCCGCGCTCATCACCACACTGCGCTGCTCATCGCTCAAGCTGTCCAAGGCATCGCTGTTGGCGATGATGACGCTGTCGAAGAAGTTCGGCCCCAAACGGTAGTTGGAGGTCAGCAGATCCTTCCAGAAAGCGCCGCCGCCGATTGAGGCGGTGAAGACGCCGTCCACCACGCCACGCTGCAAGGCGGGCGTGACCTCAGGCGTCGGGATGGTGACGCCAGAGCCCCCCATACGCTCCATAAAGGCCGCCTGCTCCGGCGAGGTCACCCGCATCTTCTTGCCCTTGAGGTCGTCCAAGGAAGCGATGGCATCCCGGCCCCAGGCGACCTGCAGCGGATAGAGGTAGTTGCCGATGACGGTGACGCCTTGGCGCTGGAAGCCCTGGTCCATCGCCGGCTTCACGATGGCGAAGGCCTTGTCGAACTCGGCCCGGGTGGTCAGCAACATCGGCAGGCGCAGGATACCGCCAATCGGCACGCTGCCGGAGAAGAAGCCGTTACCGGCGAATTGGATCACACCATCGCCGACGGCCTGGGTGATGTCGGCGCCGCTGATCGGTAGAGAGCCGCCGAGGTTCAGCTCGATCACCACCTCGCCGCCGGTCTTCTCGGTGATTTCCTTGAACATCTGCTCCAGGCCGCTGGCGCCGGCACGGCTGATCGTCGGCAGGTAGGTGTAGGCCTTGAACTCGCTGGCCGCCTGAGCGAAGCGGACTGTCATGAAGGGCAACGCGGCGGCGCCCAGGGCGCCTGCTTTCAAAAACGTGCGTCTCGTGGTCATCTTATCCTCCCTCTTTGGACGTTAGGTTTTGTTGGCGGTTGCTTGGCGGCGAGCGAGCGCCGCTAGGATCTCGTCGCTGTCGTGCAGCGGGTAGCGCGCGCGCATGAGGGCCAGAGAGCCCTCGTGCAGCTGGGGCACAGCGCTGGCGACAGCGTCTTCGGCGACCACGACGAAGAAGTCGCGGTAGGAGGCCGAGCGGACGGTGGACTCCACGCAGCCCTCAGTGAAGAGGCCGCAGACCACCAGGGTCTCGATGCCGGCGGCGCGCAGCATCATCTCCAAGGGAGTGTGCAGGAAGCCGTCGGGGCGGAACTTCACCACCACCTCTTCACCGGCGCGCGGCTCTAGCCCTTCGACTGCGGCGCAGCCCCAGGTGCCGGGCAGGCAGTACGCGGGATCGCGGCCAGAGCGTGTCTTGAAGCGCAGCCAGGCAGCACTGTCGCTGGCGCCCTGCGGCAGGGTCTGCTGATGCAGATGGATAAGCGGCAGCCCGGCAGAACGCACCTCCTCGACAAAGGCGCGGATCGCCGGCAGCCGCTCGGTGATGAGCGAAAGATCGACGCCGGAGCGGCCGAAGAGCCCATCGGCATGAGCGAAGTCGTTCTGGCAGTCGATCAGCAGGATGGTCGTGCGAACTGGGTCCAGCAGTTCTTCCAGAGTCTCCGGTATCTGTCGCCCCGCTATGACGCGCATCGCGCGCCCTCCCTCTGTTTTTCCTCGAACCGATGAGGTCCAAGGCCTGCTTCTTGTTCTGACTGATAGAACGCTATTCCATCATGCAGTACAGAGAGAGAAAGATCAACACAAAGCGGGCCTGTGGGACGGCTAGGCTGCGTGCGAGACAGGGGCTCATACCCGAAGACAATGAAAGCGCCAGGCCGCAGGCACGCAGCAAGGCTCCGCGCCACCTGTGTCGAGGGGGGCGGCTCGGCAGATAGAACGCGCTAGAAACTAGCGGGACGGCCTAAGACCAGTCTCAGTCCGGCTGCTTGTGGATCGGATCGACCCAATAGACCTCTTCCGGCGCCTCGACCGGATCGACACTGTCGATGCTCACTACCACGGCCTCGTTGTCGGAGCGGACCAGGACGCACTGCAGCGGCTCGTCCGGATTGGCGTTGATCTCCTGGTGCGGCACGTAGGGGGGGACGAAGATGAAATCACCCGGCTCGGCCTCGGCCACATACTCCAGCTTGTCGCCCCAGCGCATGCGCGCGCGGCCGCTGACGACATAGATCACGCTCTCCAAGGCGCCGTGATGGTGCACGCCGGTCTTAGCATTGGGCTCGATCGCGACGGTGCCGGCCCAGATTTTCTGCGCACCGACACGGGCGTGGTTGATGGCGGCTTGGCGGAACATGCCGGGGGTTTGCGGCGTGTTGGAATCCAGCCGGTCGCCCTTGATGACCCGCACGCCCTCAGTGCGCCAATCGGGTTTGTGCTCATGATCGCTCATGCCGTCCCTCTCCCAAGACTGTTTGATGAGGGAGACTAGGGCCTTCAGAGCCTGGAGGCCAGCGGGTTAGGCAACCTCCAGGTCCAGCCGCACCGCCTTGCGCACCTTGATCAAGGCCTTGGTGTCGAGCCGCGGGGAAAGCACCAGGCTGCCGCCACCACACCAGGCACCCAGCAAGGCCTCCAGAGCAGCTGGCTGAGACAAGGGGCAGGCCAGGAGGCCGACCTGGCCCGGCTGCCAATCGCGGGCAGCCGGCGTCCAGTGGCTGCCGTCCTCCAAACGTACCTCGAGGCGGGCTTCGGTTGGGGCGGAGGAGCGCTTGGCGAGGTCCGGCCAGCGGTGGATTTCCATACCATCCGGGCGTTTGGCGGCACCTCCGCCGCGCAGCCAGGGCGTGATGATGCGCTTGAAGAGCGATAGCTCGGCGGACATGGGCAAGACGATCAATGGACAGTCGCCGCGCGCCGCCGCCAGAGCGCGGGCACGCTCGAAGACGCTGGCGAGGTCCAGCGTGATGATCGCCGCCGGCTGCAGGCGGCGGGACCAGTCGTGCAGCGCACCCATCGAGCGGCGGCCATCGACGGGCGCCACCGGGCGGCCCGCCAGCCAACAGGCCAGCAAGGCCGTGACGGTCGACGGCAGGTTAGGCAGCAGCATCCCAAGCGGACGCTCGTCGGGAAGATCAAGCGCAGCGAGCCCGGGAGCGGCGGCAGAGGCCGCCTGCCACAAGGCCTGGCGCGACCACTGGCGCTCCAGAAAGCGGACGAAAGGCTCCCGCGACTCCGCCTCGGCGGCCAGGGCCGCGAGCGAACTCACGCCTGCTTCACCAGGTGCATGACACGCGAGAAGTAGGCCACCTCGACCGCCTCCTGGCGGAAGCCCGCTTCCGCGAAGAGGCTTTCCAGGTCTTGGCGCACATAGTCAGCGTAGTAGGGCTCGTGGAAAGCCACGGGGAAGTAGTCCAGCAAGCCGTCATAGTCCGGCACGTCGCCCTTCTGGATCGAGTCGACCAGGATGAAGCTGCCGCCTGGCTTCAGCACGCGGGCCGCTTCCGCCACCACCTGGGCGCGGACTTTGCGCGGCAGCTCGTGAAAGAGGAAGACGCAGGTCGTAACATCCAGGCTTTCATCGCCCACCGGCAGGGCTTCGGCCGGGGCCTGCAGCAGCTGCCAGCGGCGATGGCCGGCGAGGCTCGCTGCCGCCTCTTGCAGATAGGGGTGTGAGAGATCGACACCGATCACAGAGAGGCGCGGGTAGGCCGCCTTGATCGACGGCAAGAGACCGCCGCTGCCGCAGGCGATGTCCATCAGGGTCAGGTTCTCACGCAGCCGCCCGCGCAGCACCTTGGCCAGGGGCACCAAGCCCTGGCGGCGCATGGCATCCGCCCCGCCGGTGAAGAGCACCTCGACCTGGTGATCGTAGCGCCGCGCGGACTTGCGCGACATCCAGCCGTCGCTCTGAAAGTGGAAGTTCTGCTGGTAGTAGCGCGGCAGGCCGGGCCGGCGCTGCTGGCGAAAGACCTCCTGCCCGTTGTCAGCGTGACGCCGCCGCTCCACCGCCGGCAGATCGGCGAAGTAGTCCGCCGCACCGCGCAGAGCCCGCAGCGGCCGGCGCAGCAGGTCGTCGGGCATGGGGTAGAGGCCAGCCTCGACATTCTGCAGGTCGCGCAGGAAAAGGGCGCGCAGGTCGGCCAGGATCGCATTGTTGCTGGGTAGACTAGCAGTGATCGGCGTCTTCGGCTTCACCGGCCGGGTCAGCCGTGCCGAGAGCCACTTTTGGCCGATGAAGAGCCCAGCGGTGGCCGCCTGGCTCAGCTGATAGGCGCGCCGCTCCAAGGGGGTGAGACCGCTGGTCCGGCGCTGCGTCATGGTGGCTTCGAGTGGTGCGTTCATGGGTAAGAGATTTGGGCTGTTACGCGCCTCGGTCAACGCTTGCGAGACGCCAGACTTGCGTCGCGCCGGGCCTTTGTGGTCCCTCTCTGGCGCGCTGAGGAAACAAGATCCGAAGGAGCCAGCTATGACCCGCCTGAAGACCATCGACGACCTGGGCGACCTTCGCGGGCAGCGGGTGCTGCTGCGGGTCGACATGAACGTGCCGCTGCACGACGGGCGGGTCACCGACGCCACCCGCATCACCCGCAGCCTGGCCACCATCCAGCGCCTGACCAGCGCCGGCGCCAAGGTCGTGGTCATGACCCATCTGGGCCGGCCGAAAGGTCAGGTGGTGCCGGAATTGACCTTGAAGCCGGTGGCCGACGCCTTGGCAGAGGCCCTGGGCCAGCCGGTCCCGCTGGCCGGCGACTGCATCGGCGAGGGCGCAGCAGCCACGGTCGGACAGCTGGCGACCGGCGGCGTGGTGATGCTGGAAAACCTGCGCTTTCACGCCGGTGAGGAGAAGAACGACCCGGACTTCGTGGCAGCACTGGCGGCCTCGGGCAGTCTCTATGTCAACGACGCCTTCTCCACCGCGCACCGGGCGCATGCCTCGACCGAGGGCCTGGCGCATCGCCTGCCTGCCGCCGCCGGCTTGCTGATGCAGGAGGAGATCGAGCAGCTCTCCGCCGCGCTAGACCAGCCCAAACGGCCGCTGGCGGCCATCGTCGGCGGCTCGAAGGTCTCCACCAAGCTGGACCTGCTGACCAACCTGATTGCCAAGGTGGATCTGCTGATCATCGGCGGCGGCATGGCCAACACCTTCCTGCACGCGCGCGGCGTTGATGTGGGAAAGTCACTCTGCGAGAAGGACCTGGCCGAAACGGCGGCCGAAATCGACAGCAAGGCCGCCGCTGCCGGCTGCCGCATCGTCCTGCCGCAAGACGCTGTGGTGGCGCCGGCGATCGACCAAGGGGCAGCCGCCAGCAGCGTTGCGCTGGACGCCATTCCGGCCGATCAGATGATGCTGGATGTTGGCCCGGAGAGCCTGGCTGCTGTGCAAGCGGCCTTGGAAGAGGCCGCGACCCTGGTCTGGAACGGCCCGCTGGGTGCTTTCGAGTTCCCGCCCTTCGACAGGGCCACCATGGCAACGGTCGAGACCGTGGTCGCTCTCACCGCAGCCGGGCACCTGGCCTCGGTCGCCGGTGGCGGCGACACGGTGGCTGCCTTGGCGCAAGCTGGGGCCTTGGACAAGCTGACCTATGTCTCGACCGCAGGCGGCGCCTTCCTGGAGTGGATGGAAGGCAAGACCCTGCCCGGTGTTGCGGCGCTGATGGCTTAAGCCACCAGTCGTTTCTGTAGAGGTCCGCCAAAAGGCTCGAACCTCATCCTGAGCCTGTCGAAGGATGTGCCCCAAGCACGTTCTTCTCCACGGCACATGCTTCGACAAGCTCAGCATGAGGGGCGTGCTTGGTGGTAGCGGTCTTCACGATGTCGCGTAGCTAACCAACCGCAAGCCAGATCGCCAAGGTGCCTCCACCCACCAAGATCGCCAGCAGCATGCGCTGGGTCAGCGCATAGACCCCGATGCAGAGACCGGCAGCCGCTAGCCGCGCGATCAGCGGTGTCTCCTCCAGAGGCCCGATCGGCATGACGATCATCCGGGTGATCAAGCCTGCCACCAAGGCATAGGCGACCGCCGCCAGCCAGGTGAAGAGCGCCGAGTTGGGATTGATGCGCCCGGAGAGCAGCACCCCCAGCCCGCGCCAGGCGTAGGTCGCCAGCGCAGAGACCAGCAGCACCAAGAGCGGCCAGAGCCAATCCTGCTGTACCGCCTCGCTCATGATGGGACCTTTCGCGTCAGAACATAGGCCAGGCTGCCACCCAGCAATCCGGTGAGGATCAGGCTCCAGTCGGGCGAGAGCAGGAAGAGCGGCGGACCCAGCAGAGCCCCACAGGCCAAGGCCACCGGCTTCCGCTTGCCGCGCAGGTCCTCCATGAACAGCAGGGTGAAATAGAGCGGGGTCAGGAAGACCAGTGCCAGGGTCACCGCTGTGGGCAGAACATCCGGCAACAAGTAGCCGATGGCCGTGCCGGCCAGCGTCGTGAGCCAGAGGATCAGCGTAAAACCCAGGAAGAACGGCAGCCGCTGCGGCGGCGGCAAACCGGGACCCAGCCGCATGGTGACGGCCCAGCCAGTGAGCGCGATCAGGTGCGAGGCCGCATAGTAGTGCCAGCGCGGCCGCCCCGGCTGGCGCATCAGCGGCAGAAGGGTCAGCACCATGGGCAGCAGGCGGGTGGCACTGGCCCCTACGGCTAGCGCGATGGCCACCAGCCCGGCGCCGACAGCGTAGAGCTCCACCATCGCAACCTGGCCCGGCAGCGCCCAGGTGGTCGCCGTGGAGATCAGTCCATGCCAGAGGCTCAAACCCGATTCCCGCACCAAAGCACCGAAACCCAGGAAACTGGCGCCGATCGCGATGGCGGGCGCACCGAAGGCGTAGCGCAGCCCACCGTGAAAAGCCGCGCGCTCATCGGGAAAAGCCAAGTCGGGATAGGAGGGAGGCAGTGACATGATCCGGCTAGGCATAGCAGCTGGATCGGCGCCACTGCATTGACCGTACCTCTATCCTGACCTGCCCGATAGGCCGATGCGAGAGCCTTGCTAGAGCGGCCGATAGGCCTCTAAGGCCTGGGCGCGTGCCCGCAGAATCTGCAAACCCGTATCGGATAGGATCACTTGCAGATCGCGCCCCTGGTCGAGAGTCCAGTTGCCGGCCCGGAAGCGCGCGTCGGCGTCGCGGTAGGCCAGCCATTTGCGCTGTGCGTCGCGCAGCAGCGCCTGATTCTCAGGGTCCAAGCCGTCCATGGCCGTCTTGTAGTTGGCATTCAAGATCTTGTCCCAGGCCTCCGAGGCCGTCTCGATACAGGCGAAGGATGCATCGGGGTAGATGGCTGCATCCAGGCAGACCTGATAGGCCTTGTCGACCTCTGATCCCTTCGGCACCTCCTCAGCCCTTGCTGGAACGATGCTCACAAGACAGGCGGCAGCGATAGAGAGTGACAGCTTTCTGATCATGGCCTCTTCCTCAGTTTCCTGTACGTGGTTCTTGTATCTGGCCGCATTCTGGCCTTCAGACGCTGGTAGCACGTTGCTGCCGGGTGACAAGCGCCAGACAGACCCTTCGCGACGAAGATGCACAGGTCTTCTAGGAGGCGTAGCGCACGCGCCTGTGGCAGGCTTAGGCGTGAACCGGCAGTCATCAAGGAGGGACGGACCACTATGGCCCTTGGCGGCCACGCCTTAGCAGCGGGACGAAAGCCGCTCCTCGCGATTCTCTGCCTCGGCCTCTTGCTGCTGGTCAGCGCCTGTGCCGGGCGCGCTGTGCAACAGGCCACCGCGACGCAGCCGGGCCAGTGCGATCCCGGGTTTCTAGGCATCGAGCCGGCGGTCGACGGTCAAACGCGGGAGAGCAAGAGCCGCCTCTACTATCTGAGCTACACGCTGCGCAGCTGCCGGACCTGGCAGGGCGTGGCTTTCGAAGGGCGAATCTTGCCGGAATCCGTGGATCAGGTGATCGAAGCCTTCGAAGACCAGGAGCGGACCAGCGGCGAGGGCGGCAAGCGCTTTATCATGCTGAACAGCACCGGGGGGCAGCTGGTCGCCGGCCTGAAGCTCGCGCAGTACATGATCCGGGAGGATCTGGTCGCCTTGGTCGGCCCCAAGATGATCTGCGCCTCCATGTGTTCGGTCGTTTTCATCACCGCGAAGACCCGACGCATGCACAGCACCGCCAGGCTCGGCATCCACTCCGCCTCCGACAAGGACGGACGGCCGGTGCCGGAGGTGAACCGCTTGCTGGCCCGCATACTGACCGCCGTCCCCGGTGCCCGGGCCGACACCTACCTGGAGCTCGCCGACGCCACACCGCCGGACGAGATTACCTGGCTCTCCGCCGCGGAAGCCGAGGCGCTGGGCTTCACCGACTAGATCCGAACGCCATGACAGACCCAGTCACCCTGACCTGGGCGGGGACGCGTGACGGCGCCCGCCGCTTCTTCGCCCTCTCGCTCTTCATCGTGCCCTTCGGCGTCGCCTTTGGTGTGGCTGCGGTTGAAAGCGGTCTCACCCCACTGCAGGCCGTGATCATGAGTGCTGCGGTCTTCACCGCCATGGCCCAGTTCGCCGCCTTGGAGTTTCTGGTGGAGCCGATCGCCTATCTTTCGCTCGCCATCATCGTCTTCACCTTGAGCGCACGGCACATCATCATGGGTGCGGCCTTATCGCCCTGGGTAAACCAGCTGCCGCTGGCCAAACGCTGCCTGGTGCTGACCCCACTGACCGATGCCACCTTCGCCGATGCGCAGATCCGCTTGCGTGACGGGCGCGGCGATCTCGGCCTCATCTTGGGCGGTGGCCTGCTCTTCTGGTTCACTTGGTGCTGGAGCACGGCCTTGGGCGCCTATGGCGGGGACCTGCTGGGCGACCTGCGCGCCTTCGGCTTCGGCGTGGTCATGCTGTCCTTCTTCGCCGCCACCGCCTTGGATCAGACCCGGCGCTTTCCGCGCCTGGTCTGGCCTGTCCTCATCGCCATTGGCATCTCGATCCTCACCCTGCCCTACCTGCCGACCGGCTGGAATATCATCCTGGCGGCCTTGGTAGGCGGGGTTCTATCGCTGGTCTTCCACCATGAGTGACTTGGCGTTCCTGGCCGTCACCCTGGTCATGGCCGGCGTGGCGCTCTTCACCCGCCTCTCCGGCGCGCTGATGATGTCCTGGGTGAAGCCGACGCCCAGGGTGGAGCGCTTCCTTCTGGGCATGTCGGTCTCTGTCATCGCCGCGCTGGTGGCTTCGGCCTTGGCGCAGCAGGCCAGCTTGAGCAACACCATCGCCATCGGCGTCGCCCTGCTGGCCATGTGGATCGGCCGTAACGTGATCTGGGCGATGGCGGCGGGGATGCTCTCCTCCGCCGCGCTCTATCACCTGGGACTCTTCTAGCGGCTTAACCTGCCACCTTGGTCAGCAGATAGCTGGCACTGCCGTCCAAGCGGGCCTGCCAGCCGGGCTCGATGACGATGGTCGTGGTCTGCTCCTGGATCACTGCAGGGCCGGTCACCACGGCCTCGGCGCCCAGTTGATCGCCGTCGTAGACCGGGCAGTCCTGCCCCTCGCCATCAGATGAGAAGATCATGCGGCGGCTGCCGATCTTCGCACCCTCCGCAGCACCGCCGCCCTCGACGCTCGGCGGCTTGGGCTTGTCGATGCGGCCAAAGAGGGTCGATTCCAGGTTCACCACCTCCACCGTGTTGTGCGGCTCATCATAAGTGTAGAGCTCGCGATGGCGGCGGTGGAAGGCTTCCTTCACCGCGTCGACAGTGTCGTCGTTGATCTCATAGGTGCCGATCTCCACCGTGCACTCATGGATCTGGCCGACATAGCGCATGTCCAGATTGCGCTTCACGTCGATCTTGTCCTTGGTGAAGCCGTCGGCCTCCAGATGCTCCACGCCCTGCGCCTCGATCTCGGCGAAGGCCTTGTTGATCTGGTCGTAAGTCTCCTGCCCCTCCAACCGCAAGGGCTTGGTGGCCATGTAGTTGTACTTGACGTCAGAGATGATCTGACCGAAGGCGCAGAGACCCGAGGCGAGCTTTGGCACCAGCACCGTCTCGATGCCCATCTCGGTTGCCAGCGCGGTGATGTGGGCAGCCCCGGCCCCACCGGCGGCGACCAGCACGAAGTCACGGGGGTCATAGCCGCGCTCCACCGACACGCGGCGGATGCCGTTCACCATGTTGTTGTTGACGATGGTGAAGATGCCATAGGCCGCCTTCTCCACCGAGATACCCAGGGGCTCGGCGATCTTGGCACGGATCGCCTCCTCGGCCTTGGCGGCGTCGAGATCCATGCGCCCACCCAGCAAGGCCTTGGGATTGAGATAGCCCAGCACCAGGTTGGCGTCGGTCACCGTCGGCTCGCTTCCGCCCTGGCCATAGCAGGCGGGGCCGGGGTCGGCGCCTGCCGACTGCGGGCCGACCTGCAACAAGCCGGTGGGATCGATCCAGCCAATCGAACCGCCGCCGGCACCCAGGGTCTCCACCTGGATCATCGGCACGCCGATGCGGTAGCGCAGGAAGTCGATGTCTTTGTTGATGTTGGCATTGCCCTCGCGCACCAGGGTGATGTCGAAGGAGGTGCCGCCCATATCGACGGTGATGACGTTCTTGCGCTCGAAGGGCGCCGTCACGAAGAGGCCTGCCGCCGGAGCCGAGGCCGGGCCGGAGTTGATGGCGTAGACCGAGCGGTCGGTCATCGCCTGACCGATGGCCAGCCCGCCGTTGGACTGGAAGTAGCGCACCGGGTAGAGCGCCCCCAGCTCCGCGAAGTAACGGTCCACCGCCTCCACGTAGCGCTTCATGATGGGGCCGAGGTAGGCGTTGGTGATGGTGGTCGAGGTGCGGGTGTATTCGCGGATCTGCGGATAGATCTCAGAGCCCAGACAGAGGAAGGCGTCGGGCATCATCTCCCGCACGATCTCCGCCGTGCGCCGCTCGTGGCCGGTGTTCAGCACCGACCAGACATAGGAGATGGCGATGGAGCCAATGCCCTCTGCCTTGAAAGTCTCGCAGGCGGTGCGAACGTCGGCCTCGTTCAAAGGCGTGCGCACCGAGCCGTCGGAGAGAACACGCTCCTCCACGCCCAGGCGCAGATAGCGCGGCACCATCATCTTCGCCGCCGGATACTCCGGGTCGTAGCGATAGCCGTCTTCCTTGTGGCCCAGACGGATCTCGATAGAGTCCTCGTGCCCCTTGGTGCAGATCAGGCCGACCCGCGCGCCCTTGTGCTGGATCAGCGCGTTCAGGCCCACCGTGGTGCCGTTGATACAGAGGTCGCACTGCGGGATCAGGTCCTGCGGCGCCACGCCGGTTTCCTCGGCGATCAGCGCCAGCCCGGCCTTGATCGCTTCCGTCGGATCGTGGGGCGTGGAGGGAGTCTTGAAGAGCTGCACCCCGCCCTCGCGGTCGGCCAGCACAAAATCGGTGAAGGTGCCGCCAGCATCCACACCTAAGCGGTATTTCGTACGCATCTTATGTTCCTTGCTCTTCTTGCGGCGATGAGCTGCGCTCATCGCGACGGCGCCAGCCCGCTCCCCCTCCCGGCCACCCACGCCAGTATCCTAAAGGGTGGCCGGGAGGGGGAGCGGGCTGGCGCCGCACAGTCGGTCATCGTTAATCGCGCGCAAAGGCCGGGGATTCGGCCGCTTCTAAACCTCAGCCCCGGCCTCGCTCACAGTTGGATAGGCCTACTCGGCGGCGACCATCTCACCGCGCAGACGCTGGGTGGCGGCTTCGTCCACGCCGAGGCTCTCGGGATCGGTGATGACCACGCCATAGTCCTCGCGCGCGCCCTCGATCGAGACCAGGCCGTTCTTTACGTCGGAGACCACCTTCTCGATCGGCCGCTCCATGGGGTTGCCGTAGCCGCCACCGCCGGGGTTCATGTTGGCGGCCCGCTCGCCCGGCTGGATGGTGGCGATCAGGTTCGACTTCACCAGCTCGCTGCCGTCCTTGCGGGTGATCTCGATCCGGCCGACCTTGCTTTCGACCATGCGCGACTTGGCACCGGCGGCGCCCATGGCCGGAATGCGCCGTCCCTCACCAAAGGAGACGAAGGTCATGGGCTTGTCCAGGGGCTCCACCTCCCAACAGGTGCCCGACCCGCCGCGGTACTTGCCGGCGCCGGCGCTGTCGGTCATCAGCGAATAGCGGTGGATGACGATGGGGTAGGAATACTCCAAGAGCTCGATGTCGCCACTGGTCAGGGCGCCGAAGCAGCATTCCGGCCCGCAGGCGTGCCAGCCGTCCTGGCTGGGCGTGGCACCAGCGCCGGAGATGAGCGAGGCCAGCACCATGGTGACGTATTCCTCGTCATGGCGCGTGTCCCAGCCGGCGATGTTACAGCCGTTGGCGTGGCCCCAGGAGGCAGAGACCTTGTCCGGTGCCGCCCGCTCAAAGGCCAGGCGCACGGCATCCGTCAAGGTCTCCATCGGGGTGGTGGTGGAGTTCATGTGCGGTGCCGGCTCAGCGGCGTTACAGATGGTGCCCTTCGGCCCCATGTCGCAGGTGACGCAGCGGTAGAGCCCCTCGTTGTAGGGCGGCGGCAGCTGGGCGAACATCATCACGCCCAGGTAGACGCCGGAGTAGGAATTCCCCTCGTAGGAGTTAATGAAGTAGGGAATCTGCGGCGGGCTATCGATCTGGATGTGGCAGTTGTCGCCGGTGATGGTGACCTTTGCCGTGATGTCGATATCGCCGAAGCCGTGGCCGGCATCCTCCACCGTTGCGGTGCCTTCGTAGGTGCCGTCCGGGATCTCGGCCATCAGCTTGCGCATCTGCTGGTCGGCCATCTCCATTAGCGCCTCGATGCAGTCCTGCACTTGCTGTTTGCCGTACTTGTCCAGCATGGCAATGAGGTTGCGCTCGCCCACCTGCACGGCACCCAGCTGGGCGTTGAAATCGCCTTCCTGATCGCGGCGCGCGCGCATGTTGGTCAGCAGCAGGTTGATGACGTCGTAGCGCTTCTGGCCCTTATCCACGACCTTCACCGGCGGGATACGCAGGCCCTCCGCGAAGATCTCCTTGGCGTCGGGGTTGTAGCCCGCCGGCACCGGGCCGCCGATGTCGGTCAGGTGACCCTTGCAGACGGTCCAGAAGACCAGCTCGCCCTCATAGAAGACCGGCTTGTACATGCAGGTGTCGATCAGGTGCGAGCCCATGTAGGCCGGATCGTTGTGCATGATGACATCGCCCGGGTGGATGTCGTCACCGAAGTATTCGGCCACCGCCTTCATCGCCGGAATCAGCGAGCCCAGGTGGATTGGGATGTCCTGACCCTGCATGATCATCTCAGGGACATGGTTGAAGAGCGCGTTGGAATAGTCATGCGCCAGATTGAAGACCGAGGAGCGAGCCGTCATCTCCAAGGCCAAGGTCATTTCGCGCTGCGTGGTCTCCAGAACCCCGCGCACCACGGATAGGGTGATCGGATCGACCTTGCCTGACTGCAAGCCCATGGTGACTCTCCTCCTCAACTGTCCAAAGCTTTTGGCGCCGCTAAGGCTGCGGCAGCCTGTCTCGTCGATGTGCTAAGGAGCCACAGCCGCGTCAAGTTTTCAATGCCGCACCGCTATCTGTGATCACATCCAGTCCTAAGGTCTAGGAGGCGAAGGGATAGGGCAGCCCGCGGGCATTCACGTAGGCCGCGTAGAGCCCGCGCGTGGCGCAGATATAGAGACGGTTGCGCTTCGGGCCGCCGAAACAGAGGTTGGAGCAGCACTCCGGCACCAGGATCTTGCCAAGCAATTGGCCGTCAGGTGCCAAGCAATGCACGCCATCCTCCGCCGCCGCCCAGACATTGCCGGCTTCATCCAAGCGCAGCCCATCGAAGCGTCCTGCCGTGCAGTCGGCGAAGACCGCACCGCCGCTGAGGCCGCCGTCGCGCAGCTTGAAACGTCGGATGTGGCCGGGGCCGTCCGGGCGATGTGACCCGCCGCTGTCGACGATCAGCAGCGTGCTGCCGTCGGCGCTGAAGGCCAGGCCGTTGGGCTGTTCGAAATCGTCCGCCATCTTGGCGACCGCGCCGCTCAGCGGGTCGATCCGATAGACATGACAGCCAGACTGCTCCCAGGGCGCCTGATCGCCCTCGTAGTCACTGTCGATGCCGTAAGAGGGATCTGTGAACCAGATGGCGCCCTCGCGATCCACCACCACGTCGTTGGGGGAGTTCAGCCGCTTGCCCTCGAAAGCATCGGCCAAGATCGTGATGGCCCCGTCAAACTCGGTGCGGGTCACCCGCCGGCCGCTATGCTCACAGGTCACCAGGCGCCCTTCGCGATCCCGGGTCGACCCATTGGCATGGTGGGAGGGCTGGCGGAAGAGCGAGACCGAGCCGTCGGTCTCGTCATAGCGCAGCATCTGATTGTTGGGGATGTCAGAGAAGAGCAGAAAGCGGCCATCACCGAAGTAGACCGGCCCCTCGGTCCAGCGGCCCTCCTGCCAAAGGGTCTCAAGATGGGTGTTTGAGAGCACCAGCGCCTGAAAGCGCGGGTCCAAGATCTGTATGTGAGACGCGTACATGCGCTTTCCCCCTAGGCAGGAGCCGGTCCGAAGGGCTTCACGCAGGCGCGCTCCACCAGTTCCAGGCGATCCTGGCCGTAGAAGGGATCGCCGTCGACCACATAGGTGGGCGAGCCATAGAAGCGCCGGTCGATGGCCTCTTGCGTGTTGGCCTCGTAAGCAGCGGTGACCTCGGCACTGTGCGCAGCGCCGAAGAGCTCTTCTGCCGACCCGCCGACCGAGGCGATCAGCGCGCGCAAGGTCTCCGGATCGGCCAGGTCCGCATCGTCGCGCCAATGCCCAACCAAGAAGGCATGCGCCAAGCTGTCTGTGTCGCCGCCCTGCAAGACCGACGCCACCAGCAAGCGGTTGGCTAGGTGATAGCTATTGGAGTGATACTGGGGCCGGCGGTCCAGGATCTCGACCCCGCGGAACTCGGCCCAGCGCCAAATCTCCTTACGGAAGTGATAGCGCACGTTGTCTGGATGGCGCGCGGAGAAGGGCTTGGCACCGCAGGCCTGCAGCACCTTGTCCAGATCCATCGGCCGGTGGCCGATGGTTCGCCCGGTCTTGCGCGCCACCTGAGCCAGCTTCGCCGAGCCTAGAAAGGCGAAAGAGGAGTGGGCCGCGTAGAAGTAGTCGATCATCGGCATCTGGTTCTGACCTTTCATCACCACGTCGCATGAGCCAGCTGCGAGGACAGAGGTTCTGTCAAGAACTCTTTCCGCAGTGCAACAGTTTCGACAGAAATCCGATGGGAAAATTCCTTTTGTGAGCAGGCGTGACTGCGTGCCATGATCAAGCCGTTTTCACTGCACAGACTTGCAAAAACACTGCTGCTGTGCGGGTTGGAACGAGAGCGCCTGGCAGCTGACCGGCATGGTGAGAGGAGACGAGATCATGGCAACCATTGTAGGTACCAGCGGTAACGATGTCCTGACCGGCACCAATGACTTCGATACCATCTCCGGTCTGACCGGTAACGATCGCCTCTACGGTCTCGACGGCAATGACCGTTTGAGCGGCGCGGACGGAGTCGATCGGCTCTTCGGCGGCAGTGGCAGCGACAACCTGCGCGGAAACAGCGGCAATGACAGCCTCTTTGGCGCCAGCGGTCTTGATCGCCTCTACGGCGGAGAGGGCGACGATACGCTGAGCCTGGGGAGCGCTGTCGGCTTGGAAACAGGTCGCGGCGATACGGGCAACGACACCATTTCCGCCGCCGGCTCCAGCTCCGCCAGACTCTATGGGCTAGACGGCGACGACCGGCTCTATGGTGGTAACATCATACGCGGTGGCGCCAACCAGGATGTGATGGATGGGCTCTCCGGCGCCGATCGGCTCTATGGTGAGAACGGGAACGATACGCTCTACGGATCAGAGGGTAACGACACGCTCGACGGCGGCATCGGTATCGACAGCTTCTTCGGCGGCGATGGTACCGACACCGTCCGCTTGAACCGCATTGTCGAGACCAATGACCTTGTTCTCTCGGTGACCAGCGGCGGCAATGCTGTCTTGAACGACGGTCCCGGCGGCAGCACCGGCAGCGAAATCGCCTCGGCGGAGGCGATCACGCTGACCGGTGGCGTCGGCGCGGACACCGTCTTCGGCGCCGAGATCAAGGAAGTACTCTTCGGCAACTCAGGCAGCAATTTGGCCTATGGGCAGAGCGGCGACGACAGCTTCTTCGGCGGGCGCCAAGAAGACCGTTTCTATGGCGGGTCCGGCGCCGATTCCATTGAAGGGAGCGCCGGCGACGATATCATCGACTTAGGCGATGATGCCTTCGCTAATCGCGGCATCGGCCATACCGGTAACGATACGATCACGGCCAATGGCTCCGGTCTCTCCAATCTCTACGGAACCAGCGGCAATGATCGGCTGTTTGGCGGTGACTTTCTGAGCGGCGGTGACGGCAACGACAGGGTCTACGGCGAGACCGGAAACGACTTCCTGCAGGGAGGCTCGGGCAACGACAGAGCTTTTGGTGGTGACGGCAACGAACGCGCCTACGGCGGTGACGGCAATGACCGGCTCTACGGCGGCTCCGGGGAGGACACACTCGACAGCGGTGTCGGCGTCGACACCCTGGATGGCGGTTCGGGTGCGGACTTCGGCAGGCTGGATCGAAGCGACTTCGGTGATGATCTGACCTTGAGCGTCAGTGGCAGCGAGGGGTTCTTCACCGACGGGGCCGGGGGCTCGACGGGGAGTGAGATCGTCTCAATCGAGACACTCTTCGTCGAGGGAGGCAGCGGCAACGATCGGCTTGAGACTGGCGACGTAGAGAGCAGCCTCTTCGGCGGTAGTGGATCAGATAGCCTCGCATCCGACAGCGGTGACGACATTCTGACCGGCGGCTCCGGCGATGACAGCCTCTTCGGCGGCTCGGGTCGCGATGATTTGCGGGGCGGCGACGGCGATGACTACGCAAATCTCGGTGCTGCGGCAACAACTGCAGAGAGGGCATTGGGCTCTTCCGGCAGCGATACGCTGATCGCGCAAGGGGACGGGCTGGCTAACCTCTACGGCGGTACTGGCAATGACACTCTGGACGGCGGGACGCTCCTCGACGGCGATGACGGCGACGACCTGCTGCGCGGGCGTAGTGGCATCGACCGCCTCATCGGTGATTCTGGTGAGGATCAATTGGTCGGCTTTTCCGGCGGGGATCGCCTCTATGGTGGCGAAGACAACGATCGCCTCTTCGGTGGCGACGGCAACGATACGCTCCGTCCTGGCAATGGCATTGACCTGATGAACGGTGGTGACGCTACCGACACCGTCATCATGACCCGGTCTGCTATGGGCGACGCCGTCGAAGTCAGCATTGCGGGGGGCGCGGGGACCATCGCCTACGGTGGCTCTTATGGCGGCGGTAGCGGCAGCGAGCTAGTGAGCATCGAGGCGCTCACCTTCACCAGTGGATCAGGCGACGATACCTTCGCCGTCGGTTCGGGAAGCGCTCGAATCTACGCGAACAGCGGGAACGACAGTCTCTACGGCGGCAGCGGCGTCGATACGCTTGTTGGCGATGACGGCAACGACGTCATCGACCTGGGCGATGATGCAGTCTCCGATCGCGGCAGAGGCGAAAGCGGCACCGATACCATCACGACAAGCGGATCTGGTACGGACAATCTCTTTGGCGGTAGCGGCAATGATCTGGTCTTTGGTGGTAACCTTCAGCAAGCTGGGGATGGCGACGACCGCGGCTATGGTGGTAGCGGCGCCGACAACATGGACGGCAACAGCGGCCAGGACACCTTCTTTGGCGGCTTGGGGAATGACAATCTCAGCGGTGATGAAGGTGACGACAGTCTCTACGGCGGGTCTGGGGATGATAGAGTCTACGGCAGCACCGGTCAGGATACACTGCAGGGCGGTTCAGGACGTGACCTTCGGGTGCGTGGGGGCGACGGCGACGACGTGATCCTGGTGGGCCTGGGTGAGAGCACTGCAAGCGAGAGCCTAGACGGAGACAGTGGCAGCGACACCATCGCACTGATCACCGGGGCGGAGCTCGCCGCCGGTGTGATCGTCACCGATGTGGAGCACTACATCCGCATCGGCGGCAGTGGGAATGACGTGCTGAGCGGCTCCGGCGTCGGCGACACCATCTATGGTCTGACCGGCGACGATACGGTGAACGGGTTGGCCGACGACGACAGCCTCTATGGCGGTGACGGCGATGACAGCCTCTTCGGGGCAGGCGGCAACGACAGCCTCTCAGGCGGCAGTGGTGATGACCGCGGCGTGGGCGGCGGCAACAGCGACGACCTTTCCGGCGGCAGCGGCGCCGATACCCTGGTCGGTAACGATGGCAACGACACGCTAGAGGGCGAAGGTGGCAACGACACCTTACGCGGCGGGACCGGCACGGATCGCGTGTTTGGCGGCGGTGGGGCCGACGTCGTGGAGGTTCATGTCGGCGACGCCCAGTCCGGCGACAGCTACAACGGCGGTGGCGGTACTGACACTCTGGTGCTGGTCGCCGGTGCGGCTCTGGCCGGCGGTGAGGCCATCGCCTCGGTCGAGAGCACCTTACAGCAAGGCACAAGTGCGAACGACAGCCTGACCACGGATAGGAGTGACCTGACCTTGGCCGGCCTCTCCGGCAACGACAGCCTGGTGGGTCTGTCTGGCGCCAACCTGCTCTACGGCGATGCCGGGGCGGACGATCTCTTCGGCGGCGGCCAGGCGGACACCCTCTTTGGCGGCCAAGGGAGTGACACTTTGGTTGGCGGCAGCGGACGGGATAGCCTCTTCGGCGGATCAAATGCCGATCGCTTCGTGGTCCGCACTGGCCATGCTGTGACGGGCGAGACCTACGACGGCGGTGGCGGCAACGATACGCTGGTGCTGGTGACCGGCGTGGGGCTGCCAAGCGGTGTCACCACCACCTCGATCGAGAGCCTGACGGCCTTCGGCACCTCGGCCAGCGACAGTATCACTGGCTTCAGCGGCGCAGACCGCATCTCCGGCGGTGACGGTGACGACGACATCCGCGGAGCCTCAGGCGAGGACAGCCTCTACGGCGGCGACGGCGCGGACACGCTGCGGGGCCAGGATGGCGACGACAGCGTCTACGGTGGCTCCGCCAACGACCAGCTCTTCGGCGACGACGGTGACGACCGGCTCTATGGCGAGCAGGGCAGCGACCGCATGGCCGGCGGCTCTGGCAGTGACCGGCTCTTCGGGGCAGAGAATCGCGATCGTCTTAACGGCGCCAGCGGCTCCGACACGGCGGCCGGTGGGGCCGGCAACGACACCTTCATCGTTGATACTGCCGGGGATGTGCTGCGGGAGACCGCCAACGGCGGGATCGAGGATGTGGTCCGTTCCAACGCTGCCGACTTCACGCTCGGCAGCGGCGCAAATGGTCATGTCGAACGGGGGAACATCAACGACGAGGCCGGCGATGCCGATCTGCGCGGCAACGAGTTCGCCAACACCCTGCTGGGCAACAGCGGCGACAACCGGCTCTTCGGCTTGAGTGGCGACGACATCCTGAACAGCAACGGCGGCTCCAACATCCTGACCGGTGGCTCTGGCGACGACACCTTCGTGGTGACCACCACAAGTGACGAGGTGCGAGAGTTCGCCGGCCAAGGCACCGATCTGGTGCGGGCGGAGAGCAACTTCACCCTGCCCGACGGCGACGTCCGCGACTTCATCGAGAACCTGCGGATGCAGGGAAACCAAGGCGACATCGACGGTACGGGCAACGCGCTCGACAACACCATTGAAGGCAACACCGGCGATAACCGTTTGCGCGGAGAGGGCGGTGACGACCTGATCGAGGGGGGCGAGGGCGACGACGAGCTCTTCGGTGGCGGCGGCAACGACCGGATCGAGGGCGAAAGCGGGGCGGATACCCTCTTCATGGCGTCCGGCGACGTGGCCTTCGGTGGTTCAGGCGGCGACAGCTTCCGCTTCAGCGGGGCAAGCCTTGGCAACGGTGGCTCGGGCGGTCCGGTAATACGCGACTTCGACGGCGAGCGGGTAAACGCGGGCAACGGGGAAGATAAGCTGGTCTTCCGCACCGGGCTGGAGGTTGGCAGTTTCGACTACATCGGGGCTTCCAGCTTCAGCGGCGGCGGCGACAGCGAAGCGCGCTTTGCTGGCACTCGTCAGGTCCAAGTGGATCAGGATGGCGACGGCACGGCGGATATTGCCTTCCTAGTCGATGGTGTCTCCAACGCAGGTCAGCTGACAGCGACGGACTTCGTCTGGTTGTAGGAATCTGGCGGGTGGCAGGCGTCACAGCCTGCCGCCCTCTGCTCGGCTCCCTGTCGGCTGATGCGCAGCGCGATCACGCCGTGCAGTGAGAAGGCGGGTCTTGCTGCACACCACAACAACAGCCTCAGCTTCCAAAAATCAGGCTGGCCAGACAGACCAAAAAACTGAGCTATTGTGCAGGATCGACCAGCCTCTTGTCGGGGAGTCGGATGTTTAAAGCAAGATCTGGTTAGACGCAAAAAACGATTGATTTTAGGCATCCAATATACACTAAATGTTCTCTATGAATCCGGTTGACGCCTAGGGTGAGATCATCAAACCTGAGGGACCCATTAGGCAACGCGAGGTAGTAGTCTGATGGCGCTGATGGTTGGGACGGGCTGCAACGTGCTCTCTTGGGCACCAAAGTGGGGGGCAAGATCTAGCGGCTGACCGGGACAGGCACCCCTATGTGCGTGCTGAGGCAAGGCCTCCCCTATCCAGCCCTGCCGATTCACCAGAGCTGCACATGAACCAAGCATCCTTAAGCAAGGCCGTTACAGGTGGGGTTTGCTGCGTGGATCGTTAGTCAAATCCCGACACCTTCAAGCGAAGCGGGAGGATTGAGCAAATGGTTGTGCGTTACGGGGGTAGCGGGAACGATTTCATCACCGGTTCGAATGCGGTGGATACGATCTTCGGCCTGAACGGCGACGATCGGCTCTATGGCCTGAGCGCGAACGACTCTCTCTTCGGGGGAAGCGGCAGCGATAGGCTCTTTGGCGGCGAGGGGTCTGATACCTTTTTCGGAGCCACCGGGAACGATACGGCTTTTGGCGCAGATGATGGGGCCGCCAGCGACACGACACGCATCCGCTTCTTCGGTGGCGATGGTAGCGACACGCTGTCGGCGAACAACACTGTCGGCAACCTGCTGTTTGACGGCGACGATGGGGACGATAGGCTCACCGCTGCGGTACAGGGTAGCGTGCGTCTCAACCTGGACGGCGGCAACGACAACGCAACGATCTTTGGCAGCCTCTCGGATTTGGTCATCGCCGCCGGCAGCGGTTTGGATTTCGTGAGAGCCGGCGTTGGCGCGTCGGGTGGAACCAACATCACCGAGATCTCTCTGACCCACAGTTCCACGGGTCGGCAGACTCTCTTCACTTATCAGACGGCGGACGAGATCGTCTTCGAGGGCGGCGACGGCGCCAATTTCGGCGGTACCGGCGACAGTTTCTTTGGCTACATGGACGGAAGCGCCACCTTTAACCTGGGCGAAGGGGGAGATCGCGTCTCACTCTTTGGTGACGGCGAGCTGACCGTCGATCTCGATGGCGGCAACGATATCGTCAATCACACAGGCAGCCTGACGGATCTCGACGTAACAGCCAGCAGCGGGGTGGACTTCTTCCGTGTCGGGGCCGGCGCATCGGGAGGCAACAACCTCTCGGAAGTTTCTGTGCTACACAACGCAACCGGCCGGCAGACAATCATCGTCAATCAGACGGCCGATGTAGTGAACTTTCGTGGCGGCGACGGCATCAATTTCGGCGGTACCGGCGACAGTTTCGTCGGGTTCTTCGATGGCAGTGCCAACTTCGATCTGCGAAACGGCAGTGATCGCGTTACGCTCTTCGGTGACGGTGAGCTCACAGTTGAGCAAGGCGGCGGCAACGACGCCGTCAATCATACAGGCAGCCTCACGGACCTGATACTCACGCCAAGCAGCGGAGCTGATTTTGTCCAAGTCGGAATCGGTGCATCTGGCGGCGACAACCTTTCCGAAGTCATCATGCTGCATAACAGTACCGGCAGGCAAACACTCGTCGTCAACCAGACGGCCGATGCGGTGACTTTCCGGGGCGGCGATGGCGTCAATTTCGGCGGTACCGGCGACAGTTTCGTTGGTTTTGTAGATGGCGGTGCCACTTTCGATCTGGGCGGCGGCAACGATCGGGTCACCCTCTCCGGTAGCCTCTCCGACCTCACCATAACCGACGACAGCGGGTTCGATTTCATTCGCGCCGGTATCGGTGCGTCGGGCGGTCAGAACATTACCGACATAAGCTTGGAGCACGGTGCGACCGGCAGACAGACCTTCTGGTTCTATCAGACCACCGACGAGCTCTTCTTTGCCGGTGGCGACGGCGCCAACTTTGGTGGTACCGGGGACAGCCTCTTCGGGTTTGTCGATGGCAGCGCCACTCTCGACCTTGGTGGCGGCAACGACCGGGTTTCGCTGACCGGAACCTTGTCGGACGCGACTATCTTCGGCGGCAGTGGCTCGGATCGAATCGTGCTGTCCAGCAGCGACACGATCGGCGCATCGAGCGTGACCGTTTCCAACGATGCGACCGGCGGCAGCACCCTCTACTTACGCATGACAACGAAGGAGCTTCTCTTCGAAGGCGGCGACAGCAACGATACGATCTTCGGCGCCATTCGTGGCAGCGCTACCGTGATCGGCAACGACGGCAACGACCGACTGGAAGCGTCCCCCAACCTGACGGCTTCTGTCTCCATCTTCGGCGGCTCGGGTACGGATCGGATCTTCGGCAGCGACGGCGACGACACCTTGCGCGCCGGTAGCGGCATTGACACGGTCGTCTACGGACAAAGCGGTGACGATCTGTTCATCGTCGGCGCCGGCGAGGCGGTCGCCGGGGACGTGCTCAACGGCGGCAGCGGCGTAGATACTCTAGGTTTAATCCTTGGCGCGCAGGTGCCTGGAAGCGCGACGCTGTTCAACATCGAAGAGAC
>JBCBSF010000084.1:0-25106 GCA_039819325.1 Pseudomonadota bacterium | reverse complement strand
TGCTGCGCGTTCCAGGTTTCTGACTGCCACATGGCAAACCACTCGCCGGCAATGATCATGAAGCCCAAGAGGTAGAGGACCAAGCCAGCGGTCAGGCCGGCGGTGGCGAGCCCCTTTGCCTGCTGAAAGGCTACTCCGTTGTCGCGCTCCCCCCAAAGACCGACAGCGGCCAAGAGCAGGACGGCGGCGGTGGCGATCTGCCAGAAGATGATCAGCCAGAAGGCGATGGTGTGGAAGATCGGCTGGGGAATGGCCCGCCAAACCAGGCTCGAATCCGCGGGCGCCGTATCCATCGACATGACGTGCTGCACGAAGGTGTAGTTGGCCTCGTAATCGGTCAAATTGCCGAAGGCTGCCATGGCGTAGAACAGCGCCATAACGGCGACCAGAACCACCTTGCAACTGCGCACCAGCATGCCGCTCTCCTCACACATTCAGGTGAACTGCCTCTCTATAAAGCAGAGGCGCTGGTGTCGGGAAAGCCCGCTGAGCTGCCTCGTCTCTGATGAATGCCTGTCAAGCCCTTGATTCCGTCAGCCCCTTCGCTCAATTCCGATAGTAGATGTCGTTTTTGGAGTATAGGCATGCGCGCTGCGCGGCCAGCCTGGCGAGCAAGGTCGCTAGAGGCTCTGCCGAGACGACCGGGGCCTGTTCCCCTCCGTACTCACGCTCGTGCCTGCTTTTCTGGCGCGCGTGTTCGTATTGGGAACAGCACCTAGGCAATGGCTGGTCATAAGGGCCGGCCAGGCCACATGAGACCGCTTTAGGAGGCTTCTCTTTTATGAATGATCCCAAGCAACGCGACCGCCATCTGGCGTCACTGACCGCCGATGCCGTGTCCGGCAAGATTTCCCGCCGCCGTTTCATGGAAGGGTCGATCGCAGCCGGCCTGACCCTGACCGCGGCGTCCAGCCTGTGGAGCACTGGCGTCCAAGCCGCAACGCCGCAACGCGGCGGTACCTATCGGGTTGGCTGGCACGACGGCAACACCACCGACAAGCTGGATCCGGCAACCACGGAAGGCGTGTTTATGATTCAGATGAATCATACCATGCGTAACTTCCTGACCGAGATCACGCCCACTAACCAGATCGGGCCGGATATCTCAGAGAGCTGGACTGCCTCTCCCGACGCCTCGACCTGGACCTTCAAGCTGCGAGAGGGCGTGGAGTTCCACAACGGCAAGAAGTTCACCGCGGTCGATGCCAAGGACTCGCTGAACTATCACCGCAACCCGGACAACGCCTCGGCCGCCAAGCCGCTGCTGGCTGACGTCAAAGACATCCGTACCGACGGCGACTACACGCTGATCGTCGAGATGAACAGCGGCAACGCCGACCTGCCCTACGTCATGTCCGACTACCACCTAGTCATGATGCCGTCCGATGGTGAGGGCAACGTCGACAAAGACAGCGGCATCGGCACCGGTCCCTACAAGATCGATCACTTCGAGCCCGGCGTGCGTGCCGAGATGAGCCGCAACGATAACTACTTTAAGGCTGATCGGGCCTGGTTCGATTCCGTCGATGCCCTGACGCTCAATGACGGCAACGCCCGCCAGAGTGCGCTGATCACCGACGAGGTGGACGCCATCAGCGACGTCGACCTGAAGACCGTTGGCCTGCTTGCCCGCCGTCCCGGCATCGAGATCGACGAGGTGCCCAGCGGCGCCCACGTCACCATGCCGATGTTCTGCGATACCCCGCCCTTCGACAACGTCGATGTGCGCCTTGCGCTGAAGTACGGCATGGACCGCGACGCGTTGATCTCCAAGATTCTGCGTGGCCGCGGCACCGTCGGTAACGACCACCCGATCGGCGAGTCCTTGCCCTACTGGGCGGACCTGGAGCAGCGCCAGTACGATCCGGACCGCGCCAAGCACCACCTGAAGAAGGCTGGCATGGAGAACCTGCGCGTCGAGCTTTCCTCCGCTGAGACGGTGATGGCCGGCGCGGTCGATATGGCCGTGCTTTACGCCGAGAGCGCCAAGGCTGCCGGTATCGACGTGGTGGTGAAGCGTGAGCCGAACGATGGCTACTGGTCCAATGTCTGGCTGGTGAAGCCCTTCGTCACCGTCTCCTGGGGTGCGCGTCCGACGCCGGACGTCATGTTCACCCTGGCCTACAAGGCCGGCGCGCCCTGGAACGAGAGCCGTTGGGACAATCCCCGCTTCAATGAGCTCCTGCTGCAGGCCAAGGGCGAGCTGGACGACGACAAGCGTGCGGACCAGTACCGCGAGATGCAGCAGATCTGCCGTGATGACGGTGGCACCATCGTGCCCTTCTTCCGCAATCGCGTCATGGCCCGCAACGAGCGTGTGCAGCACGGCCCGAACATCTCCGGTAACTGGGAGCTGGACGGCGCCCGCTCGGCGGAGCGCTGGTGGTTCGCGTCCTAAGCGGACCCAAAGGGTCTATGAAAGGGGGCTCGGTCACTTGGCCGGGCCCTTTTTCTGTGCGTGGTCTAGGTGAACGCACCTCAGCCAAGTGTTTCCGATCGCTCTAACCTCTCCTGAGCTTGTCGAAGGGCTGAGCTTGTCGAAGGATGTGCCCCAAGCGCGAACGTCTCCGTGGCACATGCTTCGACAGGCTCAGCATGAGGGGGAGTGGTTTGGGAAGCAGGGGTGACCAGATACCTCCGAACACATGACAGGAACAGGACCGATACAGCTCTCGTTACCCAGAACTCAGGAGCTGCACGGCCTCATCGCGGCCGAAGAGGTAGAGCAGCGTCCGCAGGGCCACTCCGCGTTCGCTTCTAAGGTCCGGGTCGGTCTCGACCAGGCGTCGGGCGTCGTCGTGTGCCATGGAGAGGAGGTCGGCGTGCGCGGCGAAATCGGCCAGACGGAAAGCCGGCAGGCCGCTCTGGCGGGTGCCCAGGAGTTCTCCGGCACCCCTAAGGCGCAGGTCCTCCTCGGCGATGAAGAAGCCGTCTTCGCTGTCGCGTAGGGTTTCCAGGCGGGCTTGCGCCGTCTCGCCCAGCGGGCCTTGGTAGAGCAGCAGGCAGCTAGACGCGCGGCTGCCACGGCCGACCCGGCCACGCAGCTGGTGCAGCTGCGAGAGGCCGAAGCGTTCGGCATGCTCGATGACCATCACCGTCGCCTCCGGGACGTCGACGCCGACTTCGATCACCGTGGTGGCGACCAGCAGCTTCAAGGGCCCCTCGGCGAAGGCCTGCATGGTGGCCTCCTTGTCGCGCCCGCTCATGCGTCCGTGCACCAGGCCGACCTGGCCCGGGAAGCGCGCCTTCAGGTGGGCAAAACGCTCCTCCGCAGCGGCCAAGTCGCTAACATCCGAGACTTCGACCAAGGGGCAGACCCAGTAGGCCTTGCGGCCCTCGCTCAAGGCTCGCGCCAGGCCGTCGACCACCTGGTCTAGGCGACTGAGTGGCAGCACGCGGGTGTCGATGGGTTGACGGCCCGGTGGCTTCTCGTCGAGGCGCGAGACCTCCATGTCGCCATAGGCCGTCATGGTGAGCGTGCGCGGTATCGGCGTGGCCGTCATCACCAGGACGTCGACGGCTTGGCCCTTGCTGGCCAGTGCGAGGCGCTGATGCACGCCGAAACGGTGCTGTTCATCGACGACGGCCAAGCGCAGCTCACGGAAATCGACAGTCTCTTGAAAGAGAGCATGGGTCCCGACAACGATCTGGCTCTCACCACTGGCAATGCGCTCCAGGGCAGCCGCGCGGCCCTTGCTGCGCTCTCGCCCCACCAGCAGGTCGATACCGATCCCTGCAGCGGCGGCCAGCGGCTGTAGGGAGGCCAGGTGCTGGCGGGCGAGGATCTCGGTGGGCGCCATCAGCGCCGACTGGCCGCCAGCTTCCGCCACCGTCAGCATGGCCATCAGTGCCACCAGGGTCTTGCCCGCGCCGACGTCGCCCTGCAGCAGGCGCAGCATTCGGCGCTCGCCGGCCATGTCCTCCAAGATCTCGGCAATAGCGCGACGCTGGGCGCCGGTCGGACGATAGGGGAGCGCGTCCAGCACCTGGCTGCGCAAGCGTCCATCACCGCGCAAAGGCCGCCCGCGCTTGCGCCGCTGGCGGCGTCGGACCAGCGCCAGGGCCAACTGATTGGCCAGAAGCTCGTCCAGCGCCAAGCGGCGGCGCGCCGGGGCCTCTGCGTCTAGCTCTGCGGCATCCTGCGGTGCATGGACGGTGAAGAGCGCGTCGCGGAAGGCAGGCAGGCCTTCGCGCGCCAGCAATGCGCTGTCTTGCCACTCAGCAAGGTCCTTTGGCACGCGCTCCAGCGCCTGGGCGATGGCCTTGGAGAGGACCTTGGGCGTGACACCGGCGGTCAGCGGATAGACGGCTTCCACCTCCGGCAGGCTCTCGGCCTCCTCGGGCGGCAAGACGTGGTCGGGATGGGTAATCTGCAAGTCCTGGCCGTAGCGTTCCAGCTTGCCGCTGACCAGGCGCTGGCTGCCCTCTGGAAGCAGTTTTGTCAGCCAACCCGGATCGGCGTGGAAGAAGATCAGGTCAACCGCTGTGCCATTGTCCCAACAGGTGATGCGAAAGGGCTGACGCCGGCTGCGCGGCGCCTGTAAGGACCCGACGCGCAGCTCTAAGGTGACCAGGCGCCCAACCTCCGCCGTTGCCAGGGCGGGGCGGTAGCGCCGGTCGACCAAGCCGTTTGGCAGATGCCAGCAGAGGTCCACCACCCGGGTTCCCGCCAGCTTCTCCAAGAGCTTGGCCAGCCGCGGCCCGATTCCGGGCAGGGCCGTGGTCTCGGCGAAGAGGGGAAAGAGGATCTGCGGGCGCATGGGGGTATGGCTGATCTCTGCCAGAAGAGGGTGAGAGCGGCAGTCTAGTTCATGACAGCCTGCTCAGGCTGCCCTATATCCACCAGTCTTGATGCTTTGGCGCGCTTCGCCGGTCTAGCGACCCGCGGGCGGGCCTTGGCGTGTGCGCGAGGACGAGGGGCAGAGCATGAGCGAGCAAGACGTCACCATCCGGGCTAAGCAGCTGCGGTACCGCTCTTGGCACCGGGGCACGAAGGAGCTGGACCTGCTGCTCGGCCCCTATGCCGATGAGGCCCTGCCCGGCAGCGATATGGAGGCCATGCAGACCTTCGAGACCCTGCTCGACCTGCCCGAACCGCTGCTCTACAGCCTGCTGACCGGCGAGACCGATCCGACCAACCTGGCCGGCATGCCCGACGGTTTCGTGCCGCTAGTCGGCGAGATCCGCGCCTTTCACGCTCGCCCGAAACGCATCTGACGACACCCCGCCATGATCACCACCGCCCCCTTCACCACTCCGGCGCTGAGCGAGGCGCTCTGGGCGCCCGGATCGCGGCGCTTCCATGGGCTGCCGGAAGGTGCACAGGCGCCCTGGATCGCCGCTGAACTGGCCAAGGGGCCAGAGCGCTGCCTGGTGATGGTGCTGCGCGACGATGCTGCCTTGGCCAGCATGGCGGCGGCGCTGCGCTTCTTCGCGCCAAAGGCGGAGGTCTTGCGTCTGCCAGCCTGGGACTGCCTGCCCTATGACCGGGTCTCACCGCACCGCGATATCGTGGCCCAGCGGCTGGACTGCCTCATTCGTCTGAAGAGCAAAACGCGCGGCCAGGGGCGGGTACTGCTGACCACCGTCAACGCCCTGCTGCAGCGTTTGCCGCCGCGCCGGGAACTCTGGGCGCGGGTGTTGGTGCTGCGCTCTGGCGATGAAATGGCGCCGGAGAAGTTGCGTGCTGCGCTGGCCGATCAGGGCTATGAGCGGGTGGAGACGGCGAGCGAGCCCGGCGAGTATGCGCTGCGCGGTGGTCTGATCGACGTCTTCCCAGCCGGCCGCTCGGCGCCGCTGCGGTTGGACTTCTTCGGCGATACCTTGGAGAGCCTGCGGGCCTACGACCCGCTGACCCAGCGCTCGACGGCCAAGGCCAAGGGCCTGATCTTGAAGCCGGTCTCCGAGGTGCGGCTGGACAGCGACTCCATCGAGCGCTTCCGCCAGGGCTACCGCACCGCCTTCGGCAGCGGCAAAGACGATCCGCTCTATGAGGCCGTGAGCGAGGGCCGGGCCTACGGCGGGCTAGAGCATTGGCTTCCGCTCTTCTACGAGCGGCTGGATAGCCTGACGGCCTACCTGCCGCGCGGCACGCCTTTCCTCTTGAGCGAGGAGGCCGAGGAGTGGCGCGACAAGCGCCTGGCCACCATCGAAGAGTTCTACCAAGCCCGCCGCGCTGCCATGCGCCGCCGCGACGAGGGGGCCGAGCCTTACCGCCCGCTGTCGCCTGATGCGCTCTATCTGACGGAGGTGGACTGGACGGCCTTGCTGGCCAAGGTGCCCTTGGGCCGGACCAGCAGCTTCGCAGCGCCCGAGGGGCAGGAGGCGTTCGACGTTGGCGCCCGGCCCGCCCCCGACTTCGCCGCCGCGCGGCAGGGGCAGCAGGGGCTCTATGCAGCACTGGAAGAGACCTGGAAGGCGGCACGGGCCAGCGGCCAGCAGCTGGTGATCGCCGGCTCCAGCGAGGGCTCCCGCGATCGGCTGGGCCACTTGCTGGCCGAGCACGGCTTGGAGCGCCAGGAGGTGGTCGAGACCTGGCAAGAGGTGCTGGAGGGGCCGGAAGAAACCCTGGCGCTGACCAGTCTGCCGCTTGAGCGCGGCTTCGCCACACCCGGTCTGCTGGTCTTGAGCGAGCAGGACCTGCTGGGCGAGCGGCTGATGCGGGCAGCCGGCAAACGCCGCCGGGCAGAGAACTTCTTGACCGAAGTGGCCTCGCTGGCCGGCGGTGACCTGGTCGTGCACATGGAACATGGGATCGGCCGCTTCGAAGGGCTGGAGCGGCTGGACGTCGGCGGTGCGCCGCACGACTGCCTGAAGGTGATCTACGCCGGCAACGACCGCCTCTTCGTGCCAGTGGAGAACATCGATGTTCTGACCCGCTTCGGCGGCGAGGATGCGGTGGCGGATCTGGACAAGCTGGGCGGGGTCGCCTGGCAGGCGCGCAAGGCCAAGGCGCGTGAACGCATCCGCGAGATCGCCAAGTCCCTGATCCGCATCGCGGCGCTGCGCCAGCTGCAGAAGATCGAGCCCATCGAGCCACCGGAAGGGCTTTATGACGAGTTTGCCGCCCGCTTCCCCTATCCGGAGACGGAAGACCAGCTGAACGCGATTGCCGACGTTGGCGAGGACCTGGCGGCCGGGCGCCCGATGGACCGCTTGATCTGCGGCGACGTCGGCTTCGGCAAGACCGAGGTTGCTATGCGGGCCGCCTTCCTCGTGGCGATGAGCGGCCGCCAGGTAGCGGTGGTAGCCCCCACGACCCTCTTGGCGCGCCAGCATGCCAAGACCTTCGAAGAGCGCTTCCGCGGCCTGCCGGTGCGGATCGGCTGGATCTCCCGCCTGGTCACGCCGAAGCAGGCTGCCGAGGTGCGCAAAGGCCTGGCCGAAGGGACCATCGACCTGGTGATCGGCACCCACGCGCTCCTGTCCAAGTCCACCACCTTCCGCGATCTGGGCCTGCTGATCGTCGATGAGGAGCAGCACTTCGGCGTGAAGCAGAAGGAGCGGCTGAAGGAGATGGGAAGCGACATCCATGTCCTCACCCTCTCCGCCACGCCCATCCCGCGCACCTTGCAGATGGCCATGTCCGGGGTGCGGGAGATGAGCCTGATCGCCACCCCGCCAGTGGACCGCCTGGCGGTGCGCACCTTCGTGCTGCCCTACGACCCCGTCGTGCTGCGCGATGCCATCCTGCGAGAGCGCCTGCGCGGCGGTCAGGTCTTCTACGTCTGTCCGCACATCGAAGATTTGGACGAGGTGGCCGAGCGCCTGCGCAAGCTGGTGCCTGAGGCGCGCTTCGCCGTCGCCCATGGCCAGCTGCCGCCGGCGGCGCTGGAGAAGGTCATGGGTGACTTCCTGGACCGGCGGCTGGACATCCTGCTATCGACCAACATCGTCGAATCGGGGCTCGATATCCCGACCGCCAACACCCTGATTATCCACCGTTCCGACCGTTTCGGCCTGTCGCAGCTCTATCAGCTGCGTGGGCGCATCGGCCGCTCTAAGCTGCGCGCCTACGCCTATCTGACCCTGCCGAACGGCCGCAAGCTGACCCCAACTGCCCAGCGCCGGCTGGAGGTCATGCAGACCCTGGATACCTTGGGCGCCGGCTTTGCCGTTGCGACGCACGACCTGGACATCCGGGGCGCCGGCAATCTGGTGGGAGAGGAGCAGTCCGGTCACGTGCGCGAGGTCGGGATCGAGCTCTATCAGCAGATGCTGGAAGAGGCGGTGCAGGGGCTGAAGCAGCAGGACGGTGATGAGGACATCCTGTTGGAGAGCGCCAGCGGTTGGACTCCGCAGATAAATCTGGGCGTGCCGGTGCTGATCCCAGAGGCCTATGTCGCCGACCTCAACGTCCGCATGGGCCTCTACCGCCGCTTGGCCAACCTGGTGGACCAGTCGGAGATCGAGGCCTTTGCAGCTGAGCTGATCGACCGCTTCGGCCCGCTGCCGAGCGAGGTGGAGAACCTGCTGCAGGTCATGACCATCAAGCAGCTCTGCCGCCAGGCCGGGATCGCCAAGGTCGATGCAGGCCCCAAGGGCGCCGTGCTCTCCTTCCACGAGGACAAGCCGACGGCACCGGAACAGCTGATCACCTTCCTGCAGAGCGGTGCGCGCGACGGCTCAGTCCGCATCCGCCCGGACCAGAAGCTGGTGATCCAAGCGAACTGGGGGAAGCCGAAAGGCCGGGTCAGTGGACTGCGGAAAGCGCTGGTGAAGCTGGTACCGGAGGCGGAGCGGGAGCAGGCGGCTTAGCGCCCTCAACCGCCTAGACGCTCATCTTCCTCGCGAGAGAGCCGGCGGCGGATCTGACGCACGCCGATACCGACTGCCAGCGCGACCAGCGGCACAGCGGCAGCCGTGGCGATCATCGGGTCCAAGACCAGGCCGAGGCTCCCCAGGCCTGGCACCAGGTAGCCGACCAGACCGACCGCATAGTAGGTGATGGCAACGACCGAGAGGCCTTCGACCGTTTCCTGTAGGCGGAGCTGCAGCCTGGCGCGGCGGTCCATGGAATGCAGCAGCTGGGCGTTCTGTTCGGAGACCTTCACATCCACCCGGGTGGCCAGCAGGCGGGTGGCCCGCGCGATCTGGTCGGTCAAGGCCTGCTGGCGGCGGTCGGCGGCCTCACAGGTGCGGAAGGCCGGGGCCAGGCGGCGTTCCATGAAGCTGGTGATGCCCTGCCGACCGGTGCGCGGGATCTCCCGCAAGATGTCGATGCGTTCCCGCACGATGCGCCAATAGGCCTGGGTGGCGGCATAGCGGTAGGCCGTGCGCGTGCGCAGCGCCTCCGCCTGGCCAGCGATGGTCGAGAGGCGCTGGAGGAGATCGCGGTCCTTGGCGACGTCGGCCGAGGTGGCCAGTTCCTCCGTCAAGGTCGCGATGGCAGCCTCGAGGTGGTGCAGTTCGTTGCTGGTGGAGCGCGCCAGCGCGAAGCCAAGGAGAGCGGTCAGGCGGTAAGTCTCGATCTCCACCAGGTTCTGGGCCATACGGCCGCGCAGCCCGTCGCCCTGGTCATGGTCGAAGAGCAGCATGCGCACGAAGCCCTCGCCATCCATGCGGAAGTTGGCTGCGAAGCTGGCCCGCCCGCCGAGCAGATCGCTCTGGATCACCTCATCCTGGCCAAAGGCTTCGCGGATCTGCGATTCCTGCTCTTCCACGGCCACGTAGGGGCGGATGGCGACATGGACGGCCGCCAGCAGGCTGCCGGGCAGGTCGGCCAGCCAGCGCTCTGGCGCGGCCTCTAAGGCGGCGCGCCAGGAGAGCGGCTGATCGGCGCTTTGTGCGCGCGAGAAGGTGTAGGTCGAGAACTCCGTATGGCGTTCCCAAACGACGGTCAGGCCGCCGGCATCGATCTGGTGGCGGCGGGCGAGCTTGCCCGGCTCAGCGGTGCCCAGGGTGCGGCAGAGCTGCAGCAGATGCTCGAAGTCGTCAGCGCCGCCGTCCTCGCCGCTGTGCATGACCAGGCGGCTGACTATGGCCGGCAGGGGCAGCTTCGGCGAGGGGCGGCTATGCGCCTCTGCCATCAGGCTATCGCGGGCGGGATGCGGCCTCAGGTCCAAGGTTCGGGTCGGCATAAGGGCAGGGTGTTCCTTACCGGCGCTGGGCCTGCTGTTCGGGAAAGCCGCCGTCTGCGACTTGCCTCAAGCCTAGGCAGACCTACGCTGCAGTGCGATAGGGCAAAGTAACCCAAGGCGCTGGTAAACACTGGTCTACCGCAGGAGCGCCTGGCGCCTGGCTTGCGCTGTCGCGGCGATATCGCTAACTCTTGCGGCCTTGCAGCAGCGCTTGCTGTGCCAGCGAAAGGGCGGTTAGCTCAGCGGGAGAGCGTCTCGTTTACACCGAGAGGGTCGGCGGTTCAAATCCGTCACCGCCCACCATGGGCCAAGCGGCCAGCACCTCCGTAAGAAGCTCGACACTTGGTCGCTCATATCCTTTCCATCATCGCGCCGGTCTTTCTGATCGCCCTTCTGGGTTACCTCTGGGCTTGGCGGAAGATGGCCTTCGATACGCCGATGGTGACCCAGCTGACGGTGTTGGTCACCACGCCCTGCCTGGTGATCGACACCTTCCTGCGCGCTGATCTGACCTTGTCGGCCTTCAGCGACATGGTGGTGGCAAGCCTGCTGCTCTACGCCGCCATGACCGTAGTGGGATTTCTGGCGCTCTTGGCGCTGGACTGGCCGCAGCGGCACTTCCTGCCCTCGCTCATCTTCGGCAACACCGGCAACATGGGCCTGCCGCTCTGCCTCTTTGCCTTTGGTGAACCCGGCTTGGCCTTGGGCATCACGCTCTTTGCCGTAGCGACCATCCTAAACTTCACGCTTGGCGTCTCCATCGCCGCCGGTTCGGCCTCGCCCAAGCAGATGGTGAGGATGCCGATCCTCTATGCCGTCGCCATTGCGGTCTTTCTCATGGCCACCGGGCTTAGGCCGCCTTCCTGGCTGGAAGAGACCTTGGCGCTGCTGGCAGGCGTCTCGATCCCGCTTCTGATCCTGGCCTTGGGGGTCTCGCTGGCGCGGCTCTCTATCGCCAGCATGGGCCAGGCGCTGGTGCTCTCGATCATTCGGATCGGGGTTGGCGGGAGCCTGGGGTTCCTGATTGCCTGGGCGCTGGATCTGCAGGGGCTGGAGCGCGATGTCTTGATCTTGCAGTCAGCCATGCCGGTCGCCGTCTTCAACTTTCTCTTCGCCGAACGCTATACCAGGGCGGGACAGCAGGTTGCCGGTGTCGTCTTGGTCTCGTCGCTGCTCTCGATCGTCACCACGCCGCTGCTGCTGTGGTACCTGCTGCCTGGCTAGCGATCTGCCGCCCGCGATTTTCGGCTTGACGGGCTGGGCCAGGGCGGCGTATCAGACGCGCCTTCCGACAGCGCAGCGATGCGGCTGTCTTAGGAAGCCTCTCGAAGTGTGTCGAGGGGGTGTAGCTCAGTTGGTTAGAGCGCTGGCCTGTCACGCCAGAGGCCGCGGGTTCGAGTCCCGTCACTCCCGCCACTTCTCCATACTCTCTTGCATGTCTAGTCATTGGCTCTATGCCGCCCAAGAGACGCGCTCACATGGGCTGCGCGCTCAACGAGTTGATGCGACAGCCGGTCAAGCACAGGGTGTTCCAGGCCTTTCGTGCGTGCGATCCTCACCTCTTCTGCCAAGGCAGCAGGTAAGCCTCTCGCCATCTCTCTAACCTCGTCGATCACCTGATCCGCAGGTAAGCGAAGATCTTTGGCAAGTGCTGCCCACTTTCGCCAGGATACGTCATCTATCCGGTAGGTATCGCCGATCTTCATGGCGAGTTTCGCCTTTCGCGGGTCGATGTGCGGATAGGCATAGATGCTTGCGATGTCGTAGAAGGGTGCCAGCCTGACGACGCCATCGCTGCCAAGCAGAAGAGATACGTTCTTTGAATGAGCATCCGTCCCGCCAACAATCCAATTGAAAGCAAGGAATCGAATGAAGGTCGTGACGTCTGCTTGCGCCGCCTGACCTGCTATGGTCGAGCGAAGCAGTGACACGATTGCTTGTGGGCTGGGCCCTCCCTCGTTCTGGTACTTCTTGGATGGATGCAGGCCTAAGGCCTGGCAGAGATCCTCCTGGTGGACGCGGTAGAAGGGTGTCTTTCTTGAGAACTGCGCCATCACGGCGGCATCTTGGGCCGCCGCCGCATCTGCTGCAGCCGCAGTGCGCGCAGCGGCGCTTGCAGCCAGTTGGCGCGTATCGACGCGGTCATAGCGCTCTACAGCAATCGCTGTGACCTCTTCGAATGTCAGCACCTGCGTGGTTGCGGTTGGCAAGCCTAAGCTGCGCGCCAGTGCCATGCAGATGTGCTCGTTCTCGGCATGGCCGTCGAACTCGGCCGTTGTCGGCTTGAGGATGTGCGTGGTCGGCGTACGCCCGGCTGGTATGCCCCACCTCTGCCCATCAAAGAGAAGAGCGGTCTTGGGCTGCGCGCCGGCAAGGCTGAACTGCCCCAGATCTGCGGTAGTACGGCCTGCCGACCCGTCTTGTCGCAGAACGCGCAAGCGGGCTGCTACCTCCTCCTCACTGAGCCAAGATACACGAGGCGCCTCTTCTCTCTGCAAGGCATCGAAACGCTCCGGTGTCATGAACTGGACGGCGCCAGCGCAGTCCTCACCAACAGCCGCGACAAGGCCGAACAGGTTCTGCGGTGACACATGAAACATCTGCGCCCAACGACGCAGCACCAGCGCGTTGTCTGGCAGCAGGCCCCACAGGAAGGGCTCGATAGCGCTATGTCCTTGCTTGCCCGCAGCAAGCGGCATGGACAGAGACAGAGGGTAGGCACCGGGCGTTCGCAGCCAGGAGTCTGCGTAGGTGAAGGTTAGGCGGCCCCTTGCCCGCACCACTCTTCCCACCTCACGATCGTCCAAGAGGCAGACCAGGCTGTTCAACGCTCCGGCTTCCTGCGGGCAGCCTCGACAATGGCGTTGATGTCGACCGACCGTGCCGGTGCTGGGCTTTCGGTCGATATCTCTTGGCCCGCCGCGGTGGTCACGGTCAGGTGGAGGTCGAGGGCCGCAAAGGCACGAAGCGTCAGTCCGATGCCGGCGCCCGCTTTACCCCCTTCGACTTGGCTCACCCACAGGCGACTGGCCCCTATTCTGCGCGCGAGCTCTGATTGATCCCAGCCTAAGGCGCGCCTGCGGGCGCGTATCGCAGCACCCACATCGGCCGGAGTTCGCAGTTCGCTGGTCATGCATACTATCACCGTCAACTCAGAATGTAATCGATAGCATACAAACCGCTATGTATGCAATAGCTTGCAAAACGGGCAGCGCTAGAGCAGGCGCGGCTGCTCCTCTTTAGCGGCTCCCTCAAGAGCCAACGGTTCCAGAAGCGCCACGTCCTCATTGGTGGCCTTGTTGAGCGCAGTCGAGACCGGATAGGTCTGGATCGGGCCATAGGCGCCTGCAGCATCATCGTAGGGCTGCAGGAGGCTCTGCAGGGCCTCTAGGTCTTGATCAGGGTTCAGCCAGGCCTCAAAGCCGTCCGGGCTTAGAATCACCGGCATGCGGTGGTGCAGCCAGGTGAGCCCCTCATTGGCCGGGCAGGTGATGATTGTCACGCTTTCGATGCGGTTCTCGTCGCGGCCCCAACGCTCCCAGAGGCCAGCGAAGGCGAAGGGGGGACGGCCCTCGAACTGGATACGGTGCGGCTGCTTCGGCGCCTTGCTCTTGCCTTTGGTGGCGTCGGCCTTCCACTCGTAGAAGCCGTCCGCGGGGAGGAGGCAGCGGCGCTTGGCAAAGGCCTGGCGGAAGGCAGGCTTCTCCGCCACCGTCTCGGCGCGCGCGTTGATCATCTTGGCACCGATGGAGAGGTCTTTCGCCCAGGGGGGTAGCAGGCCCCAACGTAGGAGCGCGAGATGGCGCTGACCTTCTTCATCGCGGCGTACGGCGGGTACGCCTTGCGTTGGCGCGACGTTAGCGCGTGGCGCGAGATTGGGCCGTTCCTCGAACGCGAAGAGCCGTCGGAGCGCCTCCGGTGCCGTGGTGATGGAGTATCGCCCGCAGATGGCCTTGGCTCCTAGCCGCTGGCGACTTGCGCCATACTGCGCGATTGGATGATCGCGTCTTCCGTTAGTGGACCGGCGATCAAGCGCTCGACCAGGGTGTCGATGGCATAGCGCATGCCGGTCTCCGTCGAATAGCTGCCGGTGACCTGGGTCATCTCCGCCATCAGCTGGCGGTAGCGGCTGAAGAGATCAGGGTCTGGTGCGGTCTCTGCGGTCCAGAAGCTGTCGAGGTCGCCCTCATAAGTCAGGCCCGGCAGGTTGTAGACCGCTTCGCCCAAGGCTTTGGTCTTGATGCCGGAGCTCAAGGCAGCAACGCCGGCGGTGGAGTTCACCGTCACCACGCCACTGCTGCGCCGTGCCAGGCTTGGCAGATGGCCGCCGTCGATGAAGTGCACCCGGTCGGCCACGCCTGCCTTACGCGCAGCCTTGGCGATACGGGCTGCATGACGGCTCAAGCCTTGATCCAGGGGATGGCACTTGAAGACCAGATGATGGTCAGCCGGTGCTGAGCGCGCGAAACTCTGCAAGGTGGCCAAGTAGAAGCTGCGAACCGTTGGATAGGCCGAATGGCAGAGGATCTGGCTATCACCCGGGCGCTGCATCAGAGCGAGGTAGAAGGGCCAGTCGGCCTTGAGGAATTCCTCTTCCTTGGCTTTGTTGGCCTCTCCGCGCTTGTCGTTTCCTAGATAGCGCACAAGGTGGGCAAGCCCGGTTACATAGCCCGGCATGTAGACGGGTGAGCGGTAGAAGGGGAAGAAGGGGGCTGAGAAATAGAAGACCAGGCTGTAGGTGATGATGTTGAAGACGTTGCGCTTGGTGATGCTGCCCAGCTCCAGCTCCGAGCCGTCGATCTCCATATTGGCGATGCCCCAGCTGCGGTAGAAGTCGGGGTCTCGGGGTAATCCAGAGCGTCCGTTGACTCCGCCAGCATCGAGCGTGATCCAGTTCGGCCGGAGGTAACCTTGCTCCAGGCAGTTCACGGCGATCCTGGCCTTTTCCGCCGCCGCGATGGCCTGATCTGTATAGTAGTGCCCGTCGCCGTAGGTGATGATGTCGGTTACGCCCTCACGTGCATAGAGAGCCTTGATCCAGGCCGGGAAACGACCGGTCGGCGCCCAAAAGAGATGCGCATTGCCGAAACGCCAGTCCAAGAGGTCGCCGCCATTGAAGATGACACGCGTCACCCGGTGCCCGCGCGCGCGCAAGTGCTGAGCTAGGTCGCGGGAGAAGCGGCCAAAAGGGGCCTGGATGAACAAGAAGTGACGCTGGGTCATGCCCTTACACATGTCCGGTGGCCGTCTAAGCGTGAAACCCTGTCTGGGTGCAGGGGGGGTAGGGCGATACGGAGCCGACAGTCCACGATCTTTTCCTTACCACCCGCCTGCGTTACGCCGCTAGAGGTAACAGAGTAACGGGACCTGTCAGCCCGGTTTGCTGATGTTATCAGCCAGAGCACAACTTGTACAAAATCAGCTCACAATTTGTCATTTCTGCGGCAGTGAGGAGGGCCCGGCAAAGCGCTGCCAACCGCTGGACTCGATGGCTAACTGGCCGAAACCTTGACAGCTGAGGGTAAGTGTGCGATACACAAAATACATGCTTAAGAAGTGTGTCCAGAGAGTCTTGAATGAATAGCAAGGTGTAAGCCAGATCCGTGATCCGGTTTGGCCCTGGCTCCGGCGCCCGCGCTACGCGTATTGACGGTAAGACGCCTTCGTCGCCCCGCTTGATCTTCAGACCAGCTGCGTGTTCCCTGTGCAGAGGCCCGCTTTGGGTTGGCGCAAGATGTGAGGACGCGTGGTGATATGACGATCAGCGGCAGACTGCTGGCGATGTTGGGTATGTTCTTTCTCTTGGCTGGCTGTGTTGACAGGCCGATGGAGCAAGCCTTGGCGCCAGCCACCCCGGTCTCTCTGCTGATCCAGCGCCTTGACGATCCCACTCAACCCAACATCGTCTATTCGAGTCGAAAGATCTATCAGCGCGGACCGGATCGCTTGGAGGGGGGAGACATCCCACCAGATCGGATTGGTTGGACCCTTCTGGGGCTGCAGGACCGCCTGACCGGTCAACGTCGCTTTCGTGTGACTGCGTCGATGACATACGACAACGAAGAGTCGGCAGGCTATCGCGAGTATGATCGTGCTCAGGTCATGCCTGATGGCCCGCCATTGGCTGTACAGCCCTTCAGCCGCAATCGCGGCAACTGTGCGGGAGGAAATCAGCAACCCTTCTGCATAACGCACGAGACTGTCTTCATCTGGTTGTCGGAAGAGAACCTTCAGTCCGCAGGACCAGAGGGATTGGGCCTGCAACTTGCTGGGATTTCTGGCCGGGGCTGGGAATTCACGGTGCCGCAAGACCTCATCGCGGCGCTGTTTGGGCGTATGGCGGCCACGGTCCAGCCGGCTGCTCCAGTGAGCAGCAGCTAACCGCACAGGCCCTACTTTCCATTTTGACGTCCTCCGTTGCCGCTGCTTCAGCGGTCCGGCGGCGGCTTTGCCGCGCCGGCTGCTGTTGGCGGTGGGGTTGGCTGCCTGCCTGCACACTGCGCGCCTCCCTCCCGCGCAGGTGACCCGCGAGGCCTGGCGCTGCCCCACCGCGCTTTGCTCTACAAGGAAGGTTCTTGTTCATGGCCGACACTGCGTATGCAGAAGGGACGTTGACAGCGGGGCATCGTGCTTGGGACGTCCTTAGCAGCACCGCGAGTCGGCGATTGATCCTCGACAGGCGGCAGACAAACACTGTCGCCTATCTGGCCCTCAGCGCGGAACATAGCCCGGCAGCTGCAGCTTTGTGCCAATGGGTCAGCTTCTCGTCCATGCAGGCAGATCACCAGTGCGGCCGGGGCTGTCTCATGCTTTACCAGGATGCGCCTTGCTGGGTCGAGCATCTGCTTTGCGGTTGGCCGCTCCAGCTTCGGGTTGGCGGCTTCGCCACACCTTCGGGGAGGAGAGATCTCGTGCTGGGGGGGCTCTACCTGACAAGCGCTGCTTCGGGACTGCATGCCGGCGAGGTTGTGTGCCGGTTTGAGATTGGACAGCAGGCTGGACCGCTCCCGCAGAGGCAGATAGGTCTAGAGGGACAAGAGCTACCGCTCTCCTAGTCAGCACAGAGACCAGAGCATGGCCCAGATAGCCGCCTTTCCGGACAACCGCACGCTTTCGGGCGCCAAGCTGGCCCAAGCCCCCTTGGAGCTGGAGGGTCTCGCCGCGCTCTTGCGCGAGCTGGAGGTCACCTCCTTCCTCGAAGTGGGCTCGCGCCACGGCGATACGCTTTTTGAACTGGCTATGCTGGTGCCCAGTTTGACCCGCTTCATGGCGGTCGACCTGCCGGGCGGGCGCTGGGGACGCCGGGGCAGCGACGGCAATCTCGACCGGGCGGCCTGGATCCTGCGCCGCTTGGGGCATGAGGCGAGCGTGCACTATGGCCGCTCGCTAGACGACGAGATCGTGGCAGCGGCCAAGGCGGCCGCCCCTTGGGATTTCATCCTGATCGATGCCGATCACACCTACAAAGGCGTGAAGGGCGATTGGAACGTCTACGGGCCTATGGCCGGAAAGGCCGTCGCCTTCCACGACATCGTCGGTCAGGGCAAGCGCAACATCACCGGCCTGAAGATCGAGGTCCCTCGTCTGTGGGAAGAACTCAAGGCCGAGGGCTACCAAGTCAGAGAATTCGTTGATCCCCCAGCCCGCATGGGCATCGGCGTGCTCTTGGTCTAGCCGTCACGACGGCCTTCGCGCCAAGGGTGCGCTGAGATCGACCAGTGTTCCGTCCAGATCGCGGATCAGCAGGCGGCGCTGGCCGTAGGGCATGTCTTCGGACGGTTTGACCACCCGCCCGCCTAGGGCTTCGGCCCGGATGTCTAGACCCGCGATGTCATCCAGAACGAAGGTGAGCAACACGCCTGCAGGGGCCGCCTGAGCCTCTGCCGGCACGATGGCGTGGTCGCGCTGCAGCAGGCCCAGTTCCGGTCCGGGATTGCCGGGCGGCACCAGGATCACGAACCAATCGGAATCGAAATGGCGCTCAAAGCCGAGGAGCGCCTCGTAGAAGCGCGCGGCGGCCTGGACGTCACCCGTCAGGATGCTGGTGAAGAGTCTCTGCATCGGCTGTCTCGTCTCCCTCTCGTCCAGGCCTTTCAATCGCAGAAAAGGAGCCAGGATGGCCAGAGCCAAGATCACTCCCCTGTCATCGGCGGTAGAGGAACGCCCGCCCGACCCGCCGCGCCCTGCACGCCGGGCTGCCAACGTGCCAGCCCTGGCTGCGCGCTATGGAAAAGAGATGATCGAGGTCTTGGTCGCCATCGCCTGCGATCAGACGCTGCCGGCCGCCGCACGCGTGGCGGCTGCCAAGGAAGTGCTGGATCGTGGCCACGGAAGGGCGCCCACCCATGTCAACCTCGACGGCAATCAGCGGGTTACTCACCAGTCGGCAGGCCTATCGGAGACTGCTGCCTGGCTTGCGGAGCTCATCGGAAGCCAGTGCCATCCCGCGCCTTCGGACACTCTGTCAGTCTGATCTCTTCTTCCTGCTGCGCTATGCCTTGGGTCGCGAAGACGCAGATCGGGATTGGGTCTTCCAGCGCTGTCGCGAGGTACAAGCCAGCCCTGACGGGCACCTCGACCTCTGGGCGCGTGAGCACTACAAGTCGACCATCATCACCTTCGCCAAGACGATCCAGGATATCCTCTGCGATCCTGAGGTGACGGTCGGCATCTTCAGCCACACGCGGCCCATCGCCAAATCCTTCCTGCGGCAGATCAAGCAGGAGTTCGAGGCCAACAGCCGGCTCCAAGCCTGGTTCCCCGACATCCTCTGGGAGAACACGCGCCAGGCACCCAAGTGGTCGGAGGACGAGGGCATCGTCCTGCGCCGCAAGGGCAATCCCAAGGAAGCGACCGTGGAGGCCTGGGGCCTGGTCGATGGCCAACCCACGGGGCGGCACTTCAGCCTGATGGTCTATGACGACGTGGTGACGCGTGAGAGCGTGACCACGCCGGAGATGATCGCCAAGGTGACCGAAGCTTGGGAGCTGTCGCGCAACCTGAGCGCTGAGGGCGGCCGTACTCGCTACATCGGGACCCGCTATCACTTCAACGACACCTACCGGGTCATCTTGGAGCGCGAGGCCGCCAAGCCGCGGATTTACGCCGCCACGGTGGACGGCGGGGTGGAGGGCAAGCCGCGTTTCCTCACCAAGGCGCGTTTGGCCGAGAAGCGTCGCGAGATGGGACCCTACACCTTTGCCTGCCAGATGCTGCAGGACCCGCGCGCCGATGAGACCCAGGGTTTCAAGCAGGACTGGCTGCGCTTCTACGACAGCGAGCCGGCAGAGGTCGCGCGCGGTGCTAACTGCTACATCCTGGTGGATGCCGCCAGCGCCAAGAAGGCGGGTAGCGACTACACCTGCCTCTGGGTCTGGGCGCTGGCACCCGACGGCAACTACTACTGGGTCGATGCAGTCCGCGACCGTCTGAACCTGAAACAGCGGGCCGACCGGCTCTTCGCCCTGCACCGTCGCTGGCGTCCGGTCTCGGTCGGTTATGAGCGCTATGGCCTGATGGCCGACGTGGAGTACGTGCAAGAGCGCATGGAGCGGGAGAACTACCGCTTCGATCTGCGCGAACTGGGCGGCCAGGTCGCCAAGAACGACCGCATCCGCCGGCTGATTCCGGCCTTCGCGCAAGGGCGGGTCTATCTGCCCCGGCGGCTCTTGGTGCACGACAGTGAGGCACGGGTGGTCGATCTGACCCGCATTTTCCTGGAGCAGGAATACAACCGCTTCCCGCTCTCCCAACACGACGACATGCTGGATGCCGCAAGCCGTATCATGGACCGCGACCTGGCCGCCGCCTGGCCGCAGCCGCCGGCACGGCCCAGCGAGGCCCCTGTAGCCGACCCCGACTACAACCCCTTCGCCGCCTAGCGGCGTTCCACTCATCACCTCCAGAACACGCCTCTTTCCGGAAAGGAGAGACCCTATGTGCCTGCCCCGCGTTTCCGCTCCGCCGCCGCCGCCAGCGCCGCCGGAGCCTCAGCCGGCGACACCCGCCCAGACCCAGGCCTCGCGCTCTGCGCAGGAGCGGGAGAACCGCCAGCGGCGGGCGGCTTTCGGACCTTCCGCCACTCTGCTGACTGGCGGGCAGGGCGTTACCGGCCGCGGGCGCAGCCTCACCAAGCGGCTCTTGGGGGAATAGCCCATGCAGCCAGATGAGAAGCAGCGGTTGGAGCGGCGCCGCGCGGCCTTGGAGCAGGAGCGTCAGTCCTGGCAATCCCATTGGCGCGAGCTGGCGGACTACATCCTGCCGCGCCGGGTGCGTTTTCTCTCCAGCGAGCGCAACCGTGGCGACAAGATCAACGCCAAGATCCTGGATGCAACCGGCACCCTGGCTGCGCGCACCTTGGCCAGCGGCATGATGAGCGGCATCACCAGCCCCTCACGGCCCTGGTTCCGGCTGACCCTGCGTGACCGCCAGATCCAGCAGGGCGCAGCGGTGAAGACTTGGCTCTGGCAGGCCGAGGCACAGATCCGCCAGCTCTTTGCGGCCTCCAACGTCTACAACGCCATCCACACGCTCTATGAGGATTTGGCCGTCTTCGGGACGGCGGCGATGATCGTCGAGGCGGATGAGGCGCGGGAGCTGCGTGCCTACAGCCTGCCGCTTGGCAGCTACTGGCTTGCCGCCAGCGATGGGCTCACCATCGATACGCTCTTCCGCGAGGTGCCGATGACCACCAGCCAGCTGGTGGCCCGCTTCGGGCTGGAGCAGGCGAGCGTAGCAGTGCGATCGGCCTATGACGCCGGCGATCTGGACCGCTGGTTCACCGTCTATCAGGCGATTGAGCCAAACCCCAAGGCGAAGCCGGACGATCAGGGCCGCAGCGGCAAGCGCTGGCTCTCGCGCTATTGGGAGGCCGGCGGCGAGGGTCTGCTGGCGGAAGCCGGCTATGACCACAAGCCCTTCATCGCGCCGCGCTGGCATGTGACCGGCGTCGATGTCTATGGCCGCTCGCCGGGCATGGATGCGCTGGCCGACATCAAGCAGTTGCAAGTCGAACAGCGGCGTAAGGGCCAGGCCATCGACAAGATGGTGAACCCGCCGCTGCAAGGCCCCTCCAGCCTGCAGAACCAGGCGGTTTCCCTGCTGCCCGGCGCCAAGACCTTCGTCGCCCCTGCCGACCTCCAAGCCGGTGGCCTTCGGCCCATCTACGAGGTGCGCCCGAACCTGGGCGAGCTGATGGCCGACATCATCGAGGTGCAGGGCCGCATCCGTACGGCCTTCTATGCCGACCTCTTCCTCATGCTGGCCTCCTCCGACCGCCGTCAGTTCACCGCGACTGAGGTGATGGAGCGCCGCAGCGAGAAGATGCTGGCCTTGGGCCCGGTCCTGGAGCGCTTGCAGGACGAGCTGGTGAACCCGCTGGTCGACCTGGGCTTCGCCCGCATCATTGCCCTGGACCGCCTGCCGCCGCCACCGGAAGTGCTGCAAGGCCAAGATCTGCGGGTCGAGCTGCAGTCCATGCTGGCTCGTGAGCAGCGGGTCGATGCCGTGGTGGGCCTGGATCGTCTCTTGAGCCTGGTGGCCAGCCTGGCCGGTGCCGCGCCAGAGGTCTTGGACAAGATCGACGCGGACCAGGTGATCGATGAGTATGCCGAGCTGACTGGCGCCCCACCGCGCGTGCTGCGCGCTGACCGAGCGGTGCGGGCTCTGCGTGAGGAGCGCGCTGCGGCTGCCCAGACCGCTCAGACCCTCCAAGGCCTGGAGACGGCGCTCTCGGCGGCGCGTGAAGCCGGCCAAATCAAGCCGGAGGCCGACAGCCTGCTGGGCAGCCTGATGCAAGGGACAAGCGCATGAGCCTGGACCTGGACGAGGCCAGCCGGGCCGAGCGCCACCGCCGGCAAGCCGCCGAGCAGCAAGCCCGCGACTACGAGCAGGGCTTGCGGGCGCTGCTCGCCACGCCGCAAGGCCGTCTGGTGCTGCGCCGCTGGCTGGCCGAGCTGGGGCTCTTCCGCTCCGCGCTCGAAGGCGAGAGCGCGATCATCCGCAACGAAGGGCGCCGTGAGGGCGCCCTTCTCATTTGGGCCGAGTGCCGGCGCGTCGACGGCGCCGGTCTGGTCCGCCTTCTGCAAGAGGAGATAGAGCAGGATGCTAGAGACTGAGGTGGCACCGCCGCCCGACGAGACCGCGCTGCCGGAGGCGGAGCCGGCGGAAGACGCCGCTTCGGCCGATGCGGTAGAGACGAAGGCTGAGCCGGCCGCCGGCTACAGCTTCCCCGAAGGCTATGAGGTCGATCCCACGCAGCTCGCCGGCTTTGAGGCTTGGGTCGAGGAGACCGGGGTCGCGCCCGACCGCGCCCAAGCGCTGATCGACCTCTACCTGCAAGGTCAGGAGGGCCAGCGCCGCCAGGCCCTGGAGGCTCGTGTCGCCGAACTGCAGGGCTGGGAAGAGGCCGCGCGCCAGGACGCGGTCACCGGCGGTGCCGACTTCGACGCCAAGCTCTCCGTCGCCCGCTCAGCGTTAGAGCGCTACGGCGACCAGGAGCTGCGCGCCTTCCTGGACGAGACCGGCGTCGGCAGCCACCCGGCCCTGCTGCGCCTCTTCTACCGCGTCGGCCAGGCGGCAGCCGACGACCGCTTCATCCCCCCCGGCAACGGCACCGCGGCCTTGAGCCCCGAGGCCCGTGCCCGCCGCCTCTACGACAAGACCTACAAGGAATGATTTCATGGCAACGCTTCCCAACCAGCACCCCACTCTGGCCGACCTGGCCAAGCGTCTGGACCCCGAAGGCAAGGTCGATCAGATCGTCGAGATCCTGACCCAGACCAACGAGATCCTGGATCAGATGACCTGGATCGAGGGCAACCTGCCCACCGGCCACCGCTCCACCATCCGCACCGGCCTGCCGACGCCGACCTGGCGCAAGCTCTATGGCGGTGTGCAGCCCAGCCGCTCCACCACCGTGCAGGTCACCGACAACACCGGCATGCTGGAGGCCTATGCGGAGGTCGACAAGGCCTTGGCCGATCTGAACGGCAACGCCGCTTCCTTCCGCCTGTCGGAGGACCGGGCGCACATCGAGGGGATGAACCAGGAGTTCGTCTCCACCCTCTTCTACGGCAACGAGGGGACGGAGCCGGAGGCCTTCACCGGCTTCGCGCCGCGCTTCAATTCGCTCTCAGCGGAGAATGGCGGCAACATTCTAAATGCCGGTGGCAGCGGCGCGGACAACGCCTCCATCTGGCTGATCGTTTGGGGCGCCAACACTGCGCACGGGATCTATCCCAAGGGCTCCATGGCCGGCCTGCAGTCAGACGACAAGGGCCAGGTGACGATTGAGGACGTGGACGGTGCCGGCGGCCGCATGGAGGCCTATCGCACCCACTATGTCTGGAAGTGCGGCCTGACCGTGCGCGATTGGCGCTATGTCGTGCGCATCGCCAATATCGACGTCTCGGATCTCAACAAGGATCCGGCAGCTTCCGGCGCTGACCTGATCGACCTGATGACCCAGGCGCTGGAGCGGGTGCCGCAGCTCTCGCTTGGCCGGGCAGCCTTCTACTGCAACCGCACCGTGGCCTCGGTGTTGCGCCGCCAGACCGTGACCAAGGTCGCCGGCGCCACCTTGGCGATGGAAGAGGTCGCTGGCCGCAAGGTCACCACCTTCGACGGCGTTCCGGTCTACCGCTGCGAGGCGCTGCTGAACACCGAGGCGGCGGTTTCTTGATCGTAGCGGTCACTCCGTGACCCTGCGGCACCGGCCCTCACCCCCGCCCGGCCACCCAATAGGATACGCGCGTGGCTGACCGGGCGGGGGTGAGGGCCGGTGCCGCCAGCGCTGGGGTTACTCATCAACAACGAAACCTCTTCTCTCTCCACGAAGGATCCACTTCATGCTTATCGACACCCGTTTGACCTTTTCTGCGTCCCAGGCGCTGACCGCCTCGGCGGCTTCCACCGACCGCATCGACCTGGAGACCGACCGCGACATCGGTCCTGGCCGGACCCTCTATCTGGTGATGAACGTCGAGGTCGCCGCCGATGCGACGACCGGCAACGAGACCTATCAGGTCACCTTGCAGACCGACACTTCCGGCAGCTTCCCCTCGCCGGCCGACCTGGTCACGCGCGCGATCGACGCCGGCGACCTCTCCGCCGGCAGCCTGCACGTCATCCCCGTGCCGCTCACCAACGAGCGCTTCCTGCGGGTATACTACACCCTGGGCGGGACCACCCCCAGCATGACGGTCACCACTTGGCTGACCGACCAGGAACCGCAGGCCTGGCGCGCCCTGCCAGGTGCGCTCTAGGAGCTTAAGCGGCATGGATGTGCGTTTGAAGGAACCAGCCTTCCTGAACGGCAGCCGCCAGCCGGCCGGGCGGGTCCTCACCGACTACGAGGGCCCGCTCGCCAGCTGGATGGAGCCCTGCGGCAAGCCCGCCGCCAAGCCGCGGGGGCGCAAGCAGGAAGCGTAGAGCGCGATGGTGCCCGGGGGGTGACGCCTCCGGGTGCTTTGCCTCTGAAGAGGGCTTGCAGGACTATCAACGAATGGGTTATTCTTCAGGAGAAGAAAAACTAAAACGTGCATTTTCCAAGAGTAGGGCGTTGCCCCTTGATCACGGAGTGAGCTAATGCCGGACATGAACCGCTACGCGCTGGATGAGTGGATTGACCGCTACTACTCTCTCGTATGGCTAAAGTATGTCCTGGTTCTGAGTTTGCCAGTTTTCTTTGTCATCTACGCACTTTTTTCTTTTGCTGATATGTATTTTGTAGAAAATATTGAGATAGACGAGAAGGTTCGTATTTGGTTATCATCGCATGATGCACAGGTCCGAATGTACCCGAAGCTTTGTATCGCTTTTATGGTATTTGTTGGTTTTTGTTCAGTTTTTTCAAATAACCCTTGGTACTTCGTGGTGACTTTGATTCTGTGCGCTATGGGCTTGGCATGGATTTTGTCTGAGTATGAATACATTAACATGTTGTTGTTTGAGGCAAACTTTCGATATCCAGAAACAGTTTATGTTAATAAAAGCTTCGTATACATCAGTGTGTCTATGATGGCAGTC
>JBCBSF010000083.1:0-25467 GCA_039819325.1 Pseudomonadota bacterium | reverse complement strand
GTCAGGAACGACTTCCGGTCCCCCCACCTTTGGAAGCCTCGTTCCAGTTGAGCGTGGTGTGGCCCCCCGCCCATTTTCCCCCCCTCGACGGCGGCGGGGTCACATCACCACTACCTCTCGTATCCGACCGGACGGCCGGCCCGCCTCCCAATCAAGGGCGGCGGGCCGTCCTCTTTCTGTGCTAGGCGCGGAGCGTCCCGCCGGTCGCCTTGACCACAGCAGCCACCACTTTGGCGATGCTGGCCTCGATCTCCGCATCGGTCAGGGTCGCCTGCTTGGGCTGAAGCGTCACCTCGATGGCGATCGACTTCTGCCCTTCCGGCAGGCCCTTGCCCTCATAGAGGTCGAAGAGCGCCACCTGGTCGATCAGCGCCCGGTCGGCGCCGCGGGCAGCGCGCACCAGCTGCTCGGCCGGCACCGACTGCTCGACCAGAAAGGCCAGGTCGCGGCGCAGCGGCTGGAAGGGCCAGATCTGCGGCGCCGGCTTCGCCTTACCCTTGGCCTTGGGCAGCGGCACGGCATCCAGGAAGAGCTCGAAACCGACCAGCGGCCCCTTCAGATCATAGGCCGCGGCCACCCGCGGATGCAGACTGCCGAAGGCCGCCAGCACCTTAGGCCCCAGGCGCAGCTGGCCGGACTGGCCCGGATGGTACCAGGCCGGCGCGTCCAGGCTGGTTTGCAGGTTGTCGACCGGCGCCCCCAGCACGTCCAGGACCGCCATGACATCGCCCTTGGCGTCGAAGGCATCCAAGGGCCGGCTGCCGCCACTCCACTCCCGCCCCACGGCCAGGCCATGGCGCAGACCGGTGGCCAGCCAGGGCTCCCCGCTCGGCGTGTCGTCACGGTAGATCGGCCCGACCTCGAAGAGGCCCAGGTCGCCATAGCCGCGGTCGGCGTTGCGCTGCAGGGCGGCGGCCAGGTTGCCCAGGACCGAGGGGCGCATGACGTCCAACTCGCTGGAGATGGGGTTCACCAGCCTGAGGCTCTCCGGCACGCCGCCGAAGAGCTCCGCCTGGCGGGAATCCATGAAGGAGAAGGTGATGACCTCCTCCAGCCCGCGCCAGGCCAGGGTTTGGCGCACCTGAGTGCGGCGGCGCTGCGGGGCAGTCAGCACGGCGCGCGGCAGCACCGACTGGCGCGGCAAGGGCGTCACCGGAATGGCGTCGTAGCCGGAGATGCGCAGCACCTCCTCCACCAGATCCGCCTCGCCGTCGACATCGGGCCGCCAGCTGGGCACGCGGCAGCGCAGGCCCTCGCCCTCGGCAGTGACCTGGAAGCCCAGATTGCCCAGGATCTCCGCCTGTCGCTTGGCCGGGATCTCGACCCCGCCCAGTTCCGTGACCCGCTGCGGCCGCAGCACCACCTCTTGCGCCGGCTGCGGGATGCTGCCGGCCAGGACCGGATGGCTGGCCTCGCCGCCGCAGAGCTCGAGGATCAGCTTGGTGGCAACCTCCACGCCCCAGGTCAGGCCCTCGGGATCGATCCCCCGCTCGAAGCGGTAGCGGGCATCGGAGTGCACCCCCAGCCGCCGGCCAGTGTGGGCCACGCGAATGGGATCGAAGGTGGCGACCTCCAGAAAGACGTTGGAGGTCGCAAGCGTGCAGCCGCTGACCTCTCCACCCATGATGCCGGCCAGGGATTCGGGGCCCTTCTCGTCAGCGATAAGCAGGACCTCGTCGTCCAATTCGTAGGTCTTGCCGTCCAACGCCAGCAGGCTCTCGCCAGCCTGGGCGAAGCGCATGGTGGGATCGCCAGCGACCTTGTCGGCGTCAAACACGTGAAGCGGCCGGTTCAGATCGTAGGTCACGTAGTTGGTGATATCGACCAGGGCAGAGATGGGCCGGAGCCCGATGGCCTTCAGCCGCTGCTTCAGCCAAGTCGGACTCTCCACATTGGTCACGCCACGGAAGTAGCGGCCGGCCACGGCTGGGCAGGCCTCCTCCGCGCCTGGAGCAATACGCCAGGTGATGGGGCTGTCGAAAGTGCCGGCGATCTGCGGTGGATCGAAGGGCTTCAAGGTCCCGAAGCCGGCAGCCGCCAGATCGCGCGCGACCCCGCGCACGCCCAAGGCTTGGGCATGGTTGGGGGTGATCGCGATCTCGATCACCGGATCGGTCAGGCCCAGGATCTCCACCAAGGGCGTGCCGATGGCGTAGTCCTGCTCCAGCTCGATGATGCCGTCATGCTCGTCCGACAGGCCCATCTCGCGTTCAGAGACCAGCATGCCGTTGGACTCGACACCACGGATCTTGCCGGGCTTCAGGTCCAGACCGGTTCCAGGCACGTGAACGCCAGGCGGAGCGAAGACGCCCAGCATGCCGGTCTTGGCATTGGGCGCGCCGCAGACGACCTGCGAGACGCCGTCGGCATGCTCCACCGTGCAGACGCGCAGGCGGTCGGCGTTGGGATGCTGCTTGGCCTCCAGCACGCGGGCGACGCGGAAGGGTGCCAAGGCAGCACCAGCATCTTCCACGTCCTCGACCTCCAGCCCGATCATCGACAGGGCCTCGACGATGGCGTCGAGATCCTGGTCGGTCTCCAGGTGGTCCTGCAGCCAGGAGAGTGTGAACTTCATCATTGCGCTCCCCTCCTAAAGACCACGCACCAGCGAGGGTGCTTCCAGCGGCAGGAAGCCGTAGTGGCGCATGCGGCGGATGTCGCTCTCGAAGAAGGGGCGCAGGTCGGGAATGCCGTACTTCAGCATGGCAATCCGCTCGATCCCCATACCGAAGGCGAAGCCCTGGTAGCGGTTCGGGTCCAGGCCGCAGTTCTCCAGCACCTTGGGATGCACCATGCCGCTGCCCAGGATCTCCAGCCAGTCCCCGCCGGCGCCGATGGTGAGGCCACCGCCGCTGCGGTCGCAGCCGATATCAACCTCCGCCGAGGGCTCGGTGAAGGGGAAGTAGGAGGGGCGGAAGCGCACCGCCAGATCCTCCACGCCGAAGAAGGCACGCAGGAAGTGGACGAGGGTGCCCTTCAGGTGGCCCATGTGAATGCCCTCGTCGATCACCAAGCCTTCCACCTGGTGGAACATGGGGCTGTGCGTCGCGTCATGGTCAGAGCGGAAGGTGCGGCCCGGGCAGATGATCCGGATCGGCGGCTTCTGGCTCATCATGGTGCGGATCTGCACCGGTGAGGTGTGGGTGCGCAGGACCTTCTGCTGCCCCTCCGCATCGGGGGGGAAGTAGAAGGTGTCCTGCTCCTCACGGGCCGGATGGTCGGGCGGGATGTTCAGCGCCGAGAAGTTGTGGAAGTCGTCCTCGACATGCGGACCCTCAGCCCAGGAGAAGCCCATCTCGCCGAAGATGGCGACCAGCTCCTCGATGGTCTGCGGTAGGGGGTGCAGCCGACCGATGGTCTGGCCGCGTGCCGGCAGACTGACGTCGATCCGCTCGGCCTGCAGCCGGGCTTCCAGCTCGGCCTCGGCCAGCAGGGCGCGCTTGTCCTCGATCGCCGCCTCGACGACCTGCTTCACCCGGTTTAGCGCTTGGCCAGTCGCCTTGCGGTCCTCCGGCGCAATGCCTGAGAGGCCTTTCAGCTTTTCGGTCAGGCTACCTTTGCGGCCCAGAATGGCAACCCGTGCCGCCTCAAGGGCCGCGCTGTCGCTGCTGGTGCCCACCTGGTCCAGCAAGTCGCCTTGCCAGGCGTCAAGCGCCTCGGCGCTCCAATCCTGCATTTTCCGTCTCACTCTCGCTTCGGACGCGCTTGCTTAACGTCCTTTCGCCCGGCCTGCAAAGCGTAAGCGCCCTGCCGGGCATCAGCCCTGCAGAGCGCTTTTTGAGTGATCGCACAAGCCTGTCTAAAGGGCGGCACCAGCCCGCACCCCCCCTTGGCGTATCGGGGCCGGCCACCCAGTCTAGAATACTTTCGTTGGGCGGCCGGGCGGGGGTGCGGGCTGGTGCCGCCGCGATGAGCTTGCTCATCGCCGCAACAGGTTGAACGGTATCGCCGCTCTTGCAGGAAACCCCTACTTGCCGAGCGCTGCGCCGGCCTGCTCGACCAGGCTCTTGAAGGCGTCGGGCTCACGCACCGCCAGGTCGGCCAGGATCTTGCGATCGAGGCCGATGCCTGCGGTCTTGAGCCCGTGCATAAACTGCGAGTAGGTCAGGCCGTGCTGACGCGCACCGGCGTTGATGCGCTGGATCCACAGGCCGCGGAAATCGCGCTTGCGGTTGCGGCGGTCGCGGTAGGCGTACTGCAGCGACTTCTCCAGCCGCTGGATCGCCGGGCGGAAGCTGCTCTTGGAGCGGCCGCGGAAGCCCTTGGCTTGGTGGAGAACCTTCTTGTGACGGGCGTGGGCGGTGACGCCGCGCTTGATGCGTGCCATGACTGATAATCCTTCGTCTTAGATGTGCGCGTTCGTTAGCCGTTCGGCAGGAAATGCCGGCGAATGACGCGGGCGTTGCAATCATCCAGAACGAAGGTGCCGCGAGCCTGGCGCTTCATCTTCTGGCTCTTGGCCGAGAAGTTGTGGCGCTTGTAGGCCACACCGGCGCGGACCTTGCCCTTGGCCGTCAGTTTAAAGCGCTTCTTGGCGCCGCTCTTGGTCTTCATCTTCGGCATTTTGCTACTCCTCAAGTCCGAAAAACCGAAGCCCTGCCGGAGGAATCCAGCAGTCATCGCAGCCAAGGCATGCCTTGGAGCCCGACCGCAGTTGGCTTCGAGGAAGCGCGCTATATAGAGCCGCGCGCCGACGGGCGCAAGGCCCGTTAAGAGAGGGGCGGCAGGCCAAACGGCCCACCGCCCCCTTCGCCTGAGCTGTACCCAGTCTCTACAGCCAGACAAAGTCTGTTGCGGTTAGCTGTCCTGCGTTGGAAACGCCAACGACCAGGAAAGCGATATCGGCTGAACCATCACCGTCTTGATCGACCTGGACCTGCTCGCCGCCATCGAAGCGGGCCTCGCTGTTACCACCGCCAGAGAAGGCGTCAGAGCCAATGTAGGCGAAACTGCCGACCTCAAGCCCGGTGTTGAAGACCAGCTTGTCCTGGCCGTTCGCGCCGTTCACCTGCTCGCCATCGAAATCGCGAATCTCCGGACCACCGGAGCCGGCAACACCGAGGTCGTTCCCGTCAAACCGGAAGCTGTCTTCACCAGCGCCGCCGAAGGCCGCATCGCCAGACATCAGCCAGAGCGTGTCGTTTCCGCTCTCGCCTTGCAGCCTATCGTTGCCGGTACCGCCAAAGAGATTGTCGTCGCCATCGCCGGCTTCGATATCGTCGTCACCGTCAAGCCCCAGCAACGTGTTATCGCCGGTGTTGCCCTCGATCCCATTGTCCAAGCTATTGCCGGCACCGTTAATGTTACCCTGCCCGCCTTGCATCCGTAGGTCTTCGACAAAGTCGTTAATGCCGCCGTCTGGCAGTGCAAAATCGGTCAGGGCGCGGACTAGGTCGTTGCCACCTCCGTTGGTTTCGATAACCTGATCGGTGGAGGTATCCACCACGACGGTGTCATCGCCTTGGCCGCCAACCAGAATGTCCGAGCCTTCCCGGCCGTTGAGAGTATCACTGCCGCGAAAGCCGATCAGGAGGTTCTCGCCGTTGTTTCCAATCAGGATGTTGTCCATCTCGTTGCCGGCGAGATTCGCCTCGCCGAGTCCGTCGTTGATGTTGGCTCGCTCGACAAAGCCATCCGGCCCACCGGTGATTGTGTAGTCGGCGGCGTTGGAGCGGATCACGTCTTCCGCACCACCGGTCGCCGTCTCGCGCACCACGTCGGCCGAGGTATCGACGATGAAGGTATCGCTGGCGACACCGCCCTCTGCCGTGTCGGAACCGCTGCCGCCATTGAGACGGTCGCCGCCCAGCCCGCCGAAGAGGGTATCGCTCCCCGATCCACCGCCCAGGCGGTCGCTACCATCGCCTCCGAAGGCGGTATCGTCACCTGCGTCACCGAAAAGCGTGTCGTTCCCGGTTGCACCAGCCATGGTGTCGTTACCGTCTTGACCACGCAGGGCATCATTCCCGTCATCGCCGGTCAAGACATCGTTTCCGGTGGCGGCTCGCAGATCGTCGTTGCCCTCACCGCCGCCTAAGGTATCGTTGCCCGATCCACCGAAAAGGCTATCGGCGCCTCCGTCTCCACCCAGCTCATCGTCACCGTTGCCGCCGAAGAGCTCGTCGATCGCCGCACCACCGTCCAGCTCGTCCTCGCCGTCACCGCCGAAGAGGATGTCGGACCCGCCGCCCCCCTCCAACTCGTCGTCACCCGACGCGCCGTAAGCAGTGTCACTGCCAGCAGCCCCATAGAGGTAGTCGCTTGCGGAGAAGCCAAGGAGCGTGTCGTTGCCGCCAAGACCGTTCAAGGTATCGACCAGGTCCGAGCCGGTCAGGACGTCCGGGCCGTTGCTTCCATCAATGCTTGCCATGAGTCTCTATCTCTTTTCGTCGCTTGCCTGTTGCACAGAGTTGGCACGCCAGTCGCTGGGCGCTCTCCAAGTGGACGGGCAGATAATCAATCGACCCACAACGCGCAACAACAATACACACAAAAAATCAGAAAAAATTATCCTAGTACAATCCAAAAGACATTTTCTCTTGTCAGCAAAATCACAGATCGATTTGTAAGGTTACAATTGGGATTCTTGCCTGAATGCTAGCACGCTATGACATAGGACAGCCAGGCGGCCAGCAAGACCCACAGCTCTAAAGGTAGGTGCGCGCAGGCGAATAATGGGCGTGGCGTTTCCTTAGGCTGCAGTGACCGCAGAGGAAGGGGGCTGCGTTGCCAGTCAGGAAGAGATGCACTGCATTCGGAAGATGAAGAGTAAGGGAAAGTGGAAAGAGGTCTCCAACGCGGGACTCTGTCACAAAAGCAATTGGGGCGGCAGGCAAAGACTGCCTGCCGCCCCAAGGGGAGCCCTTCGTTTCGGCCTTTACAGCCAGACCAAGTCGGTCGAGGTCAGCTGACCGGCGTTCGAGACGCCGTCAACCAGGAAGTTGATGTCGGCGGTGCCGTCACCGTCTTGGTCGACCTGCACCTGCTCGTCACCGTCGAAGCGGGCCTCGCTGTTGCCACCGCCGGAGAAGGCGGCAGAGCCGATGTAGGCGAAGCTGCCGACTTCGAGGCCGGAGTTAAAGACCAGCTTGTCCTCGCCGTCGCCGCCGTTCACCAACTCGCCATTGAAGTCTTCGATCTCCGGGCCGCCGGAGCCGTTGCTACCCAGGTCATCGCCGTTGAAACGGAAGTCATCCTCGCCGGCACCGCCGAAGGCCTCGTCGCCGGAGGTCAGCCAAAGCGTGTCGTCGCCGTCCTCACCTTCCAACTCGTCGTCGCCGGCACCGCCGAAGAGGTTGTCGTTGCCATCACCGCCTTCAATCTCGTCGTCACCGTCAAGACCGCGCAAGACGTTGTCGCCGGTGTTGCCCTCGATCTCGTTATCCAGGCTGTTGCCGGTGCCGTCGATGTCGCCGCGGCCGCCCTGCATCCGCAGGTTCTCGATGAAGTCGCTGGCACCGCCGTCCGGCAGGGTGAAGTCAACCTCGGCGCGCACGAGGTCCTCACCCTGTCCAGCGAAGTCGCGCACTTGATCGGCTTCATTCTCGACGACGAAGGTATCGTCACCCGAGCCACCGGTGAGGGTGTCTACTCCGCCACGGCCGTTCAGAATGTCGTCACCCCCGAAACCGGAGATTTCGTTGTCGAAGTCGTTGCCCAAGAGGGTATTGTCGAACTCATTGCCGCCCAGTTCTGCAGCGCCAGCATCGGAGTTCAGGTTGGCACGCTCTACGTGACCATCCGATCCGCTCCCCAGTGTGAACTCCATCGCGTTGATCCGGACGACGTCCTCGATCCCGCCATCCGCGGTCTCCAGCAGCACATCGCCGGCAGTGTCGACGATGAAGGTATCGTTGCCGCGTCCGCCGGCCGCTGTGTCGGAGCCGCTGGCACCGTTCAGCCGATCGCGGTTGTCACCGCCGAACAACTCGTCCTCACCGGACCCACCGGCAATGCGATCGCTGCCTTGCGACCCTGTGAGGCTGTCGTCGCCATCCCCGCCGAAGAGGGTATCGTTGGCCGAACCGCCGACGATACTGTCATTGCCATTGTCGCCACGCAGAGTGTCCTGACCGTCGCCGCCGAAGAGCCGATCGTTGCCAGTCCCAGCGCGGAGGTCATCGTTGCTATCACCGCCGAAGAGGGTGTCGTTGCCCGAGCCACCGAAGACGCTGTCATTGGCCTCGTCGCCATCAATCTCGTCGGGGCCATTGCCGCCGAAGAGCAAGTCAGCCGCTTCGCCACCGTCGAGTTCATCCTCGTTGTTACCGCCGAAGAGGGTATCAGCCCCTTCCTCGCCTTCAATCTCGTCTTCGCCGGCGCCGCCATAAGCAGTGTCGTCGCCACCGTTCCCATAGAGGTAGTCGTCGTCGCCAAGGCCGTAGAGCGTGTCGTTGGCGCCTAGGCCGCTGATCGTGTCAACGTTGTTGGTGCCGGTCAGTACGTCCGGCCCATTGGTCCCGTTAATAGTTGCCATAGTTCAAAACCTCCTCGTCTAAAGTCCAGGTTATACAGGCCTGCCGGTCCGCCTTTGCAGCGGGCGCCAAGACATCTCGTTGTCAGCCCGCCAGCAGCCAGCGCGAATGCCCAACAGGGGACAAGCGCCCTTGATGCAGGCGAGATCTATTGCTGCGAGAATCAATCATTGCTCTCGCTTTCCAGGCCGCTCGAAATCGAATCGACCTTTCCGACCCCCGTGTTTTGAAGTCAAGAACGGACAGTTCAGGTTTTCGAAACTAAGGACCCGCACTCCCTTCAGTAAGAACAGAGCGAGATCAACCCTCCTGTTCGCTTTGACTATTGTTACGACAGGCAGGTAGGAGCAGTCCCAGCGGTGTTCAACAGTTTTGTTGAGAGAGCATAAGAAACAAGAAAACTATAGTAGTCTATGAAGTGGCTTTTAGGATGTTGCGAGCGATTATCAAAACTCACAGGACGGCACCAAGAGCGCCGAAAGGAGGCGGGAAGAAGAGCCCTAGATTGGCAATATCTACAGTAAGTTAGTGAGGAATATAGCGTTTGATCACGCTGGCGTGATCTCATCCTTCAAGCCGGCGTCGAGCAGGGCCTGCCGCGCGGGACGCTCCAACGCATCGACGACGCAGAGGCGGCGCGGGAAGATGCCGACCGAGCCTTCGGTCATCGACATGTTCACGTCGAAGAGGTGGGATTCGATCCCGGCATCGCTCAAGACCGCTTGGGCGAAGCTCAGGACCACCGGGTCTTGGGTCTGCAGGACACAGCGCATGGGCAAGCTCTAGAGATCCATGGTGGCCAGCACTCTGCGGGCCGCAGGGCGGGCGCCACAGCGGGCAAGCCAGGCCGTGGCTATGGGATAGGGTGACAGGTCACCGCCGCTGATCGCCACCCAGCCCAGCACCGAGACCAGATTGATGTCGGCAACGGTAAAGCGCTCCCCCACCAGATAGGGGTGATGATCGAGATGCCGGTCCAGGACCTGCAGCGGGCTGTCCAGTTGATCCATCACCGGCGGGATCTGGTCTGGGTCACGCGCGCCTTCCTTGCCCAGAAAGCCGTTCATCAAGGCCACCAGGGCCAAGGGCTCCACCACGGTCGCCGTCCAGAAGGCCCAGCTCAAGAGCTGCCCCTCCTCGGCGACATCGGCTGGTCCCAAGGGCCCGCCGTGCTTGCGCACCAGATAGTGGTTGACGGCGTAGGAATCCCAGAGGTGCAGGCCCCCGTCATCGACCGCCGGCAGCAGGCCGAAGGGATTGACCGCCAAGACGGAGGGGTCCACGGCTGCCGCCTCATCGGTGACCGGCAGGGCGCGATAGTCCAGTTCCAGCTCTTCCAGGGTCCAATGCACGCGGTAGGCCCGAGTCAAGGGGGCGCCATAGATGGTGAGGGTCATGACCTGCTCCCGGGGCGATCGCTTGCGTGCCCTGTCCTACACACCAAATCACTGGGCAAGGCAGTCACTGCCAACGACAGATAAGGACTATGGCCATGGATGAGCAGACCCGCACCGAACTGGAGGCCGCGGCCTTTCGCAAGCTGGTGGATCACTTACGCACACGCACCGACGTGCAGAACATCGACCTCATGAACCTCTCCGGCTTTTGCCGCAACTGCCTGTCGCGCTGGTATGGCGAGGCTGCGCAGGAGCGCGGGCTGGAGATGGACAAGGAGACCGCCCGCGAAATCGTCTATGGCATGCCCTACAGCGAATGGCGAGCAAAGTATCAGACCGAAGCCAGCGCCGAGCAGAAAGCGGCCTTCGCCGCGGCTGAGAAAGGCTAAGCGCCAGCGTTTTCCACCGCCATCCACAGGCGGGGAGGATTGCCGGGGCCTAGCACGCTCTGTAGCGTCCCTGCCTCCTTTGAACACCGCAGGGATTGGAAAGAGTCCATGGATGACGAGCGCACACCCTGGGAAACGACTGGGGAAACCCCGCCGCCTGCCGAGAGCAGCCAGAGTGATACTGCGGTTGGCGGGATCGCCGCCGACCGCTTGAAGTCCTTCATTGAGCGTATCGAGCGCCTGGAGGAGGAGAAAGCGGCCCTCGCCGGCGACATCCGCGAGGTCTATGCCGAGGCCAAGGGCAACGGCTTCGACACCAAGATCATGCGCCAGGTCATCAAGCTTCGAAAGATGGAGCAGAACGACCGGCAGGAGCAGGAGCACCTGCTGGACCTCTACATCCGCGCTTTGGGCATGGAGGTCTAAGGAGGCTTTCCTCACGCGTCTCTGGGGCCTAGGATCTCGCAGCTTTTGCAACGAGAAGGCGTGACCCCTGAGATGCGGATCAATCCACACCTGACCTTCAAGGGCTCTTGCGAAGAGGCCTTTCGCTTCTATGAAACCGCCCTGGCCGGCGAGCTCTTGGCGATGATGCCCTATGCCGGCTCGCCAGCGGCCGAGATGGCACCAGCGGACTGGCAGAACAAGATCATGCATGCCGCCTTGAAACTGGGCGACCAGATGATCATCGGCGCGGATTCACCACCGGGCCAACAGGAGACCATGGCCGGCCTGCAAGTCTGCCTGGACGTCGACACGGTGGAGGAGGCTGAACGGATCTATGCGGCTCTCTCCGAGGGCGCAACGAGGATCGAGATGCCGCTGGAAGAGACCTTCTGGGCACAGCGTTTTGCGTCTTTCACCGACCGCTTCGGCACGCCCTGGATGATCAACTGCAGCAAGCAGATGGGCTGACGGGGGACCTGGCCCTCTCGCAGAGCCAAGTCCCTGTAGAGCGTGATGACTTGGGATAGAAGACCCCTCCACCCGCGCCCCCCTCTCCTAAGCCTGTCGAAGGGCGGGCCTAAAGCTCGGTGCTAACGGCCCGCCTTTCGACGGACGCTCGCTAGCGCTCGCTGCTCAAGACGAGGGCGTGCGTGAGGAAACGCTGCTCCTGTCTGAACTCTTTCTGCTCCCGCCTTACTGCGTCGCCACCTGGTTGTTGAAGAGCGCCAGGCCGCGCAGCAGGTCCAAGGCTCGGCTTAGCTGATAGTCGTTGGTCTCGGTCAGGCCTTCCGCTGCAGGTGCCTCAGGCTCCGCATCATCGGTGACCGCACCCTCGTCGCCATTCTCCTCGTTCTCAAGAGATCCGCGCAGGTCCTCTTCGTGGCGGACCTGGCCGCGCTCGATGGCCTCGATGGTGGCCAGTTCGACGATGATGTCGGGCTCGATACCGGTTGCCTGAATGGAGATCCCAGAGGGCGTGTAGTAGCGCGCGGTGGTGAGGCGCATGGCACCGTGACCGGGCAGCGGGATGATGGTCTGGACCGAGCCCTTGCCGAAGGTGCGGGTCCCCATCAGGATCGCGCGGCGGTGATCCTTCAAGGCACCGGCCACGATCTCCGAGGCTGAGGCCGACCCGTCGTTGATCAAGACGACGACAGGCTTGCCATCAGTCAGGTCGCCTTCATCGGCGTTGTAACGCTGCATGTCGTCGTCGTCGCGGCCGCGGGTGGAGACGATTTCACCCTGGTCCAAGAAGGCATCGGTGACCGAAATGGCCTGGTCGAGCAAGCCACCCGGGTTGTTGCGCAGGTCGAGGACATAACCCACCAACTGGTCACCCAGTTCGTCCTTGATCTCGTCAATGGCCTCTTCCAGGCCGGAGGTGGTCTGCTGGTTGAACTGGGTCATGCGGATGTAGCCGATATCGCCTTCGATGCGATGGCGCACCGAGGCGACGGTGATGATGTCGCGCACCAGGGTGACGTCGAAGGGCTCCTCCGCCTCGCGCAGAATAGTGATGGTCACCTCGCTGCCGATCTTGCCCTTCAGGCGATCGACTGCCTCGTTCAAAGTCAGGCCGAGGACCGGCTCGCCCTCAATCTGCGAGATCAAGTCGCCTGCCTGCAGCCCAGCCCGCGCCGCCGGGGTCTCGTCGATGGGCGCGATCACCTCCACCAGGCCATCGCGCATGGTGACCTGGATGCCAAGGCCGCCGAACTCGCCGCGGGTCTGCTCCTGCATCGACTTCAATTGATCGCGATCAAGGTAACTGGAGTGCGGATCGAGGTCGGCGAGCATGCCGCGAATCGCCGCTTCGATCAGCTCCTCGTCGGTGGCCTCGTCGACATAGTCGCCGCGCACACGCTCCAGCACATCGCCGAAGAGCTTCAGCTGGCGGTAGGTTTCCTCGGTCGGCTCATCGGCCGCCGGAGCCCCGGCCATAAGGGAGAGGGCAAGAAGGACACCGGCGCTGGCCGCCAGGGGTCGCATGATCATAGAGTTTGCTTCCTCATTGGTTATCCAGCCCATACCAAGGGGCCGGGTCGATGGTCTGTCCATCGCGCCACAATTCAACGTAAAGCTCTGGAGGGCCGTCGGATTGTTCTTCAAGAGCGCCGATCGGCTCGCCCGCAACGACGCGCTGACCCAGCACCGCGTCGATCAATCCAAGCTCTGCTAAGACAGAATGATATCCCGTGCCATGTTCCAGGATCAAGACCAGCCCATAGCTGCGGAACTGGCCGGCATAGACCACCACACCGTCGAAGGGCGCCGTCACCCGCGCACCGGCCCGCCCGGCAAAGCGCAAGCCTTGCTGGTCGCCGCGGTCGGCATTGAACCTCTGCACCAGCTCGCCGGCAATTGGCTCGGCCAAGCCACCCGGCTCCTCCGGCATGGCGCGTAGCTCCCGCAGGATCGGCTCTTCTTGCAGCGGATCCTCAGCCGGCAGACTGGCGACCTGCGTCTCCGTCTCGCTCGGAGCCGCTTCGGCGGGCGCTTCAGCCGCTGGCGGTGGGGCCTCTTCTCCCAAGACCACCTGACGATCTTTGGGCGGCACCGGCGGGACCCGTGGCGCTCCTCGGGCGATGCGCCGGGTTGCGCTGCTCACCAGGCCGCTGAGGTTCTCGGCCGACGCACTGAGAGTCTGAGCCTCCGCTGCGGCGCTGGCCTGCTCGGCCGCCGTGATCTGCAAGAGATCGCGGCGCTGCTGCAGCAGACCGGTCAGGCGCGTCTCCTCTTCAGCCAGGCGCGCGCGGGCGGCTAGGGCCTCGGCATTCTCTTCTGTGATCTGCGCCTCCAGGCTTTCCAGGTCGGCCACCTCGCGCTGCAGGCGGGTCGCCTCACTCTCCAACCTGGGCACCAACTGGCGCATGACCAGTCCTGCACGCACGGTCTCGCTGGGAGCACCGGGCCGTGCGATCAGCATTTCGGGTGGCAGCAGAGAGATCCGCAGAAGCGCCCCGGACATGGCCGTCAGCCGTTCGCGGGCATCCATCAGCACGGCCCGGCGCTCATCGGCCTCTTGCACCAGGGTCTCGAGCGTCAACTCGACCTGGGCGACCTCCTCCTCCCATTCGCGCGCCTCGGCGGCAACGCGGGCCAGCTCGTCGCTCAAGTCATCACTTTCGCGTGCAAGGACCGCCTGACGGGCCGCCAGGCGGTCGGCCCGTTCCTGTGTGGCCTGAATAGCAGCCTCCAACTGGCGCTGCTCTTCGTTCTCTTCATCCGTCTGCGCCCAGGCCTGCGGTGCGGCAAGGCCAATCAGCACCAAGAGCAGCAGCCAGCGGGGGAATCGCACCATGGAACGCAGCAAACTAGGCGGCCTTTGTCTCGCTGGCGGCACTCACCAGCAGGGAACGCCCGGTCATGGCGGCAGGCTGTGGTAGCGCCAAGAGCTCCAGGAGCGTGGGCGCGATGTCGGCGAGACGGCCCTTGTCCAGCCCGGTCACCGTGGCCGGACCGCAGGCTAGCAGCAGGGGCACGGGGTTCATGGTGTGGGCCGTATGCGGCTGGCCGGTGTCAGCATCGAACATCTGCTCGGCATTGCCATGGTCGGCGGTTACCAGCATGGCCCCGCCGGCCGCGGCGACCGCTGCGCCGAGGCGGGAGAGGCAGCTGTCTACCGTCTCCGCCGCGATCTTGGCCGCTGCCAGATCGCCGGTGTGGCCGACCATATCGCCGTTGGCGTAGTTCACCACGATCAGGTCGTAGGCCCTGCTCTCCACCGCGGCGACCAGCTTGTCGGTCACTTCCACCGCCGACATCTCCGGTTTCAGGTCATAGGTGGCAACGTCGGGCGAGGGCACCAGCACCCGCTCTTCCCCCTCGAAGACCTCTTCGCGGCCGCCGTTGAAGAAGAAGGTGACGTGCGCGTACTTCTCCGTCTCGGCGATCCGCAGCTGGCGCCAGCCTTGGGCTGCCACCACCTCGCCCAGGGTCTCGGCCAGGTCACCCGGCGGGAAGAGCGCCGGCAGGAAGGCGTCAAGATCGCTGGAATAGGAGACCATGCCCAGGCGGGCGGCAAAGGCGATCTGCCGGTCCCGGGCGAAGCCGTCAAAGGCCGGGTCGACCAAGGCCGTCAGGATCTCCCGCGCCCGGTCGGCCCGGAAGTTGCCCATGATCAGGCCATCGCCATCGGCCATGCCTGCGTAGTCGCCCAGTGCGGTCGGCGCCACGAACTCGTCGCTCTCGTCGCGGTCATAGGCGGCGGCCAAGCCCGCCTCGGCATCGACGGCGCGCTCGCCCTCAGCGCCGGTCATACAGTGGTAGGCGCGGCTGACACGGTCCCAGCGCTTGTCCCGGTCCATGGCGTAGAAACGGCCGCTCAACGTAACGATGGGCGCGTCTGTACTCTGCTGAAAGGCCTTCGAGAAAGGAGCGGCGCTCTTCGGTGGCGTGTCACGGCCGTCGAGAATGGCGTGGATCAGCACCTCGATTCCCTGAGCGTGTAGGATCTCTGCAAGGCCTGCCAGGTGGTCTTGGTGCGCATGCACGCCACCCGGCGAGAGCAGGCCCATCAGGTGCGCCTTGCCCCCGCTGGCTTTGAGCTTGGCAACGAAGGCCGCCAGTTCCGGCGATCTCGCCAGGCTGCCATCTTCCAGCGCCTGGTCGATGCGCGGCAGGTCCTGCAGCACCACGCGGCCGGCACCCAGGTTCATATGCCCGACCTCAGAGTTCCCCATCTGGCCTGAGGGCAGGCCAACATGCAGCTCCGAAGCCTCGATCAGGCCATGCGGCCGGCTGGCGAAGAGGCCGTCCAGGTAAGGCGTCTTGGCCAGCGCGATGGCATTGTCCTCGGCCGCCGGAGCCTCGCCCCAGCCGTCCAAAATGCACAAGACCACCGGCCGCGGCCGGCCAGCCTCCCCACCTTGCCCTGGACCACCTTGCCCCGTCGTCATGGTATGACCTCTCCCAAGCAGTCGAAACGCGCAGCTTCAATTTGTACGTAAACGCCGCGTTTCTCTACCCCTTCTCTTTTGCGCTGAGCAGCGAAAAGAGAAGGGGCGATCCTCTGCCCGGGAGAGGGAGCAGAGGAGGCACCCAGCTCGGGTCAGGACGCTGTGCGTACCTCTGCCGTCCCACCTGGCGCCAAATCGCCGGCGATTGCCTCGTCCCACCAGCGGTAAAGAGCGGCCAAGGAGTGCTCTGAGCGAACACCCTCATTGGGGTCGATGATCAGCGGTGCCGGACGGAAGCCGCGGCTCCTGAGCCCACGTTGGACCGACTCCACCAGGCGGACGTCCTCGGCCACGGTGGTGTTCATGTCTTGCTGGGCCAGACGCTCAATGTCCGAGGATTCGATGCCGCCCACGGTGTACCAGCCGCGCGCCACCTCGACCCGGTCCACGGCCTCCGGGCGCCAGAGGTAGGTGTTCAGCACGTTGCCCGGATAGACCTGGAAAGAGAAGGTCGGCCAGAGAAACCAGGAACTGTACTCCGTGACGTGGGCATTGGCCTCCAGATCGATCGGATAGCTCATGCGGTCCAGGTTGGCGGCCTTGGTGGTGTGACGCAGACAGTAGCCGCCGTTCTCGGCCACGTTGTAGCTCTCCGGGTCGACCACGCCACTGACGAAGGTCGGGTGCGTCAGCGCGCAGTGATAGCATTCCGAATAGTTCTCGACCTAGATCTTCCAGTTGCAGTCCTCCTGCAGGGTCATCCACTGCACTGGCTGGAGATCATCGATGCTGGGGACATAGGCGGCCAGGGCCTCGTGCACGCCGGGATACCAGGCCTCCATCGGGGCGGCGTCGGGATCCAGGTTGACGAAGAGGAAGCCGTGGAAACTCTCCACCCGTACCTCTTCCAGGCAGATCTCCTGGCGCTGAAAGCCCTCGACCTTGCGGTCGTTTGGCGCCTTCATCAGCCGGCCGGTCAGATCGTAGGTCCAGGCGTGGTAGGGGCAGACCAGCACCCGCCGGCTGCCACTACCTTCCAGGAGCTCATGAGCGCGATGCTGGCAGACATTATAGAAGCAGCGCACCCTGCCGTCCCGGCCGCGCAGCAGGAAGAGGTTCTGGCCGGCCACCTCGAAGCAGTGATAGTCGCCGGGATCCCGCACTTGGCTCTCGTGCGCGGCGAAGAGCCAGGTCTTGAAGAAGATCGCGTCCTGTTCCTGTGCGAAGAAGGCCGGATCGGTGTAGTGCTGCGGCGGCTGCGAGCGTAAGGGCTGGGTCATCGCTCTTCCTCCCCCCAATAGATTCCAAGGTCCGTGCGCTGCCGATGAAAGCGCTCAATCGACTCCACCGCCGCCTCGCCCGCCTCTGCCACGACGTTAGCGAAAAGGGTCTCCAGGAAGGCCGTGACGGCGAGAGTGGAGGTAAAGGGCTCCGGCGTTTCCACCGACAGGATGAAGCGTTCCGCCGCCCCCGGCGCGATGGGCGCGCTCAAGCGGTCGGTGATGGCGATGACTGGCACGCCCTGCGCCTCGGCCTTGGCCACGGCCTCCACCACTTCACGACGGTAGGGCTGGAAGGTCATGGCGATCAGCAGATCGTCCGGCCCGGCCTTGGCCAGATCGTCCAGCGGCAGGCTGCCGTCACGCGGTACCGCCACCACGGAGTCCAGCGCCATGCGCGCCAGATAGGCGAAAGAGTGCACCGGGCCATAGCTGACGCCGACGCCCAGGACGTAGGTTACCCGCGCCGCCACCACCCGGGCCGCTGTCCGCTGCAGGTCCTCGGCACGGTAGTCGGTAAAAAGGGATTCCAGATTCCCCAAAAGACTCTCGGCCATCTGCGCATAGAGCGCACCCTGTTGGCCGCTCTTGGATAGGGACTGCAGCCAGCGCGCCCGGTCGGGAAAGCTGACGCTGCCTTGCACCAGCGCCTCGCGGAAGGGCCGGCGCAGATCCTCATAGCCCTCATAGCCCAGCGCGCGGGCCAGCCGTACCAAAGTGTTCGGTTTCACCGCCGCCGCAGCCGCCACCTCCCGCACCGAGGCAAAGCCGACCTGATCCGGGTTTTCCAGCAGGTACTCGGCCGCCAGGCGCAGCTGCGGGCTCACCTGCGGCACGGCTTCGGCCAGGCGTTCCAGCGCGGTCTCCCGAGAATTTGGTACAGTTGTCTCATTCATGATTGACGACGGTACAGATGTTTGGTTCTCTGCGCATCAGTTTTTTTCGCCCGCCCAAACGAGGGCGGCCAGCAGGAGACAGAGGCCATGGCAGAGCGCCAAGCAAAGGTCGTCATCGTCGGCGGCGGGATCATGGGCGCAAGCCTGCTCTACCACCTGGCCAAGGAGGGCTGGAGCGACTGCGTGCTGATCGAAAAGGCGGAGCTGACCTCAGGCTCCACCTGGCACGCCGCCGGCCAGATCACCCATTCGGTCTCCAGCTATTCCATCGGCCGGATGGTCGGTTACGGCATCGACCTCTACAAGCGAATCGAGGAGGAAACCGGGCAGTCGGTGACCTTCCACGACTGCGGCTCCTTCCGCCTGGCCTACACTGATGATGAGCTGGATTGGCTGCGTTACACGCTCTCCGTCGGTGCTACCTTGGGTCATCCGATGGAGCTGGTGGACCCGGCCTTCATCGCCAGCAAACACCCCTTCTACAGTCTGGACGGTGTGAAGGCCGCACTCTGGACGCCGGAGGACGGGCACGTCGATCCCGCCGGTGCCACCTTCGCGCTGGCCAAGGGCGCGCGCCAGATGGGGGCGCAGGTGATCCGCCACAACCGTGTGACCGGTATCAGCCGCGAGGCCAGTGGCGAATGGCTGGTGGAGACCGAGCAAGGCCCCTGGCGGGCGGAGATCGTGGTCAATGCCGGCGGGACCTATGCCCGCCAGATCGGCCAGTGGATGGGCCTGGACCTGCCGATCACCTGTATGACCCACCACTATCTGGTCACCGACCCGGTGCCGGAGTTCCAAGACCTGGCCACAGAGCTACCGGTGGTACGCGACGACCGCCTGGTTTCCGGCTACATCCGCATGGAGCAGAAGGCCGGCCTGATCGGCATCTACGAGAAGGCCAACCCCAACACGGTCTGGCTGGACGGCACCCCCTGGGAGGCCGAGCACGAGCTCTTCGAGCCCGATTACGACCGCATCCTGCCTTGGCTGGAGAATGCCTTCGAGCGTATGCCAGTGCTGGCTGAGCGCGGCATCAAACGCGCCGTGCATGGCGCCATCACCCACCCGCCCGACGGCAACATGCTGCTGGGTCCCCTGCCGGGCCTCACCAACGCCTGGGCCTGCTGCGGCTCGCAGATCGGCCTGGCCTGGGGTCCGGGTGCCGGCAAGTACCTGGCGCAGTGGATGGTGCACGGCGCCGCTGAGATCTCCATGCGCGAGTACGATCCGCGCCGCTACGGCGCCTTCGCCAACCCCGACTATGCCGTCACCAAGGCGAAGGAAGACTATCTGCTGCGCCACGAGGTGCCCTTCCCGCACTTCAACCGCCTGGAAGGCCGGCCCGGCAAGACCAGCCCGCTTTATGAGCGCCTGAAGGAGGCCGGTGCCATTCATGAGGAGGTCTTCGGCTGGGAGCGGCCACGCTGGTTTGCGCGCGAAGGCCAGCCGCGCGAAGACCGCTATGACTTCAAGCGTACCGACTGGCACGCCAATGTCGCCCAGGAAGTCGAGGCGGTCCGCGCCCGTGTCGGCATCATGGACGTCAGCGCCTTCGCCAAGATCGAGGTCTCCGGACCCGAGGCCGAGACCTTCCTCAACCGGATGGTCGCCAACCGGGTACCGCGCAAGGTCGGCCGGATGATCCTGACCCATGTGCTGAACCACAAGGGCACCATCGAGTGCGAGGTCACTCTGGTGCGCGTGGCCGAAGACCGCTTCTACCTGGTGACCGCCGCCTTCTTCGAACTGCGCCTCTACGACTGGCTGACCCAGCACCGCGACGGTGCCGATGTAGAGGTCGCGAATGTCTCGGAGGCCTATGGCGTGCTGGCCCTGCAAGGCCCTAAGGCCCGCGACGTGCTGCGCGACACCACCCAGGCCGCGCTCGACAACCAGTCCTTCCCTTGGCTCACCTGTCAGGAGATCACCGTGGCCGGCGTCTCCCTGCGGGCCCTGCGCGTGTCCTACTCCGGCGAGCTGGGCTGGGAGCTGCATGTGCCCATGACCGGCATGGCGGAGGTCTATGACGTCCTCTGGCAGGCCGGCCAGGCGCATGGCATCGCCAACTACGGCTCCTTCGCCATGAACGCGCTCAGGCTCGAGAAGATGTTCAAGGGCGCCAGCGAGCTGACCAACGAGGTCACCTTGCCGGAAGCCGACGTCATGCGCTTCGTGAAGCTGGACAAGCCGGAGAGCTTCATCGGCCAAGAGGCGACCGAGGCCTCCGCCGCCAAGCCGCTGCCCTGGATCTGCGCCTATCTGGAGGTCGAGGCGGAGGACGCCGACTGCCAGGGCTCGGAAGCCGTCTTCCAGAACGGCACCCGGGTCGGCGCCGTCTCGTCGGGCGGCTACGGCCATGCCGTCGCCAAGTCCCTGGCCTTCGCCTACCTGCAGCCGGACTACGCCAAGGCCGGCACCGAGCTGGAGGTGATGATCCTGGGCCAGCGCCGCCCCGCCCGGGTGCTCGACCAGCCCGTCTACGACCCCGACAGCCTCTTGCCGCGTAGCTAAAGGAATAATCAAATGGCACTCGCAGCCGAAGCGCCTAGCGCACAAGACTTGCTCTATGAGACCGCCGAGGCCACCCTGCCAGGTGCTGGACTTGGCGGCTATTCCCTGCCCAGCGACCTGCGCTTCATCGTCGAGCGGGCGGAGGGCGCCGGCCTGATCTCCGTCGACGGCCGCCGCTACATCGACTTCGTCGGCGGCGCCGGCGCCAACATACTGGGTGCCAACCACCCCACCGTCGTCGCCGCCATCCAGGCGCAGGCCGCCAAGGCCATCCATGTCTTCGGCACCTTGAACGACACCGCCATCGGGCTGTCCGAACGTCTGGTCGCTACCATCCCCTGCGCTGAGAAGGTCATCTTCACCACCACGGGCTCTGAGGCCACGGCCTATGCCCTGCGTATGGCCCGCGCCTTCACCGGCCGCGACAAGGTCCTGAAGTTCGAGGGCGCCTATCACGGCAACCATGACTATGCCGCCTTCAGCCAGTTCCCCACGGCGGCTGCCAACTATCCGCAAGCCACTGCCGATTCGGGCGGCGTGCCGCGCGCCTTGCAGGACACCATGCTGGTCGCCCCTTACAACGATCTGCGGGCAGTGGAGGCGATCCTTTCCGTCCACCATCAGGAGATCGCCGCCATCATCGTCGAGCCGGTGCAGCGGGTGATCTTCCCGCAGCCCGGTTTCCTGCAAGGCCTGCGCGACCTCGCCGACCGCTTCGGCGTCTTGCTGATCTTCGACGAGGTGGTGACCGGCTTCCGCCTGGCCTATGGCGGGGCGCAGGAGTACTTCGGCGTCACCCCCGACCTGGCCAGCTTCGGCAAGATCGTCGGCGGTGGCGGCCCCTTGGGCTGCGTCGGCGGCCGCGCAGAGATCCTGGAGCGCACCAACCCGCGCAACAAGGGAACCACCGGCTATGCCTACATCAACGGCACCCTGCACGGGAATCCCATCGCCGCCGCTGCCGGGTCGGCAACCCTGGACCTGCTGGCAGCTCCCGGCTTCTACGAGACCATGAACCAGCGGGCTGAGGCCTTCTATCGCGAGATGCAGGCGGTGCTGGACCGTCACGGGCTGCCAGCGCGGGTTACCGGCCGCGCCTCCTTCTGGCAGTTCCTCTTCGCAGAGGCCGATCCCAAGAGCCAGCTGGATGTCCTGGCCGCCGATCAGGGCCGCGCCCGGCAGTTGGATCTGGCTCTCTTAAAGCGGGGCATCTATGTCTTGCCGACCGTGCGGCGCTTCTTCTCCGGCGTGCTCAGCGAGGCCGACCTGGCCACCACCTTGACCGCGCTGGACGAGGCCTGCGCCGAAATCGCTTAAGGGGAGATAACTCACCATGGACAAAGAGCGTTTCGAGAAGGGCCTGGCCAAGCGCAAGGCCACCCTGGGGGCTGACTACGTCGAGCGTATGCTGGCCAATGCCGACGACTTCTCCCGCCCCTTTCAGGAGATGATGACGGAATACTGCTGGGGCTTCGGCTGGGGGGACGAGCGCATCGACCGCAAGACCCGCTCGATGATGAACCTCACCATGATCGCCGCCCTGAATCGTATGCACGAGTGGGAGCTGCACTGCAACGGCGCGCTGACCAATGGGGTCAGCGAAGAAGAACTGCAGGCCGTCATCCACCAGATCGCCATCTACTGCGGCGTTCCGACCGGCGTCGAGTGCTTCCGCATCGCCAAGCGCGTGCTGGCGGAGAAGAACGCGGAATGAGCCTGCTGCCTGCCACCATGAAGGCCATGGTGCTGACCGGCCACGGCGGCTTCGACAAGCTGGTCTATCACGAAGACTGGCCGACGCCTGAGGCCGGGCCGGGGGAGGCAGTGATCCAGGTCGCCGCCTGCGGGATGAACAACACCGACATCAACACCCGTGTCGGCTGGTACTCCTCTTCCGTGACCGAGAGCACCGGGGCCGGCGGTGCGGGCGGCTTCGACGAGCATCAGGCCGAGCAAGCGACTTGGGGCTCCAGCGCCATTGCCTTCCCACGCATTCAGGGCGCCGATGTCTGCGGCCGGGTGGTGGCCCTGGGCGAGGGTGCCGATCCGGCCTTGCTCGGCAGGCGCGTACTGATCGATACCTGGCTGCGCGACTGGGACGACCCACTGAACCGCGACAAGTGCGGCTATTATGGCTCGGAGTGCGACGGTGGCTTTGCCGCCTACACCAAGGCGCCGGTCCAGCACATCCACCCCATCGACAGCCCCATGAGCGATGTGGAGCTGGCGAGCTTCGCTACCTCCTATGTCACCGCCGAGAACATGCTGGAACGCGCGGCCGTCACTGCCGGCGACCGGGTGCTGGTGCCTGGCGCCTCGGGCGGCGTCGGTACCGCCTTGATCCAGCTGGCCAAGCGGCGCGGGGCTGAGGTCATCGCGCTTAGCGGCGCCGACAAGGCCGCGGCGGTGGCCGCCTTGGGCGCGACGGTGCTGGAGCGCAGCCCGGCCGATCTGGGCAGCGCTTTGGAGCAAGCGACCGGCAGCGCGACAGTCGACGTGGTGGCCGATGTCGTCGGCGGTCCGCTCTGGCCGCAGTTCCTGAAGGTGCTGCGGCGTGGCGGGCGCTACAGCTGTTCCGGCGCCATCGCCGGGCCGATCGTCGCTTTCGACCTGCGCGACTTCTACCTGAAGGACCTCACCATGACCGGGGCCACCATCGTGCCGCCAGATCTCTTCGGCCGCCTGGTCGGCTATATCGCGCGCGGCGAGGTGAAGCCGCTGGTCGCCGGCACCTACGCGCTCCGCGACCTGCACCAGGCGCAGGAGGCCTTCTTGGCCAAGCGCCACGTCGGCAACCTGGTCATCGACATGACCGCAGCCTAGGCCCGCTTATGAAGATCAGCCGCATCACCGTCTATCAGGTGACCCTGCCGGCCGCCGGCGGGACCTATCGCCTCTCCGGCGGGCGGGTCTACGAGGACTATGACTCCACCATCGTGCAGGTGGAGGCCGATGACGGCACCAGCGGCTGGGGCGAGGCCTGCCCCTTCGGCAAGGGCTACGGCTCGGCCTTCGGCGGCGGCATCCGCGCCGGCATCGCAGAGATGGCCCCGGGACTCATCGGCCTGGACCCGCGCGACATCCAGCGGGTCTATGAGGCGATGGAGGCGGTGCTGCCCGGCCTGCCCTTCACCAAGGCAGCCATCGACATGGCCTGCTGGGACCTCTTCGGCCGATCTACGGGCCTGCCCTGCTACCGCCTATTGGGCGGCCTGGCGAGCAACCGCCTGCCGCTGGTGAGTTCCGTCTCCACCGGCACGCCGGACGCGATGATCGCCAAGGTCGAGGCCTTCCGCGCCAAGGGCTACAAGGCCCATTCGATCAAGGTCGGCGGCGATCTGCCGGAGGATGACGTGGCCCGCATTACCGCCGTCCTCGCCGCCCGCCAGCCAGGCGAGGATTTCATCGTCGACGTGAACCGCGGCTGGACTCTGGACGTCGCTTTGCGGGTCATGAGCCGGTTGGACGGCCAGGACTTCAGCCTGGAGCAGCCTTGCGCCACCTATCGCGAGTGCCGGGCCTTGAAGCCGCAGATCCGCCAGCCCCTGTCTTTGGACGAGGTGCTGGACGGCCCGGCGATGCTGCTGCAGGCCTTGAGCGACGAGGCCATCGACTTCGCCAACATCAAGCTCTGCAAAGTCGGCGGCATGACACCCGCCAAGGCCATGGCTGAGACCTGCGCCACCGCCGGCTTGGGCCTGACGGTGCAAGAGACCTGCGGCAGCGACATCGCCTTCGCCGCCATCTGCCACCTGGCCGCCGCCACCGCGCCGCGGGTCTGCCGCCACGTATGGGACCCGCGCGAACTGGCCGGTCTGACCACCGCTCAGGGCGCGCCCACGATCGAGGCCGGCACGGCTATCGTCAGCGACCGCCCCGGCCTCGGCATCACGCCCTTGCCCGAGGCCTTGGGTGCGGCCGAAGCGGTCTATGCCTGAGGCTTGCCCCTCAGACGGTTGACCGGCGCCGGCAGGCCTTCTAGGTCTAGCCGGACGGTGGCCCGAGGCCGCCCCTTCCCTTGCAGTGGGCCCGTAGCTCAGTTGGTAGAGCAGCTGACTTTTAATCAGCGGGTCACAGGTTCGAATCCTGTCGGGCTCACCAAAGAGGAGAGTTAGACCAACAGGGTCGCAAAGAAACTTAAAACGACCAAAACAAACGACAAAATCACAAAGACCCAATGGTCTTTAATCATATCAACCTTACTCTGCATTCTCAGATGTTTTTCTGGACCCGCCCTCTTTTTGAGCTTTTTATCAATAGCAAGCTCTGTTATGAATGAAAAAGTTCTAACTTTTCTTTGAGTGGATCGAAATACTGCATTCAGATTATTGTTTCTGAGAGCCTCTAGCTCCTCTAGTCCACTCAGAAAATCATTGACGGATATCTCATTCATGTGCATTACTGAATCCATTTTACTGTTATCTGAGAAACTGTTACCGTAAATATTTCGCAAGATTTCTGGTAAATCATGTTTCTGATTGTCTAGCACTTTGTGCGGCCGCCCCCCAACAATTGTAAAGCGCTTTTCAAGCGCTTCAAATCCGAAAAAGCTGCTCCTCATGCGCCAGTGAACAAAGTGTCTGGTGGTATCGTTCTTGAGCCAGCAGAAAAAGTCGCTCAATGCTTCCTTATCATCGATCGAGCCTGGAGCCTCTGAGGCTTTGCGTTCATCATTTCCGCCAAATACCTGTTCAAAGTGAGAGCAAAAAGACTTTTGCTGCGAAGATCCATATCTCTGGACGACTATGCATACTACTTTTGGTGGCAGCCCAGATTTTGTATTAGTGAAACTCTCGCATGAATAGTGTATAAACCAGATGTTGTTTGACTTTGTAAACAGATCCCGAAAACTGGAGTGATACTTCCTGGAAAACACCTTGGTGTCTAGATCCACCGCCTCCTCCATAGCTCACTTCTCAAAGCCCGCTCCCCACCCTTACAAAATCGGACAACAGTTCAGGAGAACCAAATTGCTCCCACATATGCAATCCACATGCACGACCATCGCATGTCGACACAGCGGGAGACTAAGGCGTGAGGCAGGAAGGGGCAAGCGGAGAGCTCTTGTTTAACCCAAACCGATGTAGAGTCAGAAAGCGCTAAGGCGTGATGAGTCTTGTTGTGAACAGTCTTTGCCAAGAGCCCTTCCTCGTCTTGAGCAGCGAGCCGAAG
>JBCBSF010000082.1:0-25741 GCA_039819325.1 Pseudomonadota bacterium | reverse complement strand
CCCCTTGGCGTATCGGGCCCGGCCACCCACGCCAGTATCCTATTGGGTGGCCGGGAGTGGGCGCGGGCCGGTGCCGCTTCCGATGAGCAACGCCCATCAACGCAAAACCCCCTAAACCCCGAACAAGATCTCCGGCAGCGCCGTTGCCACCTCTGGCAGCAGCGCAATGATCAGCAGACCTAGGGCTTGCAGGCCAACGAAGGGGATGACGCCCAGGTAGATCTGCCCGGTGGTGATCTCCTTCGGCGCAGCGCCACGCAGGTAGAAGAGCGAGAAGCCGAAGGGCGGGGTCAAGAAAGAGGTCTGCAGGTTGATGGCGATCAAGACCGCCAGCCAGATGGGGTCGAAGCCCATCAGCAGCAGGATCGGCACGACGATCGGCAACAAGATCACCGAGATCTCGACGAAATCCAAGACGAAGCCGAGCACGAAGATCAGCGCCATGACGAAGAGCAGCGCGCCGGTCTCCCCGCCCGGCAGCGCCTCTAGGATCGCCTCGATGCGGGCGTCGCCGCCCAGTCCACGGAAGACAAGCGAGAAGATGCTGGCGGCGATGATGGTGGCGAAGATCATGGCGCTGATCGTCATGGTGCGGGTCACCACATCGGTCAGGATCTCGGCCCCGCGCGCCAGCTGCAGCGCCCGCCAGATCCCGGCGACAGCGACCAGGATGAAGGCCAGAGCCAGGCCCGCCAGCAGCCAATCGCCGAGACCGACGTCGGAGCGCTGCAGGCGCAGGCTGGTGAGGTTCACCAGCACCACCAGACCCAAGAGCGCCAGGATCGCCGCCATGACCAGCCGCCGACGGCCCGCCCCAGCCAGGCGCAGACCCGCGAGCAACAAGGCACCCACGGCGCCGACGGAGGCCGCCTCGCTGGGTGTCGCGATACCGCCCAGGATCGAGCCCAGGACGGCGACGATCAGTGCCACCGGCGGTAAGAGCGCACGCCACACGCCAATCTGCTGGTCGGGGGCAGGAACGCGGGCCGCTGGCGGCAGCGCTGGCGCATCGCCGGGTCGCATCCAGGCGCGCAGCAGGATGTAGAGGATATAGAGCCCGACCAGCACCAGGCCCGGCAGCAGGGCGGCAGCGAAGACCTGCCCGACCGAGATGGTCTGCACGCTGAAGAGCCCCTGCTCGTACTGCGCCTGCTGGTAGGAGGAGGACATGACGTCGGAGAGGATGATCAGCAGGGTCGAGGGCGGGATGATCTGGCCCAAGGTACCGGCCGTGCAGACCGTTCCAGCCGCAAAGGCCGGGGCATAGCCATTGCGCAGCATGGCCGGCAGGGCAATCAGCGCCATGGTGACCACCGTCGCCCCAACAATCCCGGTGGAGGCCGCCAGCAAGGCCCCGACCAGGGCCACCGAGATGCCCAGGCCACCACGCAGCCCGCCGAAGCGGCGCCCCATCTCTTCCAGCAGATCCTCGGCGATGCGGCTGCGTTCCAGCACCAGCCCCATGAAGACGAAGAGCGGGATAGCAATCAGCGTATCGTTCACCAGGATGCCGAAGACGCGCTGGGACAGGGCCCCCAGGAGACCCAGATCGAAGGCGCCCAGCCCCCAGCCGACGAGCGCAAAGGCAGTGGCGATCCCGGCCAGGGTGAAGGCGACCGGATAGCCCAGCAGGATGGCGCCGCAGAGTGCGGCGAACATCAGCAGGTCCAGGCTGTCGGCCAGCAGACTCACGCCCCTTGCCGCTCCGCGCGGTCCTGCAGGATCCCACGCAAGAGGCCGGCTAGCCCCTGCACGATCAGCAGAAGGCAGAAGGCCGGGATCAGGCTCTTCAGCAAGAAGGAGGCCGGCAGGCCACCGACCGAGATGGGTCCTTCCAGAATGGCCCAGGAATTGCGCACGAAGGGCCAGGTGACCCAGAGCAGCAGCACCATGGCCGGCAGCAACAATAAGAGCGCGCCCCAACGGTCCAACTGCCGCTGCGCCCGCGGGCTCCAGCGCGCGTAGAAGATGTCGACGCGCACGTGGCCATCCAGCAGCAGGGTCATCCCGGCCCCCAGCATGAAGAGGGCCGCGTGCAGGTAGAGCACGCCCTCAGTCGCGGCGATGAAGCTGACACCGAAGACATAGCGCAGCAGCACCACCGCGAACTGCAGCAGCACCATGGCGAGCGCCAACCAGCGCACGGCAGCCCCGGTCCAGCGGTTCACCGCCTCCAGAGCCGCCGCGATGGCTTCGAGGCGGCGGGACATGGCAGTGCTACTATTGGCCGTAGCTAAACTCCAGCTGACGGGCGTTCATCTGGCCGTTGTCGGCATAGACCATGTAGTCGACCATGGCCGTGCGATAGGCCAGGAAGGACTCGGTGATCTGCTTCACCAGCGGATCGGAATCATCGCGCAGGTCGCTGATCACCTCACCGGCCGCGTTGCCCATGGCGACGAGGACCGATTCCGGCAGGCGGTGAACCTGCACGCCATGCTCCTTCACCAGCTGGGTCAGGGCTTTGGCGCTGTTGGTGGTGTAGTCGGTCCACACCGGGTTGTAGAGCGACTGGCAGGCGAAGCCCACAGCCTGCTGCAGATCGGCCGGCAGCGCGTTGAAGGCCGTCGCGTTGACCCCGCACTCCTCGGCTGAGGAGGGCTCACCGACCCCAGGCCAGTAGTAGTGCTTGCAGATCTGGTAGAAGCCCAAGGCGGAATCCGTCCAGGGGCCGATGAACTCCCCGGCGTCGATGGTGCCCGACTGCAGCGCCTGGAACATGGCAGCGCCGCCCATGGCCTGCACCGCCATGCCCAGCTTGCTCGCCATCTCAGACGCCAGACCGGTGGTGCGGAAACGCAGGCCCTTCAGGTCATCGACGCTTGCGATCTCTTCGCGGAACCAGCCGGCCCACTGCGGGCCGGAGTTGCCGCAGAGGAAGGGCTTCAGGTTGAAGCGCGCGTACATCTCGTCATAGAGCGCCTGCCCGCCGCCCTGCTCCAACCAGCCGATCTGCTCGTCCGCGCGCAGGCCGAAGGGTTGCGAGCCGAAGAGCAGGATGCCCTTGGACTTGGAGCCCCAGTAGGCCGGCACGGCGTGATAGAGCTCCGCCGTGCCTTCCGAGACGGCATCGAAGACACCGCGGCCCGGCACCAGCTCGCCGGCAGCGAAGAGCTTCACCTCCAAGCGCCCGCCAGAGAGCGCGGTGATGCGGTCGGCCAGCATCTGCGCGGCAACACCCGGCCCCGGCAGGTTCTTCGGCCAAGCGGTGACCATCTTCCATTCCTGCACGCCTTGAGCCACGGCAGGGGCCGGGAAGCTGGCTGCTGCCGCTAAGCCAAGGGCGGCAGCGCTGCCGGCGCCAAGCGCCTTGCGTCGGGAGAGAGCGGGGGTCTCGCTTTTCGTCGTCTCGGTCATGCCTGATCGCCTTTCCTGGAGCCTCGGTATGTCCGAATGCTGCACCGCAGCGACGGGCCTGTCCAGACGCAAGTCACTGGCAACCCTCAGTCTGGATAGACGGTGCGGCAGGCCTTCAGCAGAGCCTGGATCAAGGGCCGTCTGTCGAGACTGCGCCAGACCACGCTGGTGCCCAACTCCATTGCCAAGGATTCTTCCTCTCTACAGTCCCCCGAGGCAAAAAAGGTCTTTGAGAAGCCCTTTATTCCGACGAAGGGTCCGTAGCCGGCTTGTGAGAGGACTACGGCACCCAGCGCGGTATCGACTTCGGCGAAGCCCTCCTGCTCCACCCCGCCCGGCTCGTGGCGGTCCAGCTCTGCGACCAGGACCGGTGCATCGCGGCGGGTGTAGCGAACCGCGGGCGGACGCCCACCGGGATCGGCGCGTGCATCCAATTTGACCAGCGGCTGGGACAGCAGATGGCGTTCGGAGAGGCCGGGGCGATGAACCGGCGGATGCAGGAAGGCTAGGTCGATCAGCTGCTCTTCCAAGAGCCGCTCCAAACCGGCCGTCGTGCCCTCCGTTAAACGCAGCCGGGCATAAGGGTTGGCGTTTCGGAAGGCCGACAGGATGGGCACCACGACCTGCAAGGCGGCGATCTGGGTCATGCCGACACGCAGATGCTGGCCAAGCCCGCGTTCCGCGTCCCGGGCCGCGACTACTGAGCGCTCAGCCAGATCGATGATGCGCCGCGCCTCTTCGGCGAAGGCCTGACCCGCCGCGGTCGGCTGCGCCCCGCGCCGCCCGCGCTCGAAGAGCTTCACGCCAAGACGTTCCTCGATGCGCCGGAGCCGAGCGGTCACCGCGGGCTGCGAGAGGCCCAGCACCTCGGCTGCCGCCAGGAAGCTGCGCTCTTCCTGCAAAGCCACCACACAGCGGTAGTCCAGATCGGACAGCATTCTATCAGCTTTCCTTATAGATCTTGTCAGAAGTGCCGCTTGTTGCAGCCTAACCCTTCCCCGACCTGCTGGGCAGTCACCGTTTCGAGGGAGAGATCCATGTCCAGACTAGTTACCCTTCTTGGCCTCAGCCTTGTTCTCGCAACGCCAAACGCGCTTGCCGCCGATGACCTTTCAGGCTTGAGCACCGGCTTCGATGAGCCTGCAAGCCTCGCCGCCTGGTCCGAGCATCTGCCGGAGGGCTTCACCCGCAAATGGCAGGAGCCGCGTGTTGAAGACGGCCGCCTCGTTCTGGAACCCGTTTCCTCCGGCTGGTTCGAGGACAATCAGGCAGGGCACCTCTATCACCAGGTGAACGGCGATTTTATCGCCACCACGCGGATCGAAGTGGTGGGAACCGAAGCCGCCCTGCCGCAGACGGCCTTTTCGCTCGCCGGGCTCTTCATCCGCGCACCGCGGGCGCTCTCGGCGGCTACCTGGACGCCAGGGCAGGAGAACTGGCTCTTCTTCTCCATCGGCACCGCCGCCCCTCCCGGCGAGCCGCATTATGAGCTGAAGACCACCACCAATTCGCTCTCGACCCTGCAGATCCTGCCGGCCCCGACTGGGCCGGTCGAGCTGCGCATCGCCCGCCATGGAGAGCTCTTTACCCTGCTGGCCCGGCCGCAGGGACAGGAGTGGAGCGTGATCGAGCAGATCATCCGCCCCGATCTGCCCTTGGTTTTGAACGTCGGCCTGACCGCTTACGCCGACTATGGCTCCGTCGCGCCGACCTACCCCAACTATCAGCTCTACAACACCGAAGGCGCGGCAGCGGAAAATGCGGACCTGATCGCCTACGTCGACAGCTTCCACCTGCGGCGCCCCACAACCGGCCGCCTGCCGATCGCCAACATCGACGCCCCGGCCTTCCTGGAAGCCATCGCCCAACGCCGGGAAGATGTCTTGTCGGACTGATCGAAATCGCCGCCCGCCTGCAAGTGCCGGAGTGACCCACCCCTCCATCCTCGGCACACTCATGGCTCAGCAGCAGGAAAGAGCAGGGCATGGGGCAGGCGGGCGTCGAGGCCATCGATTGGCAGCAGGTTTTGGAGCAGCTGGAGCAGAGAGGGGCCGCCTTGACCGGCCCCTTCTTGCCACCTGCCGAAGCCCAAGAGCTCTCAAAGCTCTTCGACCAGGAGGCCCTCTTCCGCAAGACCATCGTCATGCAGCGGCATGGCTATGGCGCCGGCTGTTACCGCTACTTCGACTATCCTCTGCCGGAGCCGATCCAGGCTCTGCGCCAGGCGCTCTACAGCCAGCTGGTCGGCCTGGCGCGGCACTGGGCGGCGCAATTGGGCCTGGACCAGGTCTATCCCGATAGGCTGGACGCCTATCTGGAGGCCTGCCACGCCGCCGGCCAGCGCCGGCCTACGCCGCTCCTGCTGCGCTATGGCCCTGGCGACTACAACCGCCTGCACCAGGATCTCTACGGCGCCCTGGCCTTTCCGCTGCAGGTGGTGATCCAGCTGAGCCAGCCGGGCCAGGACTTCGCCGGCGGCGAGTTCGTGCTGGTCGAGCAGCGCGCGCGGATGCAAGGCCGGCCCCTTGTCCTGCAGCCGGCACAAGGCGAGGCGGTGATCTTCGCCAATAGTCTCTTCCCCACGCCCGGCAGCCGCGGCCCGGTGCGCGCGCAGCTGCGCCATGGGGTGAGCCCCTTGACGGCAGGCGCGCGGACGACCCTAGGGTTGATCTTCCACGACGCGGCCTAGCGGTCCCGTCCTTCGTCATCGTCCTGCAGGATGCGGTGCTTGGCGCCCTCCAGGTCTTCGAACTGGCCGCTGCGCAGCGCCCAGAGGAAGGCCGCGAGGCCCAGGCCGCCGAGGATGAGGGCGACGGGGATCAGGTAAATGAGCGCACTCATGCCGCCAGAGCCTCGCGAGAGGCCGCCGCCGGCTGAGTGGCAGCGGGCTCGCCGCCCCGTCCGGCGCGCAGTGCGTTGGCGGTGACCACCAGAGAAGAGACGGACATGAAGAGGGCGGCCAGCAAGGGCGTGATCTCGCCGGCCATGGCCAAGGGCACCGCCAGCAGGTTGTAGCCGATGGCAATGGCGAAGTTCTGCAGCACCAGCCGCCGCGCGCGCCGCGAGAGGGTCAGCGAGGTGGCCACCGGGCCTAGGCGCTCGCTCTGGAACAGGAAGTCGGCCGCCACTTGGCTTGCCTGACTGGCCGCCGCGGGTGAGAGCGAAGCGTTGGCCGCGGCCAAGGCCGGCGCGTCGTTCAGGCCGTCGCCGACCATGGCGACCTTGCGGCCCTCAGCGGCCAGCGCTGCCAGCCGGGCGCTCTTGCCGGCCGGATCGACGCCGGCATGCCAGTCGGTGATCCCCAACTGACGGGCCACGGCGGCCACGACCGGTGCACGGTCGCCAGAGAGCAGCTCCACGGTCAAACCGGCATCGCGCAGAGCCCGCACTGCCTCCGCGGCATCAGGCCGGACCTCGTCCTGGAACCGGAAGCAGGTGAGCCGCCCGTTGGCGGTCCGCAGCCAGAGCAGGCTATCGGCGCCGGCGACATCGTCCTCGGCGGAGACATGTGCAGCCGAGCCGAGGCGCAGCTCGCCCGCTGGCGTTTGGCAGATGAGACCGGCGCCGGGCACCTCTCGCACCTCGGCGTCGGGCAGCGGCACCGGACCGACCGCCCGGACCAAAGCCTGAGCCAGAGGGTGACGGCTGTAAGCGGCAAGGCTAGCCGCAAGACGCAGCGCGCTGGCCGGAACCTCTGCCGCGTTCAGCAGCACCGGGCGACCCAAGGTCACCGTGCCGGTCTTGTCCAGCACGACATGATCGCACTGCGCCAAGCGCTCTAGGGCGTCGCCGCTCTTCACCAGCACGCCGGCGCGCAGCAGGCGCCCCACCGCGGCGACCTGCACCGCTGGGGTGGCGAGGCCAAGAGCACAAGGACAAGTGACGATCAGGACGGCCACGGCATTCATCAGGCCGATTTGCCAGCTCCACCCCACCGCAAGCGCCAGGACGAAGGCCGCCAGCGCCAGTAGGTGGACGAAGGGCGCGTAGATCCGCGCCGCCCGATCGGCCAGGCGGACATAGCGGGCGCGCCCCTGCTCCGCCGACTCGACCAGGCGCAGCACTTCCGCCAGCAAAGTCCGCTCGCCGGCCGCAGTTACCTCGATCTCCAGACTGCCATCCAGGTTCATGGTGCCGGCATGCACCTCGGCACCGGGCTCCACCCGCTCTGGCAGGCTCTCGCCGGTGATGGCGGAGACGTCGAGGGAGGAGCGGCCAATGATCACTCGACCGTCGACCGGCAGGCACTCGCCTGCGGCGACGGCGACCCGCATGCCGGGCTGCAACGCGGAGATGGGCTGGCGCTCGCGGCGGCCGTCGGCCCGCACCACCAGCGCACTCTCGACCTTCAGCGCCAGCAGGTTCTCGGCGGCAGAGCGCGCCCGTCCGCGCATCATGCGATCCAAAATGCGGCCGATCAGCAAGAAGAAGCAGAGGGTGACGGCGGCGTCGAAGTAGACCTCGTGCGCACCGCGCATGGTCTCGAAGAGGCTCATGGCCGAGGCCAAGATGACGCCCAGCGAGATGGGGACGTCCATGTTCATGCGGCCGGCGCTCACCGCACTCATGGCCGAGCGGAAGAAGGGACGCCCGGCATAGGCCACTGCCGGCAAGGCGATCAATGCCGAGATCCAGTGCAGGAGGTCCCGGGTTGCCTGGCCCATATCGTCGCCGAAGAGGCCGCTCCAGACGGAGACGGAGAGCAGCATGACATTGCCGGCGGCGAAACCAGAGACCGCCAGGCAGCGCAGCAGGAAGCGGCGTTCCTCGGCGTCCTGCGCCTCCAGCTTGCCGACCTCGAAGGGCGCCAGGCGATAGCCCAGGGCTAGCACTGGCAGCAGCAGGTCGGTTAGCTCCGTCGCCTCGGCCTGCCAGACCAGGCGCAGACGGCGGGTGGTCAGGTTCACACGGCCCTCGATCAGGCCGGGCAGATCGCGCAGGGCCGCTTCGATCTTCGGCAGGCAGGCGGCGCACTCCAGATTCTCGATCACCAGGGTCAGGCGGCGCTCGCCGTCCGCCAGTTCCTCGACGGCATCGCTGGCGGCTGCCGCCAAAGCCGCTGCCCGGTCCGCCGGATCGGGTGCGGCGCCCGGCATACAGCAGCTCGCCAGCGGTAAAGGCTCGCCGCTCGTTTCGCGGGGATCTGGCGGCTGCAGGCCCATGGCGCGTCAGTCCAGCCAGAGCCGGGTTCGGGTCTCGAAGGGCGTACCGTCGGCGGCCTGGCCGCTGATCATCAGGTTCCAGTTGCCCTTGTAAGGCAGATCCAGCGCGGCACCGTAAACGCCAGGCAGCATCTCCTGCAGCGGCAAGGTGATATCGGCGATCTCATTGGTCGGCCGGCGCAGCTCAGCCTGCAAGGTCAAGCCGGTCACCGCAGCACCTTGGGCGTCGTTCAAGGCCAGGCTCAACTGCCCGGACTCCACTGTCAGCGCGCCGGTCCAGCCCAGCGCCTGTTGGGCGGCAGCTGCCTCTAACCTCTGGTTATAGTTGAGACCGTCTTGATAGGCGTTCTTGTTGGTCACCCCTGTGAAGGTGTCGAGCGCCAGCGTGATGAAGATCACATTGGCAACCAGCATAACGCCGAAGAAGCCCAGAAGGGCATAGAGCAGGTGGCGCCCGGTCCAGGGCTTGGGCTCTTTGGCTGCCTTCGCCGCCTTCATGGCGAGCGGTCGGTGTTCGATAGCACTCATTGCTCGGGTCCTCTGAATACGGTCCGCACGGCGTCGGCCTGGCCGCTTTGGTCGGTCAGCACCAGGTCGATGTCGGTGGAGGCCTGCTCTAGGCTGGCCGCCGGGACGGAGATGAAGATACGGACGGCCTGCACGTGATCGCGCGGCGACTGGACGACCGGTGGCCCCTGGTCACCCAGCACAGCCACCTCGGCACCGGGCAGCCCCTCGACCGAGAGACTGTAGGTCTTCGCAAAGTCAGTCTTGTTGATGACCTTGAGGGTATAGCCGTTGCGGATGTCGCCGTTGGCCAGGGTCACAAAGAGCGGATTGCGGTCGGGCAGCAGGTTCAGATCCAAGGTGGTGCGGCTGAAAAGGCCGATGATCATCAAGACCGACACCAAGGCAATCAGCCCACCGTAGAGCAGGGTGCGCGGCCGGATGAGCCGCAGCTTCGAGGGCTCGCCGCGCGCCGCGGCCTCGACCCCCGGCAGGGTGTCGTAGGCGATAAGGCCGCGCGGCTTGCCGATCTTGTCCATCACCGCATCGCAGGCATCGATACAGAGCGCGCAGGAGATGCACTCCAGCTGCATGCCGTCGCGGATGTCGATGCCCATGGGGCAGACCACGACGCACTGATTGCAGTCGATGCAGTCACCGTGCTTGGGATCGGGCTCCATCGTGACGGTCGAGGCCGCACCCGCCTTCGCGGCGGCGGCTTTCTCGTGCACCTTCTTGGTCCGGCGCAGGGGCCCACGCGGCTCACCGCGGTAATCGCGGTAGGTGACGGTCAGCGACTCCTCGTCGAAGAGGGCGCCTTGGATGCGCGGCCAGGGGCACATGTAGGTGCAGACCTGCTCGCGCATATGGCCGCCGAGCCAATAGGTCGTGAAGGTGAGCCCGCCGATGAAGGCATAGGCCACCACCGGGGCGTCAAAGGCGAGTAGGTCACCCATTAGGGTCGGCGCATCGGCGAAGTAGAAGACCCAGGCGCCGCCGGTGGCAATCCCGATCAGCACCCAGGTCAGGTGCTTGCCTGTCTTGCGCCAGATCTTGTCGAAGCTCCAGGGCTTCTTGTCCAGGCGGATACGCGCCGAGCGGTCGCCCTCGAAGAGATGCTCGACCTGGATGAAGAGGTCGGTCCAGACCGTCTGCGGACAGGTGTAGCCGCACCAAACGCGGCCCGCCAAGGCGGTCACCAGGAAGAGGGCCAGCGCACCCAAGATCAAGAGGCCGGTCAGGAAGTAGACCTCCTGCGGCCAGATCTCCAGCCAGAAGAAGTAGAAACGCCGGGTCGGCAGATCGAGCAAGACCGCCTGGTCCGGCTGGCCGGGACCACGATCCCAACGCAGCCAAGGCAGCAGATAGTAGATGCCGAGGCTCACCAGCAAGACCACCCACTTGATCTGGCGATAGCGGCCGTGGGCTAGCTTTGGATAGATCTTGACCCGAGCCTTATAGAGGCTCTGCCGGTTTTCCTTCTTGTTGACCGGCTCGACATCGACCGTCTCGACCGGAGCAGCCGCCGCCTCCGCCGTGCCGGGCGGCGGTGAGGCCTCGGCCACGGCGGCGGCGATGCTGTCGTCTAGGGGCGTCCTCTTATCAGGCGCGCCCTGGGGCGTTCCCTCAGGTGAGGTCTTCGCTGTCTCGGACATGATCGCGCGCGGCGGCTCCTGTCGGTCACTGAAGAGGGGCGCTAGAGGGGCTACTTGCCGCCGCCCAGCGAGTGGATATAGACGGCCAGGATCTTGATGGTGTCGTCGCTCAAACGGTCGCCCCAGCCCGGCATCATGCCGGCCCGGCCGTTGATCAAGCTATCGACGATGGAGGCCTTGTCGCCGCCGTAGAGCCAGATGGCATCGGCCAGGCTGGGCGCGCCGAGATCGGTATTGCCGACCCCGCTAGCCTCATGACAGGCCACGCACTGCTCCTCGTAGATCGCCTGACCCTTCGTCACCGCTTCCGGATCGGTCGAGCGGCCGGAGAGCGAGAGCACGTACTCTGCCACCTCATTGATCTCGGCCCGGCTCAGGATGCCGTCGCGGCCATAGGCGGCCATGACGTTCTGGCGGGAATCGAGGTTGGCGTTGCGGATGCCGTACTTGATGGTGTGGTAGATCTCATCCAGCGAGCCGCCCCAGATCCAGGCATCGTCGTTCAAGTTGGGGTAGCCCCAACCGCCTTCCGCACCGCTGCCGTGGCACTGCGAGCAGTTGACCGCATAGGCTGAGGAGCCGCCGGCCATGACGAAGGGCATGAGCTGCGCGTCTTCGCTGATCTGCTGCAGATTGTCGGCGGAAATCCGCTCCAGATAGGGCTTCTGCTCGGCCGCCGCCTCTTGCATGGACTCATCCAGTGACTCCCGGCTCGACCACTGCAGCACGCCGGGCGTGAAGCTGTTGAAGAGCGGGATCGCCGGCATGAAGACCATGTAGACCACGGCCCAGACGATGGTGGCGTAGAGGGTATAGAGCCACCAGCGCGGCAGCGGGTTGTTCAGCTCTTTGATGCCATCCCACTCGTGCCCGGTGGTTTCAACGCCACTGATGTCGTCGACGTCGGGTTTTCCAGCCATGGCGGCTTACTCCTCATCCAGGGGCATCTTGGCGGCGCGCTTGAACTTGTCCTTGTTGCGCGGCCAGAAGACGTAGGCGATGACGCCGGCGAAGAGGACCATGAAGAAGATCAGGCCGATCGTCGGCGCGATGGAAGAGACGGTCTCGTAGGTCATGACCGCCGCCTATCGCAGGTTCTCGGAGGCGTCGTAGACGCTGAAGTCGACCAGGGTCCCCAGCATCTGCAGGTAGGCGATCAACGCGTCCATCTCCGACACGAAGGCCGGATTGCCGTCGAAGTCGGCGACGATGGCCTTGGGGTAGATGTCTTCGATGTCGAAGGCCCGCTCGTGGTTGGGATCGCTCTGCGCCACCAGGTCGGCCTTGGCGTTCTCGATCTGCTCGGCCGTGTAGGGCACGCCGACGGCCTGGTGGGCCGCCATCACCTCCTGGATGTCGTCGAACATCAGGCGGTCTTCCTGCAGGTGCGGGTAGCCCGGCATGATCGATTCCGGCACCACGGAGCGCGGATTGATCATGTGCGCCACGTGCCAGTCGTTGGAGTAGCGCCCACCGACCCGGGCCAGATCCGGCCCGGTGCGTTTCGACCCCCACTGGAAGGGATGGTCGTACATGGACTCCGCCGCCAGCGAGTAGGGCCCGTAGCGCTCCACCTCGTCACGCAGCGGCCGCACCATCTGGCTGTGGCAGTTGTAGCAGCCCTCGCGGATGTAGATGTCGCGGCCCTTCAGCTCGAGCGGGGAGTAAGGGCGCACGCCCTCTACCTTCTCCACCGTGCTCTCCAGGTAGAAGAGCGGCGCGATCTCCACCAGGCCGCCGATCGCCACCGTCGCCAGGATGCCGACGGTCAGGACCAGGGAGTGCTTTTCGAAGACGTCGTGTTTGAAAGCCATGGCGAGAAGCCTCCCTTACTCGGCCGGTGCCGTTTGCGTGGGCGTGGCAGTGGTGACGGCAGGTCGCGCCTTGGGCTCTGCCTCCACCGCCAGGTCGCCGCGGATGGTGCGCCACAGGTTGTAGGCCATGATCAGCGCCCCGGTTAGGTAGAGGATCCCACCGACGCCGCGGATGATGTAGAAGGGGTGCATGGCCTCGACCGTCTCGATGAAGGAGTACTCGAGGAAGCCCAGGCTGTCGTAGGCACGCCACATCAGACCCTGCATGATGCCCGACACCCACATGGCGGTGATGTAGAGCAGGATGCCGATGGTCGCGATCCAGAAGTGCCAGTTCACCAGCTTCAAGGAGTAGAGCCGCGGGCGGCCCCACATGACCGGCGCCAGGTAGTAGAGCGCGGCGAAGGAGATCATGCCGACCCAGCCGAGCGCACCGGAGTGCACATGGCCGATGGTCCAGTCGGTGTAGTGGCTAAGCGAGTTCACCGCCTTGATCGACATGACCGGGCCTTCAAAGGTGCTCATGCCATAGAAGGCAATGGCCAGCACGAACATGCGGATGATCGGGTCGGTGCGCAGCTTGTCCCAGGCGCCCGAGAGGGTCATCAGGCCGTTGATCATGCCACCCCAAGACGGCATCCACAGCATGATGGAGAAGACCATGCCCAAGGTCTGCGCCCAGTCCGGTAGCGCGGTGTAGTGCAGGTGGTGCGGGCCGGCCCAGATGTAGAGGAAGATCAAGGACCAGAAGTGCACGATCGAGAGGCGGTAGCTGTAGACTGGCCGCTCGGCCCGTTTGGGCACGTAGTAGTACATGATGCCCAGGAAGCCGGCGGTGAGGAAGAAGCCCACCGCGTTGTGCCCGTACCACCATTGGGTCAGCGCCGACTGCACGCCCGCGAAGAGCTGCACCGACTGGGTTCCGTAGAAGGAAACCGGCACCGCCAGATTGTTCACGATGTGCAGCATCGCCACGGTGACGATGAAGGCCAGGTAGAACCAGTTGGCCACATAGATGTGCGGCTCGGTCCGCTTCCAGAGGGTCCCTAGGAAAACCAGCAGGTAGACCACCCAGACGATGGTGAGCCAGAGGTCCACGTACCACTCGGGCTCGGCATACTCCTTGGACTGGGTCACGCCCAGGACGTAGCCGGAGGCCGCCAGCACGATGAAGAGGTTGTAGCCCCAGAAGACGAACCAAGCGGCACTGCCGCCCCAGAGTCGCGCCTTAGAGGTGCGTTGCACGACGTGGAAGGAGGTCGCGATCAGCACGTTGCCGCCGAAGGCAAAGATGACGGCGGAGGTGTGCAGCGGCCGCAGCCGGCCGAAGGTGGTCCAGGGCAGATCCAGGTTCAGGCCGGGGAAGACCAGCTGCCAGGCGATGACCACGCCCACCAGCAGGCCGATGATGGCCCAGAACATAGACGCGATGACACCGGCGCGGATTGGCCCGTCCATGTAGGTGACGCCGGGTCCGCGCTCGACCAGCGCGTCTTTCGGCTCGTCGAAGGCCTTGTGGATCAGCGCATAGGCGCCAATCAGGGCGGCGCCAACAAGCATGAAGCCATGCAGCTCCATGACGCCGTCTTTGGCGCGCGAGGCGATGAAGAGCCCCATGAGGGCGCCGAAGATCAAGAGCCCCATGAGAATGGGATTGCCCTTCTGCAATCGCCGCTTCAGGTCTGGATTGTTTGCCATCGTCGGGACGCGTCCCTTTACTGCCACGTGATGCTCGTCCGTGGCGCCAGCGCAGCACTTCTCCTCAAAAGAAAGAAGGCCCGGGTGCCATCGTGCAGCCGCAATCTGGGAGGCGTCAGAGGCCTTCACATTGACTTGGATCAAGCTGCCCGGGAGCTGTGGCGCAGTGCAGCATTTGCCGCAGGCCAACCGTACTTCAGAAGGTCTGATGCGCGCGGGAGAGGAGTGCTTGACAGCCCAAGGCCCCGTCACCATAGTCCCGCATCTCGCCGCCGGCGGTCCCCTCTTGGGGCCGATGAGCTCTCGCGAGACCCGGGACTGGGGCCGTAGCTCAGATGGGAGAGCGCCTCGTTCGCAATGAGGAGGTCAGGGGTTCGATTCCCCTCGGCTCCACCAAACCCAGTCCGGCACCTTGAAATTCCCCTAAAGCCTTGAAAGGTAAGGCCGGATTCGCGGTTCGATAACCCTCTTTCCGGCAGTAGGGAATGCGTCCGGCAAAGGCCAGTCGCAGGACGGTTTTCTTGTTTTCCAGACTGTCAGAAACCCAAAGTTTCCAAGGGTTTGACAGGAACTCACAGGCGGTTCGATAAGTGTCGTCGAAGCTTTTGAGCGGTCGCCCGCAGTTCTGCACCTTTTCGGTCAGGGCGAGCTTCTCCTCCTCCAGCTTCTGAATCTGCTTTTCGTAAGCGACGATCATGGCCGGACTGTCGGTCTGCAAAAGGCGTTCCATGAGCTTCCCGCTCTTGCGTTCGATCTTGGCGATTTCAGCCTTGGCGTCTTTGCCATGCCCCTGCCCACGGTCCAGCCGTTCCTGCCAGAGATCGCGGAGCATCTGCTCGGCCAGCGCAAAGAGCGCGGGTGTCGGGCGCAGGGCGCGCAGGACGCCTTCGAAGTCCGACTCCATCTTGTCGCCGCGGATCGATTTGCGGAACTCCGAGCAACCTTTGGTTTGGCAGAAATAGTAGGCGTATCGGCTGTTGCGCCCCTTCGCCCAAGCCGCCGTCATTGGACGCTCACAGCAATTGCAGGTCACGAAACCGCGCAAGGGAAAGTCCGGGCGCATGTCCTTGCGGATGGGGGCCGGAGCATCGCCCTTCAGGCGCTCTTGCACCTTCTGCCAGGTCTCAAAGCTAACCAGCGGTTCATGCTTGGCGGGATGTAGGCGGATGCCCCACTTGACCACATCCATGTAGCCAGCATAGAGGGGCCGCTCCAACAGTTCTTTGACCATAGAGAAGCGGCAAGCGCTCTTCCGTCTTTCCCAGAATGTCGGAATGGTGTCCAGATAGCGCTGCACCTCCGAAACCGTCTGAAAGCGCCCCGAGGCAAAGCCTTCCAGCGCTTCGACAACGCTTGAGGCCTGCGGCTCATCGCGCACCAGCATTTTGCCGTGGCCTTCGACTGTTTCAAAGCGATAGCCAAGCGGCGGATTGAAAACCCAATAGCCCTGCATCACCCGTGCCTGCATGCGGTTCACCACCTGCTCGGCGTTCTTCTGGCGCTGGTGCTGGGAGACGCTGGCCAGCAGGTTTTCGACCAGCCTGCTGTCTGAATCCTCGCCGAACTCGATGGACGGCGATTCCAGCTTTCCGCCCGCCGCCTGTATCTCTGTGCGCAGCTGGATATGGGCTTCGAGGCCGCGCGCAAGGCGGCTGATGTCGTCGATGATCACGACATGCTGGCGGTGTCTGCGGTGCTTGCGCAGGAAAGCCAGCATGTCCTGCATGCCGGGCCGATCGATCAAACCGCCAGAAACGCCCTCGTCGCGGAAACCTTCAACCACTTCATAGCCTTTATGGGCGGCATACTCCCGGCAGCGCGTTTCCTGCGAGCCCAGCCCATGCCCTTCGCGGACCTGCTTGGCACTGGAAACGCGGCAATAGACGACGGCTTTCTGCTCCTTAATCTCCTTCATGGGTCGTGTCTTTCCGGTGCCGGGCGTCCCCGGCAGCCTGCGTGAATGTCTGCGTTGCTATCTGATGGGACGATCTTACCTGATCCGCCTTGGCCGGTGAATCGGAGTCGATATCCACAGCCGGGACCTGCTGAGCGGGATGCAGCCCAAACGCGCTGTCCGCATAGCTTTCCATGATGTTCCAGAGGCTGTGGATAAGCGCCGCTTCCTGTGCCTCGTCGAGTCCGAAGCCCTTCAGAAAGGGTCGGTATCTGTCGAGGTCGGCGGGCATGATCGTATGAATGTCTTTCTTCCCGCCGTGCGTGACCGCGCGGCAGGGATTGCATGGTTATCCTGTATCGTGAGTTGGCATAGCCAAGGCCTGCGATCCGGGTGAAAGCCGGGTGCAAGAGCGCTGAAATCGCAGAGCCAAGGCGCATTTGTGGGAAATTATTCCTATTTATAGTTGATTTTCTCTGAATTGTCCAGCCCTTAAGTCGCTGCCATTTGGGCTGGATGGGTGCTGGCAGGCGTATCATGGCCCGCCCTTCCGTCTCTGGCGGTAGCGTTCCGCAATGCACAGCGGTCGCCCGCCGAGTTCCTTCGTCACATAGGCGGTCAGTACTTCGCTGACGAAACGCTCCGGGCTCAAATCGGGCTGCGGCTCAGCGTGAATACCCAGAAAGCTGCGATATCCGGTTTCACTCAGAAAGGGCTTGTGGAGATCAACCGCGTGGGCGGAGAAGCCCGGATAGAAATAGAAGCCGCTCGCCGTGCCGAAGATGCCTTCGATCTCGACGCGCACCTGCGTGTCCAAGACGGATAGAAAGAAGCTTCCACTCTGACCCCAAAGAGGCAGCGCACCCGGCTGCGCTGCGGTTTCGCGATCAAGGACGCAAGCGGGTGCGTCGTCATGAGCACAAATGCCGGGTTCGCCGCCATTCAGTTTAACTGCCAGCAAGCGGGCGTCGTCCCGCATCCCCATTGCCACCTTCACATCGGCAGCCAGCATGGCCATGTGGTGGCGTTCCAGCAGATCCCGATAGAAGGGCAAAGCGTCTTCCATCGCCCCCGGCAGGTGAGCGGTTTCCCGCTCGAACCTGCGGGCCGTGTTGTCTGCCTCGGCGTCGCTGAGGAGAGTATCAAAACCAAGCTGGCCTGCGCTTGTATCCTGCTTGATCATGCTGCCTTCTCCATCGCCGGAGAAGCCTGCAGGCCGTGCAGGTAGTCGGCAGCGCGTTGGGCGTGAGACGCCGCGTGGAATATCGCCCGCTTATCGCCCTTCAGCACCTTAAGCCAAGAGGCCAGATAGGACGCGTGATCCGGACGAGGTTCCGGGGCAAGGTCAAGATCGGCGGACAGGAACGCGGAGCCAAGTTCCGCAACGAGTTCCTCCATGGCGTAGCCTTCATCGCCCCAGCGCTTGCGCCCAAAACTCCGGTCCAGCCGTGACGGATGCCGAGTCCAGTGCGTGCATTCATGTGCCAAGGTGGCGTAGTAACTCTCCGCATCCCGGAAGGCCTCAAAAGGCGGCATCTGCACCCGGTCTTCGCCAATTGCGTAGTAGGCCTGATTGCCGCTGTGACGAATTTCGGCCCCGGTCCCGGCAAAGAAACTTTCCGCGTGCTCAATGCGCTGAACGGGATCAAGCCGCGGCTCAGCCAATGCATGGAAATGCGCGGGCAAGCCTTCGATCTGGTCGACGTTAAAGACCGAATAGCCCTTCATGTACGGGATATCCCGCTCCTCTTCCTCTCCGGTGGCCGGGTCGGTGTCGGTGCGGGTCAGAGTCGAGGCAAACACCACAAGGTTGCCTTTCTCGCCCTTGCGGACATGCCCGCCAAGTTCCTTGGCCTGTCTGAAGGTCATCCAGATCGGCGCGGCATAGCCTTCTGCAACTGCCGCCGACCAGAGCATGAGGACATTGATCCCCTGATAGGGAATGCCGTTATGGCGCAGCGGCTTGGTGATCCGTCCCGCCGCATGCTCTGCGCTCCACGGCTTGAACCATGGCCGGATTCCGCGCTCAAGATCCTTGACGATCCGGGCCGTCACCTTCTCATAAACATCTGTCCTCATTTCTTTTTCTCCCGTGGGATAGGGGTTGCACATGCAACCCTGCCCTTCGGCGAGAACGGGGTGTGCAAGCGGAAGAAAAAGCTGGGAAAGATCATCTTCGTAATTGGGGGCGACCTTCAGGGGGAGCCGATTACGAAATGATCTCTTCGTCGGTTTTTCTGGAGTGCGCTGAGGGGCTGGCCCCTAAGGAAAAGGATAACGTCCGCTTCCATGAAGCGGTCCGAAACTGCGCGAGGGATCGAAGCCGGATGGCCAAGACCGCACAGCGGGCTTGGTTCACGAGAGCCCGGTCTGGCGTCAGCCGGACGCGCATTCGTAAGCTGCAATCGATACCTCGCCTGATGAAAGAGCAGACATTCAGCGCGACTCGCAAAGAGGTTGTACACTCCAGACCGACAAGGTGATACAAGACGTCGAGATTCCTCGTACTCCCGCGAACGTATTGCCTGTCACCTGGACATCAGGGCATTGATCGCATGAGGGGACCTAACCAGTTTGTCTAGTGGGTGCGAAATCGAATAGTATAGCATCCTCACCACTTCCGGCGACACACTCGAGCCAGAAGTGGGCAATCTTTTGGCAAGAATAGAAAAAGGCTAATGTCAAAACAAATCACGAAGACTTCTGCGGCTGGCGAAATAGCTGCCATAAGAGGATATACGAAACAGTACGAGTATTCCGCCTGCGAATTATACAGGCTAATGTACGATGCTCGACTTGATTTTCTATCGATTGCTGATCCGCATGCAGGAATTGTTGATGATCTTGTGATTTCATGCGAAGGAAGCGTGCGGGCAACACAAATTAAAACTCAGACTTACCAAAAGCCGATTGCACTCAACACACAACTTATTGGTAACAAGATCATTAACGATCTTGTTGACTCTTGGACCTCACTTGAAAGCGCATACGGTGAGGGAAACGTCCGAGTAAGATACGTGTTTGGTGGCTTTTTTAGCACATCTGACAAATCTCTAGGAAATGGTGAAGATGAAAATCCAGTTCATAGCGCACGTTTTGCAGAATACCTCCAAACAACAAAATTTGACCTTCAGGAATTAGAGTCTTCAAGATGGAGCAATAAGCTTTCAGAGTTAAGAATTTTATCCGCACTCAATCATGATCAATTTGTCCGTTTTCTTAATTGTTTGGAGGTATTAGACTGCCGCGAGCTCGAAAAAAACAAAATTGTGCAGTTTCCTAATAGTGAGCGGCGGCGAATAGAGCAAATTCGAAACCTTCTTCCGCAACTTGTTGCAAACTCTAATATCGGTGATCTATGGTCTGAGGAGGACTTAATCACTAAACTCGGATGGTCAATAAAGATAAGCCAGCGGCGATTGCATAAGTTCCCAATTCCTGGTGATTTTCAGGAGAACTCCACCACACAGCGAGCGATCTCCGAAGCTATTCGAAAAAATACTTCTGGCTACATCAGTCTTCTAGGTCCACCGGGAACTGGGAAATCTACGCTTCTCCAGCGCGCATTGTTTTCGTCTCCTGACTATGCTGTCGCAAGATATTTGGCTTTTGTCCCTGATGAGCGACATGCTCTAGGAAGAGCTGAGGCGGGCGAGTTTCTCAATGATCTAACTGGTGCGCTTCGTGACCTAGGATTCTCGGGGTCAAAGTTCACAACTGATTCCCTCATGGTCCTGCGCAACGAACTGGCCAAACAGCTGGACGAAGCAAGCGAGCGATACAGAGCTACAGGTAGAAAGGCAGTCGTGATCGTCGATGGCCTCGACCACGTTCCCAGAGAAGAGACCCCATCCATCAGCTTTCTGAAAGAGCTCCCGCCTGCCCACGCATTGCCGGATGGTGTGTTGTTTGTGCTTGGGTCTCAGCATCTTGACATTGCCGATCTCAACGCGTCAGCAAAGCAACAAGCATCGAGGCAAGACCGTTGTGTAAGGATGGCACCGTTGCCTAACTCAGCCATACAGGCGATGGCCCAAGCAGCTGGACTGCCTCATTTCGTTGATCTAGCGGCACTCTACCAAGCCACCGCCGGACATCCGCTTACAGCCCGCTACTTCATCGAAGCCATAAAACGTGCGCCTGACGAAATCGAGGTAAACAAGATCCTTTCGTATACAGACGGACTTGGAAGAGACCTCCAAGACATCTATGAGCGAGTTTGGAATGCCCTAGATGCCCAAAACGAGTCAAGACGAGTGCTCGCCCTGTTAGCCCGAGCAGAAGGCACTATCTCAGCGGAGGCCCTTGCAAAACGCGTGAACGAAACCGCTGTCGAAGACGTACTTCGTCGGGCCCGATTTCTGCTGGACGCGAGCGGAAACGGCCACTATTCAATTTTTCATAACAGTTTTCGCCTCTTTATTGGTTCACAAACAAATCAACGATTTGGTGAAACGGATTCCAGTATTGAGCAAAAGCTCAATCAAGATTTAGCAGATATGGCGGCGGACGCGCCAGAAGATGACCCTCAATACTGGATGCAACTACGTTACAAGGCGCGGGCCGATGACCCGCTCGCTGTTCTCAAAATCGGAACAGCTGAGTATTTCCGAAACTCAGTGGCTGCCTATAGACCATACTCCGATGTTTTGACTGACCTCCGATTAGTATATCGTGCTGTTGGACACACACGTGATCGGGCCCTGCTCCTAAACAAACTTCTCATATCGAAGGAGTTAGACTATCGGTATGAGTCTATGAGCGAGACAAACTTTGTAGATCTATTCCTAACTTTAGACCGGCAAGATCTTGCTATAGAGCACGCACTATCTGGTGTCTCTCACGAGGCTTGGGTAACGCTGGTTGATGATCTCTGGGATGATGGTGAAGAAGTGCTTGCAGGGAGGGTCTTCGAAGCCAATGAACCCTTAGAGACTCTTTTCTCCAATGAAGGGTTCAACGCTGATCAGGATCTCGTAGAAGCTTGCGATTGGATCCAGCGAGCATATAGATTTCGTCCATTGGATAGCCTAATATCTTTTGTCGAAGCTCTTCCAGTTGTTGTGATGCATTATAATGAGAAGGATAAAGAGGAAAAATATGAGGCGCGAGTACGAGAGGTAAAAAGTCAATTGATATTCTCTTTAGCACGGGGAGTCATATTAGACAATATATATACAGATGTAAGCGCGCTCTGCTCCTACCTAGGTATAGGCAAATCTGGTGAGCAGCAATTAAACATAGAAGTCGCAGAAGGTGCGCTCAGAGACGGAGATATAGAGACTTCTCGTGTGGCCACGGAACGTGCGATACACCTAGGGTCAATTGACACGCTTCATATTTCATGGCGACTTGCGGCAGCATTAAGTTCCAAAATGAATGGTCTAAATGACATTGCTAAACTTTGGATTCGCGGATTGAGAATTCCCTCGATAACGCAGGAAGAAAACACATATCAATCTGCTGATTTCCTGAAGGTTTGTCAGTTTCGATATCAACTTGTTTTGCTTGGCGAAGTGCTTGAGGTCGAGCTGGCAAATGCGAAGGAATCCAAAGCGGACACATTCTTTAGGAAACTGGAAGTCATGCTTGATAGAGCTGCAACAATACAAGGGCGTATTGAAAAAGGTGGCACAGTAAATATCTCTGATCTACGCACTATAGTTTATTTCTTAGCGCATTCAGTACCAGGCCTTACAGATCGCTATCTATTTGATGAAATACTTGAGTGGCTTGGCGGTGTTATTGGAAGAATATCGATTTCTTTGGATGAGAGAGGACTTGGGGAAGCTATAACACTTGTTGATCAGAAAATGGAGCAAGGCCAGAATAACCTATATCATTCTGTACCATTTCGATTTGAATTCGCTTTGACAATGTTTGAACATTCCCAAAACTTAGATCAAGCGACCCGCCGGCTTGGAATTATTGCTGAGTTACCCGAGTTCAGCCGTACACCGCATCAAGCAATAGCGTTGTATATTCGCTACGCAAAGACCTTTGCGCAGATTGGTTTGACCTCTGAGTCTTGGAGTTATCTTGAAAAAGTTCATAGTGAATCATTTGGGTACTTCCTCAGGGCAAAAAAGGAACCGCAATATGAGTTCTGGGGAAAAACGTTTAGGCACGCATGCGAGGCTGCGCCCAATAATGCTGGTACATACGGACGTGTGTTTGGGCGCTTCATTCTTGGCATGGATCAAACAGAAGGCGACGAAACTGCCCGACGCGTAGTAGACGACTTGTTGATTGGCGCTTCGTCATCTCCTAAGGTTATAGCGAATTTGGTTCCTAGGCTAATTGATAGCAGTCTGACGAGTTGGGCAAAACTTGCGAGCGGAGTGTTAGCTGGAGTTTCAAAGAGTGATCCTAGCCTGTCGTATTTGGCTATACAAGTGTTTTCTAATGTCGTTATTCCTTATTATGATGGATATGATTGTGATTTCCTCGAAATAGCGTTTAGAACGTTAAGTGCTTCGCGTCGGAAACAAGCAGTACACACATTGAAGAGATCTGTTCTGAAATGGTGTCCGTTGTCTCAAAGGCATTTTTTACTAGAAAAGCTTATATCTGCTGTACCTGATCAAGCTGTTGAACTTAAGTCAGCATCGGCTGAAGCGCTTGCCCAGTTAAACTCTTTAGAGGGACAAATAGACGGTACTGGGGATGTTTCAGAATCTTCTAGATCTAGTAAGATAGATGTGTCGTCGTTGGAAGAATTGATTTCTTTTGGCGAAGGGAAAAGTAATTTTGGGGATTCTGTAGATTACACCTATTTGCAGGCAGGGAGGAAATTAGCGACTCATTCGAGCAAAGAAAGCATTCAGAATTTTATTCAATCGAGGCCGCAGTTTATGGAGGACGTTGAGTTTCTGATTGCTTGTAGTAGATCTATGTTTCATTTAGATGAAAGACAGTTTTCTGACGAGTTGTTTTTGCAAGCAGAGGCAGCAGCGAAAAGCGGATATTGGCCACAGTTTTATGGAGGTCAGAAACTTCAACTCCAAGATCTGAGAATTGAACGGGAAGGGAACGCAGGACGTGAAAGAGGATATGACGTCCTAATAGAGGAGCTTTCAAGTGGACAAACTGCAGGGCCCTCATTGTTTTTGGACCTAGATAGGATCATGCGGCAAATCTGTGTTGCGATACCTTACACGGAATTCTGGAATGAGACTGCGTCGCATTTAAAGGCTTACCGTGAGTATCGCTTGGCGGATCCCGTGTCCGATTCAGAGGACGTTGAAACACACTCAGACCTGCTCGCATGGCTCTTAGCTCAGCCGTTTGGTTTCTCATGCGGGGATATACTAGCTCATAGTCGCGCGGCTGCTATAGCGGTTGCGGAAGCCGGGGGCGGCTCCTTGGTGCTTGAGACTTTGTGCCGGTTTATCGAGCGTGATCATGAAGGCGCGCGGGAGGCCGCGTCTTTGTGTTACCGACTTCGCCACGTTGTGGGTCTTAAGGATGAATTGATCTCGGCGGCCCAGAGACATGCAGACCATGGGGATTTCGTCGTGGCTTTGCAGGGACGAAGGGTACTCAGGGAGCTGGATGCCGACAAGCCTAGTTCCGAGTACTCTCGTGAGCTCTCTGCTTTTTACTCCCTTCAGCTAGACACCGCTTCCCGACCGGATGACTTCGATTTGGCACCTGGCTCCAACCCAGGTTCACGTCCTGTTTGGTCAGATGATCCCTGGACGTGGACGTCGGGCGTCGGGTTTCCAGTCAAGATGATCTCTAACGCAAGCGGCTTTGATCTCGAGTTGTTGCGTCGACGTTGTGCCGAGTTCATGCGACGCGAAGGAGGGGGCGCTACGTTTGGACCAACTGCGGAAATGGAGATTGGAGAGCGGCTTAGTCGGATGGACCTCAGGATGTCCTACAGGCGTCCGATGCCGATGGCAGCGCTTCGCGGCATTGGGAAGACATTGGGAGAGCTCGTGCGCGCCAGCCGCGTCGATCTCAGCGTGATCCCTATCATTTGGGCTCATATGGGCGGTCCTTCACTCATGGACTGGAGAATGCCAATAGAGCCGCGGCCTGATTGGATAGTTGCACCACGTTTACCACACAGCGAGAGGCATAGTGGGGCAGTGGAGGAATGGTTGGTGATGGCTGAAGAAGATTTATACGTTAGACTCTTTGAACGGAGATTTGTTTTAGGAGAAACTAGCCTCTTTAGATATTCGCACTGGCGTGATTTAATGGAGAGCTTCAGATTATCCCTCCCATTTCAAATAACGTCTGAGAAAACTGATGAGTACTTGGTGGAAGTGCCGAGACTTCAGTCGATAGATTCTTGGGAACCAACATACCAAAAAAAGGATAGCAGAGTCCTATGCTGCGTGGAGGACTTGTACTTTGGTGAGTTGCCAAACCCGATACTGACGCTTTGCCCATATGTAATGTCAGAGCTTGGTTGGTCACGCTCAGGTACGAATCCGTTCGATGTTTTTGATGAGCACGAAAATCTGATGATCACGACTCTTCGCTGGGTCGATGGAGCGGATCGGCAAGGAATGCACGATCGTGAAGCATTTGGCAGGGGGCACGTGGTCTTAGCGTCTCCCGCTGCTCGCTCTGCAATTGAAGGTTTGAGAGGGAAACTTAGAATCGGGCTGAGTGCTGTCCGTAAGGCTGTGTACGACGGGAACGAGGCCCGTACCCGGGAGGTGTCGGCTAGCTATAGCGCAGAAGCCCTTTCTATGGATTGAGCTCATTCGGAACAAACTTTTAGTGGAGTAGTGTGCTGACTAGATCGTGGAATGGGGGTTGACGAGGGTCGCTCCAAGTGATTGAGCAAGATCTACGGACCCGCTTCACAGGCTCCGTTTTACGACCGGATCGATTAGGTGTGGTGCGGCGGCGCGTCAAGCCTAGGCCGGGGGGATGCAACGGGGGCGCGCAGCGGGCCCCCTTGCCGAACAAGCGGAAGTGCAGTGAGCCGAGATGGTGCTGTACTACAGCACACATCTTGCGGGTCGGTTTTTCGGCGCTATCGTGCAAGGCATGTGCAGTTCCGTGATACAGCTTTCAGACGCAATACGGGCTCACCGCGGTTCATCATCGAGATCTGCATCAGCTATAAACCGGTATGCCCATCCGAACATCTGAAGCGCCCCACATGCACATGCGCTGTCGTTCGCTCTCCATATTCCTGTCGCCTGTCCGAAGCTATTGCATTTCTGAACTTACCGTTTTGGAACCAGACCCAGGCCGTTTTTACGTGCCATCGAAGCATTGGGAGAGGAAATTGCGACGGAGCGGTAATTGGGCTAACGCCTTCATCCGAAATAGTAAAATTGTTGAAATTTGACAGCTTGCTATCTATGAGTGTAGATAGCTGATAAATAAAACACGCTCAATGATCACGCCACTGTGCGGTTTCGTATATTGCGAGAAGATCATGTAAGAGCATTTGATACTGTGTATTTTGTATGGGGATTTTATGAGAAGTATTATTGTTGTTGCTGTTGCTCTGCTGTTCGGTGGAGTGGCATATGCCATGAGTAAGATGGATGGCATGGGAGAGCCGCACTGCTGGCGCTACAGGATCACGGTCGAGATTAACACTCTGGACCTGTCGCGTAAGAGTGCCGCTCCTTGTGATCATGTATCGTGTCGCAAAGGAGATCAGAGATGGGATCACGA